>DASTBV010000024.1:0-62043 GCA_035711805.1 Vicinamibacterales bacterium
GGATCGCATGGCGTCCGGCCACCGGCTCGTGTTCGCCGGTGGCCGGCAACCCTCAACGAGGGGCACTTGCTCGAATCCTGAACTCCGTTCCGCTCAGGAGATCGAGATCGCTGCGGCCCTGGATGAACACCGACCCGGCGCCGGCGCCGGCACCGATTGCGGCGCCGATCGCCGCACCCTTGCCGCCGCCGGTCACGGCGCCAATCACCGCCCCGATCGCCGCACCTATTCCGGTGCGGGTCACAGTGCGGCCGGCCTGACCGGTATCGTCCTGGACCACGCCCTCGTTATCGACCCGCACGGCATCATCGTTCGGCGCACGGACGCTTTCGATGTAGCCGGTGAAGTCGTAGACGCGCCCGTTGCGCAGACGGATGGCGTCGAACGCGAACGACATCTCGGCCCGGCCCGAGACCTGGCCGGAACGGGCGACGTGCACGAGCGACCCTTCGATGGTGGCTCCGGCGTACTGCGACGGCGTGCGTACTGTCAGCGCAAACCGATCGCCGTCACGGGCCTGCCTGGTACTCAACGCGTCGTTCAGCACGGCCACCATGTCCGTTCCATCCGGGACGATGAAGCCGCTGCCTTCGTCATCGGCAGCGGGAGTGCCGCGCCGGACGCGAGCGTAGACGTCCCATTGCGGCGTGGCCGACGTCTTGTCGTAGACGCTCCTTGCCACGACGGCCTGCCGCAGATCCTCATGCGTGATGCGGCGCGTGACCCGAAGGCTGCGGCCGTTGTCGATCGATTCGAAGGTGACCTGGTAATCGACGGCCCGGTCCCCATCGGTACTGACGATCAGTCGGTCGCCGGACAGCGTGGCCGTCGTGCGCACCTGCCGGGCATTGCGCGACTGCTCGATTTGTTGACGCCCATCGGCTTCGAACGTGACCCGAGTGGCCACCGACGATGCGATGGTGATGATGCGTCCGTCGCGCTCGATGGCGAGCAACTCGGGCGCTTCCAGTCGCCGCGTGACGGCCGTGCGCAGGCGCTCCTGTTCCCCCGCAGGCAGATTGCGCGTGACGGCGCGGGCCGTCGCGGCGGGATCGTCGCTGCGGGCGGGATCGAGGCGGTAGGTGCCCGTCAGACGATTGCTCACCGCGTTACGGCCGCTGCTGTACCACTCGCCACGCCACGCGTACTGGGTCCTGATCACCCTGTTGCTGCGGGTATTGACAACCGCTTCATACGAGAACGGCCGCAGCCTTCCATCCGTGGCGCGCGTCACGCTGCCAGTGCCCCGCACCAGCACCTGCGCGCTCGACGGAAATTCGGTCTGAGCATCGCGGGCGAACTGCACGGTCAGATTCCCGCCACCTTGCTGGCTGGTAATCCGCTCCTGCACGGCGCGCTGGGCCTGATCGATCGCGCGATCAGTCGAACCTTGTGCCACGACCAGACTGCCACTCGCGATGACACCCGCAAGGACAGTTGCTGCCGCAAACCACACGCGGCGGGGTATCGACGAACTCGTTTCGCGTTTCATCACTCCTCCTCTCGCTCGCCTGACAGTCCTGCGCTCCGGTACCTTCGGTACCTGGGAAGGACCGTCAGACGAGGCGGCGCCGGCCGCTCAACAACCCGGCCAGGAACAACACAATCGCCACGACCAGGAGCACATGGATGAACGCACCGATCGTGTAACCGCTGACGAGGCCAAGCAGCCACAGGATCAGCAGAACCACGGCAATGGTGTACAGCATGGCGTCCTCCTTTCACTGCTGCTGAACTGTGCAATGCGGGAGCCACGCAGTCGCATCCGTCCTGCGCGACCAGCCGCGTGGCGGGACGTGCGCGATGGGGATTCTTTCGCGGAGAGGCGCGAACTAATGCGCCCGGCGCTCGACGGCGTCACTGGCCTGACGCCACAGCGTGAACAAGCCGTGCACGTATTGGATGTCTTCGCGGCGGCCTCGGGCTGGTGCAGGTGGTAGTCGATCACGGCGGCCTCCCGGCTGACCGCGAGCTGCGCGCTCAGCCCACGACTCGTCGACTGAACCTCCCGCTCCAGTGCGCGCCATTGCGTCTTGCCATAGGGCGCAAACGCGATGTTTCTGTAGCTCTGCCGACGAGGAATCGAACGCCGCTCAGGAGGAGGCCTGAATCGCGTGGTTGAAGGCATGTAAATTGCGGCTCACCGGTGGAGTCCTCCAGGGATTCAGGACCCGCGACAAAGGAAGGTGCAACGTGAGACTGATGATTGTGGCGGCGGTTGTGACGACGACCATGGCAACGCCGCTGCTGGCGGCGGATGACGACGCCGCGAAGCGGCTGAACGAAGCAGCGGTCGTGTTCTCGGAGATCATGGCCACTCCCGATCGGAGTATTCCAAGGGATCTGGTCGAGAAAGCCCATTGCATCGTGATTGTTCCCGAGCTGAAGACGGCGGCCTTCGTCGTTGGCGGGAAATACGGCAAGGGGTTCATCTCCTGCCGGAAGGCGGCCGGCGCGGGCTGGTCGGCGCCAGGCGCGGTCCGTATCGAGGGCGGGAGCGTCGGTTTCCAGATCGGCGGTTCGTCGACGGACGTGATCATGCTGATCATGAACGAACGGGGAGCGGACAAGCTCCTGTCCAACAAGTTCACGCTGGGCGCTGAAGCCTCCGTGGCGGCTGGTCCCGTGGGACGTACGGCGGCGGCGCAGACCGACGCGCAGATGCGGGCCGACATCCTGTCGTGGTCGCGATCGCAGGGGCTCTTTGCCGGCGTCGCGCTGGAAGGGGCCACGCTGCGGCAGGACCTGGATGACAACGCTGCCCTGTATGGCAAGAAGCTGGAGAACCGCGCGATCGTGACGACGGGGGTGCGCGCGCCACAGGGTGCCACCAAGCTAATCGACCTGTTGAACCAGTACTCTGCCAGAGAGCGCACAAAATAGGCGAGGGACTGTATGAACCGCATGGCAGGCGTCTGGATCGATCACAAGAAAGCCGTCATCGTGTCGGCGTCAGAGGGTCGCGTCACGACAAGGACGCTCGAATCTGACGTCGCCGCACATCCTCACTTCGGCGGCCAGCAGGATGGCGGGGGTGAGAAGAAATACGAGGAACGGCACAGAGAAAGCCTCGACCGCTACTACGACGAGGTTATCGATCACCTGGGGACACCGGAGGCACTCCTGATCTTCGGGCCGGGCGAGGCGAAGCTGGAACTCAAGGAACGGCTCGGCCGATCCCGGGCGCCCTCTCGACCCGTTGTCGAGATCACAACCGCCGACAGACTCACCGATCCGCAGATCGTAGCGAAGGTGAAGGAACACTTCGGCATATGAGGCGGCGGGGCGACCTTATCGCGCCGACTCCTCCACCGCGATCGATCGAATCGCCCATCCGCCCGCGGCACGTTCCAAGGCGACGGTCCAGACCTGCGGACCGCCGTCGGCGGACGGGGGCACGGGGACATCACATGCCGCTGTCGCCCCATCGGTGGTGAAGGTAACCTCGCACGCCTCAAATCTGAGTAATCCGTCCGCACGGGCGTCGTCGTGGCTGATGCTCCGTGCGTTGTGGGTGCGCCGGAAACGCTCGAGCGCCTGGCGCACGAGACTCTCATCATCAGGAACTACAGGGGTGTTCGAGGCGAGTGATGCGGCCTCCGCCAGAGGCGTCACCGGCGGCGCACCGGTCGCCTCTCGCGACGGCGTCGCAGCGGCCGTGAACGTCGCCGACGCCGCATCTCTGACGCCGACGGCCCGTACGACGAACCGATCGGGTGCATCACCGAGCACCCAGAACGGATAGCAGGTAATGAGCGTCAGCACCGCGTCGTCGGTCGGGTTCAGGACGCTGAGGTCGTGCGGCTTCACGACGCGCAGCGACGTCACCCGATACTGAAATCGTCCCTTCCGCGTGTCCACGAAGACATCGTCTCCGACCTGAACATTCCGCAGCGGCCGGAAGAACGAATCGCGATGCCCGGCGATCACGGCGTTTCCCGGCTCACCCGGTAAGGCGGTGTTCTCGAGATGGCCCGGACCGCGGCGGAGCGTGTGGGCATCCGATCCGTGCAGTACGACGGCCGACAGATGCAGCCGCGGAATAGACAGCTCGGCGAGCGCGGACCCCCTGATTGGACTCGGCGACCGCGGCGAACCGCCTTCGGCCCTCGCCGGTTCAAGTGGAGAACGCGACGTGTCGGCGGGCGCGATCGCGAGCGATTGGCGCGCCACTCTCTGGGCGATCGTCGCATCCGTGACGATCACGGCGACCCAGCCGAGCATCGCCACGCCGGCAAGGAGCAGCAGCCGTTCCACCCATCGCAGGACGCCTGCGCCGCGGCGACCTGGCCGTGCCTCAAGAGGGTCCCGCATAATAGCCCGCTCGCGTGCGGACAGTGAGGCCACGACGGTCGCCGGCGTCGACCACGACGCGGACGGGGCGGAAGCCGACGGCGGCTGTGGCCGTAGGTACAAAGCCGATCGTGTACGCGCTTCTGATCTCGCGCGCAATCTGTGCGAACGCGCGCATGACCTCGTCCGCGCTCCCGGGCGTAAAGGCCCGCGCGCCGGTTTCGCCGGCCAGTTTCTTCAACACGCGAGGGTTGGCGTCGCGATCGCCGAGATTGTCGAGCGTCACCGAATAGATGGCTGCGCCCGCCCGACGCGCATGCGCGAGGACAGCGTCGAGCGTCTGTGAGCTCGCGTTGTCTCCGCCGTCGCTCACGACGATCAACGCCTTGCGGTCGCGCCTGCCGAGTTGCAGATGATCGAGCGCGCGGTCGACGGCGTCGTACAGGGCCGTCATCCCGTACGCGGGCGCGGCGGACAGCGCCGCGCTCAGTTCGTCCATGTCTTCGGTGAATGCGACGTCAGGCGGGAGACCCGGCCAGACGTACTCGTTGAAGTTCAGCGTGAAGAACTCATCGAGCGGATGACTCATGTCGGCAAACGCCGCCGCCGCGGCGGTCACCTCACTGCGTCGGCCGCGCATGCTGCCACTGCTGTCAATCACCAGCCCGATGGTGGCGGGCACATCGTCGCTCGTGAAAACCTGGATTGTCTGTGGTTCGCCGCTGTCGTAAACGGTGAAGTGCTCGGGGCGAAGGCCGGTCACGAATCGACCTCGCCGGTCCACG
Source organism: Vicinamibacterales bacterium (assembly GCA_035711805.1). GTDB lineage: Bacteria > Acidobacteriota > Vicinamibacteria > Vicinamibacterales > UBA2999 > Gp6-AA40. Next base: position 5,079 of record DASTBV010000024.1, read on the forward strand.
ACGGAGACGGTCAGCGTGACGAGGTCGGTCCGGGCGGAGACAACCAGCGGCGCACCAGGCAGCTGTGGCGAGGCCGAGCCAAGCGCGGTCCACAGCCCCAGGAGTAGCCCCAGGCATGTCAGCGGTTTCATGGTGACCCTCCGACGTGGCGTCCGGTCCTGGCGACGATCGACATTTCGCCGGACCGGACGCCGTTTTCGTCAGCTGACACGGCGGCGAAGCAGACCCAGCCCCAGTGCGCCGAGGAGCGAGGTCAACCCACCGACCACCATCAACGGCAGCAGGGTTGCCGTGCGCGGCAACGCTACCGGCTCAGGCTCAGGAAGAGGCTCCACGGCCGCCTCCGCAACGGGCTCCGGTACCGGTTCCGCAACCGGCTCTGCCACCGGCTCAACGATCGCCTCCGCAACCGCTTCCGCGGCCGGAGCCGGCGTATACGTGATCTCCGGCTGTGGGACGACCTCGGCGATCATGATCGGGCCGCCCTTGGGGTACACGAACTCGTATCCGTGGTACTCCCCGCCGTAGAACAGCGACTTGATCGCAGGGGGCACACCAGCCGGTGTTTCCCTGAAGGTGACTGCTGCTTCGTCCGTCAGCGCGGCGCGGTGGTCCTGGATGGTGTTGAACATCGCGTAGACCGTCGCGCCGTCGTTGCTGAGAACCTGCAGAACATTCCGACTGGTGTCGGGATTGGTCAGTCTGAAGCGGTACGTGCCAGCACCCAACGTGGTGCCGGGTATCTGCACGGGCCCGCTGAAGGTCATGTACGTGAGCTTGTCATACGTCACCGCACCTGCTGGTACGGGCATCATCACGGCAATCAGTGCCGCGGTGACAACGCCAAACAGCCATCGTCTCGCCATACGTTCCTCCGAACATTCTCCGAAGGACCTGGCCCGAGTCGTTGCCAGCCCTCGGTATTCGGCCTCGTCCGTAAAGTGATGCATTTCTTCTGCCTGCATCGAGTCGCGCGATCACAAGGACAACACGGTGCAGTCGCGCTCATGGCGCGACTGCGGGATCTTTTCGTTGAGGGATGACGGGGAATCCTCCGTGCTGGCCGCGGGAAAGTTCCGGCCACGGCAGGCCGATCCTTCATCATCTGGTCGAGCGAGTCGACGCGCGAGACGATTTCCTTGAGGATCGGCGCAGCCGAAGCCTCCTGAGACATGCTTCCGCCGAAGACTTGAATGGCCCCGCGGATCCCGGCCAGCGGGTTCTTCACCTCGTGCGCGATGACGGCCGCCATCTCGCCCAGCCTGGCCAGCGCTGCCTGCTCGCGAAGTTGTTCCTCGATCGCGACTCGGCCGCTGAGATCGTGGAGGATACCCGTGAACTTGCGCTCACCTTGAATGGTGATCTCGCCGACAGACAGATGCAGCGGGAACGTCGTGCCGTCCTTGCGGCGGCCCTGCACTTCCCGGCCGACGCCGATGATCTTGGCTCTGCCTGTCGCCAGGTAGCGCGACAAGTAGGTGTCGTGCTCTTCGCGATAGGGAGACGGCATCAACGTGTCCACATTGCGACCGATGACGTCCTGCGCCGCGTAGCCAAACAGGCGTTCGGCGGCCCGGTTGAAGGCCTCGACCCGCCCGTGTGCGTCGATCACGATGATGCTGTCGACGGCGGAATCGACGATCGCCCGCCACCGGGCTTCGCTGGCGCCCAACTCTCCCTCGAGGTGTACGCGTTTGGTCAGGTCGCGCAGCATGCCGGTGAACTTGCGCTCGCCTCCAATCCGCATTTCTCCAACGGACAGATGCACCGGAAACACGGTGCCATCGCGGCGTCGGCCGGTGACCTCACGTCCGATGCCGATGATCCGGGCCTCGCCGGTCGTCAGATAGCGCTCCAGATATGCATCGTGCTGCTCGTGGTGCGGCGGCGCCGTCAGGATGCTGACGTTGCGTCCGAGGACCTCGTCCTCCGGATACCCGAACAGTTGCTGGGCCCCGCGGTTGAATGCCTCGATGCGTCCACGAGCGTCGATGCCGATGATGCCGTCGACAGTCATGTTGAGAACCGCATCCAAGCGCTCGGCCCGCACCGTCGCCGTCGCGGCGGCCGTGCGGTGCGCCTCCTCCGCGAGGTGGAGTCGATGATTGAGCCACGAGATCACCAGACCGGTGGCGACGAAGACGCCGAGGGACAACTGGTCGGCAGCGTCGTTGACAGCAAGGCCGGCGGGCGGCAGCAGGAAGTACATGGCCGCAACTGTCGAGAGTCCCGTAATCAGAACGCCTGGACCGAGGCCTCCGTACCACGCCGCGACGATCATTGCTGGGTAGAACTGGAGGAACGGGACCTTCAGGCCGAGCGAGTCGCGGACAAGGTAACGAAAGAGAAGAACGGGTGCGAGCGCCAGCGGTCGTGCGGTGCGTGACCTCTGTTACTCGCCCACCGGCGGAACCAATAACGATGGACCCAACGTCCGGCAACACGACGGCGTGACGCCCGCCTGCAATCCGTATACGCGCTGGGAAACGAATGTCCGGGGTACTGCCGCCTACACGATTCCGAAGATCGACGTACTTGTCAGCACGGTGTTCCAGTGGCGCGCCGGCATCGAGCGCGAAGCGAACTACACCTTTACCAAGGAGCAGGTCGTATGGGAGCCGGGCAGCGCCTTTCGTGCGACAGCCCCGTGCCCGGCCGGGGCCACGGCTGGCCAGGTGGGTTGTTTCGTGGACACCGGTGCCGGCGTAACCACGACGGAATATACGGTCAATCTTCTTAATCCTGGTGAGCAGTACGGCGAGGGCTACACCATCTTCGACGTGAAGCTCGGGAAGAACCTCCGGTTCGCCAACAAGCGCGTCAACGTCGGCGTCGATATCTACAACCTGTTCAACAACGACGCGATCAGGGGGTACGAAAACGACCTCGACCAGGCTGACAACCCGAACACGCCGGTCGTCGAGCAATATGGACAGGCGACTACGCTGCTGAGCCCGCGCTTCGTGCGTCTGTCGGTGCAGTTCGATTTCTGAAGCACCGCGCACGAACGGTCACGGGACGCGAAGGCAATTCGCGAAGAAAGCAGGAGCGGGGCCCACGCAGCTCGCGCCTGCCTTGGGGCCTGGATTGACACGCAGCAATCCGGGCCCCTCTGATGATCCGCGACACAGCAAACTCTATTCCTGAACCTTCACGACGACCTCCCGGCAGCAGCCACGCTATTTCTATTCGGCTGGCGCGCTGCCTCACGGGTCCGCGACGGCGTCTTGCGAAGGCAGGTGGTTAGTTGCTCTCGCGATCGCCCGCGACCGCATCGATGCCTCGCATCCGATCGTGTGCTGCCGCTGCGCGGCGATTGGATTTCCAGGTCCATTCGGCACGCAACAAGGCTCAAACTCAGCACGGCCCGACTAACGCCTCGGCCTAACCGTCCTCGCCCGTTGCGTTCGTCAGGTATGCGTCAGGAGTCAGCAGCTGAGGCGCTGACGAGAATCAGGCGGGCGCCCCAGCCGCGGAGCAGATCAACCGCACGGCGAGGAAGTTGAGACAGGTTGTGTGACGGGTCCGTCCGCACGCTCCCCAAACGCACAAAGGCAACGACCGTAGACTCGCCGGCATCGCCAGGGTTTGGACTGACGTCCATGCCCAGTTATGGGGCCTTCGACATGTCCACCACGATGTGCCCCGTGGCGAGAGAAAGGTTCTGGACGAATGCTCCGCGATAGAGCTCGTATAATGCCTGACGCTCGTCCGGGAAGGCGTCGTACAACGTCTGCATGACCGCGTAGTCCGCACCTGGCACAACTGGCTGGATGACGTGCACGTATGCGAGATTACCGTCAGGCAGAGGTTTTTCGAGTTTCATCACCTTCCACCCCGCTGCTTGTTCTCTTCGTTTCGGATCGTCCGATTGGAGAAGCGCAGCTTTCATCTTGCTTATGACCTGCTCGAAGTCCGCCGATTTCTCCGGACGGACTGCGACGGTCAGAAGCGCTGTGTCGCCTGCGAGTGTTAGCTTCGGTTTCGCGTGCGGTGAACTCGCGGGTTCCTGTTCATCAGCAAAGACCGCCGGAACCAATAACAGAAGAATCCCGACAATCCCGATAATCCGCATTCACGTCTCCTTATCAGACTGACAAATTGAGAGGGGCCACATTCGGACCCCTCTCAAGAAGGGGTCTGCAGCACCACGGGGGTACAGATGCGGGAGGCACCGCGCAGCTCACCTTCGAATCGATCCTGTTATGCCGGCGTGGGATCGTCTATCCAGTGGGACATGGAAATTTGGAGGCCAAGTACCGCACTCAACGCGAGGCAGGAAACAAGCTCAACGGCACACAGCGCCACGGCATGCGCTGGGGCGTTGTCACCGCACGCTTCCCGCTCCCGTCTGAGCGGGATATCCGACACGCTGTCGGGGGGACGCGCCGCGGAGGTGGCTCACGATAACATCGCCACTACCTCATGGCATCCCTGCCGACTGCGCTGGTGCAGTTTGCTCGTTCGTACATGCGCTCAGTTGAAGATCTTCAAGTGTTCATGCTGTGCGTCGATCACCGCGACCGATGGTGGGACGCCACTAGCATGGCTCGCGCACTGTCAATCACGGAGTCCCGGGCGCGGCGAATACTCGACCAGCTCGCCCGCGCCAATCTGCTCGATATTCGGATCAGCGACGCGGTCCGCTACCGGTTTGATCCGGGAATTCAGGAACTCGAGCAGCAAGCCGTCGCGTTCGCAATCGCGTATCACAATAACCCCGTGGACGTCGTGAAATTGATCGCTCGCTCCACGGTGTCCGATAGCGTGCGCGATTTCGCCGACGCGTTCAGGATCACACGCGATGACCATCGCTAAGACGATTTACCTCTTGTGTGCGGCGACGAGCTTGCTTGTCGCGATGATGCTCATGCGGCAGTACTTGAAATCACGCACGCGCCTGGTGCTGTGGAGTGTGATCAGCTTCGCAGCCCTGGCGGTGAATAGCGTGCTGGTCTACGTGGACCTCGTCATGTACACGGGTGTCGATCTCTCGGTGTACCGCAGCGCCGCCGGCGCGGTCGCCATGGCCGTCATGCTCTACGGACTCATCTGGGAGACGCGTTCATGACTCACGAGGTGACGGTCTTTCTGCAAGGGATCAGTAGCACGGGCGCCTACGCCAGCGGCTTGTTCTTTTTGCGGTTCTGGCGTGACGGTCGCGACTCGCTGTTCGCCTACTTCGCCGCGGCCTTCTTTCTGTTGGGCTTGTCGTGGACGCTCCTGGCCCTGTCCGCACCCGCCGAGGACACCCGTCCATACATCTATGGCCTGCGGCTGGTCGCGTTTACCTTAATCATCGTGGGTACGGTGCTGAAAAACCGCGCCCGCTCCTGACGCACGCTGCGCATATCGCCCGTTTCAGTTCGTCAAATACAGGCCGTAGCGGATGGCTGATCTCCCCGGGAGATGGGTAGCCTGAAGAGCGACTTGTCATTCGAACACATGGTTCCCGAACGCGTCATTATCGCCGCCAACCGCCTCCCCGTCTCCGCGGTGCTCGATGGCGGCGCCGTCGCATTGAAACCAAGTGAAGGAGGGCTGGCGACAGGTCTTCGGCCGTGGTACGAGCGCACCGGCGGCATGTGGGTCGGTTGGCCCGGCGACATCTCGCGATTCACGCGCGCGCAGCGAGCCGAACTCGATCGCGAGCTACGCGCGCAACGGATCGAACCGGTCTACCTGACGCGTGAGCAAATCGCCCAGTACTACGACGGATTCTGTAACGGTGTGGTCTGGCCCCTGTTTCATTACCTTGTCGATCGCATCCCGCTCGACACTGCCGGGTGGGATGCCTATTGCGAGGTGAATGAGCTCTACGCGGAGTCGATCGCGCGTATCGTCAAGCCGGGCGACGTCATCTGGATTCATGACTACCAGTTGATGCTGGTGCCCGCGCTCCTGCGCGCGCGACTCCCTCAGGTGCGGATCGGATTCTTTCTCCACATCCCATTTCCCTCGTCCGAAGTCTTCCGCGTTCTTCCGTGGCGCAAGGAAATCCTAAACGGACTTCTCGGCGCCGACCTCGTCGGATTCCACACGTTTGGATACCTGCGCCACTTCGTCACATCGCTGTTGCACCTCGAAGGCATCGAAACGGATATCGATCGAGTGACCGTCGACGGCCGCGACGTCCAACTCGGCGTATTTCCAATGAGCATCGACGCCGACTCGTTCGCACGTCTCGCGGCCGAACCAGACGTCTGTGCATCAACGGCGGCGATTCGGCGGGGAGCCGCAGGGCGGCGGATCATTCTCGGCGTTGACCGCCTCGATTACACGAAAGGAATTCCACGTCGGTTGATGGCGATCGAGCGACTGTTGACCCGTGAACCGGCGCTTCGCGACACGATCCGCTATATTCAGGTCGCCGTTCCCTCGCGCGGTGCTGTTGACTCCTACAAGCGCTTGCGCCGTGAAGTCGAAGAGACCGTCGGTCGCATCAACGGATCCTGTACGACGTTGCGGTCGACGCCGGTGCAGTACATGCATCGATCCGTTTCGCAGCACGATCTCGTTGCGCTGTACTGCGCCGCCGATGTCATGCTTGTCACGCCACTCCGCGACGGCATGAATCTCGTCGCCAAGGAATTTGTGGCCTCGAGAATTGACAACGATGGCGTGCTGGTGTTGAGCGAACTGGCGGGCGCGGCGTCGGAGCTCGGTGATGCCGTGCTCGTCAACTCTTATGACGCGGATGCCACCGGCGCGGCCATCGAGCGCGCCCTGCACATGCCTCACATTGAGCGCACTCGACGGATGGCGCGCCTGCGTACCCAAGTGATGGCCAACGACGTGGAGCAATGGGCGACGGCGTTCATCGGCCGGCTCTGCGACCGAGCCGGATTGACGGGCGCGGCACCCGCCGACTGTGGGACTCGACTCGCGTCGATTGTCGAGCGCGCATCAGAGGCAGAGCACGTGTACCTCTTGCTCGATTACGACGGAACGCTGGTGCCAATTGCCGAATCGCCGGAGCAGGCGCTCCCAGACGTCGCCGTTTTAGAGTTGCTCAATGACCTCTGCCATTGCCCAGGTGTGGAAGTGCACCTCGTGAGCGGCCGCCCACGCCAGTTTCTCGAGGAGTGGTTTGCCGAGTTCCCTCTTGCGCTGTGGGCTGAACACGGATTCTGGCGTCGGACGTCACGGTCCGATATCTGGAAGGCCGCCGGGCAGCACGTGCCAGGCTTGCTCGATCGAGTTGTTCCGGTCCTGCGTCAGTTCACCGCGAACACGCCAGGTGCGCGAGTCGAAGAGAAGACGGCCTCGCTGGCATGGCACTACCGCCAGGCCGACCCGGAATTTGGGGAACGGCAGGCGCATGAATTGCGCATGCTGCTCGGCGACGTCCTCAGCAATCAGCCGTTGGAGGTGATTGAGGGCAACAAGGTCGTTGAGATTCGATTCCGTGGCTTCAACAAGGCGCAGGTAGCCCTGCGCACGACTTTTCAACCCTCTTCCATGATTGTCGCCTTCGGCGATGATCGTTCCGACGAGGATCTGTTTCGCGCGTTACCCGAACGCGCGATCACCGTCGGCGTCGGACGCGGGGCGCCGCCGGCGGCGTTTTGCGTACCTGGCACCGATGATGTGCGTGCACTCCTTCGTTCGATCACGCTCACTCGTCGCATCCGCCATTCACAGTGCGAGTCAGTTAGCGGATAACGCCTCGTCGGACGCACGCGGGTCTCGCCTGTGACGGGACAGATGCAACGCCACGAACCGACAGCACGGTGGCAAAGCGGTGCGCCTCGCACCGTTTGCATCGTTCTTAGCCCGAACATTCATCCGTTGTTGCTTGAAGAATCAGGTATGCGAAGGATGTGAATCCCCGTCGACTTCGGAGATCCTCTCAACGAAGATGAGGAACAACATGCGCAACATGCTGCTCAGTGCGATGATCGTTGCCGCCGTCGGCGCCGGCGCCTGCGGTGGTGGCGCGGATAGGGAATCCGTCTCACCAGCGACGCCTGTGGAAAGTGAGAACGGCGCCGCAATCGAGGATTCTGAGATTGCCTCGACGTCGGCCAACAACGCCGAGCAGGTGGCGGAAACGCTGCCATCCACGGCCAGCTGGGTCCCCTTGATCGGCGCTATCGGGATGATGTTCGTCGCAGCCGCGGCGTTCGTCCGTCGACATCGTCGACAGCGCGAGCACCCTCATCTACGGCTCCGGGGCGAGCGGGAGGACGTCCAATAGTCGTACGAGCGAGCATCAACGTCCACCAGCGCTCCGTCGTACTCTGCACCGAGCAGCCATTTGCCTCTCGCATCCCTCCCTACCGAAACACCTCCCCACCCGTCGGCGCGACGACACGCGCGAGCACTAACGACGAACCACACGCTTCGTGATCAGTCTCGTCACCGCACCACCGCAGGACGATACGAGGGAGGAGCAAATCGCCGGCATACAGTGCCGCCACATGACGCATCGGTCTCAGCTGAATAGTGTCCTCGGCCCGGCGGTTACATCATCGTCGCCGTCGGGGATCGCCGTCGCGGAATTCAAGTATCGGCACGAGGCGGTCGGAGGCAGAACGGTTTACAGATTGAAGCGGTGTTGGTAGGTCCTAGGGTTGCTATCGCTCAACCGCGGGGCCGGGAGGTAACGGTGAAGTACATCAGGCCGCTGACCATGGCGGCGACGCTGGTGCTCTTGCTGAGCGACCACGCCTCAGCGCAGATAGCCGTCGCCCCGCCGCCTTACACGCTGATGGTCTGGGGGGAAGCCACAGTGGCATCGCCGCCTGACTCAGCAACCATCGACATCGACATCACAGCGCGTAGAGGTACCGCGCAGGAGGCCTCGGCAGACAATGCACGGCAGACCGCGGCGTTACTCGAGGCAGTGACAGCCTCTCTCGGCGGCGCCGGAACAATCACGACGGCCAGCTATTCCGTCCGTCCCGAATATCGCTACCCGCGCGAAGGTTCCAGCCCACAGGTCGCCGGCTATGTCGCTACCAACATCATCCGCGTTGTTACATCCATGTTGGACAGGACGGGAAGATTGATCGACGCGGCGGTGGCGGCCGGGGGAACCGTTCGCAGACTGGAGTTCGCGCTCAAGGACGAACACGCAGTGTACACAGATGCACTCCGGCAGGCGGCACGACGTGCAAGAGAGGAAGCCGACGCGCTCGCCTCAGCCCTCGGCCTGACGGTAATGCGTGTGTTGACCGCCATGGAGGAACCGGAGCGGGCGGCGCCACCGACGCCGTTCAATGCCGTAGCGCTCGCTACGGAGAGCGCTGCTTCCACACCAGTCACACCGGGCTCGATCGAGATCCGCGCGCGGGCCCGGTTAACCGTTGAATTCCGCGGTAATTAGCGACGCATGTCGCGCAGAGACCATGACGGCCGACAGAAGGGCCGTCCACCTCCAGCGGCACGGTGCTACGGAACCACGTTGCGGACGTAATCAAGGATCACGTCCGCTGGCTGGTCGAGCAGGATGAGATCCTTTCCGATAATTCGGTATTGGAGGCCCGTCGGAAGCGTCGGCAATACGGCGAGCACTACCGCCGGCGTTGTCGGATACGGCTCGCCAGCTGGATATTTCGCATTGACCTCGAGCGGCACCGCCCCCGGGGCGGGCGCATCGTCCTGGAGTTTCGCACGGATGTCCTGCCCCTGTTCGCCTTTGAGTTCGGGTCTCAGCAGCCGCCGGAACAGCGTTCGAGTCTCTGGCGTGAAGATGTCTCCATGTTTCGCATTGGCACGCCGTGCACGAATGCGCGCGGCGAGCGCTTGCTCTCGCGCCCAGATCACCGCGGGATCGCTGGTCACCGCGGCTTCCCCCACTTCGTCGACTACGTCCTCTCGTAGATCCATGTACCTCTCGACGCGTTGACGAAACTCGACGAGTGTCGCTGCTGTGGCATTGACGTCGCCGTCGACGCGCCGCGCAAGTGACCCGGTCGTTGCGCCACAGCCCTGTTCGATCAGCGCGAATATCGCAAAAAAGCCGGAGAACAAAACGTTCCGCATCTCGGCACCTCACCCCGTACCCATGCGAGAAACCCGCCAGTGAATCAACGGCCTCTTCCGGACGCTCGGCCGTGGCCATCCTACGGAGGCCGGGCCGACGATACGGTGCGAATCTGACGAAATGTCGCGAGGCACATCCGGGACGCCCGGAGATGGTCTGGCAACAACGAGGGCCCCATGCAGATGTTGCGTCTCATCTGCGTCATCGCCCTCAATCGCCTTGCCGTCGTGCTCATGACGCAGATGTAATCCTCCTGTCATCGTGATGTCAGGCTCGGACCCGTTCAATGGAACGGGAGGCGTCGCCTGCCGGCGACGACGAATCATGAGACCGTCACCCACGAATGCTCTCGCCTGGATCGTCACGGATCGCGCCGGGCACATCGCGGTCCTCTCACAATCAGCCGCCCTGCTGCTGGGCCTGCACACAAGCGCAGCAGGGCAGAACCTCCTGCTATTCTTTCCGCGGGATCATCGCGCCCTCGCCATGGACATGGAGATCGCATTGTCAGGGTGGCCCAGCGCTCGCACCGTCATCCTTTCGCCGACGGCGAGTCGACCCGTTACGATTCGCTATTTGGTTACGCGGCGCGTCGTTCACAACACCGTTACGCTTCATTGGACGATCGACTTGGTCGACACAGGCTACGCGGTAGCCAGTTGACCTTAAGGCAACGACGTCGCCGATCACGTCAATGCTCGTTGGGATGCCGAGGAGGACGTTCTCGGAGGGGAGTGGTTCAGCTGACCCGGGCTGAACTCGTCGCACGGATCCTGCCATCAGCCTCCGATAGCGCGTTGTCGAATACGTCGAGCGCACTTACCCGAGTGTCGTTGAACATCGTCGTTTGCGGCGGTACAGCCGCAGGGATTTCGTATGCTGATCACATTGTGCGTGTGTTGATCGTCGAAGATGACCCGACCATCGCGGGCTTCGTGGCGCGGGGGCTCGCCGAAGAGGGATTCACGGTTGACACTGCCCACGACGGCAGAACGGCATTCACGATGGCGACCGCCGAACATTTCGACCTTGCAATCGTCGATCTGATGCTGCCGGCCATCGACGGCCTCTCGCTCATCGAACAGCTTCGCGCCCACGGCATCACGATGCCCGTTCTTATCCTGACAGCGAAGCGGTCGCTGGATGAGCGGGTGGAAGGACTCCAGCGTGGCGGTGATGACTACCTGACGAAGCCGTTTGCGTTTCCCGAACTCCTCGCCCGCGTCCAGGCACTGCTGCGTCGCGCCGGCGGGCGGCCGGAATCGGCGCGGCTGGTTGTCGGCGATCTCAGCCTCGATCGCTTGCGCCGCGTCGTCGAGCGGCAGGGACGCCCAATCGACTTGCGAGCCCGCGAATTCGCCGTGCTCGAGTTGCTGATGCGCCACGCGGGACAAGTGGTGTCGAAGACCATGATTCTGTCGCAGGTGTGGGGCTACAACTTCGATCCTGGCAGCAACGTCGTGGACGTCGCCGTCTTCCGGCTGCGGGAGAAGGTGGACAAGGGCTTCGATACACCCATGATCTTCACAGTACGCGGCGCGGGCTATGTTCTCAAGGCTGCGTGATCGGCTCGTCCGCACGTTCGGATTCCGCCTGGCGACGTGGTACTTCGGACTGTTCGTCATCGGCACGGCGCTCGTGCTGATGACCGCCCACCAGCTGCTGTCCTGGTCGCTCCAGCAGCGCGAGCGCGAGATCATCGAGGCGACGTTGACTCGGTACGCGTTGGCCTTTCAACGCGGCGGTCTTCCCCGCCTCGACGCCTCCATTGCCGCGGATCGGGCGACCGGTCGCTACGAGCCGATGCTGGTGCGCGTGGTCACGCCCGACGGCTTGGCCATCCGGTTCAGCCTACCGGCCGATTGGACGCGATTCAATCTCGCACAGCTGTCGGCAGGCCCGCTCCTCGATCGCGGGTGGGGAGAAATCTCCGCCCCTGGCAGCCGCGAGCGCCTCGCGATCGCGTCACGGTTCATCGGCGACCGCACACTGGTGCAGGTTGGACGAAGCACGCTCCTCCAGGACGAAGTCCTACGCCGGTTCCGACAGGTCGCGCTGCTCATATTCGGTGGCGTCGTCGTGGTGGCGGCCGTCGGCGGCAGGGCGTTGACGCGGGCCGCACTGCAGCCGTTGCGGGAATTGACGACGACGATTCGGTCGACGCTCGAAGGAGGCACCGGTGCCGCGCGCGTGCCCGTTCGCCGCGTCGAGGACGAAATAGATGAACTGGGGCTCCTCGTCAACCGCATGCTGGATCGGATCGACGGGCTCATCGCCGGCATGCGCGGCTCACTCGACTACGTGGCGCACGATCTGCGCACACCGGTCACGCGACTGCGGGCGACCGCGGAAAGCGCGCTGCACTCGACAGGCAGCGTCGAAGCATGCCGCGATGCGCTCGCCGATTGCGTGGAGGAGTCCGAGCGCGTCATCACCACGCTCGACGCGCTGATGGACCTCGCCGAAGCCGAAGCTGGCACCATGGCACTTCGGATACAGCCTGTCGACCTCGCGGAAGTTGCGCGCGATGCCGTGGACCTTTACGGCGGCGTCGCGGAGCAGAAAGGCGTGCGGCTGGCGGCCGACCTCCCAACGCACGTTCCGATCACCGGAGACCGAAATCGTCTTGCCCAGGCTATAGCCAACCTACTCGACAACGCGGTGAAGTACACGCCCGCGGGCGGCCAGGTGACCGTCGCAGCGACGACAACCAATGGGCACGCGCGCTTGACCGTTCGCGACACTGGTATCGGCATTCCCGCGGACGAGTTGCCCCACATCTGGGAACGTCTCTACCGGGGCGATCGGAGCCGGTCGGAGCGGGGGCTTGGCCTCGGTCTCAGCCTGGTTCATGCCATCGCCCGCGCGCACGGCGGCAGCGTCTCAGCTGAATCAACGGCCGGGCAGGGATCCCTCTTCTCGCTCCTGCTGCCGATTCATCCGCCGTCGAAGATGACACAGATGTAATCCGCAGTTCAGCCCGGTGTCATCCTCCGGTTGCTACCCTCGGAATACTGCAGCGGACAAGCGCGCAGGAGGAGGATTTCAGGTGGATTACCCGCACATCAAACTAGTCGACGTCGGGCCGCGCGCGTCTCGATGGCGGCGTCTCCAGCGGACCGTGCTCGTGGCTACGGCGTGTTCCCTGCCCATCGCGGCATGGGGCATCGGCGGACAGCAACCGAACAGCGCGCTCGCTGCGGCCACATCGCCGTCAGCGATCTCGCGCGTCGTCGGATCCGGCGAGGACACCTATGCGCCCGTCGTCGATGCCGTGTCGCCCGCAGTCGTCACGATCCACGCCGAGCAGCGGGTCCAGACGACCCAGTTTCCATCGCCATTCCAAAACGATCCGCTTTTTCGGGAATTCTTCGGCGACCGCCTTCCGCGCGGTGAAATACCCGAGGCGCGGCGGCAGCAGGGCCTCGGCTCTGGCGTGATCGTCAGGACCGATGGCTACGTCCTGACGAACCATCATGTGATCGACGGCGCCGATCGCATCACCGTCGAACTTACGGATCGTCGGACATTCACGGCGAAGGTCGTCGGCTCGGATGCGGCAAGCGACCTCGCCGTTCTCAAGCTCGATGCAGCCGGCCTTCCGGTGGTGCCGATGGCGGATTCCGAGGCAATCAAAGTAGGCGATGTCGTGCTCGCCGTTGGCAATCCGATGGGTGTGGGCCAGACTGTCACGATGGGCATTGTGAGCGCCAAGGGACGCGCCACCGGTCTCGGTGAAGGCAGCTTCGAGGACTTTTTGCAGACCGACGCTCCGATCAACCGCGGGAACTCGGGCGGCGCGCTCGTCAATACGAAAGGCGAGCTGGTCGGCATCAATTCGCAGATCCTCTCGCCGTCTGGCGGCAATATCGGAATCGGCTTCGCAATCCCTTCGAATATGGCGAAGCACGTTATGGAGGCGCTCATCGCCGACGGACGCGTGCATCGCGGGATGCTGGGGGTCACGATTCAGCAGGTCACGCCGGACATCGCGAAGAGCCTCGGGTTGAAGACGGCGACGGGAGCGTTGGTCAGCTCGGTGCAGGAAGATGGTCCGGCCGATGACGCAGGTCTGGAGCGGGGTGACGTCATCACCGCGATCGACGGCAAACTCGTCGAGGGCAGCAACGAGCTTCGCAATCGTATTGCTGCGACCAAACCCGGCGCACGCGTCACGCTGACGGTGTTCCGAAACGCATCGCAGAAGACCCTCACGGCCACGCTGAAGGAGCTTCCAACACCGTCCGCGAGAAGTAACGGTGGACGCGAAGGCGGTGGCCAAGAGGGTGGGGCCCTGGGACTGCGAGTAGAACCGCTGCCCCGCGACCGGGCGCGATCGCTCGGGCTGGAGGAGGGGGAAGGTCTCATCGTCTCGTCAGTCCAGCCCAACAGCCCGGCGTCGGAAGCGGGAATCCGCGCAGGTGACATCATCGAGGAAGTCAACGGTGACGCCGTCAACGACGTGTCCGACCTGAAGGACGCTGTATCACAAGCTGGAGCGCGCCCGGCCCTGGTCCTCGTGCGGCGCGGCGACCAGTCGATCTACCTCACCCTCTCGCCGCGTTCCGAGTAACGCCTGCTACCAGCGAGACGAGCATACGAGCTCGTCTCGCTGCTCCGGTGGTTCCGGGGTCTCAGTCGCGCGGCCTCTGCGCCGCCGCCGCTTCGTGCTCGTCCAGCCACCGCTGGCTGACGCGCAACGACGACGTCCGAGGCCTTATGAGTCGTGACAGCACAGCTGCCGTACGCCCGCGAACGAGCTGATCGAACGCGGCGAACTGTCGAAAGGCACCCGATAGAAACGCGTCACTGATGACTTGGATTACGTGCGACATGTCATCTGGAAGGATCGCCGGAACGAGCCGAACCGCATATCGCGGGTACACCCGATTATTCGAATGGCGACGGACGAAGTAGTTGCGAATGAGAACGCATCGAACGTCAATTGTCGTGATCTCCATCGTTCACAGGATGGACGGGAGAAGCGTCCCGGCGAAGGATCGCCAGTGAAGGGCTTCGCGGACGTCCGCATCCATGTCACGGGGCGCGCGAACTCTTCCCTGGCAGGGGTCGGATGGCTCGAACGACCCCGGCCAGACGGGCTCTCCGGGCTATCACTGGCAACGGCGTTATGGCTGTAGACGTCATCGCAGAATTCAAGGCCGCCCAACGGGCAGGATGGGCTCACTTCGCTCCACTGCAGACCTTCACGACGGAACCCGCGGCGCGTCTGGTCCGCTTCGCCGGCGTTCGCCCGGGTGACCGGGTGCTCGACGTGGCATGCGGCACCGGTGTCGTCGCCGTCACGGCCGCAGTTCGGGGTGCGAGCGTCACCGGACTCGATTTGACGCCCGAGCTGCTCGATGTCGCCAGAGACAACGCGCGCGTCGCGGCGGTCGACATCGATTGGCGCGAGGGCGACGCTGAGAACCTCCCGTTCGCACCGAACAGCTTCGATGTCGTCATCAGTCAGTTCGGTCACATGTTCGCGCCGCGTCCGGACATTGTCACTGCCGAGATGCTCAAGGTGTTGAAACCCGGCGGGACGATCGCGTTTTCGACGTGGCCGCCGGAGTTGTTCATCGGGCGGTTGTTCGCATTGACGGCGAGCTACATGCCGCCGCCTCCCCCTGGAGCGGCGCCGCCACCGCAGTGGGGGGATCCGAACGTGATCCGCGGACGGCTTGGTGCGCACGTCGACGATCTGCGCTTCGATCGCGCCACGATGGTAGTCCCAACACTTAGCGCCCGGCACCAGCGTGAGGCCTTCGAGCGCACCGCTGGTCCGGTCGTCAAGCTCGTGGAGATGCTGACAGCCGCCGATCCGCAAAGGCTTGCGGCATATCGCGCCGAGTGCGAGGCGCTGGTCGCGGAATACCTGGACGACAACGTGCTGCGCCAAGGGTACCTGATGGCGCGGGCGATGAAGGCGCGGTAAGTCAACGTCGCAACCCGTACATATGCTGGCGAGATGGTCAGGTGGAACGCTGCTTCGCGGGTTTTGCGACCCGTCCAAGGTTGTGCGCCGTCGTCACCAACGCGATGTGAGAAAAGGCTTGAGGGAAGTTGCCGACCAGCCGCTTTGCAGTCACGTCGTACTCCTCCGACAGCAACCCTAAGTCTGTCCGCAGTGACAGAAGGCGCTCGAAAAGCTGCCTGGCGGCGTCCGGACGTCCAGTCAGCGCGTAGGCGTCCGCGAGCCAGAACGTGCAGGCGAGAAATGCCCCCTCTCCAGGAGGAAGGCCGTCGTTCGTGGTGCTCGTGTTATAGCGCATGACGAAACCGTCGACGACGAGTTCCCGTTCGATAGCAGCAATCGTCCCGAGAACGCGTGGATCCTCAGACGGCAGGAATCCAGTGGTGGGAATCAAGAGAAGGCTCGCATCCAGCTCGGTGGAGCCGTAGGACTGCATGAAGGACATCCGCGCAGGGTCGAACGCGCGCGCGCACACCTCGTCGTGAATCCTCTTCCGCAACGCGCGCCAGCGGTCGAGCGGACCGTCGGTGCCGAGCGATTCCGCATTGCGGATGCCGCGATCGAGCGCCACCCACGCCATTACTTTCGAATACGTGAAATGCTGTGCCGGTCCGCGAATCTCCCACATTCCCTGATCCGGCGCGTGCCAAACCGTTTCGAGATACTCCAGGAGGGCGCGCTGGAATGCCCAGTCCGCTTCGCGCGCTTGCAGCCCGCCCGCGCGTGCCTGGTGCAGCGCGTCCATGACTTCGCCGAACACGTCCAGCTGCAGTTGGCCGTGGGCGCCGTTGCCGATCCGAACCGGGCGTGAAGATTCGTATCCAGGCAGCCAGGGCACCTCCAGCTCAGGCAGTCGCCGCTCGCCCGCGATGCCGTACATGATCTGCGCCTGCGCCGGCGCGCCGGCCGCGGCGCGCAGGAGCCAGTCGCGCCATGCGCGTGCCTCGCCGTAGTAGCCGGCGTTCATCAACGCCAGCAGCGTCAGCGTTGCGTCGCGAAGCCAGCAGTACCGGTAATCCCAGTTGCGCGTACCGCCGATCTGCTCAGGAAGCGAGGTCGTCGGCGCCGCGACGATGCCGCCGGTCGGGGCATACGTGAGGGCCTTGAGCGTGATGAGGGAGCGCATCACCGCGTCGTCCCATTCGCCGTGGGACGTGTCCCGGGCCGCCCACTCAATCCAGAACGCCTCCGTGGCATGAAGGAACGCTTCGGCATCGATAGCGGCCGGAGGGTCGACATGCGACGAGCCGTGCATCAGGACGAAAGGAATGGTTTGCTCTCCCGAAACGTCGAACTCTGCGACCGTCGTCAGATCCTTGCCGTGCACTGGCACCGGAGTCCGCAGGGTCACCATGTCCGGTCCCGCAATGGCGCGCAGCGTGCCGTCCGCAAGGTGATTCACCCACGGAACAGAGCGTCCGTAGTCGAACCGGAGGATCAGTTCCATCCGTAGCCGCATAGCGCCGCGAAGGCCGCGAACCAGCCGCACGATATCGGAATTGCGGCCTCGCGGCGGCATGAAGTCGATGACCACGACACTTCCATTCGCGTCTTCGAGCTGCGTTTCGAGGATGAGTGTGTGGTCCCGGTACCGCCACGTGCGCCGCGCCGACGGGTTGACCGGCTCGATAATCCAGCGGCCGTGCTCGCGTCCACCGAGCAGCGCGGCGAAGCAGGCGCCTGAATCGAACCGCGGCCAGCACAGCCAATCAATCGAGCCCGCCCGTGAGACGAGAGCGGCCGTTTCGCAGTCGCCGATCAGTGCGTAGTCCTCGAGTGGGACGCTCATGCCGCGCCGAACTCGATGACGACCTTGATGTCCTCCGGCCGCCGGTCGAAGGCGTTCTGGAATGACGTCAGCGGCACACGTCTCGTGACCAGCCGTGAGAGCCAGCGGCGGTCGGCGCGCGCGAGCGCGGCGGCAGCCAGCTCGTAGTGGCGGCGATTCGCGTTTACAGCGCCGAAGACGACGTCGTTTTCAAGCACCATGCGCGTGCCGACGGTCCCGAGATCCAGCTTCACGACATGCTGCCCGGACGAGATCCCGGCGAGGCAGACGACGCCGCCCGGGCCGCTGCGCGTGATCGCATCGGCGATGACCGCCGGCGCGCCGGTGCACTCGATGATGATATCGGGCCGAAGCACGTCCAGGGCGGACAGTTCGCCAGCGTGATACTCCGCGCCGAGTGCAGCGGCAAGCGCCGGCTTGGGGCCCGCGGTCACACGATCGAACACATGCACTTCGAGGCCTCGCTGACGTCCGAGCATTGCCGCGAGCAGTCCAATCGGACCGGCGCCGGTGATCAGGACGGTTCGCGGCTTCCATGCGCTGGAGCGCCCGCCGATCCGCTCAACGTGGTCCCACGCTTTCGCGACCACACTGGCCGGTTCGAGCAGCACACCGGCCAATCCGAGCGCTGGATCGATACGCACGGCAAACGCAGGTTCAATGCGAATCACCTCGGCAGCGTACCCGTCGCGCTCCTTGATCCCCCTCTCGGTGTAGCGGCCGTTGCGGCACATGTCCCATTCACCGGCGGCACAATAGTCGCAGGGAACAGGATCCGGCCGCCGGACGATGCCGGCGATCAGGTCGCCGGCATGGACGCCGCAGTCGCGTGGCGCGTCGAGCACCCGTGCAAGGGACTCGTGACCAATAATCAGGCGCTCGCGACCAGGTGGCGGCCACCCGTATGTGCCGGCGGCAATGTCGGTATCGGTACCACACACCCCGATCGCGAGCGTCTGCGCGATTACTGCGCCGTCGCTCTCGGCGGGCTCGGGCACTGTTACGAGACGAGTCGAATTGGCGGTACCCGGGGTGACGCTGAGAGCGTGCATAGGCGGACCGCGGCACCTGCGATGTCGGCGATACGCGCACGCCTCACTTCGGTGCCTGTCCTGTGGAAGTCAAGCTGCCGGTTGTCGCCTGGGGAATCGGCGTTGACGCGCTGGCCGACGCTTTCAACGCCGCGACGAGCACGGACAGCATATTGCGGTACTCTCTGTCGTCTGCGGCGAACCGCTGATGATATTCGGCCTCCGAGAGCTTCTGCGCGCGCCAATCGCCGTTGTACAGCGTGCGCCGGGACCCGTCGTGCGATGTGATGTCGAACGGCTCGTTGGCCCCTCGCGTCGAACGCAGGCCGGGCGCACCGTAGTCCTCCACAAACAGCCGCCCCTGCCGGTTCCGCGCGCTGCTCAGATCGATATAGGCCTGCTTGTGATCGCCCGCAGCGATTCGCTGCCTGAGGAACGATGGATCGGGATACGTTCCCGCCATCGCCAAAATGTGACCGCCCACGTAGAGCGCCGCGACGAACCGTCCAGGATTGTTGGGGTCCTCGGCGGCGAAGGCATTCAGGTGCCCGGCGTTCAAGGCCGCGGCAACCTGCGTTGCCGCTGTTGTCGTATCCTGCGCGGCGGCCATCGTCGCTGATGACGTGAGCACGGCGACCAGCACGCATGGATAACAAGACGGCTTCATGGTAATCCGCATATTCCCTCCTGCGCCCGCCTCAAGACATTCACGATAGCTTGCGGGGACATGTCGCGGATATCCGGCGATGACTGGACACCTGCAGCATCGAAAGCGGAGAGGACCGTCGGTAAGCGCGACTGTTTGGCTCGGCAAGCCGAGCTCAGCCACCGTTACTGTTGCCCCCGAATACTCAGGAGCGCATACGAGGTGATCCAGCACTCTTGCGCGAATCGGCGCTGGCATGAGATGCAGTGCGTTACGGTTCGACAGCGGAGAGAAGAACCGTCAACAGACGCGCGTAACGACGGTCAGCTGCGGCCAGCGCGGCGTCGTACTCGGCCGCCGTCATGTTCTGCGCGTCGAGGTCGCCGTTGAACACGATTCGTCGCGTGCCGTCGATGCGCACCAGGTCGATGTTGGCTCCCCCCGGTATCGCGCTGAGTAAGCCATTGGCATTCGCGTCCGTGACGGATAACTTCCCCACAGGCGTCGGTGTGGCGCGCAGACGCGAGTACACATCCACGAATCGTCCGGATTCCATAAGGCGCGTCACCTCGAGCACCGACGGATGATGGGCGCGTATGACGAGCAGATCACCGGCGACGTACAGTGCCGCTACAAATGCACCTCGTTCAGCCGGATCTACGGCAGCAACCGCGTTTCGACCGGTTCGATCGAAGAACAGCGCGAGGTTCCGCGCCGGCTCGGTCGAAGCGAACTGCGCAGTCGCCACGGAGACTTGGATCACGGTCAGCACCACGGCTGTTCCGAGTCCTCGGAAACCCTGACGAACGCGGCTACAGCGTCTGCGCATGTTCCTTCTTTCTCGTGAGGAGCAATGGACGGTACTGGCCCGCCGCCATCGATCTGCCGTCCAACTCCTTCAGTGGTCCCGCACGGAAGGGGTCGCCGTGCCTTCGCGTGTGACGAGTTCGCGATCGTGCCATTCCCGGCCGTTGATCAGCTCATCGGTGCGGCTGACGACGGCATCAGGGCCAAGCGAATGGATGGCTGACGCCGGGAGGACATCCTCGCCGCGCAAGGCTCCATGTTTCACGACAAGGCCTACGATCTCAGTTCCGGCATCGTCGAGCAGCAGGTCGCTGACACTCCCGAGCTTCCGCCCGGTGTCGGCGGAGACTACGGGCCGCCCGATTACATCGGTTGCGCGCTTCGTCATAGAGCACTCCTTGGCTAGTTCTTACGCATGATCCGCGCCTATCGCGTGGGCCCGCGGAAGCCGATTGCCGAATACTGTCCTGCCGCGGCTCGAACTGACGGTCAGGTTCATCGTCCCCGGACACGATATCCGCGAGACTAAAGATGCGATCGCTCGCGCCGTCCTTGTGCGATTCGGAGGTGCCTCACAATCGACGCAGCGAGTGCGACGTACGAGATCGTGCGAGTACCGCCCCTGCAGGCCAAGGATTGGATCTTGTGAGCGTCACGCTCCCGAGCTAATTGGCGGGGCCGGCACTGCCAGCCCCGCCTCGAGAGCACGTCGGATCGTGGGGGTAGCCAAGAACGTTCCGAGTGCCTTCGGGAAATCGTCCACCATCGTGGGAACGGCGATCTCGTCCAAGCCGGTCCGCGTGCGTCAGCGGATAACGCCTCGCCGGACGGCGTAGAGCACGATCTCGGCAGCGCTGTGCAGGTCGAGCTTTTCCATGATGTGGGCTCGATGCGTCTCGACCGTGCTGGTGCTGACGTTCAGCAGCGCCGCGATCTCTTTGTTCGCCTTCGCCTCGGCAATGAGTTGAAAGATTTCACGCTCGCGTTCTGACAGGATCTCGTAGCGATCACTCACCCCTTTGTCCGTCAGCTGTCGTCGATAATCGTCCAGCATCACGCGCGCAATCGCCGGACTGAAGAACGACCGGCCACTCACCGCTTCTTCCACGGCTTTCACGAGATCGACGTCAGCGGAATCCTTGAGCAGATATCCGGTTGCACCAGCTTGTAGGATTTGGGTCACGTACGCCTCATCCGCGTGCATGCTCAACACCAGCACACGTGTATTCGGCGCACGTTTCGTAATCTGGCGCGTGCTCTCAATCCCGTTCAGCAGCGACATGGCGACGTCGACGATGGCGACATCCGGCCGATGCTGCTCGGCCAGGCGAACGGCTTCTCGACCGTCGCCAGCTTCAGCGACCACCTCCCACTCGGGCCGTTCTTCGAGCACCTTGCGGAGGCCTTGTCGCACGATGGTGTGGTCGTCGGCCAATAAAATCCGCACTCTTCCCATTTATCCAGCCTTTTGCGCCGAACGCACGCTCGCCGCCGCCGGCAGTGTCACGACGATTCGCGTGCCGCCCTCCGGACGGTTGGCCAGGACGAAACGGCCGTCCAGCGCCTGGGCCCTCTCACGCATCCCCATGAGTCCGAGACCACGGCCTGCGTCACGCGAATCAGACGTCAATGTCATACCGCGGCCGGAATCCTCAATCACGAGCTCGACGTGATCGCCCGATCGACGAAGCGACACCTCGCACGAGAGCGCACCGCTATGGCGCGCGACGTTCGTCAAGGCTTCCTGCACGATCCGGTAAATACAGACTTCAACATCCGGCGGTAATCGTTCTTCGATGCCATCGACCGAGAAATACGCGCGGATGCCAGTTCGCTTGGAGAAGTTCCGCAAGTAGGCCGCGAGAGTCTCAGGGAGACCGAAATCGTCCAGCATCGAGGGATGCAGGAGTTGTGACAGGTCACGCACGCCTTGAAGCGTTGTTTCTGCGACTCCGCGGGCTTCTTCGAGCACGACGCGGGCACGAGGTGGCGTTCCGGGTGTTCGCAGGGCCATGCCGACCGACATCTTGATCGCCGTCAGCGCCTGGCCGACTTCGTCATGAAGTTCCCGCGCCAGGCTCCGTCGCTCGGCCTCCTGTGCGTCGACCAGTCGCGCCGACAATCGCTCGAGGTCAAGACGATTATGCGTTTCTGCGAGGCGTTGACGATGAATCTCCCGTTCGAGCCCGGCGATATGCCGAGTGGCGAACCAGGCCGCGGCGACCCCAAGCAAGAGGGCACCAGCAACAATCCAGAAGGAACGTCGGCGCGCGTGAGCGTACAACAGCGCGACGTCGGCGTCGTGCTGACGCCGGGATGCCTCTTGCAACCCTCTGAGATTGTCCAAGAGTGTCAGGACGTCCTGGCGAATGGGACGAACGTTACGGCGCAACATGGTCGCGGCCCGCATCGTGCTGGTGGGAAGGTCGTCCGCGAAGACGAATTCCAACGACGTCCAGTACTCGTCCAGCTTGGCGCGAAGCTTGACCCACTCGCCGCGTTCTTCGTCAGATGCCACATCGCGAAGATACGTCGCCATGCGCTCTTCAATGGCTTCATGAAACTGCCGGAGCTCACCCCGGTAGTCTTCGCGTGCTTGCCGATCTGCATCGATCAGTGCATCGCGGACGTTGATTGATGCCTCAAAGACGTTGCGGCGGATCAGCGATACCGTATCTGCCGCATCGGCGAATGCATCGTGTTCGGTCATGACGCGATGTTCAACATCGCCGAGGCTGCGAATGAGCTCAAAACCTGCAAACGCCCACAGGCCAATCAGAACGGCAAAGCCCGCAACGAGTGCGCCGCGGATTGACGAGATGCCCGCATGTGGCTGGCCCACGCGCGCCATGATGCGATCCCTGACGGACTGAAACCAAGACCTCACCAGCACTCCGGTACGCGAATATCGCTCAATGGCGGACGCCCATCACCGCCTCTGACCACCCCGCCGGTCCGGTGGACGCTGTGACATACGCACCCGGCAGCTGTCGAAGCAACTCCGGCTGCCGGCTGCTGCCATCGCGAACCACGATCGGAACGTCCACCACCGTCAGGAGGTTGTAATCCGCAACGTCACATCCGACGCCGACGGTGAGCAAGGGATCGTATCCGCGGGCCCGAAACATCGCATTCACGAGTTCGAATGCGGCGCTGACACTGGGAGGACCAAATCGAAACACTTCCCATTCGGCTGTTCCGTCGTTGTCGCACGTGCCCGCCTCATCCGGTTGATTCAGCCACGATCGCGGTACGTGTAGCGCGGCACCTTCGTCGCAGATGAACGGCTGATTGAAGGCGAACTCGTGTTGCAGCCGCCGAATCTCCGCAGCATCCCAGGCGGAGACCAGGACGATCGGAACGCCCCAGTCAACGAGAAACCGCAGCGGATCATGTGCCTCGGCGGAGACGGCGTGTGTTCGATCGCGTAGCAGCCCCTCGACGCGGCTGAAGATCACCAGCGTTCCCGATCGAGACTGACCTTGTCTAGCAAGCGTATGCGAGGTTGACGCCATGCTGCGACTATACGGGCCCGCACCGATGGGTGCTATCAGGTCCGAATGGGATAGTGCGTGCCCGCAATCATGGGTTTCTGAGAGGTTAGGTTAGCGGCACGTCGGCGATGCACAGATAAGCCCGCCTGGCAGGGACCGTTCGAGCCCACCCGGCCCCCACCAGGGAAGAGTCCCGTGGGCCGACGACGACATGGACGAGGACGCCCGCGGAAACCCTTCACTCGAATCGTGCGATGGAATGGCGAACGGGTCTATCCAGTACAGGGTGGATATCCGGAAACGTGATCGACGATAGGTCCGACCGTCATGGTCTTTACGGCTGCGCTCGGGCTCCGCGCGCGTCCTGATGACTTCGCGATTGGCTCGCCACATGTGCGACCGCACAATCGTGCCCTGTCCTACGGTGATCGGGCAGGTGCTTCCAAGTCCATGCGCGTCGCAGGTTCCGAGTCGTCCCGGGACGCCATCGCCGTCCACGGCCATTCCTGTCGTTCAACGTCGCGCGCCTTCCGCCACACGTAGTCCCACGCCGGCGGCGCATCCTGGTTCTTGATAAAGCGCGTGAGCCGCCGTTGCACCGCCTCGAGGTACGCGGCGCCCAGACGATCATCAGCGTCTGCGATGCCACGATTGTAGGCTCGCACCGCACGGTCAAGATCTCCGTGTGTCTCATCGAGCAACAGCGACATCCAAATCGCGACGAAGCGCGTGGCGAGCCACGGGTTGTAGTAGTCGCCGTCGGCGATCTCGACATCGACAATACCGATGGTGTGCAGCTGCCGCAGTCGTTCGCGAGCGAAGTCCGATGCGGCGCCGAGTCCGATGTCGCGGCTGCCATCACGATTGACCGCCAGCCCTCGATGATCGAACCACGATTCGGACATGACAATCGCGGCGAGCGTATCCGCGACAAGGCGTGGCGGCAGTTCGTATTGCCGACCAACCCGGTAGTATCCAGCCCAATAGGCGACCATCTGCCGATACGCGATCGTACGCATCGGCTGCGGGACGCGGTCCCAGTCGCGCGCATCCATAGCGTCCCACGCGCGTGGGTTTATCAGGATGTCCGTGTGCCTCGCGAGCATGTTGCCCAATGCCTCATATCGCAGCGGCTCTGGGACATTGTTCCAGTCGGCGAGGTGCATTCTGCGCCACAGCGTCAGGTTGTGACGAACGTCGTCTGCTGTCGTCCGCCATTCGATCTGTTCGGTGCCGGCCGAAAACGTCACAACCACGGGCGTCGAGTCCACCACGGCGTCGTGAACGTTGATGGGTGGCAGGCGCGGTGCCTGGGTTTCCAAGTACTCAAGGATGATCACGTCCCCGGCGACACAAGCTCCAAACAGAAACGCGAACGTTGTCAGAACAACGATAAATCGGTATCGACGCCACGTCGGGCGATCCGGCGCGACTGCCCCGATGCCGGGCACGTCAAGCGATGGGAACGTTATCTGGGCATGGTCACGGACGGCCGACGCGGGCTGTGAGCCGACGCTTAAGACTGTCATGTTCGAACACCGTCTGCCGCAACTCCGATCCCAGTGAGTCCCACCAGCGTGCGGCGAGGCCGATCCGCTGCAAGAAGTGGCCCGTCCCGGGGCGTCGTCGAGGATCGGTGCGAGACATCCGTCGGCGCGAAGAATTCCCTATCGCCATGAAACTTCGCCTTCCGTGGCGTCGCATTCACGCTGCTCCGGCCGCTCGTTTCGCAGTCCGTGGCGTCTGTGGCGAGCCGTCTCTGTCCACGATCGTGCGCATCGGGAACGGAATGACGATTCCTTCTTCCTTGAACCGCATGTGCAGCCGTTTCACGAATTCGTGCTTGATCAGATACTGGTCGACGAACTCGTTGGCGCGGAGGATGACGGAGAAGTCGATACTCGAATCTGCGAACGTGTGATAGCGGATGAACGGCTCGAAATTCGGAACGGCTCCTGGCACCGCCGCCATCACCTCGCGACCCACGTCGGTCACGACCCGCTCGACCTGGCGAAGATCGCTCGCGTAATCGACGCCGACCTCAACCAATACTGCCAGATCCTCCGACGGCAGACAGTGATTGACGACGATCGCCTGTGCAAGTTTGGCGTTCGGCACAACCACGAGATTGTTCGACAACATCCGCAGCCGGGTGGACCGCCAGCTGAAGTCGACGACGTACCCTTCCTGGCCGGTATCGAGCTTGACATAGTCGCCAACGCGAATCTGTCCCGCCAGCGTGATGAAGACGCCGGCGAAGAAGTTCGCCAGTGGTTCCTGCAGGGCGAGCGCGACGGCCAGCCCTCCAACACCGAGCGCCGTAAGCATCGGCGTAATCGACAGGCCGATCCCGTTCAGGACAACCAACAGCCCGAGCACGGCCGTCAGCGTCCATGCGACATTCCGCGTGAGGCTGCTGACGGGCAGAGCCGGTGCAAGCACCGCGCTGTAGACGTCAACCGATTGGCTGGCGATGGCAGCCGCGGCAAGCGTCACGGACAATGCGCCGAGAACAAAGACGATGCGCCCGACCAGCAGCTGGACTTCGGCCGTGAGCGGCCAATAGCCGGCCGCCAGCCAGACCCCGATGAGCAGGAACCACCCGGGCAGCCGCCGCTGGACGATCCGGGCCGCAGACTCCGCCACCGCCACATGACGGCCTGCCAGCCATCGCGGCACCTTCGACACCAGAATCGATGCGAACACGCGACCGATCGCCCAGCTGACGGCAAGCGTGAGCAACGTCCACGCGAACGGCAGGCCCCAGGTCGACCAGTCGCTGAAGTCAATCATGTGGCTCCTCTTCACGTCCTGCGCGATCGCCGACGATACGTGATTGCGATGACGTGAACTCCGTCAGGCATCCTCCCACTAACGTCAGTCACCTTGCTGGCGCATGGCGCGTCTCGAAACGCAAACGAGCCCGCCTGGCAGACCGTTCAAGCCCAGTCGGTGCCACCAGGGAAGAGCGTTGCGAGTCCTAGCGGTGACCTGGACACGGAGCCCGCGAAACCCTTAACTCAGATCGTGCGATCACAACGGGGACTGGTCTATCGGGTAGACGATGGAGATCCCGAAATGCCACAGACGATCCGAGACAATCTATGCGTCTGAGGACGACGCCAGGCGGGTGAGAAGTAATGTTGGATGGTCACACTGCCGGCAATTACGTGAGCAGGCGGCCGATAGCGCGACGAGTAAGAAAGCCGTTACCTCCTCCCCCAATTGTCGACCCGGAGGTCCGGCTCGATAAGGACCTGATCGCGGATTCTCTCCAGGTCGTCTCGAGCGTAATACCTCCCGCGCATCACGACACCCTGTATCCGACGTGTGTTGGTGATATCGCGTAATGGATCGCCGTCGAGCAGCACAAGATCGGCAACCCTCTCGCGTTCGATCGTCCCGACGGAATCGCCAATACCAAGAACGCGCGCCGACCGGCGTGTCGCCCGGTCGATTGCCTCCGCGGGCGAGAGGCGTAACTCTTTCACGAACAACGCCATCTCATCGTGGACAGACGATCCTGGGTAGACGTTCAGCATGCCGGCGTCTGTACCGACAAGCAGTTCCATGCCCGATTCATGCATCTCACGAAACTCGTCGAGCCGTTTGCCGCGGCCTGTTAGCAGGATTTGCCGCCGTGCCGCCGAGATGAGGAGCAGTTGCTCGCGCCAGTCACGGATCAGATACTTCGCGAGATACCGTCGTCGCGGATCGATTGTCCCGGCGTCATCTGTAAGAAGAGCGCGCAGATGGTCGCGCGGCACAAGGGCCTGCTGGGCGGTGACGAGCGTCGGCGTTACCGAAACGCCGGCCGCCGCGAACCGGCGCCATAGGACCAGCCGCTCGTCGCGGATCTGTGGGACAGATTTCCGCGGGAAGCCGTGTTCGATGCCGTCTTGACCGGCCTCGAGCACAGTGAGCGCCGGAAACGGCGGCGCATGACCTACCAACGGCATCCCATGGGCGTTCGCCGCCTCGTTGAGAGCCATATACGTTTGGCGATCCTGGATTGTCCGAACCTTCAGGAAGTCGATCTCTAACTCCGCGAGCCGGGCTACCGTCGCCTGTGCGTCCATCGGCGAGCGAATGCCGATCCGCACACGCTCGAACGGCTCGACTCGCTTGGCGGGCGAATCTCTCCGCATCCGATCAAGGTTGCTCTGTGATTCCAGGATCGGGCCCGCCATCAGGATCCGTGGGCCGATGCGCCGGCCGGTCGTCACGGCACGGCGCCAACGGCGAAGCTCCTCGTAGTCGCCTCCCATGTCGCGCACAGTCGTTACGCCGTTCACGACGAACAGGCCCATCGACGAGGCCCGCGTCTTCGACAGATGGGTGTGCATGTCGATCAGACCCGGCATCAGGAACCTGCCGGCGCCCTCGACGATGCGGGTCGCCGGTGGAATCGGAACCTGGTCGGTTGGCCCGATCGCGGCAATGCGATCGCCCCGAATAATGAGCGTTACCGGACCGGAGAACTGAGCGGCGGCCGTTGCAACGACCGTAACGTCACGAATCGCAAGCGACGCAGCCGGCTCGCGCTGGGGTGATTGTGCGATTACCGCAGCCGCGGAGAACAGAGCCAGCAACAAACGCAGACCGTTTGCCTCGAACAGAAGTGTCATGGGCAGATTCCTGGCATCGTTTCACCTGCTCGGCTGCCAATCCTCAAGTTCTCGATCGTAGGCGCCGCCATGCGGCGGTCACCATCCTCCGCAACGCCGATTCCCCGAGCCGCGGGGACGCGATACGGACTCACTGGACGACTGCTGCGCCCGTGACCACTGATGAGGCAAGCCGTTGGCGCCAGCATTGGCGATGTTAGGCTGTCCGTACTCTCAGACTTCCATGGTTCGGTGGATGGACAGCACGCTAATCCGCGCTCAGAGTGTGAAGACGAAGGGGTCGGATGGCTCGAGCGACCCTATCGGGATCGATGCGCTCGAGGCACGTGGGGAGCAATGAATTCGCTCAAAGGGATCGGAGTCGTCGCCGCCTGTCTGCTGACGATTGCCGCGGCATTCTGGGCCTTTCAGCAGTTGCGCGACGAGGAGACTGACACCTCGCCACGTTTGGAGAATGAGTCTCGTAGCGGGAAGGAAACATCTCCCGTTGAGGACTACCTCTTGTTCGTTGACGCCGGAAGGAACAAAGGAGCCGCCAACGCTCAACCATTCATCGTAGAAGGCTTGCGGACGCTGGCAGGCGCGGTCGGCTACCTGAATCTTGGCACGCTCGACGTCCAGGTTAGTCTCCGTGTGTCGGCAGAGCATGTTCTGTCGAATCCGGAGGCGACCGCGACGACAGAGGCGGTTCGGAACGCTCTTCTACAGGCGGCCGAGGCCATCGAAGGGGGACGCAAGGGCGACGGAGATTTGCGACGACTGGCAGCATCACTGCTGTTGGACCGTCCGCTGGCCACGCAGCATCAGACGATCCTCGAGTTCTTTCAACAATCGGCAGACGCGATGCAACGCGCGGCCGCAGGCTGATCGCAGGATCACGACGGTTGGCCACAATCCGGCTAATCCACTTCGAAATACATTTGAACCGTCGCGATCACGGCGTTCGTCGATGCGTTGACGAACGTCGCCACAAGATCGACGTTGTCGGCATCGTCGAGATTGGGAAAATAGATGAAGCCCGTCACTCCCGCTCCGGGCTGAAGCACTCCCTCCATCAAAGCGCGTTGCGCGAGGGCTGGCGCCAGTAGAGATGTCTCGGCATCAACGCCTTGGAAAGGCGGCGCTAACGGCAAGATGCGACCGCGGCGGGTGACAAGTACGAAATCTGGATGGCGAATGCGGACCGGCACAGAGCTGCCGTTGTCGATCGTCAGTTCGATCGGAACGATGCCGTCGAGGGACGGCCCGCTCCAGGTTTCAGAACGGGCAACGATTGTGATACCGCCGCCACCGTCGATGATTGCGTTGTCAGCAATCTGGCCGATCTGCGGAAGCGCGATGAGCTGGGTCCGGCCTCCACACGCCGACAGCATCAGCGTCGATCCGACGAGACACACGAGCAGGCGAATCGGTGTCGACGAGGCTCGCACGAGCAGCTTAGCGCACCGGCGCCGTGCCACCCCATCCTGTGTGGAGCAAATCGGTCTCGATAACCGAGGCACGTTTAGTCGCCTCCTCGCGTGACATATGCCAGCAGTTCATCACCTCGCGGTCCGCATGCGTGATGCGAATGAGACAGTGACCGCTCTGGTACTCCTCGATTACGCATTTCACCGATGCGGCCGTCTGGTTGCTACGCAGCTCCCACACCACTGCTCTTCCGACGCTCGTCACAGGAGAGGGTTCTGCTGATCGCGGTCCGCTCGGGACCTGAGTGCCGTCCATTTTTGTCGCAGAGATGCGACGGCGCATACGCTTCCTCACCGCTCCGGAGTCGTGCGGCTACGCGGATGATTAACGAGGGATGACCGCACCGTCCATCCGGCCAACGCCGTAATTGGGTCGGGCGGGAGGGCGGATCTCGAGCGCATCACGCGTCCGCGGCTTCGCCGCCGCAACATGTTCTCTCGCCGCCAGCTTTCACTGACGCGTAGCCTCACGCTGCGTTGCAGAACGTGCATCCGCACCGATCCCCTCAGTCCGTCGGCCGCTCTCCGCCAGAGCCGGCGAGACTGCGACCGAAATGCATACGGCATAACCGCTTCGATCGTCTGAATAGCATCCGTCATACGAGAGGCTCGTCGCACGTCGTGCCTGTCTGGCCGATTCTGTGGCCGCGACGCCAATCCCGCCATCCGCTTGAAGGATGAAAAACCGCGTCTTCCGCAGCCGATGCCGGCCTCCCGCAGGCATTGGCGACAGCGTCTCGTCGGCAACGCATGACGATGGGAGGCGTGACGCGGCGGCGCCATTGCGCTCATCACCAGACGAAAAAGCATGGACAGCGCCGCCGCCGGTCCAGGGGCCGAGCCGCCGATATAGGGACAGTCCCAGCCGTTCACGGCCCAAGGCAGTGACCGGTTCTCAAGCCGCCGCGAAAACCTACAGGCGGATCGGCGGACCCGAGCCGGGGGCGCCCGGGCTCTGACTCGGCGGTCTGATGGGTGCCTGCTCGAGCGGCATAAGCGTCTCGGATGCGAGGTCGTCCGCGCCCGGCACCGTCCACCGTCCGATGAGGCGATTTCCCTCGATGCGATACACGATGATTCCTGTGTTCGGGCCGTAGTAGCTAACTCCCAGCGTGTTCCCTTCGCGTAGGCCAACGCCAAATACCGTTATGCCTGGCTGCAGCTCCCACCAGAGGTAATATGCGTCGGCTCGGCGGACGATCGTCACCACGCCGTGATAAGGACTTCCGTCACTGTTCGTGCCTTCGCAGAAATATGTGCCGGTGATGTCTCCCGTTGTCGGGGGTTGAGGCCCGGTTGCCGCAGCTGCTGCTGCCAGTAACAGCAGCAGCGCAATGACGATGTAAGCGTAACGGTGTCGAAATTCCATCACCGCTCTCCTTTTCCTTGGCCTCGCAGGACGTCGCAGCAAATATGAGACCTGGCTGCGCGCTGGGCGCGTTGACAGAACTTCGAGCGCCTCGGTGCTGTTACATGCGCGAGCCTGCACGCGCAGGGACCGTCTGCGCTACCGCGCGATGACAGTTCCCCTATCGCTGCTCTGAAATTCGGGCACCGGCAGGACGCCGCGTGGTTCCCGCCGGCCTGCGGATTGAAGGCAACTGTACGAGGACGAGGACGAGGACGAGGCCGAGAGCTGAGCATGCTGAACATGTTCTTTCGTACGGCACTGCCCGCAGCGGCGGGATGGGCAATGGCGGATCAACGGCGCACTCGGACCGCGTTGCCCAACCAGCGGGGAAGCGCCGCGACTGATCACGGTAACCTGCGGCACGCTTATATGCACCATTCCGTAGCGTTGAGGCCGCCCACAACGACGGTCGGGCCTTGGCGTCGATGAATTCGCCGCAGCGCCTGACACACTGATGTTTGCCTACTTTCGAGCTCCGGACCGTTGGACCGAGCTGGCGCGGCGGACGGTGGTCGACACGTTCGCCGACGGCTGCCCCGGACTTGCCGCGCAACTCGCGTTCTACTTCCTTCTGGCATTGTTCCCTGCGATGCTGTTCGTAATCGCGCTGGTGTTCATGCTGCCGATCGAGCCTGCCCTTGAGCCCGTGCTTGCGCGACTGGATGCTGTGCTGCCGCCAGATGTTCTCGTGCTCGTCCGCCGGCAGCTCGATCAACTGATGCAGGGTGCAAGCGGCGGGCTGTTGACCTTCGGTGTTGCAGGCGCACTCTGGAGCAGTTCATCCGCGATGACCGCGATCATCACGGCGCTGAACCGCGCGTACGACATCGACGAAACGCGCGCATGGTGGCACCAGCGCGCACTCGCCATCTCCTTGACCGTCGGCATGGCCGTATTCGCCGTGACGGCGTTTGTCTTGGTCGTGGCTGGCAGCGACCTGGCGGGATGGGTCGCCGCGCAACGGGGGCTCGGTGCGCTGTTCGAGCAGATCTGGCGATTTGTTCAGTGGCCCGTCGTGCTGCTGCTCATCGTGTTCGCGGTGGACCTTGTGTACTACTTCGCGCCGAACGCCGACACGAGATGGGTATGGCTGACACCAGGCTCGCTGCTCGCGACCGGCCTGTGGCTGCTCGCGTCCGCCGGTTTCAAGGTGTACGTGCAGAACTTCTCCAATTTCGCGGCCGTCTATGGCGCGATCGGGGGCGTCATCGTCCTCATGCTGTGGTTCTACCTGTCGGGATTTGCGTTACTGGTCGGCGCGGAGCTCAATGCTGAGATCGATCGTGCGCTGGAATCACGGACCGGTCCGCCTCGTTCGCCAGAAGGCCGCAAGCGCATTGGTCCCGCCGCGGCACCATGACCCGCCGGATTCACGCCACGGGTTTACGAGGGTTGCGTCAAGAGGTGCATCACCAGCTGATCGCCGCGCGTTTACGGACCGCTAAGCCCTCGCCGCCGTGCCGCTCCTCGACGTTCCCCCGCAGGACATCATCACCCGCGATAACGTATCGGTGAAGGTGAACGCGGTGGTGTATTTCCGCGTCATCGATCCCAGCAAGGCAGTTGTCGAAGTGGAGAACTACAACTACGCCACGTCGCAGCTGGCGCAAAGGACGCTACGCAGCGGACTCGGGCAGGCGGAGCTCGACGACCTGCTGTCTCTGCGGTAGAGGTGAAGCACGTCGATCTGCCCGAGGATATGCGGTTCGTAGGCAGCGCGTCGAAAGGGTGGTGGCGCAACCCCCGTCCGACCTTCCGGGCCGCCACCGACGAATCTGCAACCTCGGTCGCCCTTCGTCTCGGGACCCCGTTCGGCGGTCGATTCATCCCTCCTCCTATCGCTTACCTTCGGGGGCCTCGAAACGCACGGCGCGGTCAGGGAAATCGATCGTCACGCGGTACTCTCTGATGAAGTTGAGACCCAGTAGGCCGCGGACCGCGAGGCCCGCTTTGCGCATGGGCGCCAGGTCGACGGCGCACCCCTGCAAGCCACCAACGGTTGCGTTCCCCACCGATATCGATTCGAGATGTATCAATCGCATCCGTCCGAAACCGCTGACGGTTCCGCCGAACGCCACGGTCCCTCTGGCCTCCGGCAGCGAGAGTTCGCGTACGAGGGAGTCGTCCACGCAGGTCACGGTTGCACCTGTGTCGAGCACAAATGGGAAGGGGCCCGCACCATTGACTTTGACCGGCACGGTCAACGCTGCGCCACCTGGGCCGGCGAGTTCGAACACCACCTCACCGGGCTCCGGATCGGCGTTGCCGCGCGTCGGACCGATAGCGATGCAGGCTGGTACGCCTACGGCCAGAGCGACCGTCGCGGCACACGCACGTGTCCATGCGACGGCCGTTCCGTTGCCGCATAGTCCAATTACACGCGTTATGGCTCGTGGAAGTCGGGCAATGCGGCTCTCTGCCATGATGCACGTAGCGAGCAAGTGCTGCGCCGTCCTGTGAAAAAGGTCACCCCTCCCTCAATTCTGACGGCAAAAACACCCGCGCTCGCCATATCGCGCCTTCACCATGACGGCCTGCGGATCGGTGCGCTATAGAAGCGGAATGGAATCTCCCACGAATTCACGTCTGCGGCGGGAACGGTGGAAGCTGACGGCCCGCGTCGTTCGGATGCTCGAAGTACCGATGCTCGTCCTCAGCGGTCTCTGGACGGCGCTGCTCATCGTCGAGTTCACTCGAGGACTCTCTCCGTGGTTGCAAGTGGCGAACGATCTGATTTGGGCAGCGTTCATTGCCCAGTTCGGACTGGAGTTCCTCGTGGCACCAGACAAACGCCTGTACCTACGGAAACGATGGGTGACCGCCGTTTCACTGGCGCTGCCTGCATTACGACTACTTCGGCTGGCCCGCCTCGGCCGCATGGCGCGCATTCTCCGTGCGACACGCGGTCTTCGGCTCGCTCGCGTACTAGCGACCATCAACCGAGGGATGCGAACGCTTGCTCTTACCTTCAGACGACGAGGCCTCGGCTACCTGGCCGTCCTGACCGTCATCGTCGCAACAACCGGAGCTGCCGGAATGTACCAGTTCGAGCTCGATGCTCGGGGCGGGCCAGGATTTCAGGATTACGGAACGGCACTCTGGTGGACGGCGATGTTGCTGACGACGATGGGCTCCGAGTATTGGCCTCGTACGCCAGAGGGGCGCATCCTCTGCTTACTACTTGCGACGTACGCCTTCGCCGTGTTCGGATACGTCACCGCCGCGATTGCCGCGTACTTCGTGGGCAAAGATCGCGACGGAACTGTCGTGTAGTCGCGCGGTAGCCCCGTGGTTCGGGTCCTCAAGCGGATCGTCGCCAGACCGGTTGTTTGCCCAGTCTGTCGCTCGATTATTGCGGGGTCGAAGACGACGCTCTCGCCGTCGGTACGCGCGGTGCCGCCAATCGACCCCGGGCAACTGTGGCACACGACGCGCAACGGGTACATCCTGTCGGCACCGCCTCCGTGCCGTCCAGCAAAAGGAAGTCCTGCGTGTCATTGTCAGCGGCCGTCTCACCAGCGCGGATATGAGACGCCTGGAGCGCGCATGCGGGCCGGCCCTCGTGTCGCAGCCACCGAACCTCGAGCTCGATCTTCATGCAGTCACCTACGTCGATGCGACGGCGCAGGCGATCGTCGGCCGAATCGCCGAGCGCGGCGCCCGCGTGATTCCGCGACACGTGCCGCCGCCGAGTGCGTCCCGCCCATAGGGCCATTGTTCCGCCGGGCGATTCCCTCCGGTATCCGGTGATGGTGGGAGCTGACGGACAGCGGGACTCCACGTCCTGGAGCGCGGCCCATCTCAGGTCTGAGGATCCGACGCTCGACACCGATCCCGGTGTCGGAGACGCGCCTTGTCGTGGCACGTCGCCGCCGGTCACGTGGATCTCGAAACCCCGTGACCGGCAAGAAGTCAGTCGATTTCCAGCGGGATAGATATGGTCCCGATTGCCCGCGTCGTGGACGCATCGACCAGATCCATCGAGAACCTGCCCATGTCGTCGTCCCCGTTAACGTCGCCGATATCGACGTTCTCGAAGTAGAGGAACCCCGCCATGCGTCCGCCAGGCTCGAGCACTCCCTCCGGCAGCGCCTTTTGCACCATGTCGCCCGTTGGACGCTGCAGCTGCACGAATCGTGGGTAATAGCTCGTATAGAAGAACGGGTCGTACACGAACGGGCCCGCGAACGGCGTCAGACCGGGATAGAAGCGTGACAGATAAGGTGCCACGTAGAACCCGGACAGCGGATATGGATAGGCGCCGAGTATGCCTGTCGTGCCGACGGTTCCGGCCCCTTCTATCCTGAAGGGCGGCAGCGCCGTCGCGTGCTTGTCTCGTCGCCCAGTGCGAATTCCGTATAACGCAGCCGCAGCGGTCGTGTGCTCCTGTTCTCGATTGTCACCCGCAGAGGAATCACACGCGTCAGGTCGGCCGGTACTCCTCTCCAGACGTCAGCTTCCGCGGTCACCGTGATGCTGGCTATCGTCTCGGTGCCCCGCTCGCTCGGCTCCTGCCCGCCCTGGGCAGCGGCCACCGACGGGATCGCCATGATAGCGGCGACCAATGAAGTGCAATCTCGCAATCGCACTGTGCACCTCCTTACAGGGAAATCAGCGTTCAAAACTGCAATCGTGAGTCCAGAGCGCGCACGCCGACCTATGACGCTTCGTGCCGTGCCGCGCGGTGCACATTAGGGTGAGACGCTTTATGAGCTTCAGAGGAAAGGGCCTGATTGGCAATCGAGCGCCATATGCCAACATCAGCGAGCGGTTCCGGCGGCGGTATCGGATTTGTCGGGCCAGGCACAGGTGACGGCTGGGGCGCCGGTGCTGGTGGCGCAGGTGCGGGCGGTTCGGGTTCGGCCGGTGATTGCGGACCAGGCGTCACCGCCTCATCCCTCGCCGCTCGAGGAGCGACCCAGATCGCCAGGCTCGCGTTCGTAGGTTTCCTCTTCAGTCGATGGCGCGCGCCGGTCTCGCTCTTTCTCCCTCTCAGATCCAACAGTTGATTCGATTGACTCTCCCTGCGGCGCGGCAGTTCCTGATCGCGATTGCGGGGAGGTCTATCGTGGTTATCGCTCCTCATGTTCATTCTCCAGCTGGCAACACCGTGCTGCCGGTTCGGCCCCATACATGAGACTGTCTTCGCAATATGCTGGCCGACGCCCGCTGCACCTCTCAGAGTCTCGCCGCGACCGTATACAAACACCACACATGCCGTGTGCACTCTGACCGGCGGCGTGGCAGCCGAGGTGATATTCACAGGCCACCGACACGAGTCGAGTGACGCGAACCGCCGCCACACATCCGTGACACCTCCAGGGATGCTCCAGCATGAAGCCGCTCGATCCATCGGAGCCCCTGAATGGAACGGCAATCGCAGATCAAGGATTCAACGCGCCGGCGAGCGCGAGTCCGGCGACATATGGTGCGAACGGCGAAATATCGTTAACCGCTTGCCCGATGCGGCCGTCGCTTCCCCTTCTCGCTTGGCGCGATGCGCCATTAAGAGGCCATGTCCGACTTTCCCTTCTCACCACCACCGCCTCGGTTCCGGCTGAACTTGCGGCACTGGCTGGTTATCGCTGTCCTCATCGCCGTGGTTCTTGCTCTGGGCGCCATGCTCGTATCGGCCGACTGAAAACCGCCTCTCGATTCCCGTCAAAATCCCCTCGTCGGATGATGGTGGAGATCCGGGCGAAGCGGTAGCGTCTTCGGTATGGAAAGAGCACATTGGCGGTGGCGTGGCACTCGGCGAGAGGAACTGATTGTGTGGACCGAGCCGGACAGCAATTACGTGGATCCAGCGTTGCGCGCGCGAGGCACATCGATGACAGCAAAGCCTCAGTCTAAGGAGGGAGCGCAACGCTCTTGTGCCGATCGTCCCGACCGCAGCCGAACCGTGCGGAGCGGCCTTCGCGACGCGAGTGAGGAAGGACCATGACACAGGATGCACATCGCCTCAATCTACTGCTGGGCGCACCCGTCCTCGCCCTTGATGGAGAAATTGGCGCCATTCGCGACTTCTATTTCGATGATGACACGTGGACCGTCCGGTACCTCGTCGTCGACACCGCACAGTGGCTTCGCGGGCGCCGAGTGCTTCTGCCTCTCTGGGCTTTGCATGCGCCTGACTGGCAGCACGCGCGCGTGCCCGTACGGGTGACGCGCGGCCAGGTGCGGCACAGTCCGGACATCAGCACCCATCGTCCAGTGTCACGACAGATGGAGGCGGCCTCGCTATCGTTCTACGGTTTTCCCTACTACTGGGGAGGTCCAGCTCTCTGGGGTCGGGCGCCGGCGCCAGAGATCACGTCGGACACGTCATTGCCAGCGCCGACCCCGACCCCGGTTGCCGACGAGCGGGATACACATCTGCGGAGCTGGCGTGAGGTCACTGGATACCACGTTCGAGCGCGAGACGGCGACATCGGCCACATAGACGACTTCGTGGTCGCTCGTGATACCTGGCAAATCGCCAAGCTTCTCATCGATACCAGCAATTGGATTGGAGGGCGAGCAGTACTGATCTCGCGTGACGCCGTCGAGCAGGTGTCGTGGGAGGAACGAGTCGTCGAGGTCTCGCTAACGCGAGACGCTGTGGCCCGCAGCCCGGAACCGATACGCGCGTAGAGACGGCGCACCATTCGCGCCGGGAAATCTGTGCATCTGGCACCACTCGTGATCCACTAGGCGGCAAGGCGATAGAAGATGCTTCGACTCTGCCTGATTACTCCCTGCGTAATCGCCGTTCTGATCCAGGTCGCGAATCGCACAGCAGCGGAGGACGTCAATGCCGTGGCAGGCGTCTATTTCTGCGAAGGGGTCAATCCTGACGGTCAACCATATACAGCCTTGCTCGAGGTCGTCCCTTCAGGAGAACACGTCTGGGTGCGCTGGACGTTCAGGGATGACCCGCCGCTGCTCGGATTCGGAGTCCTGCGAGACGGCGTGCTGGCAATTACCTATTCCAATCGGCGCGCGATTGGTCTTGTTCTGTACCACATTCACAACGACAGCATAACGCGCGGAGAATGGATCACGCCGGGTGGCCATGGGGTATGGCGCGAGTCCCTGACGAAAGTTCCGGACGACCATGTTCCTACGCCGACGTATCCCTGGCCATCAACAGCGCCGGCGTCGCATACCGCTATGACGTTGTAGCCAGTCTCTGGCGCGCGAGGCACCACGTGCGATGTCGATCGGCTGTCCGACGAGCGCCTTACCGCCGAGGCGTGACATGGGAGCGCCATCGCTCGCGCGATGTATCTACAAAATCGACTACGGCGTCGGCACCACGCTTGCCCATTTCGTCCGCAACTCGTTGAAACAGATTGGTCGGGATGACTGGATTCGAACCGCCTTCGCGCGTCAGAACTCATCGCGCGCTCCGGCGAGACCCGCCGTCGCCTTCTCGCTCACAGCCTTCGCGGCTTCGATGCGGTTGATGACTTCCAAGTACGCGCGCGCGGCGGCTTCGAGAATGTTGGTGCTGATGCCCGCTCCGCGATAGGTGCGACCGTTGTGTTCAACGGTGATCAGGGCTTCGCCTTGTGCATCCTCGCCGACGGTCACACTGTGCACTTCGAACGTGCGCACCTGGACGTGGATTCCGGTGGCATGGTCGATGGCTTTGACCACGGCGTCGACGGGTCCGTCGGCGGTGTGATCATGGGTGACGACACGCCCGTCGATGTGCGCGAGCCTGATCGTCACGCGCGCCGGTTGATCATCGTGTGTCGCGACGCTTAGAGACTGCAGCGACCACGGCCCCGCGGCTTCGTTGTCCGCGCGCATGACCAGCGCTTCGATGTCGCCGTCGAAGAGCTCCTTCTTCTTGTCGGCCAACGCCTTGAATTCTTCGAACAGGTGATTGAGTTCGGCGTCGCCGACGTCGAAACCGAGCTCTTTGACGCGCTCGCGAAACGCGTGTCGGCCGCTGTGCTTGCCGAGCACGAGGTTGGTGCGCGACAGTCCCACATCGTGAGGCCGCATGATCTCGTAGGTCGAGTGATGCTTGAGCATGCCGTGCTGATGAATACCGGCTTCGTGCGCGAAGGCATTTTCACCGACGATGGCTTTGTTGCGCGGAATCGGCATGCCGGTGATTTGCGATACCAGGCGACTGGTTGGAAACAGACGCGTCGTCTGAATCCCGGTGTGCACGCCGAGCACATTCTCGCGGGTCTTGATCGCCATGACGGCTTCCTCGAGCGAGCAATTGCCGGCACGTTCGCCGATGCCGTTGACCGTGCACTCGATCTGCCGGGCCCCGGCGCGTACCGCCGCCAGACTGTTGGCCACCGCCATCCCCAAGTCGTTGTGGCAGTGAACGGACAGCACGGCTCTCTCGGCGTTGCGCACGTGGCGTCTGAGGTACGAAAAGACTTCGTAAAACTCTTCCGGCACCGTATAGCCGACGGTGTCGGGGACATTAATCGTTGTGGCACCAGCGTCGATGGCGGCTTCAACGACCTGGGCAAGGAATTCGAGTTCCGTACGCGAGGCGTCTTCCGGCGAGAATTCCACGTCGGCGCACAGACTGCGTGCGAACGTCACGCCCTCGACCGCCATCTGGACGATCTGCTCCTTCGCCATGTTGAGTTTGTGTTCGCGATGAATGGCGCTCGTGGCGAGGAAGACGTGGATGCGTGGACGCGCGGCATCCCTCAACGCTTGCCACGCCGTGTCGATGTCGTCTCGAGTGCAGCGCGCGAGACCGGCGATGATTGGGCCGTGGACTTCGCGAGCCACCAGATTCACCGACTCCCAATCGCCGCGCGAGGCGATTGGGAAACCGGCTTCAATGACGTCGACCCCGAGCTCGGCGAGCGCCTTCGCGATCCGCAGCTTCTCTGGCTGCGTCATGCTGCAACCAGGAGACTGCTCGCCGTCGCGCAGCGTGGTATCGAAGATGAGAACCCGGTTGGGGTCGGTCATCGTTACCTCGACGATGGCGCGACGCAGGCAAAGTTCGCTGCGTCGTTCACGTCGCCCGAGCCGCGGTATTGCGCCACCTGCGGATACGGGCACAGCGGCCGAGTGAGCGGCTTGGACGGATCATCGGTGGCGCGTCCGCTACCAACCAGACGTGCTGGCGCCATATCCTGCTCGACCCAACGCTCGAGTGCCGTGAAGATGTCGCGCTCAGGATCGCCGCGGGTCGCCGCTGCACTGCCTCCGTTGCCGAAACTGTTCGCGCCAGCGCCGCCACCGCAGTGCGCCATCCCGGGCACGAGAAACAGCCGGTAGAAGTCCTCGGC
The DNA here is from genome assembly GCA_035711805.1 of Vicinamibacterales bacterium. Classification (GTDB taxonomy): domain Bacteria; phylum Acidobacteriota; class Vicinamibacteria; order Vicinamibacterales; family UBA2999; genus Gp6-AA40. Next base: position 45,585 of record DASTBV010000024.1, read on the forward strand.
CGGCGGAGCGCCGGGCGTGCGCGCATCCGGGTATTTCGACAGAAAGGCGCGCACCGTCTCGTAGTACTCGATCGAACTCGACGCGGGAATGGCGGCGTCCGCCCACCCGTGGTACTGAATGAGCTTCCCGCCTGACGCTCGGAACGACCGCAGGTCGGGGCTGGTCGCGTTGAGGACGGGTCCCGCCTTCTCATCCCCGATGCGTACGTCGCGATCGAAGTCGAGCATCCGGAAATTCCACGTCGGGTCCTCGAAGACCGCCGCCCCGTAGTAGCTGTTGCCGAACGCGAACTGGATGGCACTTGCGGGGTTGGCCGGCGTGATCCAGGTGCCCCAGCTGCCGGGCACCGCTTCCGTCCCGGGCGGCTGTCCGACGAAAAGCGGTTCCTGCGTGCGCGGATTGCGCGGCCCCTCATAGATCTTCTGGAGTGCGTCGACCTGCGCTCGAGGCAAACAATCGGCCGCGTCCGCTCCTTTGCAGACGAGCACGGACGGATCGAACTTGCACGCACGCGGATTTTCGATCAACCCGTCGGCCACGCCGTCGAGACGGTCGCAGGCGGCCATGACCGCGCGCTGGATGACGGGGAGCTTCGCGGGTGGGATCGCGCTGGCCGGCGTGGCCAGGAGCGCGCGTTCGTTCCAGACGAACGCGGTGAACAAGCGTGACCAGTTGTTCGCCGGGGCGCCGGCCAGGATGCCGTTGAAGTCTTCCGGAAAGCGCTGCGCCTCCATCAGCGCCTCGCGGCCGCCGTTGGAGCAGCCGTTGAAGTAGCTCCGCTCCGGGTCTCGGCCGTAGAAGGCGCGGATGATCGCCTTGGACTGCACCGCGGTCTCGTGCACGGCGCGGTACCCAAAGTCGATCAGCTTCTCCGGATGTCCGATGGCCCAGTCCGCGCCGCCGCCACCTTCATGGCCATTGTCGGTGCCAGCGACGGCGTAGCCGCGGCGCAAGGGCTCTGCCAAGGAGGCGGTATTGATGGCGCCTGCCCACCCGCCGTTACCCTCCTGCCGGTATTTGGCGTTCCAGGCGGACGCCGCCGGCAGCCAGAGGGCGAACTTGATATTGGAATCGCGGCTTGGACGAATGACGCCGCGAACGTCGCAATGGGCGGGTACCACACCCGCACCCGCGGTCGGCGCACCCGGGGCGGCGGGCGCCGGGGCGGCGCGTTCCGGCACGCTCGTCGCCGCGGTGATGAGCGTGTATGGCAGCTTCATGTTCACCAGGTTCTCGCACCCTTGCTGCGCAGACGCAGTGTGGCTGCTGAACAGGATCGCCGCAGGTATGAGCCAGGAAACTCTTGTCAGCACGTTGTCTCCTCTCGCCGACCTCAGGTCGGCTCCGCCGCGGTCGCACGGGCGAGCGCCAGCTCGGCCACGGTGATTTCCCGCATTTTGAACTTCTGAACTTTCCCGGTCACGGTCATTGGGAATTCGCTGGTGAACCGGACATATCGCGGGATCTTGTAGGTGGCGATCCGACCCCGACAGAACTCACGGAGTTCCTCCGCCGTTGCCGTCACCCCGTCACGCAGGCGGATCCACGCGCACACCTCTTCGCCGTACTTCTGATCGGGCACGCCAATCACCTGCACGTCGCTGACCTTCTCGTGGGTGTGCAGGAATTCTTCGATTTCACGGGGATAGATGTTCTCGCCGCCGCGGATGATCATGTCCTTGATGCGGCCGGTGATCGACACGTAGCCCTCATCGTTCATGACGGCCAGGTCGCCGCTGTGCATCCAGCGCGCCGCATCGATCGCACCGGCGGTTGCGTCGTCATCGTTCCAGTACCCGAGCATGACCGCGTAGCCGCGCGTGCACAGCTCACCGGGGGTGCCGCGTGGAAGAATCACGCCCGTGTCCGGGTCGACAATCTTGCATTCGAGGTGTGGCAGCACGCGGCCGACGGTCGACACGCGAAGCTCAATCGGATCATCGGTCGCGGATTGAAAGGACACCGGCGACGTTTCGGTCATGCCGTAGCAGATGGTGACTTGCGGCACGTGCATGCGGCTGATGACCTGACGCATGACATCAATCGGACATGGAGCGCCGGCCATGATTCCGGTGCGCAGCGTCTCGAGCTGGACGCTGCTGAAGCGGGGATGGTCCAGCTGCGCGATGAACATCGTCGGTACGCCGTAGATCGACGTACAGCCATGCGCCTGAATCGCCTGCAGCGTGGCCTCCGGATTGAACGACTCGCCAGGGATGACGACCGCGCTGCCGTGCGTGACGGCCGCCATGTTGCCAAGCACGCAGCCGAAGCAGTGATAGAACGGGACCGGCAGGCAAATCCTGTCGTGTTCGGTGTACCGCAACACTTCGCCAACGAAGTAACCGTTGTTCAGGATGTTGTGATGGGAGAGGGTCGCGCCTTTCGGCCACCCCGTCGTTCCGGAGGTGTACTGAATGTTGACCGGGTCGTCGAATTGCAGCGCCGTTTCGCGCGCCTCGAGCTCGCGCGCCGAGACTCGATTGGCGAGATCTAAGAACTCTACCCAAGCGATCCCGCCGGGCTCCGCGTCAGTGCCGAGGTAAACGACACGGCGAAGTGCCGGTGCCCGTTGTGCCTCGATGGGCCCGGTCCCCGTCGCCCCTAGTTCCGGCACCAGCCCCAGCAGCAGCTCGACATAGTCGGTCGAGCGGAAACCACGGGCGGCAATGAGCACGCTCACACCCGATTGCGTCAGCGCGTATTCCAGCTCTCGCAGGCGGTAGGCTGGATTGATGTTGACGAGGACTGCGCCGGCTTTTGCCGCCGCGTATTGCGTGATCATCCACTCCGCCCGGTTGCCGCTCCAAATGCCGACGCGGTCGCCGCGCTGCACACCGAGCGCGATCAGCGCGCGGGCGGCGCGATCGGCCTCATCGCGAAGCTCCCGGTACGAATAGCGTCGCTGCTGATGACAGGCCACGAGCGCGTCGCGGTCACCCCAGCGTTCGGCCGCACCGTTGAGGGCGCCGCCGATGGTATCGGCGATGAGAGGCGTAGTGCCGACGCCGTGAACATAGGAGAGCGTCACCGCGCGGCCCTCATGGCGATCGGGGGTTTTCGCGAGGGGCGGTCCTCCCCCATGCACCGCAGCACCTCGACGAAGTCCTCGACAGCAGTTCGTTGTCCGTCGCTCCTGCGATACACCAGCGTGCGCGCTCTGGCTGGCCGCGCCGCCGGCAGGGGGATCGCGACCAGTCCGGCAGGGGTGAGGCTCGAAACGGCGGCGCGAGGAACGACCCCGATGCCAAGGCCGTTGGCAACCGCGTGTTTCAGACTGTCAAGGCCCGGCATGACCACACACGCCCCCTCGCGGGGCGCGGCATCATCCATGGCTCTCATCATTACCGACTCCGGCAGCGCCAGACCGGCCAGCGTGACGAGCCGTTCGGAATGGAGGACCGTCACCGGCAGCTCGGGCCACGACGCAAGGGGGTGGCTCTTTGGCAGCAGGACGCACAAGCCGGGAGAGAGAACGGGTACCGGCACCGAGCACAACGGCGTCGGCACACGTTCCCTGGTCGTGATGCCCATGTCGATGGTCCGCGCTCCGACTTCCGCGAGGACGTCCACGTCGGCCACGCGCCGAAATTCGACGCTGAGGTGCGGCTGCTGGAGGAGGAGTGTCGACAACGCCGGGAGCAGGACCGTAGCGTCGGGTTCGTCGCCGCCAATCCGCAGGACCGCGCGGTCCCGCTGCGACAGCTGCCGGACCGTGGCCACTGCTTCGTCGGCCATGCGGAGCAATTGGATCGCTTCGGGCAGCAGCGTATTGCCTGCCTGCGTGAGCTGCGCGGACTTCATGCTGCGATCGAACAACAGCTCGCCCAGGTCCTCTTCAAGGCGGCGGACAGCCTGGCTCACCGCCGGCTGGGTTCGACAGAGTTTGACGGCGGCGCGCGAGAAGCTGTGTTCGGTCGCGACCGTGACGAAGACTTTGAGTTCTCCGAGCTCCATAGACCCTCAAAAGCAAAAGGGCCATCACCCGTATCGGATGATGGCCCTTGGTGCGCTGAAACTTGTAGGAACTACATCATCCGGCGGTGGCGGTGCTTCCCAGAAGCAGCCCCAGGCTAAGTAGGAGAACGCCAAGCACCAGTGCGAGGATCGACACGTCGGGCGTCAGCGCCACGACGTCGGACTTGCCAGTGACCCTCAGCAGGTTCATGACGGCGGATTATCACCGTGCCGTCCTGCAGGTGTCAAGCATCCGTCCTTGTTTGGGGCCCATGTTGTGTGGCCGGGAGGCAAGGGCGCTGACCACCTGCCCACTCACCCGGTTCAACAAGGAGCCATCAGGATCAACAGATCATGTCGGCTTTTGTAGATACGGGCGCAGGACCGCCTCGAGGTTTCGTCGGAAGTAGGTTGTTGCCGCGCCCTCTCGATGCAGCGCCCACGACAGGAGCGAACCGAGCAGCGTGATGTCGATGGTGTGGGCCAGCGCCGCGACGTCAGTGCCCGGCTGGAGTTCGCCCCGGGCGACCGCGTCGGCAACGAGTTGCGCGACGTGCGCGCGCGCCGCGCGCGCGTGGCGAAGCACGTGCCGCCGGATCACGGGGTCCGCGGCATCGCGCTGCATGTAGGCCAGGTTGCGAAGGGCGGCACCGGGTGACGTGGCCAGCCTCGCATAGACGGCCGCGATGCCGCGCAAGGCATCGAGCGGCGAGCCCAACGGCGCATCCGGCGCCGGTGAGAGGTCGCGTTTCGGATTCGCCGCCTGCCGCCAGTGCGCCAGCATCAGCTCGCGGCGCGAGCCAAACCGCTGCACCAGCGCGCCGGCGGTGATGCCCGCCTCCGCCGCAATCGCGACCAGCGTCAATTCGTCCGGCCCGACGCGCTGCATCAGCCGCGACATGGCAGCAAAGACATCGGCGTCCTCGGCTTTTCGCCGGCGTGGCGTCATCGGCTTGACTCGAAACTAAAAGTACGTTTAGTTATAACAGAACCAGACGGAGCGGACACCGCACGGAACGAGGGGGGGCACGCCATGTCGAACCTGAAGTATGCCGCGCTGGGTGTTGCAGTGCTACTCATCGCCTGCGAAGTGAGGGCTCAGGACGTGACGCAAGTGGACCAATCAAAAACCACGTATGGAGAGAAGAACTCGAGCGCCCCGAAGGAGCTCGACGTCTTTTCGTTCCTCATCGGCAAATGGCGGGGAACGGGGAAAACCCGCCTTCCTGATGGCAAGGTTGTCGAGTTCGGTGGCGTGTCCTGGATCGGCCGCTACATCCTTGACGGCACCGCGATCGCGGACGAGGGGCACGCGGCGTATCCGGACGGGAGACCCGCTCTCGGCGTTACCTTTCGGCAGTATGACGCGGCTCGAAAGACGTGGATCGTGGAGCACCTGAATGTCTCCGAATCGTTCTTGCGGAAACAGGTGAATGGCGGCTCCGGCTCGGTCGAAGTGGATGGAAGGGTTGTGCGGGTCGTGACGGAAGGGTCGACGAGGAGTCGAGAGCATTACATCGTGGTGGATCAGGACAACTGGGTCTATCGGATGGATCTCTCCACCGATGGCGGACGCAGTTGGAACGAAGGCCAGGTCGAGATGACCTTTCGTCGATCGGAATAGCGAGCGCACGTGAGCAGTTGCCGCGCGTGCCTCGTCGTGCTGTGTGGCGTTGTGTTGTGTGGCGTTGTGTTGGGCTGCAGCAGGGGGTCGGACGCGGATGCGATTTTCGGCCGCGGCGGTGAGGTGCACTGGATTGATGTCCCCGACGGCAGACTGAAGGCCGAGATCTACTCGTCCACTCCCCGCAGTGCTCGTCCGGTTCTCGTCATCGTTTTGCACGGCGACCTGTTCAACCCCGCGCCAAGTTATCAATACGCGTTTGCACAAGCCCTGACCCAGGGCTTTGCCGCACCGGCCATGCCGGATCGGGTGCGCGCGCGGCTGGGCGTTCAGCCACGCATCGACGGCGTTGTGGCCGCAGGACTCCTGCGTCCCGGGTACACGGACCACGCCGGCGACCGCTCCGATGGGGATCGAGGGGACGCGCGCGGCGACAACTACACCGCTGAAGTGACAGCCGATATCGCGACAGCTGTCCGTGTACTGAAGGAACGGTTCATGGCCCGGCGCGTGGCGCTCGTCGGCCATTCCGGCGGCGCCACAATCGCCGCGCTCGTGCTCGGTCGGCATGCGGACGTCGCCGATGCCGCGCTGCTGGTGGCGTGTGGGTGTGGCACCACACGAAGCCTTGAGCCGCTCAATGTGACTGCAGGCATTCGTCGCGACGTGATTGTGCGACTGCTGGTCGGAGAGCAGGACGAGGTGACGCCGGCCGATTTGTCGCGTCGCTATGCGGAGGCGCTCCAGACGCGTGGAGTCGATGCACAGGTCACCGTCCTTCCAGGATTGGGCCACAACATCATGTTCACGGCGCCCGTATTCGCGGAGATCACGCGCCTGTTAAAGAACGGCCGAGGGTAGACCATGCTTGGAGGGGATGACGTGCGAATCATGCGCCCGTGGATACTGGGAGGAGCGCTGGCTGCGACCTGCGTCACCGCCTCACCGCATGTCAGTGGGGCGGAGAACTGCGCGGACCTGGTTAGACCGGGCCTCTTCCCGAATACCGTCGTGCAGAGCGCGACAATCATGCCTGCCGATGCCACAACAGGCATGCCGGCGTATTGCGAGGTGACTGCGGTCATCGCGCCGGTTCCGGGCTCGAGGATCACCACCGTCTACGGCCTGCCCGAGGACTGGAACGGTCGCATGCTGGGCCTTGGTGGCGGAGGCTGGGCCGGCAATCTCTACGTGTCGCTTCCCCTCTCGGGTCCAGGCAGGGCTGCCAGTGTCGGTCTGCCGCGCGGCTACGCAACGGCGCAGACCGATGGTGGCCATTCGAGCACGGTGACCACCGATGTCTCGTGGGTCCGGAACAATCCCACGGCCGTCACCGATTTCAGCCATCGTGCGATTCACGAGATGACCGTGCTGGGCAAACAGGTCGTCGCGAGTCACTACGGTCGTCCTCCTGCGAAGAGCTACTACCAGGGATGCTCGACTGGAGGACGCATGGGACTGATGGAAGCCCAGCGCTATCCGGATGACTACGATGGAATCGCGGCGGGCGCTCCTGTGCATACGCTGCTGGTGCAATCGAGCACAGTGGTGAGGGACCAGATCTTCAAGGCTCCGGGCGCGGCCATTCCACCCGACCTGATGAAGATCGTGCACGATGCGGTGCTATCGGCCTGCGATGCGAGAGACGGCCTGAAAGACGGCGTCATCACCGACCCTCGCCGCTGTGGCTGGAACCCAAAGTCGCTCCAGTGCAAGCCTGGCAGCGCCGGTGGTAGTTGCCTGGCTCCGACGCAGGTTGACGCGCTGAACAAGGCGTATCGGACGGTGCGCACCCGTGCCGGCGACGTTGGACACTACGGGCTTACGCGCGGCAGCGAGGCAGGGTGGGGTCCCTTCGTGTGGACAATGCCAGGTCCCCGCAACGCGCTGAACGGTGATCTCGGCGACCTCATTCCGCTGATCTTCGGCGACTCGGATTTTGATCCGGCGACGTTCGATGTCGAGAAGCATCAGGCGCCGATTCATCGCACGCCGTTCGCGGCCGAGTACGAGGCGAACTCGCCGGACCTCGCGAAATTCGTCGCCCGAGGCGGCAAATTGCTCCTCTGGCACGGCTTCGACGATCCGGGGCCTTCGCCATTCGCCACCATCGACTACTACGAGCGAGCGGTGAAGGCCAGTGGGAAGTCCAATGTTCGCTTCTTCGCCGTGCCGGGCATGTATCACTGCAACGGCGGCCCGGGAGCCGATTCGTTCGACCCGCTACGGGCGCTGGAGCAGTGGGTTGAAAACGGTAAGGTGCCGGAGACCATGATCGCGACGAACCGTATCGCAGGTTTCGAGCGCCCTGTCTGCGCCTGGCCGAAACTCCCCTATTACCGTGGTGGCGATCCGGCGAGCGCCGCGAGTTTCGTCTGTCGATGACGGTCTCGCAGTGACTCCGATGATACTTGGGAACGATAGGTCGCAACTCGCTCCGTCGATCAACGGTGATGAGTGTGGGTCGATCCGGGTTGCGGTCAATTCCGGCCGAGATTTTCGTTTCGACCGGGGTGGGGTGGAGTGGGGGGTGCAGGATCGACACCTCTCACCAGGGATCGTTCTTCCAGATTTGGCGGCCCGGATTTGGGCTGACGGGTCCGTCTTGAGGGGTGGTCGGCGGTGTTCAAAATTAGACAGATCGTCGTCTGCGGTGGAGATATCTTTAACGCTCCCCAAGAGCTTTTTGAGACTGCCTGACCTTTGTCGTGGTCGGGCCAAGCAGCTTCACTAAGCCCGTATTTCATCGGAGGGGGCTGCTATGACGGACATTGCCCTTCCCTGCCCGCATTGCTCACACGCCGTTGCGCGCGCAGTGGTAAATAGCCGGTCGATCATCACGGTCGCGTGCGTCCGCTGCTCGTATCAGTGGGCTGTGGAGATCGCTCGCCTTCCTGACGATGTGCGCCAGCAGATACCCAGCGTCGAAGGTCGCCCACAGCACGCCAGACGGAGTGCTTGACCGCTATCCTTCGGCGCGAATGCGTGCCTTCGCGATGCAGCCGCGCACCGATGTGATCAACTCCTCGGGGCTAATCGGTTTCCGCAACACACAGGCGTAATCGAGGTCGTTGAGGAGGGGGCGAGATTCGCCCGTTACGACGATCACGGGAACGGCCTGCGTCAGCCCTTGCGCGGCCATCTCTGCGAGCACATCACGTCCATGAAGGCGCGGCAGACCGAGATCCAGCACGACGGCAGCCGGTGAGTGAGTTTCGAGATAGGTCAGGGCGTCTAAACCGTCACCGACAGCGACGACGTTATAGCCTTCGTTGCGGAGAGCGGTGCGAAACATCTCGCGTGCTTGCCGATCATCTTCCACGACGAGAATCACGAATGTTTTCGCGACGGGTGCAAGCACGGACGGCGATTGTATTCATGCATTTCTTCCGTCCGCAAACACAGCTATTGCACGCGGGCACGTCGCTCCACCTACTGCACAGTCGCCCCCGCGTCGAGCACTAGCAGCCGCATCATCCCCTTAACGTCGGCTGCTGGGGCGTAGACAATGCCGGTTTCTGCGAGCTGGGCGGCCTCCAATCGCGCGTCGGCTTCGGCGTGAGGCTCGGTATCCGTTGCCAGGATCTCCGCGTCGTCCACGCCGTTGGCGCGCAACGTCGGTTCAACGCATTTCGGCATTTCCTGGATGCGATCGATACGCTGATCGCAAACCCAGCGTGGCAGCCGGGCACGCCAGTGCTTGAAGATCTGCGCGAATGCGATTGGACTCCCCCTCCGCCCGCCATTGAAGAATGGCGCGCATATGTCGCCAGACGTCAGCCGTGTACGTTCGAGGTCGCATCCGTCTGGCGTGGATTTGGCAGAGACCGCCCGCCAACGCTGCTACAGCGAGGAGCACGACGACGCCTGTCAGAAGCCGCTGAATCCTGCCCCGCATGAGCTGCTCCGCTCACTGACCGTCACGCGTGAGAGATGGGACATTCCGATACAGCGTGCGCAGGCCCCGAGTCAGCGCGGCCGGCACTACTGAGGTGTGCGTCTCATCGCTGAATACATGCAGCCAGACCTCAAGGCCCGGAGCAGATCGCATCTGTAACCGTTGCGCCAGATCCCGAGCATTGCTCACCAACCTGAAACCGTCCGTCTGTGGAATGCCAGCCCCTTCCTCCAGAGCACCGACGGCCATGAACACTCGAGCGCTAGTCTCCCCGCGTGACAACGGACGCTGACTCGCTGTGCGGACAAGCAGGTGATCGTCCCACCAGAGCGCCGGGCTCGCGATGATGTACCGCTCGAAGGTGTCCGGCCGCTCGAGCGCTGCGAAGCTCGCGACTAATCCGCCCATGGACGAACCAAACAGCGTCGATGATCCGGTCGCCTGCGGATAGCGTTCTGCGATCAGCGGCTTGAGCTCGTCGCGAAGAAAATTGAGGAAGTGAGACGCCCCGCCAGAGAGCGGCGCGCGCGCATCGGCGGTCGGTGTGAAGTCGCGATTGCGTCGGTCGTTGATGACGGCGCCATCGATTGTACCGTAGCCGATGCCAACGACGAGGATCGGCGGCAGTTCTCCGAAGAGCCGGTACATCAACCGTGTCATGTCCGTCGCCATCCCAAAGAAGAAATCCCCATCGAGCACGTATAGCACGTCGTAATTCGAGGGAGTTCCGCCGATGAACGGCGGCAGCGGGCTGGCCACGCGGATTTCGAACTCTGCGCCGACCCGCCGCGACTTAATACGGTAAGTATCGGTTTCGTGTATTACAGCTGGTCCACTTGGCTGCGCAATCTGTGGACTGGACATTTGCCCTCTGATCGAAACAGCGGTGGTGACGATGAGCAGCGCGGTGACGTGTCGGGTGATGAACGGTGTGCCCATAGCAGCGTGCGCCTGTGAGACGCACGATAGAGCCTCACGTTACGTGAGGGTCAAGTGAATTGTGTCCCACAAGATCTGCTTGACCCTTTCGTGGCGTCAGGGCACACACTCTTCTCGTGACTCGATCGCGATCGTTTCAGGTCAAGGACGTGGCTCGACTAACCGGCGTGTCCGTCCGCACGTTGCATCACTACGATGCCATCGGGCTCCTCGTGCCGGCGATCAGGACCGACGCCGGCTACCGCGTGTATACGGAGGCCGATCTGCTTCGCCTGCAGCAGATCCTCATCGGCCGGGAGCTCGGTCTATCGCTTGAAGAGATCCGGCGATCGCTCGATGAACGAGGTTTCGACCGGACGGCCGCGTTGCTCGACCAGCGAGAGCGCTTGCGGAAGCGCGTGCAGCAGACCGAGGCGATGATCCGCGCAGTCGATGCGGCACTAGGTAGTATTGCCGGCGATCAGAAGGATGGAGAGATGAACATGGCGGACCTGTTTCAGGGTTTCGACCCTTCAGGCTACGAGGACGAAGCGCGGCGCGAGTGGGGCACGTCGGACGCATTCGTCGAATCGACAAAGCGGACCACCCGCTACACGCCTGATGACTGGAAAGCCCTCGCGGCCGAACAGGCAGCCATTCTCGACGATGCGTACGCCGCCATGAAGGCCGGCAAGACTCCCAGTGACGCGGCCGTGATGGACATCGCCGAGCGACACCGACTATCTATCGACCGGTGGTTCTACCCGTGCAGCCGCAGTTTGCATCGCGGACTCGCCTCTATGTACGAGGGCGATCATCGGTTCAAGCAAACGATCGACAGGCACGGAGAAGGTCTGACGACGTTTCTGGTTGAGGCGATTCGCGAAAACGCGGCACGTCGTGAGGGCTGAGACCAGCCAGGTGCGCTCCTGCCACCGTCGCAGTTTAGGTCGCCGGGTTCAACAAGGAACCGTCAGGACCAACAGGTTTCAACGCACCTGACCCCCAGTCCGATCTCAGCCGGTTGTTGAAACCTGTTGCAGAGGGTCGGCCGCAATCCATTCATGGTGAAGGAGTTGCGGCCGCCGTCTGGCGGACTGTAGATAGTTGTGGATTCTTGATGCACTCGCGTACTACAGAATCATCTACATCCGAGCCGAGCCTTAGGCCGGTGCTCTTCGTCGAGTGCCTGGCTGCCCGATCCCGACGCGCGGTGCAGAGGCAAGCGGCCGGTGTTACGTTCTCGTAGACGTTCGTCGGTCTCGGCGCTCGCCATTCGTCCTCTCTATCAGTCCGTTCGTCGGAAAGAGCACCCGCTCATCCGGATTCGATCACCATCCCGGCTGCCTCCGAGGATCCTGATGACGGAGAACATATGCCTAGACCCTACTACGCTATCGGATCCGTGCTAGCCCTGTTGTGCCTGACGCTGATGCTCGCCGTGACAGGCGATTGGACGTTTGTGGGGCTGGCGCAGGCTCCGGACGTGCCTACCGTCACCTTCAGCGAAACTATCGCTCCCATCCTCTACGACCAGTGCATATCGTGTCACCGTGCGGGAGAAGTGGGCCCGTTTCCGCTGATCTCGTACCAGGACGCGACGGCGCGAGGCAAGCTCATCGCTGCGGCGACCAGGGAGCGGCGGATGCCGCCGTGGCATGCACGCGGCGACGGCGAATTCGTCGGGGAGCGGCGCCTGACTGACGAGCAGATCCGACTGATCGGCGCGTGGGTCGACCAGGGAATGCCGCCAGGCGATCCGGCCCGCATGCCGCCATTGCCACAATTCACCGACGGCTGGGCGCTCGGGAAGCCGGACCTGGTGCTTGAAATGCCGGTCGCGTTCGCGCTGCCATCGGGTGGCCACGACGTCTTCCGCAATTTCGTCCTGCCGACCGGTTTGAAGGAGGACGCGTGGTTACGAGCCGTGGAGTTGCGTCCCAGCGCTCGCGCGGCCGCCCACCACGCGCTGTTCGCGTATACCCCCGCCGGCACCTTTTCCGCACGTGACGGTGCGGATGGCCAGCCCGGGTTCGGCGGAAGCATGGCCGTCGGATTCGTACCGGGCCAAGCCGGGGGAAGCCTTGGGGGCTGGGCCGTCGGCGGGCGGGGATTCGTTCTTCCAGATGGCTTGGCCGTTCGGTTGCCCGCCGGCTCCGATTTTCTGCTGCAGATGCACTTCCACCCGCACGGCGGCACCCAGCAGGAGCGCGCGAGGGTGGGCCTCTACTTCGCTGATGGCCCGCCCGACAAGCCAATCGCTTCTGTGGATCTGCCGGCACTGTTCGGATTCGGCGCCGGCCTCGACATTCCAGCTGGGGAGACACGCCATGTCATTGAGGACGCCTTCGTCCTCCCGGCCGACGTGCGAGTGCACTCGGTGTACGCGCACGCGCACTATCTGGGTAAGGAGATGAGGGTCACGGCCACCCTGCCGGATGGATCAACAAAGCCCCTGTTCTGGATTCCCGACTGGGACTTCAACTGGCAGGACTTCTACATGTATAAGAAGCCCATCGAACTACCCAAGGGGACGCGTCTGGCGACAACCATCACGTACGACAACTCGGCGAACAATCCCAGCAATCCACACCACCCGCCGCAACGTGTGCGCTGGGGCCTCGAGTCCTCCGACGAGATGGGAACCGTCGGCTTACTGGTGGAGATTCTGAGCCGGGACGACGAGGGAGCGTTCCGGCAGGCGCTCGCGGGCCGGACACAGGCGGCCATCCAGCGGGGCGTGGCGGACGGCACGGTCAAGCGCTACCTGGCTCAACAAGCCGCCGCGGCGGCCGCTGGCCAGTGAATCGCGAAGTCGTGGACGCGCGCACAGGTCGGAGGCCATGACGCAGGTGCCTGAGTCGCGTGCTGCTCCATGTGGTGCCGATACGGTGTCTACGTCGGGGAGCGCCACTCCGGTTCGTCGTGGTGTGACGCCGCAGCGGCGCGCCCGGTTGTCGTCGCTCGTGACACTTGCGGGGCATGTCCTCTTCGACTGCCTGGCGGTATCGTTGGTCGTGACGACGTCGGTCGCAATGGTGAACGACGATTGGGCTCCCGCTGAGCTACGCGTGTTGTTCGCGGAGGTGTGGATTTACACGTTCCTCATCGCGACCCCGGGCCACTGGCTGCTTCCACGTCTCGGGCAGGTCCTTCCGAGAGCACGACCTGCGGTCGGATGGGCGGCGTTCGTCGGGACACTCGCGGGCATCAGCGCCACAGGCGCAGTGGCCGGCACTTTTGTTGTGTTCGCTCTGAACCTTGAGCCTGGAATGGCTTTCGGATGGCTTCTCTCGCGGAGCGTCCAACTCGCGATCGTGCTCTCGGTGCTCGTCGGCGTCATCCACGCGATCGTCATTCTCCTCAAGGAAAGACTCCACGATGTCGAGGCGAGCTTGCGCACCCGCGAGATCGAGTACGAGCGCGCCTTGAAGCTGGCGACGGAAGCGCGGCTCGCCGCGCTCGAGGCTCGCATCCATCCGCACTTCCTGTTCAACACCTTGAACACCATCTCCTCACTCATCCCGTCGGCGCCCGCTCGAGCCGAACGACTCGTCCAGCGCCTGTCGGCGGTGCTGCGCTTCTCGCTGGACTCCCATGAAGCGGGGCGGGTGACGCTCGAGCAAGAGCTGACCGTGGTGCGAGACTACCTGGAGATCGAACAGGCACGATTCGGCCCGCGCCTGCGCTACACACTCGACGTCCCGCCTGATTTGTCGGCGGTGCGCGTGCCCGCGTTGTCGGTGCAGACGCTGGTCGAGAACAGCGTCAAGTACGCCGCGGCTGCCAGCCGGGACGGAGGAGACATCGTCGTGCGCGTGCGGCCGGAAAACGGCGCCTTGCGAATCGAGGTCTCCGACGGCGGGCCGGGCTTCGAACTCGCCGATCTACCGGCCGGCCATGGTTTGGACAATTTGCGCGGCCGTCTGGCCGCGCTGTTCGGTCGCGAGGAGCCGCTGCACGTAGAACACCGAAACGGGAGGACGACCGTGAGCTTCCAGGTGCCCGCGTGATCCGCGCGTACCTGGTGGACGATGAGCCGCCTGCTCTCGATCGGCTCGCACGCATGCTCGACCTGACGCGTCGCGTGCAGATCGTCGGCTCGTCGACCGATCCCGTGGAGGCGCTGCAGGAGGTCAGGGCGCTTCGCCCCGACATCCTCTTCCTGGACATCCACATGCCCGGGCTCTCGGGCTTCGAATTACTCGCCGAGCTGCCCGTTCAGCCGCTGGTGGTCTTCACCACCGCGTACGATCAGTACGCCCTGGATGCGTTCCGGACCAACTCGATCGACTATCTGCTAAAACCGATCGATCCCGAGCAGCTCGAGCGTGCCCTTGCCAAGGCGGAGCGATTTGAAGGTCAGCGCTGGCAGGATACGGAGGTGCGGACCTTGCTCGCGCGGGTCGACGCGATGCTGGAGCCGAAGCCGAACCGCGCCTGGCTCTCCCGTCTCGCGTCTCGATTGGGCGACACAGTCGTTGTGGTAGACCTGAGGCGGGTGACGCACCTTCTGGCCCGCGAGAAGCTCACGTTCGCCGTAACGGCGGATCGAGAGTACGTGGTGGATTTGACGATCGCCGAGCTCGAAACGCGACTCGACCCTGCCAGGTTCGTGCGGATCCACCGAGGGTTCATCCTGAATCTCGATCATCTCCAGGAGCTCCACGCGGACTTCGGTGGCCGCATGGTCGCGCGCCTGAAGGATGCCGGCAGGACTGAGCTTCCGGTCTCTCGCGAGCGCGTACGCGAGCTGAAGGGCAGACTGGGACTCTAGCGATCAGCGCCTGCGATGCATCGAACTGACATTCGCTGAACGGCAGGAGCATTACACGATCGACCGCAGAACTCGAACCTGCGAGCCCCACTTAGAAGGCAGGTGGTCGAGACAGCAATCGCGCGTTGTACTTCCCGTGGAAGTACACGGAACAGTACACATCTACAAAATCGACTACACCCGGCTCCAACGCCGGTCGATTGCTGCCGCATCTGATTGAAAGATTGGTCGGGATGACTGGATTCGGTGCAGCGGCGACGAGAGTCGCCGCCAACGGGAAGACGTCGTTCCGACCAAAAGGCCGACGGATGACTGGATTCGAACCAGCGACCCCCTGACCCCCAGTCCGATCTCAGCCGGTTGTTGAAACCTGTTGCAGAGGGTCGGCCGCAATGCATTCATGGTGAAGCAGTTGCAGCCGCCGTTTGGTGGACTGTAGACAGCTGTGGTTCTCTGGTGCACTCGCCTACTACAGAATCATCGACATCCGGCGGTCAAGGTTGATAGATCCGACTTGGAAGGCGTACTGGATAAGAGACGACTAAAGCTTTTGTGAAGACGGCTCGAATGCAACGCAGAAATCACGGTCTCAACGAGGGCTGGGCGGCTCGACCGGCGGCGTGCCGATTTGGCGCTTCTCCATCGTCTTCTGGTGAGCGTCGCACGCGGCCTCGATCAGTTCCGTGTCGGGCAGCAACAACACCGGCACTGTCACCGTCCATGGCTTGACGAACGCTTTCCGATCGTCGATCGTCACCGTCAATTCCATGTGACCGACGTCCAGTCGGCGAAAACGCTCGATGGTGTGCAGCGCGTCGCTGTGCGGCCGGCCACGCAGCGTGTCCAGCCAGCCGCCGTCGCGGAAGCCGCGTGATTCGACGACAAAGACGTCCCCGTCCCAGCGGCCGATCGAGTAGCCAAGCCACGTCGGCTCCATGTCGGCCGGGAAAGGCCGCCCATCCGTGAAGACCTGCCTGAAGGTGCTGTTCGCGAGTGTCTCGTAGAGGAGGGCGGTCACCTGCGGCGTCTGGATGATCTTGAACGGCGCGCCGTTGAAATTGATGCGCGGCGTGCCTGGCGGCAGACAGTAACCATAGGGATCGTCGACGTGGTTGCGCGCCTCGCGTTGTTTCTGGATGGCTGAGGCCCACGGCGTCATCTGCACGTCTTCCGGGTCCAGGCCACGGGCAAGATCAAAGAACCGGCTCCCCGGTGCGAAGCACGCATCGCGGCCGGCGACGCCGCACTGGCTGGCCCAGATGCCGGACAGATCCGGTCTCCCGT
>DASTBV010000025.1:0-36923 GCA_035711805.1 Vicinamibacterales bacterium
TCCACACGCTCGTCGGCCGCTACAAGGGAAAGATGTCCGGTTGGGACGTCGTCAACGAAGCGATCAACGACGGCGAAACCGGCGTCGGCGAGAACCTCCGTGAATCGCAGTGGCTGAAGATCGTCGGCCCGGATTTCCTCACCCAGGCATTCAAGTTCGCACGCGAGGCCGATCCCGCCGTGCCACTCCTCTACAACGACTACAGCATCGAAAGCGGCGCGAAACATCAGAGCTCGCTGCGGTTGCTGAAACGACTGATCGGCGATGGTGCGCCGATCACGGGGGTCGGCATTCAGGGGCACTGGAGCCTGCAGACGCTGACGCCGCAGAAGTACGAAGAGATCGAACAGGCGATCGAAAATTACAGGGCGCTGAAACTGCGCATCGCCATCACCGAACTCGATGTCTCGGTGACCGGCACCGGCGGCGGGCAACTCGGCCGCGGCCAGGCCGCTCCGGAGCCGCCGTCTCCGGAGCTCCTGCGCGCGCAGGCAGACGCGTACGCCAGGCTGTTCACCATCTTCGTCAAGCACCGTGCGTCAATCGACCGCGTGACGTTCTGGGGGCTCAGCGATCGCCGCTCGTGGCGCAGGACGCGCTACCCGCTCGTGTTCGACGCCGAGTACCAGCCGAAGCCGGCACTGCAGGCCATCATCGATGCCGTGACGCGCTCCAAGGGGTAGCGGTAGCGTGGCAGGTCGCGTGGTGCCACTCGAAGACGTGTTCGGTTCGGCGGCGCCGATCGCCGACTCGCGCATTCAGGGCGACGGGCCGGAAGGGCGCCTGCCACTCACGGCGGAGATGCTGCGCAATGAACCGAGCGGCAACATCTTCGGGCTGACACAGAACGCCGGCATGGGCTGGCGTGCCGACCATCTCGGCGGACCCCAGTACGTCATCGTCAGCACGATGGGGGGCCTGCGCTCCGAGCAGGGCGAACCGATCGCACTGGGGTATCACACGGGTCATTGGGAAATCGGACTGCTGGTGCGCGGTGCGGCGGAAGCGCTCCGCGCGGCAGGAGCGATGCCGTTCGCCGTCTACTGCAGCGACCCATGCGACGGGCGGACACAAGGCACGGCCGGCATGTTCGACAGCCTCGCCTATCGGAACGATGCGGCCATCGTGATGCGTCGGCTGATCCGATCGTTGCCGACCGCGTCCGGTGTGCTCGGCATTGCCACCTGCGACAAGGGGCTGCCGGCGACGATGCTGGCGCTTGCAGGAACGAAGGACTTGCCGGGCGTGATCGTGCCGGGCGGCGTGACGCTGCCGGCCCGAGAGGCGGAGGATGCGGGCCAGGTCCAGAGTCTCGGCGCGCGATTCGCTCACGATCTGATTAGCCTCGATTACGCGGCGGCGATGGGCTGCAGGGCGTGCGGATCGTCCGGAGGCGGCTGTCAGTTCCTTGGTACCGCCGCCACATCGCAGGTCATCGCCGAAGCGTTGGGGTTGGCGCTGCCGCACAGTGCGCTTGCCCCGTCGGGCGAGCCAGTGTGGCTCGAGCTCGCAACCCGATCTGCGGCGGCGCTGCGGCGACTCCACGGCCTGGGTCTCACCGTGGACCGCCTGCTCACCAGCGCGGCAATCGAGAACGCGATGCTGGTGCATGCCGCGTTCGGCGGTTCCACCAATCTGCTCCTGCACGTGCCGGCGATTGCCGCGGCCGCCGGATTAAAGCCGCCTTCCGTCGGCGACTGGATACGAGTCAATCGTGCCACGCCGCGGCTGGTTGACGCATTGCCAAACGGACCACGTGGCTTCGCCACCGCGCAGGTGTTCATGGCCGGCGGCGTGCCCGAAGTGATGCTGCATCTGCGCCGCATGGGTCTCCTCGATGGTTCCGTGCTCACCGCGACCGGCGACACGCTGGACACGACGCTCGACTGGTGGGAGTCCAGCGAGCGCCGCAGGGCCGCACGCGCACGCCTTGCCTCCGCTGCGGCCGTCGATCCCGATCAGGTCATCATGGCGCCTGACGCCGCACGTCATGTGGGGCTCACGAGCACGGCGGTGTTCCCGCTCGGGAATCTCGCGCCGCAGGGTTCGGTGATCAAAGCGACGGCGATCGATCGCTCGGTGATCGGCGCTGACGGGGTCTATCGCCATCGCGGCCCGGCGCGTGTGTTCACCGATGAGCACGACGCGATCGAGGCGGTCAAGGGTACGCATGGCAGACCCGTACGGGAAGGTGACGTGATCGTGCTGATCGGGATGGGCCCCTCGGGCACGGGAATGCAGGAGACGGCCCAGATCACGACGGCGCTCCGCTACCTGCCCTGGGGCAAGCACGTCGCACTTGTGACCGACGGCCGGTTCTCCGGGTTCTCCAGCGGCGCCTGCATTGGTCACGTCGGTCCTGAGGGGCTGCACGACGGCCCGATCGGCCGCGTTCAGGACGACGACCTCATTGAGATCGTGATCGACACGCAAGCGCTCACCGGCACGGTCGACGTGATCGGCGTCGGCGGCGCCGTACTCGAGCCGGAGGCCTGCCGCGCCCTGCTCGCAGGCCGTCCTCAGCATCCTGGCCTGGCACCGCACCGGCGACTCCCCGATGACACACGCCTGTGGGCGGCACTGCAGCGTGCCAGCGGCGGCACCTGGGCGGGCTGCGTCTACGACGTCGATCGTATCGTGGCGCAGTTGGATGGCGCGTCAACCGCGACGCACGGGGAACACGACGCATGATGACCCGGCTCTGGGGTTTGCGGTGGTGGATGATGGGCCTCCTGATGGTGGGGTCCATCATCAACTACCTGACGCGCAGCACGCTGGGGGTCGCCGCGCCAACCGTACTCAAGGACCTGAACATCGCCGAGCAGCAGTATTCGTGGATCATCAGCGCCTTCCAGGTCGCGATCATGCTGCAGCCGCTCTGCGGCTACGTCATGGACACCATCGGGCTGAAGCTGGGGTTTGCCATCTTCGCGATTGCGTGGTCCTTCATCAGCATGGCGCACGGCCTTGCCGCCAACTGGCAGACGCTCTTCGGCCTGCGCGCGCTGCTGGGGTTCGCCGAAGGATCGGCAAATCCCGCCGGCATGAAGGCGACCTCGGAATGGTTCCCGGCACCGGAGCGCGGCCTCGCCGGCGGCTTCTTCAACATGGGTGCGTCGCTCGGCTCGATGCTGGCTGCGCCGCTCGTCGCCTGGGCCATCCTGACGAACAGCTGGCAGTTCGCGTTCGTGCTCACGGGCGCGATCGGCCTCGTCTGGGCGGGACTGTGGCTCACCTTCTATAACTCGCCCTCGAAGCACCGCGCCCTGTCTGCACGTGAACGCGAGTACATCCTCTCAGGACAGGAAGCGCACCTCGCCGGGGTCGGCCGACCGTCCATCCGGACGGTTCTTCGTCAGCGGAACTTCTGGGGTATTGCCATTCCTCGGTTTCTCGCCGACCCGACGTGGGGCACGCTCACCTTCTGGCTGCCGCTGTATCTGACGACGGTGCGCGGATTCGATCTGAAGCAGATCGCCATGTTCGCCTGGCTGCCGTTCCTCGCTGCCGACCTCGGGTGCATGTTCGGCGGCACGATCAGCATCACGCTGCAGAAGTACGCCGGCGTGGGCCTGATCAATGCACGGCGCTGCGCCTTTACGGTCGGCGCCGTGATGATGCTGGGCGTGGCATTTGTCGGCCTGGTGGATAACCCGTATGTGGCCGTCGGGCTACTGAGTCTCGCAGGATTCGCGCATCAGACGCTCTCCGTCACCGTGATCACCATGGCGTCGGACCTGTTCAAGCGCAACGAGGTCGCCACCGTCGCCGGCATGGCCGGCACATGCGGCAATGCGGGTGTCCTGGTGTTCTCGCTCGTGATGGGTGCGCTCGTCACGCAGATTGGCTACACGCCGTTCTTTGTCGGCCTTGCCGCGCTCGACGTGCTTGGCGCGGTGATTCTCTGGACCGTCGTGCGCGAGCAGCGGCCCGAACCGGTCTCCTCCGTCGCGTAAACGCCTCCGCCCGTATGGACGCATCAGCAGCCGTCATCACGAATCCAATTCTTCGCGGCTTCAATCCCGATCCGTCGATCGTGCGCGTCGGCGACGACTACTACATTGCGACATCCACGTTCGAATGGTTCCCCGGCGTCCAGATTCACCACTCGCGCGACCTTGTCCACTGGCGGCTGGTGGCACGGCCGCTCAACCGTGCGAGTCAGCTCGACATGCGTGGAGATCCCGATTCGTGCGGCGTCTGGGCGCCGTGCCTCACCCATGCGGACGGGCTGTTCCACCTGATTTACACCGATGTGAAGCGGTACGGCCGCACCACGACTGCCGGCGCGTCGGGCGCATCACTACGCGACTTCCACAACTATCTCGTCACCAGTCCGCGCGTCGCGGGCGAGTGGTCCGACCCGGTCTACCTGAACAGCAGCGGCTTCGATCCGTCGCTCTTCCACGATGACGACGGGCGCAAGTATCTCGTCAACATGCTGTGGGACCACCGGCCAGGACAGAACCGCTTTGCCGGAATCGTGCTGCAGGAGTACTCACCCCTGCAGCGGACGCTCGTCGGCGAGCGCCGGAACATCTTCACCGGTACCGCCCTCGGATTCACCGAGGCGCCGCACCTCTACAAGCGCGCCGGTTGGTACTACCTGCTGACCGCCGAGGGCGGAACCGGCTGGGGACACGCGGTGACGATGGCGAGGTCGCGGACGCTGCTCGGCTCCTACGAGCTGCATCCGGACACCTATCTCCTCAGCGCCCGTCATCGTCCCGACCTGGCGCTTCAACGTGCGGGCCATGCGGATCTCGTCGACACGCAGTCGGGAGAGACCTACATGGTCTATCTCTGCGGACGGCCGATCGCGAACCGTGGACGCTGCACGCTCGGACGCGAGACGGCGATTCAGCCGATGATGTGGGGCGCGGACGGCTGGCTGCGCACAACCGATGGAGGCGGCGTTCCGCACCTACAGGTGCCGGCGCCTGCTGGTCTGACGCCTGAGCCGCATCCCGTTGCGCCGGTGCGCGAGGACTTCGACGGCGAGACGCTGCCGATCGACTTTCAGTGGCTGCGATCACCCTCCCCCGACGATCTGTTCAGCCTGCGGGCGCGGAAAGGGTATCTGCGGCTGTACGGCCGCGAGACGATCGGGAGCCTCTTCAGGCAGGCGCTCGTCGCACGCCGGCAGCAGGCTCACTGCTTCAGCGCGGCGACGCGCGTCGAATTCGATCCGCGCCACTTCCAGCAGATGGCCGGTCTGGTCTGCTATTACAACAGCACCAAGTTTCACTACCTCTACCTCTCGCGCGACGAAGCCGGCACGCACCTTCGCGTGATGTCCGCCATCCCGGACGCGATGTCGGCGGACGCGTTCACGCCGCCGATCGGAATCGCGACCGGCACGCCCGTCGATCTGCGGGTCGAGGTCGATTTCGAGCGGCTGCGATTCGCGTATCGAACGGTGGGACACGCCTGGGAGTGGCTGCCACAGCAGTTCGACGCGAGTATCCTCTCGGACGAAGCGACGACGCCGGGGCTGCCCAACTTCACGGGAGCATTCGTCGGCATGGCGTGTCAGGACCTTGGCGGTACGGGCAGGGCGGCCGACTTCGACTGGTTCGAGTACCGCGAGCGCCCGTACGTGGTTGATGTCTCACAACTGGAGCTTGTATGAAGACTGCGCGAATGACACACGCATCGTTGATCACTGGCTTGGTGTGGCTGCTGTACGTCGTGGTGCCGGCAGCGCAGGCGCCCACGAGCGAAGTGGACGCGCATATTGCGGCTGCACGAGCGGCCGCAGGACAGGACTACCGCGCCACCTTCGTCAATCTCTGTCTGCCGGGCGGGGGTGGCGGACGCGGTGCGGCGGGGCGTGGTGCCGGAGCGCCCGCCGCGGCGGGACGAGGAGGCGCCGGGCGCGGCGGGCCGGCCGCGGGTGGAACCGCCCCGGCAACGCCGGACCGATCTGGCTGGTACGCCTCTCCGTACAAGGTGTTCGACAACCTGTATTGGCTTGGGACGCGTCAGCATTCGTCGTGGGCGCTTCGCACGAGCGAAGGCATCATCATCATCGACACCAACTTCGCGTGGGCGACGCAGCCGGAAATCATCGACGGCCTGACGACGCTCGGCCTCAATCCACGCGACATCAAATACGTCATCATCAGCCACGCGCACGGCGATCACGATCAGGGCGCGGCGGCGCTGCAAAGCCGCTTCGGCGCGAAGGTGGTGATGGGCGCGCCGGACTGGGAATCCACGCTGCAGCGTCCCGCCACAGCTGCCGGCGGCGTACCGAAGCGCGACATCGCCGTCGGGCCTGAGGGCTCGTCACTCACGCTGGGCGACACCACTGTGACCATCGTCGCGACACCGGGACACACACCGGGCACCTTGTCGTACGTCTTCCCTGTCAAAGACCAGGGCAGAACGGTGATGGTGGCCTATTCCGGCGGTACGCTCACCGGCGCATTCGGCACCGACGGCGCGCGGTGGGACGAATATGCCGCGTCGCAACGGAAGATCGCCAAGGTGGCCGCGGACGCAGGTGCGACGGTAATGCTGTCGAACCACAGCGAATACGACGGGGCCTACACCAAGGCTCGCCTCGTCGCTGCGAAGCGCGAGGTCGGCGAGAATCACCCCTTCATCGCCGGCGCCGACGCCGTGCAGCGCTACTTCACGGTGATGGCGGAATGCGCGATGGCCTCGAAGCTGCGCCTCGGCGCGAAATGACAGGCGCCCATATGTGTGCACACGAGGGCGAGGACCGCTTGCGCCACTCTGTAAGTCCCCACGTCGACGGCCGGGACAGCATTCGAATGCGGTGTCGCATGGGCCAACGATTCAGTCCTACGATCGACAGTGGATGATCCCGGCTAATCTCGACGCCATCGACACCCCACTAGGTAAGGGGTCCGCCGGATCCGAACTCGCGCGCCCACTCGCGAATGACAACGCGCAATTCGTCGGTCTGCTCTTGCAACTGCTGCATCCGTTTCACTTGCACGGCCACGTCACGACAGATCTCCGCGATTTGGCCTTCAACAGCGTCCGACAATTCGACCGGTTTGCGACGTCGCCGTCTCGCGGTCCCTACGACCTGGGCCTTGGACATGATTCCCCCACGGCCTATCCTGACAGCGTCGCGCGGTCACCGGATGTACCGTTTAGAACGGAACGGCACAGTCCCGTTGTCTCTTTTCTTTCGTCTGCTCGTGGCGGTCGACGCCTTCCTCACCGCGTATCGCTGAGCGCAAAGGGCGGCGGCGCCGACGATCCTCGCGTACACTGGTTCACAGCTTTCCTGACGTTCCTGCCCATTCGGACAGCCGCCATCAAAGTAACGATTCACCATTCGACGGAGGCCGTCTCGCCTTCGTCGTTGGAGGGAACTGTTCAATGTCGACCTCACACTGGCGCTGGTCCCTGATTGGCGTCTGGCTCGCGTTTGCCTGCGTCACTTTCATCGTCATCAACAGCATGGCGGTTCGAAGCTGGCTGCTGCTCCTCGTCTTCGGTCTCATACCGCCCGCAATGCTGCTATGGGCCTGGAACGAAGATCGGCCATTGCCGATCGGGTCGCTACACGGGCCGCGTAAGCAGCGGTGAACGGGATCGCGGGGCACGCAGCGGAGAGTGCGGCTGCGGGAAGTCTGATCCGATCTTCTGATTGCGACCGCGTTGATTTGGACGCGCCGTTATTGTTGGGCGCCGTGCAAGCCATCGCCACAGTGCTGATGGACGCGTGGTAGCGTCGAGGGAACTGTCCTACCAGACGAGCTGGAGGCCGAACCAGATACCCAGAGCGATGAAGATCAGCGTGAACACCAGGCGTGCACGGCGCGCCCCTCGTTGTCGGCCAGCCTCATTCTTGACTTGCCATTCGCGCCAGCGCGTGGCGTGCGCCTCCTCGACCGCCGACACGAGTGAAGTATTCATCCATCCACGATAACGAAGAAGACGAACGCGGGCTGTCCGATTGTGAACACCACCGAACAACGTCGGCACGCTACACTGACGTGTCTTTCTGACGCAGCGCTTTCGGGCTTCCGCATCAGATCCGCGTTTGACGTACAGCTATACCGAGATCAATGGGCAACCGGTCGAGTAAGGGTCGACGTTTCGTGCAGGATTCAACTCTCGAACACAACCGTGCCGTCGCGGACCGGCACCACGAAGGCCGCGCCCGTGAGATGGGACGACGTCGTGGCGAGAACGACGCCCAAGCGCGCTCGGTCGCAGATACATGGGCCCGGGCCGAACACGCCCGCAGGGCTGGGTGGCTCCAGCGATGGCCTGGCGTCCTCGCCGCGATCAGAAGTCTCGTTGCCGCCTACAACGACGGGGCGGGCGCGGAGCTGTTGACCGCGAGCGAACAGTCCAACGGCGACGATCCGGCCGTGACAATCACCTCGCGTGGTTCTGGGCGGACGATCACGATCGGGGTGGACGAGGACGCACTTCTGGTAGACACGAACCCGGAACCGCACGCCGCGGCATCCCGGCATGCCATCGCGCGTCGTATCGACTGCTCGCGCAGCGATACCGGCACGGCCGCATATGCGCTGCAGGACTGGATGGACCAGCTGTGAGCCGTCCTCGTCTGTTGTGAACCCAATGCCGGAACGAATCACCATTGCTCCGCGGATGCCCGCTAGACCGCGGGTCCGCGACGGATATCTGCCGCTGTATACGTATCTCGAGCATCGTTATGCGTCGAGCGTCGTCCTCACGTTCGAGCAGATCGAGTCGCTGCTCGGCTTTGCGCTGCCGGTGGCCGCGCGCCAGGAGCCGGGGTGGTGGACCAGCGGTGCTGGGAACGGGCCCAGCCGCGCCGAGGCATGGACGGCGGCGCAACGGACGGCGTTGCCGAACCTTCTGGCCCGACACGTAACATTCGAGCGCCTGCCGTGACTCTTTGGGGTGGAATGTTGCTCACGGTTTGTGTGCTGGCCGTTCTCTTCCTCACCGTGTGGCGGCGGCGGGTTCGTCTGGCCGAACTGGGTACGGTGAGTGCCCAGTGGCTCTCAGAGCACCGCGAATACGACCGGAACTATCCCAATCGGTAACCTCGCGCAATAGCGCAGCCACGAGTGCCCCTCGGTCATCCAGTCGCGGAACTTGTTCATGAAGACATTCACGCGCGTCGGCTGGTCCGTCGGCACCGCATGGCAACTGGTCTGGAGAGGAACGATCATCGCATTCAACCGTGAGCCGTGACCTTCCCCCCCTTCCCGCCTCTGCTGATGCATGGGAATCGTCAGCGTTTCGATCGACCGCAGACGATCTCGTAGCCGCGCTCCGTACCGATGCACATCGCGGTCTCACCGACGAGGAGGCGCGCGCCCGGCTGGTGCGCTTCGGTCGCAATCAGCTCCCATCAGAGAAGCGCGTCCCGCGCTGGAGGCGATTCGTCGGGCAGTTCCGGGATGTACTGGTCATCCTCCTTCTGGCAGCTACCGCAATTTCGGCAGCACTGTGGATCCTCGAACGCGACGCTCCGTTGCCGTACGAAGCGATCGCCATTCTCGCGGTGGTCCTCCTCAACGCCGCAATGGGTTACATCCAGGAATCCCGCGCCGAGGCCGCGCTCGCCGCGCTGCGCGCCATGTCAGCAGCGGATGCCGCAGTTATTCGCGGCGCAGAGCGGAGGCGCGTGCCCGCAGCCGAACTCGTCCCGGGAGACGTCCTGCTCATCGAGGAAGGCGACAGAATCCCTGCCGATGCGCGACTGATTGGCTCCGTGTCGCTGCAAACCGCTGAAGCCGCGCTCACGGGCGAAAGCCTGCCAATAGACAAGGACCCGGCGCCGATCGCCGACGAGGTTCCGGTCGGCGACCGCCACAACATGGTGTTCAGCGGTACGGTTGCAACCTACGGTCACGGCACCGCCATCGTCGTCGCAACGGGGATGCGGACTGAAATGGGCCGTATCGCCGGCCTGCTCGAAGAGACGACCGGCGAATCGACTCCGCTCCAGCGTGAGTTGGATCGCATGGGTAAACGTCTGGGGTTGGGGGTTGTTGTGATTGCCGTCGTCATGATCGCGACGATCATCCTGCTCGAAGACATCCGGACCACGGCAGCACTACTCGACGTGCTGATCCTCGGCGTGGCCCTGGCAGTTGCCGCGGTTCCCGAGGGCCTGCCGGCCGTCGTCACCGCCGTGCTGTCGATCGGCGTCCAGCGCATGGCGCGCCGTAATGCCATCGTTCGTCACCTGTCGGCCGTCGAGACGCTCGGATCCGCCACTGTGATCGCCTCCGACAAGACCGGAACGTTGACGAAGAACGAAATGACCGTTCGAGTCGTCGTGACGGCGAGCGGTCGCGTGAGTTTTGAGGGTTCTGGTTACGCACCGACCGGATCTGTTCGATTCGACGCAGGCGGGTCGAACGACGGTCGGCTCAGAACCGAACTCGATCGCGCACTTGCAGTCGCGCATCGGGCAAATAACGCCGCGATTCACGAGCAGGACGGCCGCTGGGTCGTCGAAGGAGACCCGACGGAGGGCGCGCTGCTGGTGGCGGCACGAAAGGCCGGACTGGACCCCGAAACACTCGAGCGGCGCCTTCCTCGGGTAGGCGAGATCCCGTTCTCGTCTGAACGTAAGTTGATGAGTACCCTTCATCGCCACGCCGACCACGAGGACCGGGGCATCGTGTTTACCAAGGGAGCGCCTGATGTCCTGCTTTCCCGTTGCACGTCCGAACTGGTCGGCGAAGACAGACGAGCACTCACGGCCAGTCGGCGGGCGGAGATTCTCCAGACGAACGAGATGCTCGCCGCCGAGGCGCTGCGCACTCTCGGCGTCGCTGGCCGGAGGCTGACGAGAGAGGCACTTGACGAACATGCGACGCGACCCGATGCGCACGTGGAGAAGGACCTGGTCTTCTTCGGATTGATCGGCATGATCGATCCTCCCAGGCCTGAGGCGCGGGAGGCGGTCGCACGTGCGAAACGTGCCGGCATCCGCCCGGTGATGATTACGGGGGATCACCCGCGCACGGCAGCCGTTATCGCCCGCGAGCTTGGGCTGTTGACGACTGAACGCACCCTCACTGGCGCCGATCTGGAGACGCTCACAGCCGAAGAGCGCGCGCGAGCGACGACGGAAGTGGCCGTGTACGCCCGGGTCAACCCCGAGCACAAGCTGCGAATCGTCGATGCCTTTCAACGCACCGGCGCTGTCGTCGCCATGACCGGGGACGGCGTCAACGACGCACCCGCCTTGAAGAAGGCAGACATCGGCATCGCGATGGGAGTCACAGGGACCGACGTCTCGAAGCAGGCTGCTGACATGGTGCTCGCCGACGACAACTTCGCCTCAATCGTTGCGGCAGTCGAGGAAGGGCGCGCGATCTTCGCGAATATTCGCAAGTTCTTAAGGTACCTACTGTCGTCGAACATCGGCGAGGTCATGACGATGTTTCTTGGCGTGTTGCTGGGGGGCGTCATTGGCCTGCAGTCCGCGGAAGGCACCGTCGTTTTGCCGCTCATTGCCACTCAGATTCTGTGGATCAACCTCGTGACCGATGGTCCACCGGCTCTCGCGCTTGGTATTGATCCGGCGGACCCGGGATTAATGGAGCAACCGCCACGGCCGACCGGTGAAGGTGTCCTGACAGGCAAGATGTGGCGTGGCATTGTGTTCGTCGGCATCGTCATGGCTGGAGGGACGCTGTTGGTGCTGGACGCGTCGCTTCCCGGTGGTCTCGTCGATGGCGTGGGTGATCTGCGATACGGCCAGACGATGGCGTTCACGACGCTGATGCTCTTTCAGATCTTTAATGTGCTGAACGCACGATCCGACGAGCGCAGCGCGTTCGTGGGCCTGTTCACGAACCGGTGGCTCTGGATCGCGATCGCGGCGTCAGTCCTCTTGCAGGTTGCGGTAGTGAACGTGCCGTTCCTTCAGCACGCCTTCGGCACAACGTCGCTGAGCAGTATGGACTGGGTTAAGTGCGCCATCGCGGCGAGTGCGGTGCTCTGGCTGAGAGAACTCGAGAAGCTACGTTTCCGGATCAGGGCAACATCACAACGTCACGTCCAGACGCGCCCTGGGCCGATCGACGCGAGATAGCCGGCGAGCGCTGCGCGCAAATCACTACCTCCGGAGCGCAGAAACCCGGCGTGGGAATCGAGTCCCGAGTCGACGTCCGACGTCGATTCGGGACCCGGCCTCCGGACCGCAGGCGAGCGCGATGCTGGCCTTACGTTATCCGATTACAGCGACTTCAGATACTCGACCAGGTCGGCCTTCTGCGCTTCCGTCAGATTCAGCCCGAAGTGGCGGTCGTAGTGATTGACCACTGCCAGAAGATCCGATGCGCTTCCATCATGGAAGTACGGCGGATGGTACACGAGCCCACGCAGCGGCGTTGTCCGATAGAGTCCGGTGGCGCTTTTCGCCGCGTAGGTCGGGTTCATACCGACCTCCGATGGATGATGCAGGAATGGCGTCTTTCGGTCGGGACCGTTCGACACATCGGTGAAGGTCGGGCCCTGATGGCAAGAGGCGCAGCCGGCTTCGTTTCGGAACAGGTTCCTACCGCGAGCGGCGGCTACTCGATCGAAGCTGCCCGTGGGCGGTGCCGGCGCCCGCAGACTCAACTGATAGGCGAGCAAAGCGGGGAGCTTTGGCGTGACGAGATCCGGACTCTGGGAGATGAAAATGCCGACGCGCGGATCAGTGAAGTTCCCATGGCCGCCCATCTGCCCCACCCCAACGTAGCTATTCCAGTAGGAGATCGGGCCGTCGCCGGTGAAGGTTTCGAAGCCGACGCCCTTCAATCCGTAAACCGGCGGAATGACGACCGGCAGCGAGGGCGTATTCGCAGGGAGCGGAATGATGTTCGTGCCGTTGAAGTAGTGATGCCGCGGATCGTACTTCCCGGCTCCCCACGTCCTGAACTCCGCCTTCGTGGCCTCGTCCAGCACGGGCGAAAGCGCCACGATGGCGCCAACGTTCAGGTCGATGTTCCCCCACCCGTCAAGGCGTCGCCCGATGCCCGGAGCAAACGAGTCGTCGACCGAAGAGTGACACAGCGCACATGTGATTCCGACGCTGGTGAGTTGACCTGTTTCGCTGACCGTGCCCGTGACCCCCACGACCGCATTCAGGCGCAGGAGTTCGACTGTCACCGCCGGGTTTTTCAGGTCAACCTGACCATTTTGGAGCGCGGTTACGACCGCCTGCGGAAGCGCGTCGACATCCACCTTCAGACCGACAGCGAGAGCCGTCGCCGGATCGACGACTTTCGGAATGACCTCATGCATCCGCAACGTGTCGGTCCACAACTGCTCGTCGCCGAAAGTGTCGAACCGGAAGATGGCCTGCCCGTCCCGGTGCTTCGGATCACCAAACCCTAATGTGCTGACTTGCTGTTCTGCCTGCGTCGCGGGCGCAAAGCCCGACAGGGCGAGAGCCATCGCGGCGAGGAACAGGGTTGAAGCTGCAACAACTGATCGCATGGGCCGAATTTCTCCTTCTTGTCCGATGTCGTCACCCGCGAGCGCCCCTACAGCAAGTAAGAAGCCAGGGCGCGTTCCTCTCGCTCATTGAATAGAGTGGCCACGACGTCAAACGTGACACGTCACCTTTTCTCCGGCGGACACTCTCTTGAGCAGAAGGAGAAAGACCATGGATCATCAGCTCGGAACACGGACCGGTGCATTGCGGCTCGTATTCGGTCTCACTGCAACACTCGCCGGACTCGACAAATTCTTCAATCTGCTGGCCGACTGGAGCACATACGTCAGCCCGCTTGCGGCGTCGTTCCTGCCCGTCTCGCCCGAGACGTTCATGTACGTGGTCGGCGTCGTCGAGTGCGCCGTAGGGATTGCGATCCTCGGAGCCGCACCTGTGCTCGGCGCGTACGTCGCGAGCGCGTGGCTGCCCCTGGTGGCGGTCAACCTGCTGGCTGGTGGATATGTCGATGTCGCCGTTCGGGATGTCGTGATGGCGGTCGCCGCATTCACGCTCGCCCGCCTGCTCGAACTTCGTGCTCACTCGACCACCCGGGCACCGGTGCGCGAGGCCAGCGGGCGAACCGTTACGGCTTTCTGATGATCCGTGAGGCCGCGACGCACCGGAATCGTTCATGGCCTGGCGATTGCTCCGACAATCGTCATGCCACGACTGCAACGCGCGATCGCGCGCATACAGGCAGAGTACCAGGAGATGCCAGGGTTGGTCCGGACACGACGCGAGGCAGAGCGACTGCTCGGACTCGACCAAGAAACATGCGAGCGCGCACTTGAAGCGTTGATGCGGCGCAGGTTCCTGAAACGGCTGCGGACGGGCGCCTATCTCAAGAACCGACCTGGCTGACCGACGTGCGCTTCGGCAGGGCGTCAGGCGGCAATCTGCCGAAGATCGGTGCTTTCGTCCGCGATCACTCGCGGATCCACCGGTTGCCGAGCCTTGATCAGCCGAATCACCCGCCTCAGGTCCAGTCCGCGATTCACCGCAATGGCCGCGTCGATTCGACTGTCGTTCAGATAGCAGGCCAGGAAACTGTTGCCGTCCGGCTGGCCGCGGACGACGAGTTGGTCCCAGCTCCTGTGGAACCCGGCGTACTGAAGATTCCAGTCGTATTGATCCGACCAGAACCACGGTATGTCGTCGTAGATCACCGGTTCTCCGAGCATGTTGCGCGCAGCGGCGGCGCCCTGCCGCATCGCGTTTTGCCAGTGCTCGACACGGATTCGCCGCTTGAAGACGGGATGGTAGTGATTCGCCACGTCACCCGCCGCGTAGATGCCCTCGAGATTGGTTCGGCAGTACTCGTCAACGACGATACCGTTGTCCGTGTGGAT
Source organism: Vicinamibacterales bacterium (assembly GCA_035711805.1). GTDB lineage: Bacteria > Acidobacteriota > Vicinamibacteria > Vicinamibacterales > UBA2999 > Gp6-AA40. The sequence continues at coordinate 14,785 of DASTBV010000025.1, forward strand.
GCCACTGCCGTCGAGAAACCCTACGGCGGGCTCCACACCGATTCCCGCGACCACGAAGTCGCATCCGAAGCGACGACCATTTTTTGTGACGACAGCAGCGACACGCTGATCTCCGTCGAAGGACTCAACGGTGTCTTCGAACACCGTCCGGACTCCATGCACCCGGTGCAGTTCGGCGATCCGTCTGCCAACCGTCTCGCCGAAGACACGGTAGAGCGGCGTCTGCGACGGTTCGATTGCTGTCACGTCGAGACCGTCTTGCCGGAGCGAGGCGGCGACCTCGGAGCCGATGAACCCCATCCCCACGACCACGGCTCGGCGGCCCGGGGACATTTCGGCCCGGATGCGATTGGCATCGGCGACGGTACGAAGGCTGTGGATTCCCTGCAGAGACGCACCGGATGTCGTGAGCTGGCGAACGCGGGTCCCCGTCGCGAGCAGCAATGAATCAAATGGAAAGCGGCGACCGTCCACGAGCTCCACGAAGCGACGATCGGTATCGATGCGACTGGCGGCAGTCCCAAGGACCGTGGCAATACCGTGCTCTGCATAAAAAGCCGGCACGCGCACCAGGGCCGAATCGAAGGACGCCTGACCGCGAAGGTACGCCTTAGAGAGCGGCGGCCGTTCGTAAGGCGCTTCGGGCTCGGCGCCAATGAGGGTAACGCTTCCGGCCACACCGGCCTTGCGAAGCGTGATCGCTGCGCTCGCACCAGCGAGACTCGCGCCGACGATCACGAATGCTGGCGCCATTACACTTCGATATGGAGGATGTCATCCGCCACACGCACGGGATACACCCGCAGCGGCTCCGTGGCCGGAGGGGCCAGGACGTCGCCTGTCCTGACGTCGAATTCGGCGCCATGGCAGGCGCAGATTACCTTCGCGCCCTCGAGATCTCCTTCGGCCAGCGAACATTGCTCATGCGTGCAGGCATCGTCGAAGGCGTAGAACACGCCATCGACATTGGCGACAGCGATTCGCGCCCCGCCGATATCGATTCGGGCAAGGGCCCCCGGGCGTATCGCGCTGGCTTTCGTACTAGTCGCGGTTTCAAACGGCATCGCGCACTCCTCGTCGTCTTGAGCCCCGCAATCGGTTCGCCAGGCCAACAGGCGGCAAACGCGCCGTAATAGCGCGACGGAAGGCAGGCCGCTTCACCGATTCATTTCAGAATGGAACGGTCGATTCCATCGTGGAATGGCGAAGACAGCGATCAGCGGAATCGCCAATGGAACCACAAGAGGCTCGCCCTCCAGCGCGCCATTCTCCGCGTCGCGCAGGGTGGAGGTCTCGCTATTGCAGCGCGCGACCTCCTGACGTTCAAGGGTCCTCTCGGCAGCCTTGCGGCTCAGCCGATGGCTGGAAGGTGTGACGCGTGGCACGACTCGCCGTCACTGTCCAATTGTCGGCGCGCCTGAATCGCGGCACGTTGAATGGCGGCGTAGGGCCAATCGCCGGTCGCGCTCGCCGCGACTCTCCCGCCATTACGGAGCTCTGCACGTACGGTGCATGTCACGCGATGACCTTTCCCGGCACGGCGATCTCGCGCTATGGAAATGTCAACCCGTTGGACGTCACCGGCAACACATCGAAATGCTTCGAAGACGCGATAGTGCGCGTAGGCCTTCGTTCGCCCGTCGCCGGTGAGGTCCCGATCCGAGTACGTGATTTCCACTCAACGTGCGATGCGGCAAGACTTGGGCCGTTCTGCGGGCAGGCCAGCACCCCGCGGATCGCCACGATCGTTTCTGCGAAGCCGCATGCGATGACTTTCGAAAAGAACTCATCGCTTCAGATCGCAATTCGCCCACGACATCGCGCACACGATTGCGGCCGTTTTGTGGTCGCGTGATGGTGCCTCGTACGGTCTCCGTATTGCTCATGATGATGAAGGCGGAATTCGCCGCCCAACATCATCGAACAGAAGAGGCTATGGAGATGAGCGAGGTTCGCACGCTAAGTACCGTCGAACTACAACAGGGACTCGACCGTGACAATGGACTGCACGTCCTGAACGTGCAAACGGACCAGTACTTCGCCGGCGAGCTGATTCCCGGGTCCCGTCGTGTGCCGCTGGACGCCATCACACCAGGCGTACTGGGGCTGGGGACGGACGCAGAAATCGTGACCTACTGCGCCGGTCCGGCGTGCTCGCAGGCGGCGGACGCCGCGCGTAAGCTCGCGGAACTCGGGTACACGAACGTTCGCACCTACCCAGAAGGCCTGCAGGGATGGAAGGCCGCTGGCAACGAAATCGTCCCCGCGCAGTCCCGGCCGGCTGCGTGATCGAGGAGGGCACCCTTGAAAGGGTGCCCCATGCACAAGGGTGGTCCCGCAGGAGTCCAGACCTTCCGGGCCTTCGCTACGCGACCGCTGGTAATCGACGGTGGAGCGGCTTCATCCGCCGTCGACCCACCACACGCCGAACCGCGAAGGCCGTCAAGCCGCCACGCGACACCAGGGACACCATGCCTGGTACCACGCGTCGGCGCGCGCGAACCGCCCATCCTCACGCAACGTCAGAAACCCGCCGTTGACAAGCGCTTCGAGCGCGGCCCTGCAGGTGTCTTCGTCGACGTTCCACAGCCGCGCAGCCTGTGGCAGCGTCAGCGCCAGGCGCGGCATGTCGAGGTATTCACGTCGAATGCATGGGGTCAGCGTGTTCATGGTTCGCTCACCTGTCGGATGCGCAAGGTTTACGCCCAGGGTTTCAGACCGAACCTACGATGTGAAACCGTACTCCTTCATTTTTCGCCAGAGAGTCACCGGACTGACGTTCAGCGCTTCTGCCGCCCTGCGCCGGTTGCCGTTGAACCGCTCGAGCGCCTTTCCGATCAAACGCTGTTCGTGCGCCTTCAGGTCGAGGGTGTCGCCGAACTGGGCGCGCGCCCGGCTCTCCGCAAGTTCCGGCGGCAGCTCGCGGACGGTGATGCTCGGGCCGCGCGCCAAAATGACCGCGCGTTCAATCGCATGTTCCAGCTCCCGCACGTTTCCCGGCCATGAATACCGAATCAGCATCGTCATGGCCTCGGCCGAGACTGTCTGAACGTCCTTCCCCATCCGCGCGGCAGCTCGAAGCACGAACTCGTGCACCATGGGTGCAATGTCCTCACGCCTGTCACGCAAGGGCGGGATGGTGATCACGAATGCGCCCAACCGAAAATACAGGTCTTCTCGAAACGTCCCGGCGTCGACCGCAGCGCGAAGATCACGGTTGGTCGCGGTCACGACGCGCGTATTGACCTTGATTGTGCGCTCGCCGCCGACACGGCGAATCTCGCGCTCCTGGAGGGCACGAAGCAACTTCGCTTGGATGGTCGGCGCAACCTCGCCGATCTCGTCGAGGAAGAGCGTGCCGTTCGAGGCGACCTCAAACAGGCCGGGCTTATCGCGGACCGCACCGGTGAAAGCCCCGCGGACGTGGCCGAATAACTCGGACTCGAGCAGGGTCTCCGTCAGAGCCGCACAATTCACAGAGACAAAAGACCCGCTGGCGCGGCGGCTCTGCTCGTGGATCATGCGGACGACGAACTCCTTTCCCGTCCCGCTCTCGCCGTACACCAGAACCGTCGTGTCGAGCGGGGCGACCTGTGCCGCAAGCTCCAGGACCTCTCGCATCGCCGGACTGCGGAAGACGAACTTCCTCGCCTCCGCGTGGCGGTTGATACGATCCCTCAGAAGATCGAACTCCCGCTCCCGCTCATCCAGCTGACGTTCGCGCTTTGCCAACTGCTGCGCCCGACGGTGGACCGCGATCTGTAGCCTATCGATCTCATCCTTGAGACTGGCGCCTTGAAAATCCGCTCTCAGGGCCGGTAAGTCATGCCCCCACGCAGCCGCATTGCGACCAATAATCGAGCATCGTTTCGCGCCCTGACCAGCGCAACTCGCCTCGCGGTAATACACCTCCTGGCCAAGACACGCGCTCGTATACCCACTTGCGTATCCCGCAAGCGACCAGCAGACGGGATCAGCACTCTGACCATAATGGTGGACGTGCTGCTCGGCTTCGTATGAATCATGCCAGGCGAACTCGGCGTCGAAGCTGCCGTCGTCGCCATGATCGAGACGCACGATCTCTGAACGGACAATGCCCTCGAGCGTATGCAGAATCGTTCCCGCGCCGAGCCCTTCTAGAGGGGTGCGCCAGTGGAAGCGCTCGCGGAGGTTGATGGCGTCGTGGTAGCCATCGGCGTACCCGAATCGCATCAGCAACCGCCGGGCGATGTCTTGCCCGAATGTGTCGATCAGCTCCTTTCGCAAGAGGCCCATCGCTGCCGCGCTCAGAATTACCACCCGCTGCTCATGCAACCGGATGAGGCCGAGGTCGGGGCGGAAGTCGAGCAGCTCCGCCAACTGAAGTCTCTCGAGCTCGGGGTGCGACGGCTTAGCCACCGGCGTCGATTCTATGACTAGACCCGCCGGCAGTGTCAGACCGGGCACGCGACCTCCTCACATCGGGCTCGGATCCGTGCGGCCCGTTGTGGGAAGCTGCAAGGTGTCGCGATGATGCGGCCAGACGACAAAACGTGTGAGAGCGTCATGTTCAGCCTTTATGCAGCTTTGTCGCGCGCAGGCACGAGCGCCGCGGCGTGACCATGCGATCGCAGGAAGGCCAGGTTCTTCGCTCCGGCGCCGAAAATGCTCTGTGCCGCTGACCACAGTTGAGCGGCTTCCTCGTGCGGGCAGTCTTCGCCGCACTTCACGCCCTGCCGAGCGCCAACGACACGGAGATGCCGCACCATCGCGTCATGCCAGACCACAAGTTGTTCCGCCAGCTTGCGGGCCTCGCTGGTGCCCACCTGATCACCAAGATGCCGGTATGTGTTCATGTCAAGAACCTCTAAACGTCGTTCAAAGTCCTGACGGTTCGTTCTCGGCGACGCGAGCAGCGCGACCGTCTGAAAGAGAACCAGGGAAAGGGACGTACGGACCGGGCGATTACGGCAGGAGCGCCGATCCGCCAGGAGGGGTGATCCGCACGTCCCCGTGAGGAGACGTGCGACGAAGGAGGCAATGCAGATTCATGGGCAGGACGATGTTTACTCGCAGTCGGAGCATACCTTCGCAATTTACGGGCCGTGGAGTGTTGGCGTTTTTGAGCCTGCTGCAGACCGAACGAGCCCGGAATGTATTTCAGAACGAAACTACGAGTTCAAAGTGAAACTCAGAGTCACAGCGACGCGCCTGGGCCTAGTGACGCCGATTTGCGTTCACTGTGCCGAATACCACATTGTTCTCGAGGACGAGCTCGTTGTTGAAGGGCCCCGGCATCCAGAGCGCCACGGCTCGGTTGTCGGCGCCTCATGGCTGAGTGCATGCCCCTACGGATAGAGGATTACGGCCTCATTGGCGACACCCACACGGCCGCCCTTGTCGGAAGGAACGGCTCGATTGATTGGCTCTGTCTTCCACGATTCGATTCGGGCGCATGCTTCGCTGCCCTGCTCGGCAACGAGCGTCACGGCCGCTGGAGCATTACCCCTGGCGCGACGGCAATGACGACGAAACGCCGCTATCGCGCTGACACGCTGATCCTCGAGACAGATTTCGAAACGGCTGGCGGCATCGTCCGTGTGATCGACTTCATGACGCCGCGCCGCGCTGAACCAGACGTGATTCGTATTGTCGAAGGCGTTCGTGGCGAGGTCCCGATGCAGATGGAGCTCGTCATTCGGTTCGACTATGGATCGGTCGTTCCGTGGGTTCGCACCGTCGACGGCCACCTGCAGGCAATTGCCGGCCCGGACGCACTTTCGCTCTGGACCGACGTTCAGACGTATGGGAAGGACCTTACGACGCGGGCCGACTTTGTCGTTCGCGAAGGTGACCGGATTCCATTCCTGTTGATGTGGCATCCCTCGCACACGGCCGCGCCGGAGCCGTTCGATACCTTACGGGCGCTCGAGGATGCCGCGCGATGGTGGCGTGAGTGGTCTGGACGCTGCACGTATACCGGCCCATGGCGTGATCAGGTCGTACGATCGCTGATCACACTCAAGGCGCTGACCTACGCGCCAACCGGCGGCATTGTGGCGGCACCAACGACGTCTTTACCGGAGAAGATCGGCGGCGTCCGCAATTGGGACTATCGATACTGCTGGCTTCGGGATGCGACCTACAGCCTGTACGCGCTCATGACCGGCGGCTATACGGACGAGGCGATTGCCTGGCGCAACTGGCTGCTGCGCGCCGTCGCTGGAGATCCGTCAACGCTCCACATCATGTATGGCGTGCAGGGAACCCGTCGACTGCCGGAGTTGGAATTGCCGTGGCTCCCTGGCTACGAGGACTCTCGACCAGTGCGAATCGGCAATGCGGCGATCAACCAGCTGCAACTCGACGTCTACGGCGAAGTGATGGACGCTCTGCACTTCTCGCGTCGGACCGGGATTGCGTCCGATCCTGCATCCTGGGCCTTACAAAAGGCTTTGGTCTCATTCCTGGAGCGCGCATGGTGCCAGCCGGATGAAGGCATTTGGGAGGTACGGGGCCCCCGTCGTCATTTCACGCACTCGAAAGTGATGGCCTGGGTGGCCTTCGATCGCGCGGTGAAGGCCGTCGAACGGTACGGTCTCGCCGGACCGGTCGATCGATGGCGACAGGTGCGCGCAGAGGTACACGATGAGGTGTGTCGCGCCGGCTTCGATGCGACGCGCAACACATTCACGCAGTATTACGGTTCACACGAACTTGATGCCAGCCTGCTCATGCTGCCTCTGGTCGGCTTCCTGCCCGCTGACGACCCGCGCGTCATCGGCACCGTGCACGCGATTGAGCGTGAGCTGATGTGGGACGGCTTCGTCCAGCGTTACCGGCCCGGGGAACACATCGACGGCCTACCAGCAGGCGAGGGGGTATTCCTCGCGTGCACGTTCTGGCTCGCGGACAACTACGAACTTCAAGGACGGCACAAGGAGGCGCACGCCCTGTTCGATCGCCTGCTCGGACTCTGCAACGATCTCGGGCTGCTCTCCGAGGAATACGACCCCGACTCGCGGCGGCAGCTCGGGAACTTCCCGCAGGCATTCTCGCATGTGATGCTGATCAACACCGCGCGCAACCTGTCGCGACCACACGGCCCTGCAGAAGAGCGCAGCGCTGAATCGTGACGTTTTACCGCTGAGTACTCGCACGGACCTTCAGGCGGCGGGGAGCCGCATCAACTCCTCGGCGGTCCGTGCTTTTGTCGTCGCCTCCTCGCTCAGTCTGGGAATTTCATCGATGACGGCCGTCGTATACGACGCATCGGTCAGACTATTGAGCTTCGATTCGAGATTCACGCGCGCGCCATCGAAACCCACTCGCAGCAACGCGACGGCCAAGTGGACGTTGCGTGACGCGGCCTGACAGCTGTGCGCAGCGACCCTCTCTGCATGTGTCAAGGCCGCGACGCACAGCCGCATCACTTCGAGCGGAACATCCGCGGCAGCACGCAGCGCAACCTGCAGGGCGGCGACCCGTTCCTTCCGCTCTGTCCCACTGCCCTCTGGCATCCTGCTTGCGGCGAATACTCTGATCGCAGTCTCGGTTTCGATGGTTTCGATCAACTGTTCCTGAACGTCGCGAAGTGCCGCGGCACTTGCAAACAGCACCCGCCGATCGTCGGCTGAATCTGATCTGGTTTTCGGCAGCGCCGCTGCTTTCAGGAGAAGCGACGTCCCCATCGCTGACGCGAACGCTGCGGTCGAAACGGTCCCGTGCGGATTGTCCGGCGACGCGAGCGCGGCGAGAAAACTGCCGAGAGACGTCTCGGTTACGAAGCTGACAGTAGCCATGATTGCTTGCGCGCGACCCGCCGGGTTCTATTTGACCGACTCTCGACGGACGTCCGTCAGCAGCGCGGCCTGCGTCGTCTCCGCGATCACGACTCCGCTGTCGCTGTCTCGCCTGAAACCGGAGCCGGTGGCGATACGTCCTTCGCCCGTGCCGTCCTTCTTCATGCGCAGATGTACGACGGTGAACTGCTGATCCGCGGCCCACGTGGCGCTCGGATCCCACCACAGCCAGAGCGGCCGTTCAACCACCATGACCACGTCGGCGCCACCATCGGGTCGTGAAGTCTGCCGCGCGTAGCGAACACTGTGTTCGAGCCCGCCTGGCCATTGCAGGTAGCCAACGACGGGAACATATGGGAGGGCACTCAGGAGTTTCGAGGGCTCGTCGAGCGCGGCCATCAACTGCATGCGTTCTGCGTCGGTCGACCACCGCGTGAAACGGACGCGCATTCGCCCGTCCGACGAGAAGGCGTCCTTCGGCGCATTCGCGATCACGAAACTGTATTCAGCGACCTTGCCGGTGGTCTCAGCGGAGATCACGGCGGTGCCGGCGGCGGCCACAGCGAGCGTCAGCGAAGCGATGAACGATCGGTGCATGGATTCCTCCTTCCTTGAACCGCCTCAGTGAGCCGCACGCCGGGAAGCGGGATGCTTCTGTCGCTTCAGCGTTTCCCAGAAGGAGCCCCGCCCTTCGGGCGTGTCATATCGAACTTCGATCGAATTGCCGTCTCCGTCCGCGAACGTCACGAGCTTCACGCGCAGCCCGTCGAGCGGCCATCGGTAATCGGGGTCATCCGGAAATAGGCGGGTCGCCTTCACGACTGTCGCCTCGTGCTCGACGCGTGCGGCGACGCCAGCCGTCGCCGGACCAACCGTTAGTTCGGCGTCCTCGATCCACGTCGATGCAGGCACCACCCGACCCTTGCCGTCGACAACCTTTTTCGTCAGTCGAAGTGTGCCCTCACCGCTGGGCCGCACTGTCAGCTCGAGGGTCCGAACAGACGTGGCATTGACACCCCATACGGACTTGTCGAAATCGGTCGTCAGCTTCATCTCGTCCGGAGCCGACTTCCAGGTACCCACGAGCATGGAGTTGAGCTGGACGGGAGTGGTTCTACCGCCCTCCTCGGATGGCCCCGGATGAGTGCGCGTAACAGGGTGGCGATCGTCACTCGCCTGCGCGTGTGTGGCTGTACTCAGCATAGTGATCAACCCGAACGCATACGCCAAAGCAAGCGTCTTCATCGTTCCTCCTTGAAAACCTCCAATCCGTTCGCAGATGCAACGTTCCTGAGCCTGTTGCTCAGCGTCCAATCCGGGCGGCTGCATCCCTGGCCGACCATAGCCGCGCCCGGGCCCGTTCAGCCTCGTGGCGCGACACCGTAATCACGTTTCCTTGTGTCGCTAGTGCGTGGTCCAGAATGGCGAGCGCGCAATCCAGGTCTTCGTACGCGCGGAGTCGCCACGCGTGCTCGGTATTCACCGCCGGCAGCTGGCTGTCGCCTGCCGCACATATCTGCGCTGGTGATGAGGGTGCGGCAGCAACGTGGTCGCTCTTCTGCTGCGAAACCGCGACCGCGGGAAGCAGCAATGCCAGACCGAGGGTCACCGTCCCTACCATGCGTTTCATGACGTCCTCCTTGAAGCAGATGCCGGCGGCCGCGCGACGACGCGCGGCACCGCCGGCATGGTCGCGTGACGAGCAGGCCGCGTTTACGCGGCCGACGCGATCTGTTTCTGGTCTGTGACGCCTTTGATGTCGATGCGCCGCGGCTTGACGCTCTCTTTGAGGGGAAGCGCCAGTTGGAGCATCCCGTAACGGTAGGACGCGCTGATCTGTTCGACGTCCAGGAACTGCGGGACCGTAAACGATTGTTCGTATCGCGCTGCGCCGGCGCCGTCGGAGGCGGGCTGATCTGCGCGAATGGTCAGGGTATGCCCTGCCACATCGAGGTTGACGTTCCGTGGGTCGATCCCGGGGAGCGGCACGTCAACACGCCACCCATCGTCGGTCGTGGTCACTTGGAAGGATGGCGAATGGCCAGCAGCGGTGCGAACTGGGAGCTCGTTCCAAAACTGGTCGAAGACGCTCTCGAGCTGCCGCTGGAAGGTGAAGAAATCGTCAACGGAGTTCCAACGGGTCATGCCAAGCATGGTCAGTTACCTCCTCTCTCATGCTTCCAGATCGATTTAGATCATGCTTGGATTTATGTCAAGCATATTGAGTCTATGTTACTAAGATAGTGACCTCATCAGTATGATGTTTGCCAGTAGGACACGAAATCGCACTGTTCGATTGTGAACACCGGCGCCGAGCGTTAGCGCGTTACACTGACGCTGTCTTTCTGACGCAGCGCTTTCCGGCTTCCGCATCAGATCCGAGTTTCTCGCCTCTCCTGCGTTTCGTCCGAGCATTCCGCTCGAGCCTGTTATCAGAGTTGCTTGCATCCACGATGCAGGAGCGTTCATGAGCACCAAGTTGTACGTGGGTAATTTTCCCTACGAAACGTCCGAATCCGATCTGCAGACGTTGTTCGAGGCGTCCGGGGCGGTTGCGAGCATCAATATCATCCGCGATCGCGCCACCGGTCAGGCGCGTGGATTCGCGTTTGTTGAAATGAGCGATGCCGAGGGCGCACGCAAGGCGATCGCCGAGCTCGACCAGCATCAGTACGGCGGGCGGAGCCTGACCGTCAACGAGGCGAAGCCAATGCAGCCGCGTGGCGCGTTCGGCGGTGGTCGTCAGCGCAACGAGTCGCGCTGGTAACAACGTTTCAGAACACGCCGGTCATTCCGATCCGAGATCGATGATCCGGATCACGGGGGCACATGCCGACTTCGTACGGCTCCTTGAACCGCGGCGCGGATCACCCGCGTTCGGCTACGGGCGTGACGCGTAGTTGTCGTCAAGACCGGGCCGGCCTGGGCGTGCGAAGCGCGCCCGGACGCCGGATGCTGTTCCTGCTCCTGGTGGCGGGGTTTGCGCCCACGCTCCTGGCCACACCGGGCGAAGACCCCCTTGACCGGTTCCTCGCCCATGACGCCCGTCAGCCTCACTACCGAGGAACGCGTCATCTGGAAGCCGAGAACGGCAAACGGCGTGGGTGGCTCGCCATCGGGACCGAATATGCGCCGGATACCGGCTTCCGTTATCACATCACCGCAGAGGGCGGATCCGATTACATCCGGAAGAAAGTCCTGAAAGCAGTGCTCGACGGGGAGCGTGCGGTGGTTGCGGCAGGCGAAGATACCCGCTCCTCGCTCGCTCGCATCAATTACAACTTCCAGACGAAAGGCATCGAGGACGACGGCCTCGCGCACGTCCTGTTGGTGCCGCGGCGCAAGGAACGGGCACTGGTCGCGGGGGTCATGCTGCTGCGGCCCGATCAGGGGGAGCTCGTGCGTGTCGAAGGCCGCCTCGCCAGGAACCCGTCATTCTGGGTCAGGAACGTCGACATCGTTCGGACGTACGAGCGCATCGGCGGTGTTGTCGTCCCTGTCGCCATGGATTCGAAGGCCCACATCCGGTTCTTCGGTTCGGCGACGTTTCGAATGACGTACAGCTACGCGGAGATCAATGGGCAACCGGTCGAGTAAGGATCGAATCGTGAATCCGCACCTGAGCCACTCCGCCCACTGACCTGTCCATAAGTGAACATCGCGGCGCCGCCAGGCCGCGGTAGAGTGGAATCGTGGCGAGGAGTCGTGAATCGCCGCCGATCGGTAACGCGAAGGCGGCCGCGTACAAAGGAGGGCTCCATGGTGACGCAGGTCCCTGTTCTTCCCCTTGACCTCGCACGACCGGACACCGCCGGCGAAGCGGAAGGTTTTGCGACATGCCCGAGGTGCCACACGGTGGACACCGCGCTGACGAATGTATCTCTGAAAGCGGGGGGATACTGGCGATGTGGACGATGTGGCTCCAAGTGGGATCAGACGCGCCTCGCGACGGTTGCTGCCTACGCCACCTGGGATTCGGCGCGTCAACGACACGCCCAGCGCTGAACCGGAGCGACGCCAGTGCGAGAACGAGTCACCATAGCTCCAGGATTGCCCGCCAGACCGCGGGTCCGCGACGGATATCTGCCGCTTTACACCTATCTCGAACATCGTTATGCCTCGAGCGTCGTCCTCACGTTCGAGCAGATCGAGTCGCTGCTGGGGTTTGCGCTGCCGGCGGCCGCGCGCCAGGAGCCGGGCTGGTGGACCAGCGGCGCTGGGAACGGACCCCGCGACGGGGAGGCATGGACGGCGGCGAAGCGGACCGCAACGCCGAACCTGCTGGCTCGACACGTCACATTCGAGCGCCTGCCGTGACTTCTGGATCGGAACGTTGCTCCGGATACGACCGTGGCCGATCTAGTCGTGCAGGACGACCGTGAGGAGCGCGCTCTTCACCTTGATGTCGCCGTTGTACTCGATGAAGCCGAGATCGCGGAACTTGTTCATGAAGAAATTGACGCGCGACCTGGTCGTGCCGACGATTTCGGCGAGCGTTTCCTGAGACATCTTCGGGATTGGCAGCGGGTGATCCCCCTTCCCGTAGCGCGCCAGCAGCAGCAAGACGCGGGCGAGGCGCTTTTCACTCGAGTTGAACAGCTGGTCGACAAGGTCCTCTTCCACGCGGATATTTCGCGCCAGCATGTGCGCGAGGAATCGTTCGGCCAGCGCCGGCTGCGTATGGAGCATCTCGATCATCTGCGGCTTCTCGACCACCAGCACGGTGCTGGTACTCATCGCTGATGCGGTCGCGATGCGTCGCGGCTGCGCCGCGAGGCATCCCTCCCCGAAGAAGTCGCCCTGACCCAGGACGGCGACCACGGCCTCCTTGCCGGTCCGTGAGAGGACGGAGAGCTTGACGCTGCCGCTTTGAATGTAGAAGACATCGGTGGCGGCGTCCCCTTGCGAGAAGATGACGGCTGACCGTTTATATGTACGAACGGTGCGCGCGACACCGGCCGAGGCCAGGAATTCCTGGAGATCGAAGGGGGGGAGCCGCGTGGCCGGCGAGGAGGACGCTTTCCGGGGCACCGTAGCATCATGCCACGATGCCCCGTCCGTTCACATGCCCATGCCGCCGCCTGGCATAGGGCTCTGCTGACCCGCTTCCGGAATCCGGCAGATCACGGCTTCGGTCGTCAGCAGGAGCGATGCGATCGACGCGGCATGCTGGAGGGCCGAGCGCACAACCTTGGCGGGGTCGATGACCCCGGCGGCGACGAGGTCTTCATATTGCTCGGTCTGGGCGTTGAACCCCTCGTTGTCCGTCATTTCCTTCACCCGCTGCACGACGATCGACCCCTCGTGGCCAGCGTTGGCCGCAATCCATCGCATCGGTTCTTCGATCGCGCGGCGGATGATGTTGACGCCGACCTGCTCTTCGCCAGCGACCGAGAGCTGGTCGAGAACCGCTGACGCCCGCAGTAACGCGACGCCGCCACCGGCGACGATGCCCTCTTCGACCGCGGCTTTGGTGGCGTGCATCGCGTCCTCGACGCGTGCTTTCTTTTCCTTCATCTCGGTTTCGGTGGCTGCCCCGACCTTGATGATGGCGACGCCGCCGACCAGCTTGGCCAGACGCTCCTGCAGCTTCTCGCGGTCGTAGTCAGAGGTGGTGTCCTCGATCTGCGTACGGAGCTGCTTGACCCGGCCCGCGACCGACGCGGGGGTGCCGGCCCCCTCCACGATCGTCGTGTTGTCCTTGTCGATCGTGATTTTCCTGGCCTGGCCGAGGTCTTCGAGTGTCATGTTCTCGAGCTTCAGGCCGAGGTCTTCAGTGAGGGCTTTGCCGTTGGTGAGCACCGCGATGTCTTCGAGCATTTCTTTCCGGCGATCGCCAAAGCCCGGCGCCTTGACGGCGGCGACCTTAATCGTCCCGCGCAGCTTGTTGACGACCAGTGTGGCCAGCGCGTCGCCCTCGATGTCCTCGGCAATGATCAGCAGTGGACGGCCGGCACGCGCCACGAGCTCCAGCACCGGCAGGAGGTCCTGCATCGAGCTGATGCGCTTTTCGTGGATCAGAATGACGGCATTCTCGAGGACCGCTTCCATTCGTTCCGGATCGGTGACGAAGTAGGCCGACAGATACCCGCGGTCGAACTGCATCCCCTCGACGAGGTCGAGTGACGTGTCCATGCTCCTGGCTTCTTCAACCGTAATGACGCCGTCCTTACCCACCTTCTCCATCGCGTCGGCGATGATCCGCCCGATGGTCTCGTCGTGGTTAGCCGAGATGGTGCCGACCTGTGCAATCATCGGCCCGGTCACCGGCTTGGACATGCGCTCGATCTCTTTGGTGATCGCGTTGACGGACTGATCGATCCCGCGCTTGATGGCCATCGGATTGGCACCGGCCGTGACGTTCTTCGCGCCCTCGCGGTAGATCGCCTGCGCCAGCACCGTGGCGGTGGTCGTGCCATCGCCGGCGATGTCCGAGGTCTTGCTCGCCACTTCCTTCACCATCTGCGCGCCCATGTTCTCGAGCGCATCCTTCAGGTCGATTTCCTTCGCCACCGTGACGCCGTCTTTGGTGATCGTCGGCGAGCCGAAGCTCTTGCCGAGGATGACGTTGCGCCCCCGTGGTCCCAGCGTGACTTTCACCGCGTTGGCCAGGCTGTCGACCCCGCGGAGAATCGCCTGCCGCGACGTATCCCCGTAGGTGATCTGGTTGGCCATCAGAGGCTCCAGTCCTGTACGGCCAGGACGTCGTCCTCTTTCATGATGAGATAGTCGATGCCGTCCACGCTGACCTCCTGACCTGAGTACTTCCCGAACAGGATCGTGTCTCCCGCTTTGACATCCATCGGCACCCGTTGGCCGTCGTCATTGGCCTTGCCGACGCCGGCCGCCAGGACCATGCCCCGGAGCGGCTTTTCCTTTGCGGAGTCAGGGATGATGATCCCCCCGAGGTGCTGCGTCGAGTCTTCGTCGAGGCGTCGAACGATAATCCGGTCGTGTAGCGGTCTGAGGTGCATGAACGCATACTCCAAAAAGAGAGCACTGTGGCTGACGCTGGCGCGCTGTCGTCAGCAGGATCCGGTCATCGCCGCCGCTCGGAAGGGAAGGCGTTCGACCGGTCCTCGCGCTGGAGCGGCCTTTCAGGGGGACCGGAGAGCTCCATGTCAAAGCTTCGGCGGCAACCGTAGCAATAGCGAGTGACGCGGACCAACGTGGCCTCGATGCTGATGGTGTCCGCCGACTGACACGTCGGACAACCGCCGTTTTCACGCCCCATGTGTGCTCCCCTGATGTCGTGATCTGGCCTGTGTGATAGGGCGGCGTCGTTCACGCACCGAGCCACCGCCTTCCAACTCGCGTTCGGCGATCGTCGCCGCATCCATCGAGCTGGGACCGCCCAGCATGTCTGAACCGAACGCGTCACCACCCATCGAACCTGGCTGGCGATGCGTCAACGTCGTCCGGTCATAGGCGCCCGGAATGAGAAGCCGCGCCGCGTCTTTCGGAAGATCCGTGCTCATTCAGCAGACCCTCGCTCTTCTGGTAGAGGCCTCGATGAGCGCTGGCCGCTGAAACGAAAAGGCGGGTACCTCAGAACTCATGAAAACAGTGCCTGTTCAATCTACGTTGATCCCTGAACGTCGGGATGTTCACTTGTGAACAGCGAGCCGTCCGGTGTGCTGTTCGGCACAACCGCAACTGCCCGTCCTGCTATACCCTCGTTGCATGGCAACACTCCACGCGCGCGCTCTCGCCGTGTCTGTCTGCGCCCTGCTCTTCGGTGTCTCACACCTCGCGAGCGCGCAGGATCTGTCGCGCTATCGCGACGTGGCGTTCGGCAGCAGCGTGTCGGCAGTCCTCGCTGTCACCGCAGCCAACGCGGCTGACGTGAAACTCGTCCACCAGCGGCCCGCGCTCATTCGGGAGCTCACGTGGCGGCCGCAGTACGCGACCGGGCGAACCATTGGACGAAGCGAGGCCGCGCGTGAGGTGACCTTCCGTTTTTACGACGACGAGCTCTTCAGCATCATCGTGGTGTACGACCCGCGCCTGGTGGAGGGCCTGACGAATGCGGACATCATCACCGCCGTGTCGGACGTCTACGGACCCGCAACGCTGACGCTCCCATCACAGCCTCCCGCGGCGGCGCCGCCCGGGTCCATCAACAGCACCACGGCGATCGCGCGTTGGCAGAGTACTGACCATGAGTTCACGCTGATGCGCGAGGTGTATCCCGCGACATTCAGGCTCATCGGCGTGTCGACGCGGCTGGCGATGGCGGCGCGCGCCGCGGAAATCGAAGCGAAGCGGCTCGATCAACAGGAAGCGCCGCGACGCCTGGCCGAACAGGCCGTGGCGGACGCCGAGCGTAAGAAAGCCGCCGCCGAGAAGACGCGCACGACCAACAAGGGCGAGTTCCGCCCCTAAGGAGAAATACATGGCCATCGATCGCAACGACAGCGAGGAGCGGCAGGCGCGCCTCGACGCGATGATTGAGAAGTTCCGCGCGGCGCAACAGCGCCGGCGCGTCAAGGCGGAAATCGCTCGCTGGAATCGTATCGAGGCCGCAGAGCAGGCGATGGCGTGTGTCAAGCCAGCGCCCCCTGACAAAATTCATTGACCGCAAGGTCTTGCCCTTACGTGCTGACGCACGAGCGCGGATTTCACTTCCGTGGCGCGAACCCTGCGGGTTCGCGAGGCGAGCCTGCAAGGCTCGCCCCACGAAATCCGCGCGTCACGACGCGTGCGGCCGTCAGCTCAACCGCACTCGACTGGTTCAGCGTATGCTGTCGCGAACGTGCCCGCTTCTGCCGCCCGCCGGCGCCCCCGCCCGCGGAGTCAACCTCTCGGGTGGCGGCGGCCGGTCCGCCGGTCGCGACGCCACAGCGGTTTCAGCGTCGACCCGCTGCGGCGGCAGCCGAAGGGCCTGGCGTCTTTCTGGACGCGGGCGCGGCGACTGCTCTGGTCCTGGTGGCCCTGGGTCGCGGCGGGCATTTTCGCGCTCGAGTCGCGCGAATGGTGGTGGGCGTTCGGCGCGGGCCTGATGGCCATGGTCAGCTATCTCATTGCTCCGGTCGAGGCGCCGCCGCGCTACGGACTGGACCATGAGTTCGATGTCCGCTCGCCCGAGTTCCTGCCGACGATCGCCGGCGCCACCGGGGTGCCGCTCACCCGGGGCAACCGTATCGACCTGTTGAACAACGGCGACGAGTTCTATCCTGCGATGCTGCGCGACATCGCCGCGGCAGAGGCCTCCATTACCATCGAGGCCTACATCTTCTGGGAGGGCGAGATTGGCCGTGTCTTCGCGGCAGCGCTCGCCGAACGGGCGCGAGCCGGGGTACGCGTCAAGATTCTGCTGGACGCCATCGGGTCGAGCAGCATCGGCGCCGATATTCTCGGCATTCTCGAATCGGGCCGCTGTCAGATCGCGTGGTACAACCCCATCAAGTGGTACAGCATCGGACGATTCAATAATCGAACGCACCGCAAATCCTTGATCATCGATGGGCGCGTCGGCTTCACGGGCGGCGCCGGGATCGCGGACCAGTGGCTCGGATGCGCCCAGGATGCCGACCATTGGCGGGACATGCAGATTCGGGTCGAGGGTCCCGCCGTCACCGCGCTGCAGACCGGCTTCGCGCAGAACTGGCTGGAACGCACCCGGGAGCTCGTCTCGGGTCCTCTCTACTACCCTGACGCCGACGGCACGGCCGGGCCGCATCTGGCGCTGACGCTCATGAGCTCGCCGGTCACCGGCGCGTCCACCGTGCGCGTCATGTACTACCTCTCGATCATCTGCGCGCGACGGCGCATCTGGCTCGCGAACCCGTATTTCGTGCCCGACCCGCCGGCGATCGAGACGCTGATCGATGCCAAACGGCGCGGCGTTGACGTGAAGATCATGGTCTCCGGGATCAACAACGACAGCTGGCTCTCGCGTCAGAACAGCATCCGTCTGTACGGACGGCTGCTCGCGGCGGGCATCGGGATCTACGAGTACCAGCACACGATGCTGCATCACAAGACGATGGCGGTGGACGGCGTGTGGGCGACGGTGGGAACGACCAACTTCGACACCCGATCGTTCACCCACAACGAAGAAAGCAACGTCTGCTTCTACGACGAGGCGCTCGTCGAACGAATGGAAGCCACGTTCCGGGACGACCTGCAGAAGTGCGTGCGGGTCGAGCTGGAGGCCTGGAAGCACCGCGGGGTCTGGGCGCGCGGCCAGGAGTTCATCGCCGCATTCCTTCAGGAGCAGGTATGACGCGCGACGAGGGCCGCGCGAGGGTCGAGGGTTGGGCCGAGTACATCCGCTCGGCCAACGCCATTCAGTCGTCCCGTTTTCCGCACCGGATCGCGTCGGGCATCCGGTCGATGATCGTGTTCGCCCTGACGTCGTAGAGAATCAAGTCTCGTCCGACAAAACGAAATTGAATGTCGTCGGGCAACCCGGGCAGCCGCGCGAGGAGGAGCCCGGGCATGGTCGCAAAGGTCTTGCCGTCGGGATACGCGCCGTCGATCGCGCGCGGGAACCTGCCGGCGCCGGGGTTATCCTCCATGATGCTCTCGCACATTCTGGTGTCCACGACTCGCTCCAGCACGAGGTGCAACTGAGCACTGGTCGCGGGCGTGAAGAACTCGCCCTGGATGGCTCCGACGCGAGCGCCCCGAATCGCTCGCGCCAACGAGCGCCGCCCGCGATGGATCTGACGCACGTCGTTCGTCACCGTCACCTCGGGCAGTCGATCCTGGAGTCCGCGTCGGAGCTCGGAATACGCGTCGACGCGAACGGTAAAGTCAGTCAACGGGTTGGCCCAGATCACCGCCCGAAAAACCGGAATGACGTCGTTTGTCGGGAGAGACGTCTGCGCTGTTCCTGCGCCAGGCTGCCCCAGCGTTATCGCGACGGCGATGACCGCTGACCGAAATAAGCTGACCATGAGCCATTGTGAGGTCAGCCGCCTGCATCCGTCTGTTGCGTCTTGCACACCTCCGCACCGGCTCTTCAAGGGCCGGCGGATGATGTTCGCCGACCGACAGCAAGCAACAGATGGTGAGCTCCGCCGCGTTCGTCGCGATGATCCGCGCGTTCCTCCTGACGATCCTGCTGGCGGCACTTTTTGCCGGTCTGAGCTATCCCGTCTATGAGTGGATCCGCGGCAGCCGACCCGAACTACCGTTCGCCAGCCTGACCCGCTGTCGAGCGGTACGGACGATCGCGTGAAGCGCGGCGCAAAGACAAATAGGCCATGACCGCTGCGTGGTCACTGATCGCCCAGTCCCGGCCACCGGCTCGCGCCGGTGGCCGGCAGCCCTCCGTCGTCGGAGGGACCGTCAGACGACGCTGCGCCGGCCGCTCAACAACCCGACCAG
Source organism: Vicinamibacterales bacterium (assembly GCA_035711805.1). GTDB lineage: Bacteria > Acidobacteriota > Vicinamibacteria > Vicinamibacterales > UBA2999 > Gp6-AA40. Next base: position 33,903 of record DASTBV010000025.1, read on the forward strand.
GAACAACACGATCGCCACGACCAGGAGCACATGGATGAACGCGCCGATCGTGTACCCGCTGACGAAGCCAAGCAGCCACAGGATCAGCAGAATCACGGCAATGGTGTACAGCATGGCGTCCTCCTTCTCTACTCAACTGTGTTGCAATGCCGGAGCCACAGCCGTATCCCACGGGGCGTGACCCGCCGCACCGAGGGGCTGCTGCGAGCGGAATTATTTCGCGGAGTGGCGCGGACTCGTGCCTACGGAATCCGCCGTATGGCTAATGCGTCGGGCGCACGGCGCCGCTGGCCAGACGCAGCAGCGTAAACAATCCGTCCACGTATTCGATGTCTTCGCGGCGCGCCTCGGGCTGGTGCAGGTGATAGTCGATCACGGCGGCAAGGATGAGCGCGGCCAGGCGCGCATCACCAGACAGGATCTGGGATCTGGATAGCCCCGTGGAGCGCCATTCCCCTTCACGCAGCTGAAGCCTGATCCAGGGCCCTGCGTGATCCACGTAGAACTGGCCGTCGGCCTCGAACGACTGCAGCAGCTGTCGAGACAGCCTGCCGTCAGAGGCGAACTCCTCGAATGGCCGTTGGAGTTCCCGGCGGACCGCGAGCTGCGCGCCCAGCCCACGAATCGTCGACTGAAACTCCCGCTCCAGCACCCGCCACTGCGCCTTCGTGCCCGCGACTCTGCTCACTTCCGCCTTCTTCTGCTGTCTGATCTCGGCGAGGCGCTGAAACACGCGTCCGTCTAACGCGGACAGCTTCCGCCACTCCGTGACGTGCCGCGACGATGCCAGTGCGATGCGAATCGTGTCCTGTCGCTGTCTGAGTTGGTGCTGCTCCACGGCCAGCGTCGCAGCCTTCGGCGAGATGAAATCCCTGGACGCGTCGAACACCTCAAACGGGGAGATCACCTCGTGGTAGAACATCGCGCCCAGGGCCACCTCGCGGAAGCCGCCGAAGTACCAATAGGGCGCAAACGCAAGGTTTCTGTAGGTGTTTTCCATCGGAAACAGCACCGCACGGCTCCGGCTGAACGTGCCTGGAATCTGCGGATACCGGCGTACACGAAGCAACAGGTCCGGATGCGCGAGGGCGCGGCGCACGAGTGCCTTGGCGAGCCCCTTGGGCGTCTGCATGGTGATCCCGCTCGTGCGATCGCCGGTGGTGTGCGGCAGGATGAGATCGAAGATGCCTTTGGCCTGGTCCGAGCAGTTGCGATAGAAGAAATTGAATCGCGACTTGTTGGGCGCCGCATTGAATTCGGCCACGATGGCGGCATCGGCGGCTTGCGTCGTCTGCACCGAGAAGACATAGATGCTTCGGTCGAAGCGCGTGGCGAGGGCCGCCCTCCAGTGCCCCTCGGGGGCCGCCCCGTCGGTGGTGGTCGTGAGCGCGCGCGCGAACACCGGGCCGAAGTCGTACTGTTCGAGCACGTTCTGCAGCGTGCGCGTTCCAAACAACGGTGCGAGATCGGGCGATCCGAAGCCGTGCATGTATTCCTCGAACGGCACAATCGCCCAGTCATAGTCCTCGTTCTCGCTGAGCGCTGAGGAGCGAATCACGACGCCTCCGCTCTCTCCGGGCCGACAGAGACGCATCTTGATCGGGCTTCCGTCGGGACAGATATTGGAGAGGTACGTGGCCGCATGCCCGACGCGCGTGAAGAAACCAAGCGCGCTGACCGGTTCGTGGACGATCACGCCGATGTCGGCGCGGGCGGCGTTCGCGGTCGCCAGCATGAGGCCGCCGACCAGCAGCGCTCCATAAGACGACGGCCGGGATCTCATACCTCAGCCTGGGGCAACTTCTGTGCCAGGGGCACGCGGCCAACGGTGTGCAGGCATACGGGATCCACCGTATAGGCACGGCCGGCCGGGCTCCTATACTGATCGCACAGAACCCGGTGCGAGTCCCAACAGTCCCATCCCGCTCGAACTCCGTCATGTCGCCACCAGCGAAGCGAACGCGCGGTCGCGCGACGCCCCGGGCCGCGGTCTCTGTTGATACACGCGATGCACTCGAACTGTTCGGTGCACTGATCGACGCGATGCCGGATGCGATCGTTGTCGTCGACGAAATGAGCACCATCGTGCTGATCAACGACCAGACAGAGCGGTTGTTTGCGTACGGTCGCCGGGAGCTGCTCGGCCAACCGGTCGACATCCTCGTGCCGGAACGGTTCCGGAGCGCTCACGACGCCCACCGGGCGGGCTATTTCCGGGCGGCGAGTCTGCGGCCAATGGGATCGGGCATGGACCTCTACGCCGCGCGACGGGACGGAGAAGAGTTCCCGGTCGAAATCAGCCTGAGCCCGCTCAACACCCGCATGGGCGCACTGGTTATCTGCGCCATTCGTGATGTCACCCTCCAGCGGGAAGCGCAGCGCGTCGCTGCACGCGCCGCGCTGGCAGACGTGCGCGAAGCGAATGAGCATCTGGTCACGCAGACGGTTCGCGCTCAGGTTGTCGCCGAAGAGGCCGAACAGGACAGCCACCTGAAGGACGAGTTTCTGGCAACGGTGTCGCACGAACTGCGGACGCCTCTGAATGCCATCCTCGGATGGACCAGCATGCTGGGGTCGAAGGGCCTGTCGCCCGAGCGCGCGGAACATGCCATTGCGGCTATCGAGCGCAGCGCGACGACGCTCGCGCACATGGTCGACGATCTCCTGGATGTCGCCCGCATCGTCAAGGGCGCCCTGCGTCTGTCGCCGCAGCCTGTCGATCTCCGTGCCGTCGTGCAGACGGCTCTCGAGGCCGTTCGCCCTCTGGCAGCGGCCAGGAACATCCAACTGGCGTTCGATCTGCCTGCAGGCCATCGAGCGGTGGCTGGAGACGCCGACCGGCTGGAGCAGGTCATGTGGAATCTGCTGACGAATGCCGTGAAGTTCACGTCTGAGGGCGGTCGTGTCGGTGTCGTCATCGAGTCATCGACGGATCACGTGGAAATCCGGGTCGTCGATACCGGCCAGGGCATCCTCCCGGAATTTCTGCCGCACGTGTTCGAGCGTTTTCGTCAGGCGGAC
>DASTBV010000026.1:0-25551 GCA_035711805.1 Vicinamibacterales bacterium
ACCTTATGGCTTCTGGACGGTGATCGCCGTTCCTCCGTTGCTGTCGCCATCCGGGTCGTGATTATCGGCTGCCGTGTATGTCAGGCTGTTCGTGACGCTGGTCACCGTGAACGTCGCGTTCTTCTTCGAGTTGGCGATGGACGCGCTGAGGACGCTGCACGAGCCCGTGGCGTCCGTCGTACAGCTCCCCGTACCGCTGACACCGCCGCTCCACAGTCCGGTCACCGTCGCGCCCGATACCGCCGCGTGATTGGAGTCGTGCACCCGCGCAGTCACGGTGGCCCTCCAGTTGCCCCGACCCATAGTGCTGCTCGAGCGGTCCAAATCACCAACGTGCATCGTCGTCGTGGGCGGTGCAGTGACCGTTACTGTGACCGTCGCGGTGTTGCTGTCTGCCACGCCGTCGCTCGCTTTGTACGTGAACGTGTGGATTCCGGCTGCCGCAGGCGTATATATGACGCGGGCCGTGTCGCTGTTCGGATTACCGGGCACACAGGCGTCGTTCGCAATCGCGCCCAGCGTCCCGCTCGACGGCGGCTGCACGACGGAGAACGTCAGTTCGCAGCTCTCCGGGTCCGTGGCACCCATGAGCACAGTCACCCCTGTCCCGACAACCGCCGTCTCGCTCCTGTTTGCGGCGGTCGGCGCGGTGTTCGAGGCGACCGGGTTGACGGCGATGGTGATGGATGCGGATCCGGAAAGGCCACCGGAGTCCGTGACCGACGCCGTGATGGTGTGCGAGCCGACCGTGAGTGCGCTCGTCGAGAAAGTACCGCCCGACCCAATCGCGCCGTCGCGACTGGACACCCATGAGAGGTTGCCGGTCAGGCTGCCGTCTTCGGTGTCGGTGGCGGTCCCTGCGAAGGCGACCGGCTGACCCACGGTACTGCTGGAGCCATTGCCGGGCGCTGTAATCGTGACTAGCGGTGCGACGTTGCTCGGCACCGAGCTCGTGTTCAGCCGAATGTTGTCCAGCTGGAAGAAGGCGAAGCCGGTGCCGGGCTCGGAAACGTTCCAGACGAACTTCAACCGCACGCTCTGGGACGCAAACGCACTCAGGTCGATCACGGCAGGCGGGTAGTCGCCCACGCCGCCGGACGGGTTGTCGGTGTCTTCTTCGTACGTGTTGACCGGCGCGGTCAGGATCGTCCGCGTCAACAGCGGCTGACCGCCGCCGGCCGGCAGGATTTCCACACCGAACGTCCGCGGCTGCGTGTTGCCGAACCGGAACAGCTCCCACGCCGCCCGGTAGTCGAACTCCAGCGTGGTCGTCGACGCCGGCAGGGTGATGTCCTGATACAACTCCCTGCGGTTGACGAACGTGGCGTCCGGTGTTGCCGGATCGTCGCCGTTGAAATCGTTCAGCGCGGCGTACTGACCCTCGGTCGGGGCGCTGGTGAAGTAGTCGAGCGTGATGAGGAACGGGAACGAAAATACCGTGAACGTCGGCGCCGGATACTCGACCCCCGCGGGGTGCACGCTGAGCGGCAGGTTGGGATTGGATTTCGGCGTCAGCTCCTTGACCGTCCAACCACTGAGATTGCCGGACTCGAAGCCCCCGTTCACGATCGGATCGAGCGGATTCGGCAGCACCGTCGTCACGTTGGCGGCGGCGATCCCGTTGTCGCTCTCCGAGTTCTCGACGACCTGATTCTGTCGATCGACAACGAGGCCCACGTAATAGTTCCCCGGCGCGGCTCCGGAGGGAACGGGCACCGACCCGTTGCACTGACCAATCGCTCCTGCCCCCAGATTCGGAACGGCGCAGCTGAACCCCGAGAAGAGGTCGCTCTGGTTGATGGTCGCGTCGGTCGAAAAGTAGATACCGGCCTGGAACGCACCGGCCGCGGCGCTTCCCTGGTTGGCGAAGGTCGAGGTCACGGGGATCTGGGTTCCCTTGTACGCCGTCGCGGGCGCGGTGACCGACTGCGCGACGAGGTTCACCGGCGAATTCGGATCCGCCACCGTGCAACCAAGAATGCCGACGTCGCCGAGGGCGCGCGTTTCGCCCGCCGCAAGGGAGTCGATGGTGGCGAGCTGGTCGAACGTCCGGCTCTGATTCTGCCCATCGAGCAGGTTCGAGTTGATGGTCGTGTAGTTGTACCGGTTAGCGGCTAACACACCGGAGCCCGTTTCAAGGGTTCTCGCGTAGATCGTGTACGACTCGCCCGCTGCCAGCGGCGCGACGTTCAACGTCACGGAACCATTGAATGGCTGATGCGGCGTGACCGCGCGCAGCTGCGATCCGCTGAACATCTCCACACGGTTCGCACCGTTGATTCCGCCCTGCGTCCGGTAGGCGACGACCGACACGCCGGTGGCGGGGACGCAGGCGTTGTCCTTCACGAGCCTGAGGGTGATCACGCCGCGGCCGCCGACGGTTGGCGGGATCGCGCCGCTGTATCGATTTCTCGCGTAGATACGAAGTACCGCCGCCTTGTCGTCCGCTTCCAGGGTGCGCGGGTTGGCGTCTCCCGGCGCAACCACGGGGAGCATCGTCGCGCTCATGGCGTTCGACGCGGTGAAGTCACCCAGTGTCGAGTGGGACACGGCGATGAAGTGTCCGGCCTCGTGTGTGGCGACCCCCTGCACGTCGAAGGCGCCCGGGTCAGGCTCGGCGGTTGTCGACCAGGGATCCAGGCTGTCGAATCGCATCCCGCAATCGATGACGGTGCCGACGGGATAGGTCACTCCCGGAGGGCCGGGGAACGGGATAGACGCTCCGCCCTCTACGGGCAGCACGGTTTGTCCCTGCGCGTCCGTGGTCGTGGTGGTGGGCAAGTCCAGCCCCCAGCACGGGGTCACGGCAAGCGTGCCGTCAGGAAAGTCGGGTAGCCAGGCGACGAGGTTCACGCCGTCGAGCGCAAATGCGTCCGTCGCCGCGTTCTGCCCCCCGAAATTCACCACCGGTACAAGCGGCTCCTCCGGAACGCCGTCGTCCACGCTTTCCCATGTGTTGAAGCTGGCCTCGATGGTCGCCTCGAACGAAGCCGGGTCGAGGTTGGACCGTATCCCCGAACGGTTGTGGTGCCACACGATCGCTCCGGGAAACCCTGGTGTTCCGTCGAACAATCGCGAATCCCAGACGATCTCGACGACCTGACCGTTGATGGCGAAATCGAGGTTATCGCTTGCGCGCATCGTCGTCGTGAGCCCGGCAGCGATAGCCAGCAGCAGGCAGACTGCTATTACGAGCGCGCCGGATGAACGTCGCGAGCGTCTCTTTGAATGGCAGGCCATTATTTGCCTCCCGCGCGAACTTCCTGGAGGAAGGCGTCCAGAGGCTCCGGTCGTCCCCGCGGCGCCACCGTGGCGACGCCGTTGCCCTGGCGGACGCGCACGACGCCGTCGAATGTCCCGATGGGGGTGAAGGTCGCGCCCTGAAGCGTTCTGGCAAAGATGACGACTTGTTCCCCGTTCTGGAGGTCCGGAGCGCCCGGCACGGTGAGCCGAACATTCCCGCGCGCCCCACCGACGACGGCAACCGAGACGCTGGTTCGTGGAGCGCCCTTCAACGTCTCCAGGACGGAAACGTCGTAGAGCGTGTAGATCACGCGGCCGACCCAGGTGGTGGTTCTGCCCGTGACCAACCCATGAACGGCGAGATCCGCGCGTCGAGTGAGCTCTGCGACGTCGACCGGTCCGCCCTGGATCGGGCGCGCTCCTCCGGGAAGATTCTGCGCGTAGCTGCTGGAAGTCCCGAGCAAGCTTGCGCAACACAGGGCCGCTGCCACAGTGAGGGGTAGCCTTGCCATCACTCCTCCAAGCGCGATTGAGGGGAGAGTCGTCCGGGTGGGTGGACTAGCAAGGGCGCAGCCACCTGTCGAGCCAATGACGAATCGCGGAAACTGTTTTCAACGAAGGACTTCCCGCCTTGGCCGGCGCCGGGATTCCGGTAACGAAGGACAGAAATGCGGTTCCATGTTGACAAATGTCGATTGGGCACAAGCCGCCGAACCGGGGTGGCTCCCCGCCTGTGTAATGATTCGCATGCTTTTCATGCCTTCCGCCGCAAGGCGGAAGCTGCCGGGCGAGGAGGGATCGTGTCGCGACTTTTCATGTGCATTGTCGGTGGTGTGATCGCACTGGCCGGAGCGGCCGCACCTGCATGGGCGCAGCCGGCGGCGGCATGCGATCGAGCCTGCCTGCGGACGATGCTCGATCAGTACCTGGCCGCCGTCGTCAAGCACGACCCCGCCGCGGCGCCCCTCGTCGTCGGCTTCCGTCAGACGGAAAACGCCGTCAACACGCGTCCGGGAAACGGTGTGTGGAAGAGCGTGACCGGTCTTGGTAAGGTGCAGCGGAAATACTTCGACCCCGTCTCCGGCCAGGCTGCGTATTACGGGACGGTTCAGGAGGGGAGCGAGACCGCCATCGTGACCATCCGTGTCCGTGTGGAGAACCGCCGGCTGACCGAAGCCGAATGGTTCATCGCGCGGGCCAACGATCCTGGCCTCAGCGGTCCGCGCCGGCAGGGAGGGCCGCCGGCCAACCTTCACAATCCGGATTACCTCGCGCAGAATCCACCGCCGGATCGTGTCGTTCCCCGGAATCAGCGCTCCGATCGCGACACGTTGATCCGGATCGTGGACAGTTACTTCGACGCCATCACGTCGCATGACGGGTCGGTCGCGTTGACGCATCAGGGCTGCGGCCGCGTCGAGAACGGTTCGCCCGCGCCGGCCGGGGCGTTCCTGCCGCCGGGTCCACCACGCGGGGGCGGGCCAGCCGCGCAGCCCGGGGGACGACAGAACGCGCCGCCGGCAGCGCCGGGCGCACCCGCGGGCCAGGCGCAACCAGGGCCCGCAAGCAATGACTGCGTCGGCGGTCTGCAGAACTTCAACCTGTCGATGGTCGTCGCGCGCCGGGTTCCGCTCGTCGACGAGGAGGCGCAGGTCGTCCTGGCGTACGCCGTGTTCATCCGGCGGCCCGGATCTCCGACTCCCCGCAACGCGTTCAGCGAGTGGTTCGTGATCGAGGACGCGAAGATCAAGACGATCTATACGGCGATGTTCTATCCTCCGGCGGAACTGGCGGTGCCGAACTGGCCGCCGTACGACGGCAACTGGCCGCTGCCGGCCGGCACCGTGCCAAGCCCGCCACAGCCCAAATAGTTGCTGGTTTTCTTCATCAGGGAGATTGAACGTGACGCCCTCAAAACGAATTGCCGCCGTAATCGCGATGCTCGTCGCCATGTCGTCGCTGCTGGCGGCGCAATGGCCCGCATACCCGACCAAGGACGTACCGCGCGATCCCAAGGGCGCGCCTATCCTGACCGGCGCTCCTCCGCGCACGGCCGACGGCAAAGTTGATTTCTCCGGGATCTGGATGCGCGGCGGCGGCGGCGGCGGGCGCGGCGGCGGCGCGGGCGCTACTCCGGCGATCACTTTCTCGACTCCGCCCGATGGGGTTCCCGTCTCGAGCTTTGGCGAGGTTGCCGGCCGTGGCTTCGCCCTGCCGATGCTGCCATGGGCGGTGGAGCTGAAGAAGAAGCGCATGGCCGACAACATGAAAGACAACCCGGATGTGTGGTGTCTGCCGATCGGCCTCATGCAGTACCACAACCACCCGCAGCCTCGTCAGATCGTGCAGACGAAGAACCTGATGCTGATCACGTACGAGTCGAATTACGGACTCCGCTATATCTACATGGATGGCCGGCCGGCGCCGAACAACGACCCGCAGCCGTGGTGGTTCGGGTATTCACGCGGCTGGTACGAAGGCAACGACACACTGGTCGTGGAGACCACGAATTTCATTTCCGAGGAGCGCGCGACGTGGCACGACGTCAACGGCACGCCGTGGTCCGATGCGCTGAAGATGACCGAGCGCTTCCGTCGTCCGACATTCGGCACGCTCGAGATCGACGTCACCATCGACGACCCGAAGACGTTCACGAGGCCGCTCACCGTCCGCGTGAACCAGCGGCTCATGGTCGATCAGGAGATGATCGAGTTCATCTGCAACGAGAACGAGCAGTCGACCGACCACATTCCACCGCGCGGCAAGCCCGGGCTGCCGGGAACGCCGGCGCCCCCCAAATAGCGCGCGTCTTTCAGATGCGTCTGCGCGGATTTCGTGGGCGAGCCTTGCAGGCTCGCCTGGCGAACCCGAAGGGTTCGCGCCACGGAATTGACCATCGATCGCGTCGAGAGGCCGACGGAGAATTGAAGGTCGAATCAATCCTCGACCGCGGGTCGCCATCGTTGCACCAAGCGGGACCGCATGATCAGTCGATCGTGTGTCAGCAGCGGCGCCTCGAGCTCGCGACACGTCGCCACGATCAGCCGATCGGCCGGGTCCCGGTGAAACGACAATGGCAACAGCGCTGTGCCGGCGGCGATCGCGGGTGAGATTGGGATCAATCGGACCGTTCTCGGATGCGCGGCCGTCCCGAGCCACTCCGACAGTGGGATGTCGAGCGACAGCCGCTGCAGATCGACGAGCATCGCGACTTCCCAGAGGCTGATGGCCGAGAGATAAGGTCGACGGTCCTGCGGAAGCCCGTTCAGCGCATCGTGTTCGGCCGACGACAGGTCCGGTGAGCCGAGCATCCAACCGACCCAGGCATGCGTGTCGAGCACCGGCGTCGTCATCGACGCTTTGCCCTGGCTCTCGGCCGCCCCTTTAGTACCTCGATGTCGCGCTCGTCGACGGCGGGCGCGTAGGGGTCGCCGGTCCAGCGGCCCCGCCCGCGCAGCGCGAGCCACGGGCGTTCATCCTCGTCTCCGGCCGGTACGAGGCGGGCGACGACGCGTCCCCGCTTGGTAATGGTGATCGGCTCGCCGCGCTCACGCACGCGATCGATCAGGGCCAGGCATTTGGCTTTGAATTCCGCGGCCGGCAGCCGCTCGTCTTTCATATGACCAGTTTAAGTGACCAGTCATCTATCCATCAAGGCCCCGCGTGCCTCCAGGTAACCACGAAGAATCGAATTCGATCCTTCGTGGTCTTCGTGGTTCGGCTTGTGTTAGTCCGCCTTCGGCGTTGACCCGATCGTCAGCAGGAAGCCGCTCGGCTCGGTGACCTCAAACGCCCGATTGCCCCACTCGGTGTCGTGTGGTTCTCTCGTCAAGGCAATGCCCGACGCTTTGGCGCGCGCCGCCACCTGGTCGATGTTGTCCGCGGCCTCGATGTAGATTCGCATCCCCACGCCCTTCACGCGGTTCGTGCCTTTCTTCCCGTCGTCCTGGCTGAGGCCGAGGCGCGCCTCGCCGGCCTTCAGCATCGCGCCGAGCAGCTTGCCGTTCTCTTCCCAGCGATCCTCGATCTCGAAGCCGAGACCGCTGAAGAAGTCGAGGCTCTGCTGCAGATTGTTGACGGTCAGGCTCGGCATCACGCTTCTGCCGTTCAACGTTGCGGTACCGGAAACAGCCATTGACACCTCCACCACTGCAATTCGCTGCGTGTGTATCCGGCGATTCTAGTCCTGTTGCAACTTTGGATTCTCGATCCCCGTAACCAGCCAGGGGGCTCCGCCCTTGGCTGGTTGGCAGTGTCTGCCGGGCGCGCTTTGCGCGCCAGGGGTGATATAAGCTCGGCTGAAACGAATGGCTAAGCGCAGCACGTTGCGGACGGTGGGTCTCATCGCGGGGGTTGGCTGCCTCACGATGATCGTGGTCGTCGTTGGCGGCATCGTCATTACGGTGATGGTGGCGCGGAACGCGGCGAGCAATCTCGGCGATCCGAACCCGCAACCGGTCAACCGGCGCATCTCGCTGCCAGCGATGGGTGCCGACGCCTCATCCAAGTCGGCGACAGGGCAATCGAACAGGAGCAACGCACCGCTGCACCTGACGATCGAACTTCAGGAAGGCGAGTTCACGATCCAGCCCGGCGAGCCGGGCAGCGACATCCAGGTCACGGGCGAGTATGCGCCGGGGCTGTTCGAGCTGACGGAAAGCCAGGACACCGATCCCGCGACCGGCGCGCGCCGTGCCACCGTACGATTCAAGTCCAAGGCGCCAATGTGGGTACGGATTTTCGGCGGGATCGGAGACGGCGACGGGAACAGGCCGCGGCTGACCGTCACCATTCCGCGCGGCATGCCGCTCGACCTGGATCTGACCACGAGCATGGGTCGCTCGGACGTGGATCTTGGCGGCCTGATGCTGCGCGAGGTCAGCGTGAATGCGGCGATGGGCGAGCACCGCGTCGACTTTCAGGAGCCGGTCGCGGAAGGTATGCGTGAACTGCGCCTGAGCAACAGCATGGGGAATTTGAACGTCGAGAATCTCGGCAACGCTCGCGCGAACACCGTCACCGCGTCCGGCAGCATGGGCAATGTCATTGCCAATCTCGGCGGCGCCTGGACCCCCGGCGCGGAAGTGACCCTCAACTTCGAGCAGTCGATGGGCGAGCTGACGCTTCGCGTTCCATCCAACGTGCGCCTCGAGGCCGACGTGCGCGAGTCAGGCGGCGAGCGGCAAAGCCGTCCGCCCGACCCCACGCCGCCCGACGATCCCAGCGCGCCCACGCTGCGCTTGAAGGTGAACAGCTCGATGGGCGAGACGCGGATCGTCCGCTACTAGCGCAGTTTTCGATTTGCTGTAGCGACGCTTGCCGTTCCGGCCCGCGTGGGAATGTGGCGAGCCACAGGTGATCAGCGTCGACGATCCCGCTCGCTGGCGCGGAAAAACGCGATTCCGGCTGTCGAAGCGAAGAACACGTTTATCTACCGAGCTGGTTGCGACCCCGCACCCTCGTGGTGCGCCTGCATCGCGTTTTTCGGTCTTTGCTGATCGCGCCGCTCGAAGGGATCGTCGACGCTGATCACCTGTGTCTCACCACGCGGCTGAAATCAACAATCGATCGCTCGCGCCGGGATGGGCGTCGGGCATCTCGCTTCGTCAAGCGGCTCGGCACGCCGGAACGCACTCGATGGCGATACCTTGCGGGCGGGTCGGGTGTCGGCGCCAACTGAAGCGAATCCGATTTAGGCGAATGAGATACCGATCGGCGGTCGCGTGCGCCAGCGCCACGTACTGCGAAGCGGGAAATCGGGTGGAGCGAGGCTTCCGCGGCGAGTTCCGTCAACGCGTTCTCGTTGCGGCGAGGTACTACCGGCGTTTTGAGCCGTGCGATGGATGCGGCGGCGAATCAGCGACTACTCGCCGCGCCAGCGTGAGAGTTCGAGCGGAAACCGATTTCCGGCGCGCAGCGCCCGCGGCCGCCGGTCGGTATCTCGTTCGCCCCTGAAGCGCGCCTACCTTCGAACCACAGATAACCGAACTCATCGTTGAAGGCGTCTCAGCGCTTGTCGACGACGACCTTCCCGCCCTTCACCACAACCTTCGTCTTCAGCATGTTGTGGATACCTTCCATCGGGTTGCCGTCGAGGAGCACGATGTCCGCCAGCTTTCCGGCTTCGAGCGTGCCGAGCTGATCGCCCATGCCGATGTAGGCCGCGGTGTTCGGTCCCATCAGCTTGAAGATGTCCTGCATCGAGAAGACGATGCTGTACGACTTCAATTCGTGCTCGAGGCCGGCAAGCGGCTCGTAGTTGGTGTCGGTGCAGTAGCCGATGAGGCCGCCGTTGTCCCAGATCGTGCGCGCGTTGACGATCGGGTAGGCCGCTTCCGTGCCGAGCGCGCGGCCGGCGGCGTCGCGGTTGGCGCCGGCGATGGCTTCCGGCCACGGCTTGCCATCGCGGAAGCGCGGGTTGTTGTCGCTGGCGAACACGCCGAAGATGGGCGCGCCGAAGCCAACCGTCCCGAGCGCGATGGTGCCGGTCTTCGCCAGCTTCGCCGCGGCTTCATGGCTCGTGAAGTCCTTGTTCGGGAGATGTACGAGCCGACGCACCCCGGCGTCCACCGCCGCGACCATGGCCGGTGTGCTGACGGCGTGGACGTTCACCTGCACGCCGGCTTTCGCCGCTTCATCCACGATCGCCTTCAGCACCGCGATCTCTTCCGCCGTCGGGCCGGGCAGCGGGGTGAGCGCGATCTCGCCCGTGTGCTTGATGCCTTTTGCTGCCATCGCGCGAATCGCCGCGCGTGCTTCGTCGGGCGTTCCGCGCAGGTTGACGCGCTCGGATGGAATGATGCGCGGGCCGTTGATCGTGCCTGCCTCGATGCGATCGCGCAGGGTGATGTTGCCGTCGCCGGGTCCGCCGCCTGACAGGACCGTCGTGTAGCCGGCCTCGAGCAGCGCCTGCATCTGCTCCTTTTCCTGCGGGCCGGTGTTGACGTGCTTGTGTGCGTCGATGAAGCCGGGAACGGCGCTCATCCCCTTCGCATCGATCACGCGCAGACCCTGTGTGCCCGCCGCGCCAGCCGATGCGGACACGATCTTTCCTCCGCGGACGACGATCGTGCCGGAATTCACGATCTGCCCGTTGCCGACGATGATGCGGGCGTTGGTTATTGCGAGGTCCTGGGCAGCGGTCGGAGCGGCGGCGGACAGCGCCAATGCCGCGACCATCGCCGCAACGCAGAAACGGGCAGTGTTCATTTCATCCTCCGGGTCCGCCTGAAGGCGGACACTACGAAAAGGCGGACCGCCTGAAGGCGGACACTACCTTGATAAGAAAACGGGCGAATCGTACCACGCAGCCACTGCGGCAGTACACTCTGCAGCGATGGATCTCCTCGGATGGCGCCGCAAGCCGCAAGCCGAGAACAGGGACACCGCGGACGCCGGCGGGCTGCCGTCGCGGATTAACCACTATCGCGTGCGGCGCATGCTCGGACACGGCGGGATGGGCGTTGTCTACCTGGCCGAGGACGAGCGGCTCGGCCGCGACGTGGCGCTGAAGGTGCTGCGCGACAATTCGTCGGACCCCACGGCGCGCGTACGGCTCGTTCGCGAGGCGCGCATTGCAGCCGGCATCTCGCACCCGCTGATTTGCCAGGTCTTCGAGCTGGGCGAGTGGAACGACCAGCCGTTCATCGCGATGGAGCTCGTCGATGGTGAACCGCTCGCGGCGCGGCTGACGAATGGGGCGCTCCCGCCGGCCGAAGCGCTGCGCATCGCCGTGGCCGTCGTCGAGGCGCTCGGGGTGCTCCATCGCCGCGGAATCATGCACCGCGACCTGAAGCCGTCGAACGTCTTCGTGACGGACACGGGCGTCAAGGTGCTGGACTTCGGTCTCGCCAGGCCGGTCAGCACGCCGCCCGAGGATGAAACGGCCGATCAGATCACCCACTCCGGTGTCTTTCTCGGCACGCCCCGCTATGCCGCACCCGAACAGCTGCTCGGCGACGAGGTTGACGAACGCGCCGATCTGTTCTCCGCAGGCGTGGTCCTCTTCGAGATGCTGGCCGGCCGGCCGCCGTTTTCGGGCAAGACGCTGGCGGCAATCGCGCAATCGGTGCTGCACGAAGCGCCCCCTGTCCTGACCGGTTCGCCGGCGGTATCGGCCGCGGATCGCATTCTCCATCGCGCGTTGTCGAAGAAGCCGGAGGAGCGGTACCCGAGCGCTGACACGCTCGTCGCCGATCTGCGCGCGGCGCTGCAGCTGGCCGCGGATGATTCGGTGGCGGAAGCCAGGCCGATGCTGCGATTGGCCGTCCTGCCGTTCCGGTTGCTGAAGCGCGACCCGGACACCGACTACCTCGGGCTGAGCCTGGCCGACGCGCTGGTCAGCTCGCTCTCGGGTCTCGAATCGCTGGTCGTGCGTTCGACCCTGAAGACCGCGCGCTACGCCAACACGGTGCCCGACCTCGAGGCGGTTGCCGCCACTCTTGCGGTTGACGTCGTGCTGACCGGCTCGATGCTTCGCTCGCAGGATCAGGTCAGGGTCAGCGCGGAGCTTGTCTCCGTGCCTGCCGGCGACGTCTGGTGGTCGCAGACGACGCATGTGCCGCTCGACGCGGTGATCGACCTGCACGACGAGCTCGCCCGGCGCGTGATCGCGTCGCTGCCGCTGACGACGCAGGATCGCAACTACCGGCCGCGTGCCGCCGGCAACGCCAAGGCCTTCGATCTGTACCTGCACGGCATGCGTCTGCGCGGCGAGACCGCCAGCTGGCGGCCGGCGCATGTCTTCTTCGAGCAGTGTCTGGCGCTCGATCCGGCCTTCGCGCCGGCGTGGGCCGAACGCGGACGGCTCGAGCGTCTGTTCGGCAAGTACGAGGATCCCGCGCAGCTCGCGCGCGCCGAGTCGTCGTTCCTGCGCGCGCTGGAGCTCGATCCCGAAAACGGCGCGGCCCAGCTGTATTACGCGCAGCTCGAAATCGATCTCGGCCGGCTCGACGCGGCGCTGGCGCGCCTGCTCGAGCGCGTGCGGCATCGGCGCGCCGAACCGCACATTTACGCCGCGCTGGTGCACGCCTGCCGGTATGGTGGCCTGCTCGACGAATCGCTGGCCGCCCACCGGCACGCACAGCGCCTCGACCCGACGGTCTCGACCAGCGTGCATCACACCTATTACATGCAGGGCGACTACGAGCAGGCGCTCGCATCCGCGGAGAACGTCAACGATCCGTTCGAAGCACGGGTGGTGTGGGCGCTTGGCCGCGACGGGGACGCGCTCGAACGCGCGCGCCGTGAGGAAGAACGGTTTGCGTCGGTGCCGACGATGCGGGCGTTCTCGTCGGCGGTGCACGCGGCCATCGAAGGCCGCCTCGAGGAGGGCGTGGTCGAGCTTGACCGGATTGCGACATCGAGTTTTGCCGATGGCGAAGGGTTGTTCTACATAGCCGGGATCTATGTCAGGCTCGGACAGCCTCATCGTGCGGTCGAGTTGCTGGCACGGGCGATCGACTCCGGATTCCTCTGCGCGCGCGGCTTTGAAACGGACGTCTATCTCGAGCCGCTTCGCGCGATGGCCGAATGGCAGCCTCTGCTCGAGAAACTCGAGGTGAAGAGACGCCGCGTCATGAACGAGTTCGTGCGTGCCGGAGGGCGGGCGATGCTGGCGTAGAGAGCGGATCAGGGATCAGGGATCAGGGATCAGGGATCGGGGATCGCGATGCATCGAGCACACCTCGTCGTCAGCCTGGTCACGCTCGCGGCTGCCGCCGTGGGCGCGCAGGAGCGCATTCCGGCCGCGGCTCCACAGAACGGCCCGCGGTTCGACGTCGTCTCCATCAAGCGAAGCCAGACCAAGGACACGGATACGAGCTGGGGCGTTCAGCCCGGAGGCCGCTGGCGGATGCACAACCTCGCGGTGTCGGTTCTCATTCGGGAGGCGTTTCCCGCACAAGTCAACGATTTGATTGGCGCGCCAGACTGGGTCACGTCCGACCGCTACGATATCGAAGCGCGCGCTGAAGGCAACCCGACGCGTGAGCAGATGCGGCCGATGCTGCAGACGCTGCTGGCGGAGCGATTTCAGTTCGCCGCGCACTATGAAACCGTCGAACGTCCGGTCTTCGCGCTGGTCGTCGCCAGGACCGACGGACGAACCAGGCCGGGGCTGGTCCGCTCGTCCATCGACTGTGCGGCGTTGGCAGCCGCACGCCGCGAGAACCGCGAGCCGGACGTTCCGGCGCCGGCCAATGGTGCGCGTCCGTGCGCGTGGAGCGCCAGCTACGGCCCGGACGGCGTTACCGTTCGCTTCGGTGGGCTGCCGCTATCCCGACTCGCGGAAAGCGTCGGAACCCCGGACGGCCGCGTCATCCTCGACCGGACCGGGCTGACTGGTGGATACGAATTCACCCTGACATTCACTCAGCAGCCGGCGCCGGGCGACGGCAATGCGTCGCTCTTCACTGCCCTCGAGGAGCAGCTCGGGCTCAAGCTGGTCCCCGACCGCGCGCCGCTCAGGGTGCTGGCCGTCGATCGCATCGAGCGGCCTGCCGAGAATTAGGCCGGAGGCCTCCTCAAGGTCGGTCCTCGCGAGAAGGAACAGTTGCTCGGCGCCCTTGGTCCGATGAAGACCGACATCGTCGAGCGCCGCTAGCGGCTCGCCCCACATGCGAGTCTAGGGCCTCAGGGCGCGGTCGGCTTCGGCGCCGAGCCGCGAGAGCAGCGGCAGCAGCGCCTCGACGTCCGCCTGCGACGTCCGGAAGTTGACGATGCAGGCGCGCAGGGCGAAGCGGCCGTTCACCATCGCGTTGGACAGAAAGGCGTCGCCGCTGCGCTCCACCCGCGACAGCAGTTCCTGATTCAGGCGCTGCAGGTAGTCCTCGGCATCCGGCGAGTCCGCCAGATCGCGCGGCACATAACGGAACGTCGTGATGCTGAGGTGCTGTGTCAACGCCTCGAAATCCGGGTGCTCCCGCACGAGCGCGTGCAGGTGTCTCGACAAACGCATGTCGTCGTCGATCATCTGCCGGTAGCCGGACCATCCAACCTGCCGCAGCGCCAGCCACACCTTCAGCGCCCTGAACCCGCGCGAGTTCTGCGGGCCGTAGTCGAAGTAGTTCGTCACCTCGTGATCGAAGTGGTAGTAGCTCGGATGGTACGAGAACGCGCGCAGCAGATCGCCGCGCCGCCGCACCAGCGCGCAGCCGGCCTCGAGCGGCGCGTACAGCCACTTGTGCGGATCGACGGCCACCGAATCGGCCTCGCTCAGCGCGCGCAGATCGGCTGGTGCACCGGGCACGCGCGCCGCGAGCGCGCCGTAGGCGCCGTCGACATGGAACCAGACGTCGTGACGGCGGCAGACGGCCGCCATGTCGGCCAGCGGATCGACGACACCCGTGGAGACGGTTCCGGCCGTGCCGACGGCCAGGAACGGCAGCGCGCCGGCATCGCGGTCGGCGGCGATCCGCCGCTCCAGCGCGCCGGCGTCGACGCGCTGCGCGCCGTCGACGTCGATCCAGCGGATCGCATCGGTGCCGAGGCCGAACAGATCGGCGGCCTTCTGAATCCAGGTGTGCGTCTCGGTGGACGCGTACACGTGCAGCGCCGCCGGCGCGCCGCGCAGGCCGCCGGTTCGTACCTCCGCCGCCTTTGCCGCCCGCGCGGCGAGAAAGCAGACGAAGTTCGCCATGTTGCCGCCGCTCACCAGGATGCCGTCGCCGCCGGCGGGAAATCCAATCAGCTCGGCAATCCAGCGGATCGTCTGCGCCTCGATCTCGGTGGCGGCGGGCGACAGGCGCCACGCGCCGACATTCTGGTTGACGGCCGACGCGAGCAGATCCCCAAGAGCGCCAATCGGCGCCGGGCTCGACGTCACGTAGCCGAAGAAACGCGGATGACCGTTGAAGAGGGAGTGTTGAACGAGCAGGTGCGCCGCGTCCTCGACGAGCGTCCTGGCGTCGCAGCCATCCTGCGGCAGCGGCTGCTCGGCGCCGACCGCCGCGCGCACGGCGGCTGGAGACTCGTCGTGCACCACAGGACCGCGCGGAAGATCCTCGAGCCAGTCGGCAATCCGGTCGACGAGGTCGTGCCCCGATGCACGGAACTCGGACGCGCTCATGTCGAGCGGCGCGGCGCGGCGCGTCATCTCGATATCCTTTGTCGACATCAGCGCAATCCGTCGAGCAAATCCGACTCGTGCGCGCGTCCGCCGTTCACACGGCTGAACGCACGATAAAACTCCTGCACTCCCCACAGCGCGCGGTGCCGATCAGGCGTCAGCTCGTAGAGATGCCGATAGACGCTGATCTGCGTGCGATGGCATTGCACCGCATTCCACACGGTCTGCCAGACGGCGCTGGCATCGATCCGAGTGGTGATGGCCCAGTCAGGCGCCGGCACGGTACGCCGCTCGATTCCGTCAACTTTCACGCTCAGCGTCTTCAGGGCTCCCTGGTACGCGGCCCACGTCGCGGCGCTCCAGGCGATGTAGTACAGCTTCGAAACCTGATGCCCCATCGTGGCGGCGCGGACAACGGCCGCCGTCGTCAGCTGCGAGATGGCGACGTGATCGGGGTGGCCGTATGCGCCGTCGGGACCAAACGTGATCACGACGTGCGGCTTCACGCGGCAGAAGTGCGACGCGATGGCCTCCTGTGCAGCCATCGGATCGACAGAGTCGAGCGTGCCGTCGGGGTAGCCGAGGACGGCCAGATCGCGAATGCCCAGGATATCCGCCGCGGCCCGCAGCTCCGCTTCCCGCGTCCGTCCGACGACGTCCGGACCTGGCTGTTCGCCGGCGTCGCCGAACCGCCCGCGCTCGCCGCGCGTCGCGGTGAGGAGCGACGTCTCCACGCCTTCCGCCGCGTACCTGGCCAGCGTTCCGCCCGTCCCGAGCGACTCGTCGTCGGGGTGGGCGAGAACGCACATCAGTCGGAGCGTCACCGTGTGATGACCGTCTCCAGATACTCGGCGGGGACGACCAGTCCCGCCGCCGCCGGCCGGGCGCAGTCTCGCAGCAGCGTCAGGAGGTCTGATTCGAACGCGGCCTGACCGCTTGCGTCGAGGGCGCCGAACGCCTTGTGTACCGGCCCGTAGAACATCCGGAAGACCTCCACGAAGTGCTCGGGCGACTCGTACCGGAACGCGAAATCGCGAACGGTATGGTCGATGGCCGATGCGCCGGCACACAGGGTCTGGAGGTGATCGCGGGTGCCCCACAGCAACGGAGACTTCACGCCCGCCGGCGGCGGCACATGCTTCGCCACGACGCGGAACATCTTCCCGAGGAATCCTTCGGGCGTCCACGATGCAAGCCCGATCCTGCCGCCGGGGCGGCAGATGCGCAGCAGCTCGCTCGCCGACTTCGCATGGTCCGGCGCGAACATGACGCCGAACGTCGAGAGGACGACGTCGAAGCTGGCGTCCTGGTACGGCAGCGCTTCCGCGTCGGCCACCTCGAACGTGACGTGGAGCCCCTCCGCCTCGGCGCGGCGGCGGCCGGCATCGAGCAGCGCGGGCACGTAGTCGGTGGACGTGACGTGCGCGAACCGGCGCGCCGCAGCCAGCGTTGCGTTGCCGTTTCCGGCCGCAACGTCGAGCACCCGCTCGCCGCCGCCGACATCGACGGCCTCGCACAGCAGCTCGCCGACGATCTGCAGCGTCGTGCCGATCACGGCGAAGTCGCCGGAGGCCCACATCGCCTGTTGTTTGGCTTTGATCGCCGCGAGATCGGGCGCCGCCACAGGTGTGTCCTTCGTTATCGTGGTCATTGCTTTCTCCTGATCCCTGATCCCTGATCCCTGCTCGCTGCTTTTACGACTGAACCGTGCGCCGCAGGCGAGCCAGATGGTGATAGCTGTGCCGCACGGCGTGGTCCTCGAGAATGAACTGGCAGGTGACCGGCGCGTCGCTATAGAGCGATGCCGGGGCAGCCTGGGCAAGTTGTTCGTCGCTGAGCTCGCGGATGGCGGCGGCCGCCGCGGCGCTGTTGGTGCGAACCAGCTGGATCGCCTGTTCCTTGGTGACGGCGGCGTAATCGATCGCGTGCTTCGCGTTCATCGCGTGCACGTCGTCCATGGTCACGCCGGTGAGCGGTTCGCCCTTGGCGAGCGGCCGCGAGATGTCGATCTCGATCGGATAGACGAAGCCGACGTGGTGCACGATGACGCCCACCGTGCGGCCGTCGGGCAGGCAGCGGGTCGTCCATTGCGCGTCCGTCAGCGAGGCCGCGAAGTCGGTAAGCGCCCTTGCGCCCTGTTCGAGGCGGTCGGCGAGGGCATCCGCCCGGCGGCCGGTCAGGACCGAGGCGTTACTCGGGGTCGTAGATGTCTGTGTCATGACGGGGGACTCTATCAAGGCCGCCCGCCCGCGTGCTTCGCCGGATCGGGTCATTTTGCGGGGGCCGCCGAAAATGGCCCATTCGGGCCATTGGACAGGCCTAAGGCCGAAGGCCCAAGGCCTAAGGGCTGGTCTAGGAGTAAGGGGGCCTCTGGCTTCGGGCTTCGTTCTTCTCTTAGGCCTAAGGGCTGGTCTAGGAGTGAGGGGGCCTCTGGCTTCGGGTTTCAGGCTTCGGGCTTCGTTCTTCTCTTAGGCCTAAGGGCTGGTCTAGGAGTAAGGGGCCTCTGGCTTCGGGTTTCAGGCTTCGGGCTTCGTTCTTCTCTTAGGCCTTAGGCCTTGGCCCTTATGCCTATAACAGCCCGAGCTTCGCGGCCTTTGCCACTGCGGCGGAGCGCGAGGGGACACCGAGTTTCGACAAGGTATTGGCCACGTGCCGGTGCACGGTGTGCTCGCTGATGCACAGGCGTTCGCCGATGGCCTGATTGCTGAGACCGCTGGATATCAGCTGCAGCACTTCCATTTCCCTGGCCGTCAGGCCAATCGTGTCCGCGGGAGCGTGGGCCGGCTTCGACGGAGAAGCGAGTCGCTGGCGGATGGCGTCGGCGGCCGCGAGCTCGAGCCGGGCGTCGAGGCGCGTCAGCTCCTCGCGTGCCCGCTCGACCTCGGCGAGTGCCGCATCCGGGCGGCCGAGCCGTTCGAGCACGCCCGCGAGCCGCACACGGGCCTGCGCGGCCTCGAACGGCGCTCCGCTCCGGCCGAACAGATCAACGGCGTCTTCGAGCCGGCGGCGCGCCGTTTCGAAGTCGCCGGCGACGTTCGCGACGAGGCCGGCGGAGAGGTTTGCCGACGCGATGAGGGGCGGCGTCTTCGCGCCGGACGCGATGTCCTCCAGCTCCTCGAGGGCCGCGCGAGCGCGATCCAGGTTGCCCGCGTGCAGGGCACCCTTCGCCGGGGTACCGGCGTCCAGGGCGAGCGCGCGAATCAACAGCTCCAGTGCCGCCGCCCGTTCCGTTCGGTTCTTGAGCGGCAGTCGCCGCAAGTGGCGCTCGGCGAGTTCAACGGCGCCCTGAGGATCGTTGCGGTCCAGCGCGATGGCCGCGCGGCCAAGTGAGGCGACTGGGTGTCCGCCGCTGCGTTCGAAGAGGGATGCCGCCTCATCCAGTCTTCCCTGACGCCGCCGGAGCTCGCCGAGCCGCGCCAATCCGTCCGTCGTCATACCTGGGCGGCAGACGGCCAGCTCGTCGCAGGCGCTCGTCAGCTCGCGCTCGGCTTCCTCCCAGGCACCGCGCCACATGCACACCGAGGCGTACTGCGTCCGGCAGACGGCGAAGAGCGGCTTCAATCCCCATTTCCGGCTGTGTTCCTTGACGCGGTCGCACCACTGCACGGCGCGTCCGTGGTCGCGGGCACGATCGCAGGCGCCGATCAGATAACAGCCGGCCAGCGCGATCAGCACACGGTCCGTCAGCTCACCGGCGAGGATCGCGGCGCTGACCTCGTCGAGCTCGCGCAGGCCGTCGGTGACCTGTCCGCGCGTGATGAGCGCGAAGCCGAGCAGCGCCCGCCCGACCATCTCGTAGTCGATCGCGCGCAGCGTCTGGGCCACGCGAATGGCTTCCCGGGCGAGCGCCTCCGCGGCTTCCGGATCGCCGTCGTCGAGCAGTGTGAACACTGCGTCGCGGGCGGCGAGGAACGCGTGTTCCGGCGATTCCGGCTGGCCTTCGAGGAGACGCCGCGCGCGCTGCAGCCAGCCTTTCGCCACGCCTTCTTCGCCGCGGAAGGCAGCGCTGTCCCATGCCATCCACACCGCGACACGGGCGGCGGACACGTGATCGCCCCGGCTGCGATAGCCGCGGAATGCACGTTCACGCGAGTCGAAGACGATGTCGGCGCGATCGAGCCACCAGGCCGCCAGACCAAGACCCTCGAGCGCCTCCGGCGTCTCTTCGATCTCGAGCGAACGCTCGAAGGCGCGCTGGGCGTCGCGCCATGCTCCAGCCTCGAGCGCGGTGCGCCCCGCTGCGAGATCGTCGACGGAATGGGAAGGCGCCACTGGCCGCGATTATATCGGGCTGAATCCGGGGACGTTCGAGGACAACCCACTCTCTGAACGGGGCTTGTCATCGCGCGCCGCTTCCGGGAGACTAGTGGCCTCATTCAGGAGGCTTCTACGTGGTGCATTGGGGAATCAGGATTTTTTCGGCGATCGCCGTTTTCATAAGTGTCTCGGTGACTGTCGGCGCGCAGTGGCCGTCGTATCCGACGCCGGATGTGCCGCGCGATCCGAAAGGTGTGCCAGTGCTGACCGGTCCTCCTCCACGCACGGCTGACGGCAAAGTGGACTTTTCAGGTGTCTGGAATGCGGGTCGCGGCCGCCGTGGTGGTGGCGCCGGCGGCGGTGGTGCCGCAGCTCCGGCAGGCGGCGCAGCAGCTCCGGCCGCGGGCGCAGCGGCGCAGGGTGGTGGAGCGCAGGCGGCTGGGGGCGCCGCAGGTCGTGGTGCCGGCGGTGCCGGCGGCGGCGGCGGGCGTGGCCGCGGGCCGCAGCCCTGCATGCCGAACCCCGATGGCACGTTCAACTCGGCGTTCTTCGAAGTGGCTGGCAACGCCAACTGCCTGCCGCCGATGCAGCAGTGGGCGCAGGATCTGAAGAAGAAGCGGATGGCCGACAACAGCAAGGACAACCCGGACGTGTGGTGCCTGCCGATCGGCCTGATGCAGTACCACAACCACCCGCAGCCCAGTCAGATCGTGCAGACGAAGAACCTGATGCTGATTACCTACGAGTCGAACTACGGACTGCGCTACGTCTACCTCGACGGGCGGCCGGCGCCCAACAACGACCCGCAGCCCTGGTGGTTTGGCTACTCCCGCGGACGGTGGGAGGGCAACGACACGCTCGTGGTCGAGACCACGCACTTCAACTCGGAGGAGCGCGCGTCGTGGCACGATGTCAACGGCACGCCGTGGTCCGATCAGCTCAAGATGACGGAGCGCTTCACTCGTCCGACGTTCGGCCTGCTCCAGGTTGATGTCACGATCGACGATCCGAAGGTCTTCGCGAAGCCGTTCACCGTGCGCGTGTATCGGAACCTTCTGGTGGACCAGGAGATGATTGAATTCATCTGCAACGAGAACGAGCAGTCAACCGACCATATTCCAAAGCCGGGTCAGCCGGGATTGCCTGCAGCCCCGCCGCCGGCGAAATAGCGTGGGGCGGGTTCCGCTGGAGACGATCCCGCGAAGCGGACCCGCCATGGAGGTTGTCATGAGTGGGCGAACGATCGTTGCTGTTGCCGCCGTTGTCGTGCTCGGTGCCGCACCCTCGTTGGCCCATCACGCCTGGCCCATCGACCGATCGAAAGAGGTCACCGTCAAAGGGACGGTAACCGCCTTCAACTGGTCCAATCCGCACGTGATGATTGACCTCGAGGTCAAGACCGACGCCGGGAAGATCGAGAAGTGGAACATCGGCGGCCCGAGCACCGAGCGCATGACCGGAAACGGCTGGGACCGCAACACCCTCAAGCCCGGCGACGTGATCACCGGCATCGGCTACCGCCACAGCGACGGCTCCAACGTCGTGCAGCTGCAGAAGATCGTGCTCGCCAGCGGCAAGGAAATGCTGCTGTACGGGCGCCGGTAGACTGCATCCGATCAACTCAAGGGACGCTCCGAGGACGGTTCGCTACTTGAGGTGTCGATAGACGATCTCTTCGACGCCCGCGTACAGCTTCATCGACGCGTCGTCGTAGAACGGCAGCGTCTGCATCATGACGACGACGCCGATCCCGCGGGCCGGGTCGATGAAGAAGTGCGTGTTGAAGATGCCAGCCCAGGTACCGCTGCCTGGCGTGCGCATGTTCGGACGTTTCGCCCTGGCGAGCTGGAAGCCGAGCCCCCAGGTGTCTTCGCCCGCTCCAACCGGGAAGTCGCGCGACAGCGCCGGCGCCGCCGAGATCTGCCGCTGCACGACGACTTTGCCCGTGTGATTGTCGAACATCGACCTCGCCGACTTCTCACTCAGGATGCGCGTGTTGCCCAGACGGCCGCGGTTGAGAAGCATGCGCAGGAACAGTCCATAGTCCGCGGCGGTGGAGTACAGGCCGCCGTCGCCCTGGACTGGAGACGCGATCGTTGCCGGCATCGGACGCTCGACGAACTTCCCGTCGTTGCCGCGGGCGCTCACGGCGACGACGCGCGTGTTCTTCGACTGTGGCACGGCGTAGCTGGTGTCGTGCATCCCGAGCGGCTTGAGAATCCGCGAGTCGAGGAACGCGTCGATCTTCTGCCCCGAAATCGCCTCGACGACGTGCCCGAGCACACGCGTGCTGGCCCCATACGCCCATCCCTCGCCCGGATCGAACAGCAGCGGCAGATCCAGCTCGGTCATCTTGGTCTTCTGCGAGAGCGCCGTAACCGTCTGGCTGGCGAAGCCGTAGCCGATGCCCGAGGTGTGTGTCAGCAGATGGCGAATTGAGATGGGCCGCTTCGCCGGCCGCGTTTCGTAGGTCGCGTCCGCGCTGTTGAACTTGCTGATGACGAGTGGATCCTTGTACTTCGGCAGGTACTTCGCCACGTCGTCGTCGAGCTTCAGCTTGCCCTCGTCGACGAGCATCATGATGGCGACGGACGTCACCGCCTTCGTCATCGAGGCGATGTTGAAAATCGTGTCCTTCGCCATCGGCGTGTTGCGCAGCGTGCTGCTCTTGCCGAAGGCCTCGTGATACAGCAGTCCGTCCTTGCCCACGACGGCGACGACAGCGCCCGGCACGTCGCCGCGGGCGGTGGCATCGGCGAGGAACGTCGACAGAGCGGCCGTTCCCTGTTGGGGGATCGCCGGCGCGGCGCTCAGCGTGGCAATGACGAGGACGGGGAGAATCCAGAACAGCTTCTTCATTTGCCGTAATCTTAGGACGGATGGCGGCAGAGGAGCACGCGGATATCCGGATGCTCGAAGCGGCGCTGGATGTCGTCGACGATGACGCACGGAAGCTGATCGACGGACTGACCGCTGAGCAGGGCGTGTGGCGGCCGGCGCCCGGGTCGTGGAGCATCGCCCACTGTCTCGATCACCTGGCAACCGCCAACCGCGTGTACCTGCGTGCGATGGAGCCGGCCGCGGCCGACGCCGCCGCGCGTGGCCGCCGGCGCAGACGTCCGGCCGTGCCCGGCGTCATCGGCGGCTGGTTCGTGCGATCGCTGGATGCGCCGGTGAGGCCCCGCTTCAAGATGAAGGCGCCGGCGAAGATCGTGCCGCGCGAATCGCCGTCACTCGCAGACGCCGCGACCCAATTCTTTGCAAGCCAGGAGCAGGTGCGGGCGTTTCTGCGGAAGTACGCGGAGATCGATCTCGCCGGGGTGCACTTTCCAAACCCGTTCATTCCAGGCGTGCGATTCAGCCTGGCGACCGGGCTGCACGTCATCGCGGCGCACGACCGGCGCCACGTGTGGCAGGCGTGGAACGTGCGGAGGGCACTGTTGTAGTCGCCGTTCCGCCTCGACCCCGTAGCTTCCGCCTCGACGCTCTCACTGCGGCAAATTCATCCGCGCGAGGAATGAGCGAAAGCGCGGCGTCGAGCGGATCGCGGTCCAGACTGGATCCGCGGACGGCAGATAGAACCCTGTGTGCCGTTCCTCGACGGCACGTTCGAGCCAGTCGAGCGCGGCCTCGCTGTTTCCGAGCGCGAGCTCGATTTCGGCGATTGGAAACGCCGGGTAGTAGCCACGGTCCCGCCTTGCCTTCAGCTCCTGAAGAAGCCGCGCGGCTTCGTCGCGCTGCCCGCCGGAAGCCAGCGCGAATCCGAGATCGCCGAGCGTAAACGGCACCGATCCCATGATCTCGTTCGACTTGCGCAAGTGCTCGATCGCTTTCGGAAAATCACCGCTTGCCAGATAGGCGCGCCCCAGGAAGTGGTTGCCAAGTCCGAACTGCGGTTCGGTTTCCAGCGTGCGCCGCTGTTCGAGAATGGCCATCGCCGGTGCTCCGGTGATCGTGTGGAGATTGGCGGACAACACCGGCGGCTCGAGCCAGCGCGGTGAGACCGCCTGCGCGCGTGCATAAGACGCGCGTGCCTCGTCGAAGCGGCGCATGTCGGTGAGGAAGTCTCCGTACCAGCTGTGCGCGACGGCGAGTCCGGTCAATTCGATTCCGCGCCGGAAGTGCGCCTCCGCCGTGCGGTGATCCCAGTCGACGTAGTGACTGACCCAGCCGAGCACGGACCACGGGTTGCCGAGTGACGGGTTCAGCCGGCGCGCCTCCTCGGCCAGGCGTCTCGCTTCCGCCATCGTCTCCGTCAATGGCCGATCGCCAAACCATGTGAGCCCCACGTGCGCGGTGGCCAGTCCTGCCCACGCCTGTGCGAATTTCGGATCGAGCTGTATCGCCTGCTGGTAGTAGCGGATTCCAGTTTCAATCTGCACGCGTCCGGCGTTGTCGGCGAAGCGCGCCCTCTGGTACAACTGCCACGCCTCGTCGCTGGCGGTGCCGCGTTCCAGGACCAGCGTGCCTGCGGCGCGCCAGCGCAGGCCGATGACGAGTGCGAGCGCGATGAGGATGACGGCACCGGCGGCAGCCCACCACCGGATGGCGACGCGGCGGGCTGGCTGTATGTCGGCTTCGTCTTCGGGCAGCCGCCGCGATGCACGCCAGGCGTCGAGTTCGCGCGCGTAGGCATACACCGACCCGCGTTTGTCGTGCTGCAGTCGATGAACGGGCAGTTCCTCGCGGGCCTCCCACCGGCGCACCGTCCGCTCACTGCGGTTCAAGTACGCGGCAATCTCTTTCCAGGAGTCGAGGCGATCGGGAACGGAGAGCGGTTCGACCTTCCGCTCAGGCTGCTGCACGGGCGGATTATTTCAGGCCGAAGGCCAAAGGCCCAAGGGCGAAGGTAGGCCTGCGGCCTGCGGCCTGTGACATTAGCGGTCAAACCCTCGATGTCCGGTTATTTCCGTTGATTGGCCGAAATCGCGCCGTCAGAGTGCCGCCCTGCGAACACCGCCCCTCGATCGGCGCGCCTGACCGGGGTGGCTTTACCAGGAGAAGACCAATGACCGCCCGAATTCTACGACGCTGCTCGTCACGAATCCTGTTTGTCGGAGTTCACGTCGCTGCCGCGTTCGGCGCGACCGCCGCCGATGCCCGCGCCGCGTGCATGGCGCCTGGCGCGCCGAAGCCCTCTGTGCTGACCGCGACAGCCACGCTTGCGCGCGGCCGTACAGCGCCAGCGCTGGCTGCTGCGGCGCAAGGCGCCACGTCCAGCGGTGGCGGTCCGATCGTCGGTCAATGGCAGGTTGTCATGACCGCCTTTCCGGGCACGAACAATGAGTTCGTCTTTGATTTCGGGTTCCAGCAGTTTCACGCGGACGGTACCGAGCTGATGATCAGTGGTGGTGTTCCGCCGACGATCGGGAACGTCTGCATCGGCGCGTGGGAACGAGAGGCGAACGGGGTCGTCCGTCTCCGTCACATGACCTGGAACTGGGCCGGCAATGAAGTGCTCGGCGACTTGCCAACCGGCTACTTCCTGCTGGACGTGGCACTGCGGACCGACAGCCAGGGTACGGCATACGCGGGCACCTGGAGAGCGGCCAGTTTCGACCTTGGAGCCGGTCCGCTCGGTTCGGGTGGTCCTGCGCAACCGAACTCGGAATTCGAGGGAACGCTCCATGCCGTCAAGATCAGCGTGCCGTAAGCGCGGCTGAGCCGGTTGCGGCACGGCTCCTGCCTGTTCCTCGACTGATGAGCGACGTGGTCGTCATCGGGGCAGGAGCAGCAGGAGTCGCCGCCGCACGCGCGCTGCACGAGGCCGGCGTTTCCGTGATCGTGCTCGAGGCGCGCGAGCGCATCGGCGGCCGGGTGTTCACCCACCGCGATCGCGAGACGCCAGTTCCAATCGAGCTCGGCGCCGAGTTCGTTCACGGCCGCGCGGAAGAGCTGAACGCGCTGCTCGACGATGCCGGCTTGACGAGTGTGGACGTGGCGGGGAAGCGGTACGCGGCGACCGGCCGCTCGCTTCGGCCGCT
>DASTBV010000027.1:0-51440 GCA_035711805.1 Vicinamibacterales bacterium
ACAACGGTAGGCATGTTTACCTCTTGGCGGCCTCGCAGGACCGCCGTTAAAGAGTCTGTTGATTATACCGTGGACGGTGCGAGCGCACTGCCGGGTGGGCGGTGCGAGGTTTCTTCGCTGGTCGGTGCGAGCAGGCTTCGCCGCGTCGGTGCAAAGAGGCTGCGCCGGGTCGGTCCAAGCAGGCTGACGCGGTCGGTGCAAAAGAGTGCGACGGCTGCGAGTTGGCCACAACTGCCACCTCGGAACAGGCGGACTATGTGTGTGGGTCGGACGCCCGCCCTTCCCGCCGATTCTCAAGATTCGCCGAATTATCCTAACGATTCCGCTGCTCGTACTGAGTCTTGGTGTGTGAGTGACATTCCGCTCTTTCTCAGAGCGAAACTGGTCTCCGATTCATGGTGGGTTGCCGGTTCGAGTCCAGCATGGCCGGCGCTCCTGCGCTTTGGGTACGGACTTTTGAACATTGCCGTCGAATGGGTTCAGGTTGGAATCGAGGACTGCAACGTCGGAACGCCCGCATGTCTGGCTGTTCGATCTGTATCAAGGTTTGTCCCGTAGTGCGCAAGGCACCACTGAAGGGAGGGCGCCGACGCGAAGCCGCAGACGGGGAGCCGGGACACCATAGAGCCTGGGTGTGGCGCTACGGGATGCAGCAGCTGTGGACCTGACGATACGCGTCGGACGGATGGATGATCTACCAGAGGTGTATCAAATTGTTCGTGAGGCGTATTCCCCATACGTCTCAAGGATCGGCAGTGAGCCAGCATCCATGACGACGGATTTTTCGCCCGCTGTCGAGCGCGGGGAGCTATTTGTCGCAGAGTCTGGCGGGACTCTCCTTGCCGTAATGCTGCTCCGTTTGCATTCGGCAACGTTAGAGGTTTCTTCCGTCGCAGTTCGTCGCGGGCAGCAGCGACGGGGCATCGGCGCTGCCCTGCTGGCGTTTGCCGAAGAACGAGCTCGCATTCAGAAGGTTCGACAGCTAAGTCTGTATACAAACGCGGCACTTGATGAACTGGTGGAGTACTACTGTCGGTGCGGATTCGTGGTGCGCGAGCGGCGAATGGAGCACGGCTTCGATCGGGTGTTCATGACTAAGGACGTTGTGTCGTCAGCGAACCCACCGCGCGGCTGAACAGCACCGCTCAGCAGCACGCCGTTCCGACAGACGGATACTGCACCGCCATTTACCCATTGAACAGCAGCAGCGCGCCACAGGAGCACCCGCAGGTATGAATCGCCTCGTTCAACGTGTACTCGATGACTGCCGGACGGAGACTCCCACCCTCCCAGCCATCCCCAAAGCTCCTGATTCCTCGATCCCGGCTTGCACCGATCAGCAGCCACCTCGCACCGACCGCGAAGCCTGTTTGGACCGACCAGCGAAGAACCGTCGCACCGACCTGGCGTAGCCTGTTCGCACCGACCCCGAAGAAACCTCGCACCGACCCGCGTCAGACCAATTACACCTATACTGCCTAAGCGTGGGTTTGTACACGCGGGTGATTCGGCCCGCGCTTTTTGCTCTCGACGCTGAACGCGCGCACGAACTGACGATTGCGGCGCTGCGGTGGCCGTTGGTGGTCAGCGCGCTCGGCCAGGGGCGCGAGACCTCACCAGATCGGCGGCTTTCCCAGCAGGCGTTCGGGTTTCACTTCACCAATCCTCTCGGACTGGCCGCAGGTCTGGACAAACAGGGATCGGCCGTTCCAGCGTGGACCGCACTGGGATTCGGATTCGCCGAGATCGGCACGGTCACGCCCCGCCCTCAGTCGGGCAACCCGAAACCGCGAGTCTTCCGCCTGACGCCGGATCGTGCAGTCATCAATCGGCTCGGCTTCAACAGCGAGGGAGCCGAAGGAGTTGTTCGGAATCTTTCGCAGACGGTCCGGCTGACGCCGGACGCCACCGCTCGGTTTCGACTCGGCATCAACATCGGGAAGAACAAGGAGACGCCAAACGAGCGCGCGGCGGAGGACTATGTGCGCATGATTGACGCGCTCCATCCGTTTGCGGACTATTTCGCCATCAACGTCAGTTCGCCTAACACCGAAGGGCTGCGGGACCTGCAGGAAAGCCGGACGCTGCGCGCGCTCGTCGAACAGGTCGTGACTCGAGTTCGCGAGCGAAGTCGGGAGCGGGCGGTCCCGGTTCTGGTGAAGATGTCTCCGGATTTACCCGACGTCGATCTCCTGCGGTCGGTCGACGCAGCCGTGGAAGGGGGTGCCTCAGGCGTGATCGCCACGAACACGACGGTCGCGAGGCCGCCGCTTGAAGGCCGGGCGGCAACAGAGGCTGGCGGCCTCAGTGGCGCGCCGCTGAAAGCCACTGCCAACTCGGCTTGCAGACTGCTCTTCCGTCATCTCGGGAGACGGGTTCCCATCGTCGGCGTCGGCGGCATCTCCACGGCAGACGATGCCTACGAACGAATCCGGTCCGGCGCCACGCTTATCCAGATCTATACGGCCCTGGTGTATGAAGGACCGGCCCTGGTGCAGCGACTGCTCTCGGGACTCGGCGCCAGGTTGGCTGGCGACGGCTTCTCCCAAATCGAAGAGGCAATAGGAATCGATGTGCACTAGACAGCAAGGCACTTGGCTTGACGCCGGTCTTTCCGGCGGGTGGCGCCGGGAGGGGCATCCCCACTCCGCCGCGCAGGCGCCTCTCTCGTGACCAGTGCTTTTGGCGCCGAGGACGGAGTGGGGAAACCCGGCGACAGGACCCGGGCCGCGTCAACGCAGGTGCCTTCTCGGATTGACCCGGGCCACCGCCTCCTCGTTGCGCTCGACGTTGACAGCGCAGAGCGTGCGCTCGCCATCGCCGAGCAGGTGCGCGGGCTCGCCGGCGGGCTGAAGGTCGGCAGCCGGCTGTTCACGATGGCGGGACCGGACCTGGTGCGTCGGCTCGTGGATTCCGGCGCGCGTGTGTTTCTCGACCTCAAATTCCACGACATCCCGAACACCGTCGCGCAGGCCGTGGACGCTGCCGTGCGCACCGGCGCCTGGATGATCGACGTGCACGCTTCCGGCGGCGCGGCGATGATGCGGGCGGCCGCGCGCGCAGCGGCCGACGCCGCGGCAACCACCGGTGTTCAGCCGCCGCTCGTCATCGGCATCACGGTGCTGACGAGCATGGACGAAACGTCGCTGCAGCAAACTGGGGTGGCACGGCCGCTGGTGGACCATGTCCTCGCGCTGGCGCGTATGGCCCAGTCCGCAGGCCTCCACGGAGTGGTTGCCTCGCCGCAGGAAACGGCCGCCATCCGGCAGGCATGCGGGCCGGACTTTGCGATTGTGACGCCCGGGATCAGGGGAGCGTCTGCCGGCCAGGACAAAAACGACCAGTCACGGACATTGGGACCGGCGGAAGCCGTAAAGGCAGGGGCGACCTATATCGTCGTCGGCCGCCCGATCATCGCCGCGCCGGACCCGCGGGTCGCGGCGCAGGCAATCGTTGAAGACCTAAACGCAATCTGACGCGCGCGCGTCTTCCGCCTGAAGGCGGAAGCTACTTGGCGGTGGCCACGAAATGGCCGCGGCGATTGCGCTCGTGACACGCTTCGGTGTCCTCGCGGCACAGCGGTTCCTCTTCGCCCTTGCTCACGACCACCATGCGATCAGCGGCGACGCCGACGCCGACGAGATAGTCGCGGATCGCGGCGGCGCGGCGCTGTCCGAGCGCGAGGTTGTACTCGTTGGTGCCCCGCGCATCCGCATGCCCTTCAATACTCACGCGAACCGTCGTCCACCGGCGCAGGTAGTCCGCGTTTCTCTGCAGCGTCGCACGCTGGTCGTCGCGGATGTTGAACTGGTCGTAGTCGAAGCTGATGTCTGTGAAATCAGCCGTGACCTGCTCGAGCGTTTTAGCCCGGAATAGATCCTCTTCCGAAGGCGGCTTTGGCGCCGGCGGCGGTGGAGCCGGTGCCGGAGCCGGCTGTGGCGGCGGAGGAGGCGGTGGCGGTGGCGCCGTCGGAGCAGGTGGCGGAGCGGGCGGCGGTGGTGGCGGTGGTGGAGTCTTTCTCCCGCACCCAATGACGATCAGCGCAACGATAACAAACGTCGCACTCAACCACATCAGCCGGCGCAGATTCATCAGCTCTCCTGCATAGGTCGTTTGGAAGACGGGTCGAGCTTAGCGTCCGCGGGATCGGGTGTCAATCAGTTGTAGGCCGGATGCGAGGAGAGATTCGCTACACCGGGCGAAGACGCAGCCCCTCGTTCAGGCTGCCCTGCCTGTAGCCACGCGGATCGATCGTGACGCTGCGGTACCCAAGGGCCGTCAGTTCGCCCACCAGTCGTTCGTGGACGTCCGGCTCGAGCGCGCGCGGCAGCTCGTCGGCGCCGATCTCGAGCCGGGCGAGGTCATCATGGTGCCGCACGCGGCAGACACGGAACCCCAGCCCCCGCACGGCGCGCTCGGCACGCTCGATCATCCGCAGCTTGTCCTCGGTCACTTCCGACAAGTACGGAATCCTCGACGACAGGCAGGCGGAGGCGGGCTCATCCCACGTCGGCAACCCGGCGCGGCGCGAGAGCTCGCGAATGTCGCTCTTCGTCAGCCCCGCTTCATCGAGCGGACTGCGCACGCCAAACTCGCGCGCGGCCTGGCGCCCAGGCCGGTAGTCGCCGCGATCGTCGGTATTACTGCCGTCGGCGATCACCCTGATTCCGCGCTCGGAGGCAAGTGCGGAGAGCGCGGTGTAGAGCTCGTGCTTGCAGTAATAGCAGCGGTTCACCGGATTCGCACGGTACTGCGGCTGCTCGAGCTCCCTGGTGTGGATGATGTGGTGATGCAGCTTGAACCGGCGCGCCACGTCGAGCGCGAGCTGACGATGATGATCGGGATAACTGGGACTGTCCGCAGTCACGCACAGCGCCGCTGACCCGAGCGCCTGAGTGGCTGTCCACGCGAGATACGCGCTGTCGACGCCACCGCTGAAAGCCACGACGATGGACTCGACGCCGCCCAGGAAGTCGAACAGACGGCGGTTCTTCGAGTCGAGAGCGGTCACTCGTCGAGTTCCTCGTCGTCTTCGTCGTCCGTTTCGTCTTCGTCCTCGTCCTCGTCCTCGTCGAGCTCCTCCTCGTCTTCGTCGTCGTCGAGGTCTTCATCGTCTTCGTCGGCGAAGTCGAGCTCGTCGTTGGCGAGCAGCACCAGGTTCTTCCCGCACTCCGGACAGCTCAAGGTGTCCCCTTCCTCAAAGTCCTCAGTGTCGATCTCGTCGTACTCGCATTCCGGACAGGTCGCCATACGGGCTCCATGCGGCTGGGAGGCCGCAAACGCAACATCAGGTGCCGGCACAACTGTTCTCGTCCAGCCGGCACCCGCAAGAGCCGAATTATAGCGAGGCGGAAACGGTCCCGGCAACGCGCTCTAACGCAATACCCAGGCCATACCGATACGTAGCGTAGTGATCGCCACCACCATGGTCGCCGTCAAGACGGTGTTGATTGCCGACGACACCGCTTTTGTACGGGACCGGTTCAAGATGGCCCTTGAAGGGGCCGGCCACCGGGCGGTGACGGTACGGACGGGCCAGGAGCTGCTGGCGGCGCTGCGGGGGCAGCAGCGGATCGACCTGGTTGTGCTTGATCTACGGCTGCCCGACGGCCGCGGCATCGACCTCGTTCGCAGCCTTCGACGGGTGGCGCCCGAGAAGCCGCCGATCGTCGTCTTCAGCGGGACGATTGCGAACGCCGCCGAAGTCCGCGACCTTTCGTCATTCGGCGTTGCCGGATACGTGAACGAATACACCGGCGTCGGCCACATCATGCCGGCTCTCGCGCCGCATCTCTTTCCGGAACACTACAACCGCCGCTCGAGCCCTCGCGTCGTGCTCGGCGTTCCGATCACCTATCGCGTCGGCAACGCGATCTCGACGTCGCTGACGTTGAACGTCAGTCACGGCGGCGTGGCGATCCGCACGACGAACCCGCTGGACGTCGCGTCGGTCGTGCGCCTGCGCTTCCGCCTGCCGGGCACGAAGAAGGAAGTCGACGCCGAGGCCCGCGTCGCGTGGAGCGACCGCCGGGTCGGCATGGGTCTGCAGTTCACGTCAATCGATCCGCCCGCGCAGGCCCTCATCGACAACTACGTGCAGACGCACTTTTTCTCCAATCGAAAAGCATGAATGTGCCTGAACCGGTGCACCGCCTGAACCTCTGCACCGCCTGAACCTCTGCACCTTCTGAACCTCTGCACCTTCTGAACCTCATCTGGTCCGCAGCAATCGCAGCGCATTCGCCACGACAATCACGGAGGCGCCGGTGTCGGCGAGGACGGCCATCCACAGCGTCGCCGATCCGGTCACGGCCATCACCAGAAACGCCGCTTTCAGCGCCAGCGACACGACGACGTTCGTCTTGATGTTGCGAACGGTCGCACGCGCGAGGCGGAGCGCGTATGGCAGCTTGAGCAGCTCGTCCGACATGAGCGCCACATCCGCTGTTTCGAGTGCGACGTCCGACCCGGCAGCACCCATCGCGACGCCGATGTCGGCCGCGGCCAGCGCCGGTGCGTCGT
This sequence comes from Vicinamibacterales bacterium, assembly GCA_035711805.1. Classification (GTDB taxonomy): domain Bacteria; phylum Acidobacteriota; class Vicinamibacteria; order Vicinamibacterales; family UBA2999; genus Gp6-AA40. Next base: position 6,523 of record DASTBV010000027.1, read on the forward strand.
TGACGCCATCGCCCACCATCATCACTGCGTCGCGATCGGTCCGCAGTGCACGGATTCGCGCGTGCTTCTCCTCCGGGAGAAGCGCGGCGTGATGCTCGTCCACACCGAGCGCCTCGGCAACACGCCGTGCGCTCTCGACGCGATCGCCCGTCAGCATCACGATGCGGCGCACGCCCTGTGCGCGCAGCAGGTCCAACGCGTCGCGGGCGGCGGCGCGGGGACGATCGCTGACGTGAATCGCGCCGATGGCCCGCCCGTCGAGCGCCACGAACACTTGCGAGCCGTCACCTGCATGGACGACTCCCGCCAGATCAGGAAGCCGCACCTCCGACCGGCGCAGCATCGCCGCATTGCCGACGACGACATGCGAGTCGTTGACGATGCCGTCCGCGCCGAGGCCCGGATGTGCCCTGAAGCCCGACACCGCCGCCAGCCCTACCTCCTGACGCAGCGCGTAGTCCACGATCGCGCGCGCGAGTGGGTGTTCCGACCGCTGCTCCACGGATGCGGCGTAGCGAAGCACGTCAACGGCACCCACGCCATCGAACGGCGTCACGGCTGCGACATTCAGCTGCCCGGACGTCAGCGTCCCGGTCTTGTCGAACGCAATCGTCCGGACCTGCGACAGCCGCTCGAGGAACGCGCCGCCCTTGATCAGCACCCCGTTGCGCGCGGCAGCCGATAACGCCGCCACGATCGAGACGGGTGTGGAGATGACGAGCGCGCATGGGCAGGCGATGACGAGCAGCACCAGCGCTCGATACAGCCACACACCGCCGTCGGCGCCAGCCATCGGCGGAACCACGGCAACCGCCAGTGCGAGCGCGATGACGATCGGCGTGTAGATCCGCGCGAAGCGATCGACGAACGTCTGCACTGGCGCCCGGCGGGTCTGCGCGGCCTCGACCAGGTGAATGATTCGCGCCAGGCGCGTGTCGCGGCCGATTCGAGTGACGCGGATGTCGAGCGCACCCCGGCCGTTGATGCTGCCGGCGTAGACCTCGTCGCCCCGCCCCTTGTCCACGGGCAGCGACTCGCCGGTGATCGGCGCCTCGTTGACGTCGCTGTGTCCGGCGGCGACGATACCGTCGACGGGCACTTTGTCGCCGGGCCGGACGATCAGCTCATCCCCGCGCGTCACCTCTTCGATTGGCACCAGCATTTCGGCCGCGCCGCGACGTACGACAGCCTGACGCGGCGTCAGATCGATGAGCGCCCGAATCGCCTGCCGCGCGCGCTCCAGCGTGCGGACTTCGAGCCACTGTGCCGCCGCGAACAGGAAGACCACGCTCACCGCTTCCAGCCGTTCCCCGATGGCGATGGCACCCGCGACGGCAATCACCATGAGGACGTTGATGTCGATGGTGCGCGAGCGAATTGCCGTCAACGCGCGGCGGCCCGGGAAAACGCCGCCGGCAATCGCACCGCCAATCCAGAGGACGTTGGCAACGGCAGGCTGATTCAGCCACGACGCGGCCGCGCCAAGCCCCAGCGCCGCTCCGGCGACCGCCATCAGGCGCCAGCGGCTGCGGATCGAGGAATCAGAGAGGAGCGGCTCGTCGTGTTCGAGCCACATCCGCATTCCCGTCTGCCCGACCGCGTCGACCATCGCGGACGTCGTAAGCTTGGCGGCGTCGTATTTGATGTGCAGCCGCTGGCCGATGACGTCAGCGGCAATTGCCTCCATACCGTCTAAGGGCTTGAGCCGGCGTTCGAGGATGACGACTTCCTCGTTGCAGTCCATTCCCTCGACGCGGAAGACTGCTTCGGCGTGGAGCTCGCACGTGGCGCAGACGACTGGCTCGGTTGACATGGGCGGTGCCTTCCGCCTAAAGGCGGAAGCTACACCCACGTTAGCATCGACGGGGGCGGTCTTGCCGAGCTGCGAATCCATCAGCTACTATCGGCGGTTGCTACAGGTAAAACGTCTATTCCCTAGGAGTTACGAAGAAGGAGTGGAGCGGTGATCGAGGTCCAGCACCTGACAAAACGTTACGGTCCGGTCACGGCCGTCGACGATGTGAGCTTCCGGGCGGAACGTGGGGAAATCCTCGGATTTCTTGGCCCCAACGGCGCCGGAAAGACGACGACGATGCGGATACTCACTGGTTACATGCCGGCGACCGGGGGCAAGGCGGTGGTCGGCGGCTACGACGTCCAGGACCAGCCGATCGAGGCAAAGCGGCGCACCGGCTACCTGCCCGAGACTCCCCCGCTTTACCCGGACATGACCGTGCGCGACTATCTGGATTTCTGCGCGCGCATCAAAGGGGTCCCCCGCGGCGAACGCGCGGCGCGGGTGAAGAGCTCGATGGACCGCACGCGGGTCTCCGATGTGGCGCACCGCCACTGCGGCAAGCTGTCGAAGGGCTACCGGCAGCGCGTCGGACTGGCCCAGGCGCTGCTCCACAACCCGGACGTACTGATCCTCGACGAGCCGACGGCGGGACTCGATCCCAAGCAGATTATCGAGACCCGTCAGCTCATCAAGCAGCTCGGAGGCGACCACACGGTCATCCTCAGCACGCACATCCTTCCGGAAGTCAGCCAGACCTGTAACCGCGTCGTCATCATCAACAAGGGGCGCGTGGTGGCTGTCGACTCTCCGGACAACCTGACTGCGCGGCTGCGCGGCAGCGAAACGATGTTCCTGCAGGTGGACGCCGCCGGTGCCGACGCCAAAGGCGCGCTGGCAGCCGTGCCCGGCGTCACGGACGTGCGCGTCGCCGAGATGCGCGGTCCGGTCGCGGCCCTCGAAGTCGAAAGCGCAGCCGGCCGGGACGTGCGGCGGGACCTCGCGGCCGCCGTCGTCACCCGGGGCTGGGGATTGCTCGAGCTGCGCCCGATGCGCATGAGCCTCGAGGAAATCTTCCTGCACCTGACGACCGAAGACACCGCGAGCGCGGCCACGGAAGCGGCCGGAGGAGGTGACCGGTGAACAACATCCTGGCCATCGCGCACAAGGAGCTCAAGGCCTACTTCGCGTCGCCGATCGCATATGTCGTCATCGGATTGTTCGCGCTGATGTTCGGCTTCTTCTATTACACGCTCCTCGGCATCTTCATCGAACAGGGGATGCGCATGATGGGCCTGCAGGGCGGGCCCACGCAGAACGTCAACGACCAGATGATTCGCCCGCTGTTCCTGAACGCGAGCGTGCTCCTGCTGTTCGTCCTGCCGATGATCACCATGCGCACCTACTCGGAGGAGAAGCGGTCCGGCACGATCGAACTGCTGCTGACCGCCCCGCTGACCGACGTCCAGATCATCATGGGCAAGTTTCTCGGCGCGATGGCGCTGTATGCCGCGATGCTGGCGGTGACACTGATCCACCTCGGCGTCCTGTTCGCCTTCGGCACGCCGGAGTGGATTCCGATTGCCACCGGCTACCTCGGGCTGCTGCTCATGGGCGGATGCTTCATCTCCGTCGGCCTGCTGATCTCCAGCTTCACCCGCAACCAGATCGTCGCCGTGATGGCGACCTTCGCCGTATTCCTGTTGTTGTGGGTGATCAACTGGGCAGGACCGCTGACCGGCCCGCGAACCTCCGCGGTGCTGGATTACCTGTCGATCACCAGCCATCTCGACGACTTCACACGCGGCGTCGTGGACACCAAGCACGTGGTCTATTACGTCAGCTTCATCGCCTTCGGACTGTTTCTGACGGCGCGCTCGGTCGACACCGAGCGGTGGCGGGGGTAAGGCGATGCAGCAGATTCTTTCGATCCTCAGCTACGTCGGCATGGCAATGGTATTCGGCGCCCTGGCCGTACGTGTGTTCAAGCCGGAGTGGAATCAGTACGCCGTCTATGCGTCCTGGACAGGTCTCGCCCTCGTTCTGCTCTACACGATCGGACAGTGGCGCGAGATCGTGGCATTCTTCCGCCGCCGCAACGCGCGCTACGGCGCCATCGCCAGCGTCAGCGTCCTCGTCGTGCTCGGCATCCTGGTGGCGGTGAATTACGTCTCGGTGAAACAGAACAAGCGCTGGGACCTCACCAGCAACCGTCAGTACACGCTGTCCGAGCAGACGGTGAAGCTGCTGCGGGAGCTGAAGACCCCGGTGAAGTTCGTCGTCTTCGAAACGGACGCCGAGGTGGACCGCATTCGGGTCCGGATGAACGAGTACGCCTACCAGTCAGGACAGGTGAGCGTCGAATACATCGATCCCGATAAACGGCCGGTGCCCGCGAAGGAGTACGAAATCCAGAGCTACGGCACGGTTGTCGTCGAGCACATGGGCAGGCGCGAGCGGGTCGTCGTGCCGCAGGGACAGGCGCCTCCGGAGCAGGACCTGACCAGCGCGCTCGTCAAGGTGCTGAACCCGACGGAGAAGCGCGTCTACTTCCTCGCCGGCCACGGCGAGAAAGACCCGACCAACACCGAGCGCGGGGGGTACAGCTCGATCATCGATTCGCTGCGGCAGGACAACTTCCAATGGGAAAAGCTGATCATCGCGCAGACGAACGCGATACCGGAGAACGCCACCGTTCTCGTTCTTGCCGGCCCGAAGACCGATCTGCTCGAGGGTGAGGCGGCGCTGATCCGGCAGTATCTGTCGGCCAGGAACGGCAAGCTGCTCGTTCTGCTCGATCCGCCCGAGGACTTCAAGAAGCCCGCACCGCTGCCGCAGATCGAAGCGATCGTCAAGGAATGGGGGATCAACGCCACCCCCTCGGTCGTTGTCGATGTCAGCGGACTGACGAAGATCGCGACCATTCCGGTCGCGGCGCCACCGTACCCGGAGCAGGCCATCACCTCGCGCTTTCAATTGATCACGATGTACCCGGTCGCGCGAGCCGTCGTCCCCCTAATGGGCGCGCCGGCCGATCGCACGGCGCAATCGTTCATTCAGACGGCGCAGCGGACGTGGGCGGAAACGAACCTGGCGTCGCTCGATCCGCCGGACAATCTCTCGCCGGATCCGGACAAGGGGGACATCGCCGGACCAGTCTCGATTGCGGCGGCGGTGGCAGTGCCGGCAAAGACGGACCCGGCGGCCCAGAAGAAGGAGGGCGAGGAGCAGCGCCCGCCCGAGACGCGCGTCGCGGTCATCGGTGATTCGGATTTCGTGGCCAATGCCTACCTGGGAATCGAGGGCAACCGCGATCTGTTCCTCAACACCGTGAACTGGCTGGCCCAGCAGGAAAGTCTCATTTCCATCCGGCCGAAGGAGCCATCCGACCGGCGGCTGACGATGACGGCAAATCACGTGATGGGCGTGCTATGGATGTCGCTCGTCATCGTGCCGGCGCTCGTGATCGGCGCCGGTGTCTTCACGTGGTGGCGGAGACGGGAGCGATGAGAAGCCTGCGCTCCACGCTGATCCTCGTCGTTGTCCTGGCCGGACTGGTCGGCTACATCTACTACCTCAACGGCCGCGACACGACGGGCGCCGATGCGAAGGAAAAGGCGTTCGCCTCCGTCAAGGAAGGGGACGTCGAGGAAATCCGCATCAAATCCGCCGACGGCGAGACGACGCGGGTGCAGAAGGCCGACGGCGCGTGGAAGATCGTCGAACCGGAAGCGGCGGCCGCGGACCAGGGCGAACTGTCGTCGATCACCAGCAGTCTGGCGACGCTCGAGATTCAACGGGTCGTCGACGAACAAGCGTCCGATCTGAAGCAGTACGGTCTGGAGCCGGCGCGTGTCGAGGTCGAGTTCCGGGCCAAGGGCGCCAAGGAGCCACAGCGAATCGCGCTTGGCGAGAAGACGCCAACCGGAGGCGATCTCTACGCGCGCCTCCCCGGACAGCCGCGTGTCTTCCTCGTCTCGTCGTTCGTGGACTCGACGTTCAACAAGAACACGTTCGCCCTGCGCGACAAGAGTGTCATCAAAATCGAGCGGGAGAAGGTGGATCGCCTCGAACTCCAGAAGGACGGCAAGCCGGCGGTCACTCTCGTGAAAACCGGCACCGAGTGGCGAATCGTCGCGCCGATGATGGGACGCGCCGACTTCGCCGCGGTCGAGGGCGCGCTGGAACGGCTGTCGTCGGGACAGATGCAGGGGATCGTCTCCGCGGATAGCGCCGACGCCGGGAAGCGCCAGCTCGATCCGCCGGTCGCCTCGGTGACGGCGGTCGCGGGAAGCGCGCGCGCGACGCTGCTGTTCGGCGCCACGGAAAACGCGTTGATGTACGCGAAAGACGCATCGCGGCCGATGATTTTCACGGTCGCGCCGGCGCTCTACACCGACGTGATCCGCGACGTCGGCGAGTTCCGGCGGAAGGATCTGTTCGACGCGCGATCGTTTACGGCCACACACGCCGAATTCAAACGCGGGTCCGAAACGGTTACGCTCAACAAGACCAAGAACAAGGACGGCTCCGAGTCCTGGCACAACGCCGCGAGCAAACAGATCGACGCGAGAAAAGTCGAGGAACTGCTGGCGAAGGTTTCGGGCCTGCAGGCCGAGTCGTTCGACGCTGGAACACATGCCGCACTCAAGAGCCCGGCGCTGGTTGTGACCGTCCGTTTCGACGACAACAAGACAGAACAGGTCACGTTCGCGCGGTCGGGCGGCGACGTGCTCGCCAGCCGATCGGACGAGCCCGGCACAGCGAGAGTGCCGGCCGCCAGCTTCGACGAGGTCTTCAAAGGAATCGATGAAATGAAGTGATCCGGTGATGCCAGATTCAAAATGCAAAATGCAAAAACGATCGACGCGGCGAGGACGATCGACGTAGTGTCCGCCTTACGGCGGACCTCCGTGTTCGCATTTTGCATTTTGCATTTTGCATTTCTCAGCTGCAGCAAAGCCTCCCCCGCCACTCCGGCTTCAACTGCCCGCGCCGCGATTGCGCAACTGCAGCGCGACATCACCCGGGCGACACAGGGACCAGGCGTTCAGCGCGGCGTCTGGGGCATCGCCGTCCACTCGCTCGATCGCAACGAACGGCTGTTCGAGCTGCAGCCGCGAGCGCTGCTCGTCCCGGCATCGGTGGCGAAGATCGCGGCCGTGGCGACGGCGGCCGACGCTGTCGGCTGGGACTATCAGTTCGAAACGACGATTCTGGCGATCGGGCCTGTCACTGACGGTGTCCTCGCCGGCGACCTGCTGGTGGTCGGCGCCGGCGATCCCACGATCGGCGGCCGTGGCGGAGAGGACTTGTCGGCCTGGGCGGCGGCGCTGCAAGCAGCCGGTATCCGCCGCATCGAAGGCCGCATCATCGGCGATGACGATGCGATCGAGGAGCCGCGGCCGCAGCTGGCGTGGGCATGGGACGACCTTGGCTACCCGGGCGGCGCGATATTCGGCGCGCTGAATTACGCCGAGAACCGGATGACGGTAACGGTCACGCCCGGCCCCGGGCCGGGTGGGCCCGCATCACTGAGCGTCGACCCGCCGGCCGGCACACGGCCGCTGGCGAATCGTGTCGTGACCGGCGCGCCGGGCACCACGCAACTGGTGTGGCCCGAACAACGGCCCGGAGAGCCCTACCTCACGATTGCCGGCTCCATGCCCGCCGGGGCCGCACCTGCGCGGCTCACGGTCGCCGTCGGCAACCCGACGATCTGGTTTGCGAACGCGCTGCGGAGCCGGCTGCAGACACAGGGAATCGACGTGCGGGGCGATGCGTGGGATGTAGACGACGTCACGCCGCCGCCGGACCGTTCGCGCGCCGAGGTCGTGTTCACGCATCGGTCGAGGCCGCTTCGCGACATCGTTCAGCCGCTGATGAAGGAGAGCATCAACCTCTACGCGGAAGCGGTCATGCGCCTGAATGCCGCCCGGGGGCAGCTGCCGACCAACGACGCGGCGCTCGAGGGGTTCGCGAAACGGCTCGAAGCGTGGGGGGTACCCGCGATGTCGCAGCAGCTCGTTGACGGGTCCGGACTGTCGCGGCGCGACACCGTGTCGGCCGAGGCCGTGATCGCCATCCTGCAGCACATGCACGATCCGTCGGGCGCGTCCGCGTTTGTGGCGGCGCTGCCTGTTGCCGGCGTTGACGGCACGCTGAGCGGACGGATGCGCAACACCCCGGCGGCCGGCAACGTCCGCGCCAAGACCGGAACGATGTCGAACATCCGGTCGATGGCCGGCTACGTGAGCTCGCGCGATGGCGAGAGGCTCGCGTTCGTGGCGATGGTCAACAACTTCGAGGGAGCTGGCGCCGCCGCGAACCAGGCGCTCGACGCCATCGCCGTCAGCCTGGCCTCGTTCAGCCGGAGCGGCGCTCAGCCGGTTGCCACAGGCAGATCGAAATAGAAGATCGATCCGCTCGCCTGTGCCGGCCGGTAGCCGATCTTCCCGCCCATCGATTCGATAATCCCGTAGCTGATCGACAGGCCGAGACCGGTTCCCTGACCGACCGGCTTCGTGGTGAAGAACGGCTCGAACAGGTGCGGTTCGTCCTCCGCTTTCACGCCGGGACCCGTGTCCTCGACTTCCAGCACCACGCGTGAATCGCGGTCGAAGGTGCGAATCGTCACGCGCGCCGGGATACGGCCGCTGTGCAGGATCGCCTGCTCGGCGTTGACGACGAAATTCAGGACGACCTGCTGCAGCTCGGTGAGCACGGCGTGCACCGGCCGCGTCGATCCGTCCTCGATCCGCAGCTCGATCTGTTCGGATTGGAGCCGCCGCTGCCGCAGCTCCGCCACGGCGGCAATGACGTCACCCAGCCGGATGCGCGCCGCCGGACCGGGCTGCTGGCGCGCGAAGAGCGCGAGGTTGCGGATGATGGCATTCGCCCGCGCGCTCTCGCGCAGGATGACGGCCAGGTCGTTGTGCGCCGATTCGGGCAGGTTTCGCTGCAGCCGCAACAGCTCCGCGAATCCGCTGATCGACTGCAGCGGGTTATTGATTTCGTGCGCCACGCCCGACACGAGCTGACCGACCGCCGCAAGGCGCTCCTGCCGGATGACCTGCCCCTGCAGCGATTCGAGCTCTTCGCGCATGCGGCGCTCTTCGCTCATCTGAGAATCGAGCTGATCGCGAGTGGCGTTGAACTGCTGCAGCATCGACTCGAATGCCGCCTGCAGTTCAGCGAACTCGCGCGAAAACATGTCTTTGGACTTGATCGGTCCGAAGTCGCCCCGAGCGATGCGCTGTGCCGTGGCGTCGAGGTAACCGACGGCATCGACGAGACGGTTCGACAGCATCAACGCAACGAACAGCCAGCTGCCGACGGCAAGTGCCAGAATGGCGAGATTGCGCAGCCACAGCGTTGTCGCGCGGTTGTAGGCAAGCGCCACCGGAAGCCCGACGGAGACGAAACGGCGCCCGCTGGCGGTCGAGATGCGCTGGTGCATGCGCTCGACGCCATCGGCATCGAGCGACCGGTACGAAACACCGGTATCCTGCCGTAGGGCTGGTGCCGATGACGAATCGGCACCTCGACTGTCTCCCCCTCTTTGCGCGAGGACTCGGCCGTCCGCATCCGTGACGACAACGATCGCGTCCTCGGGCACGGGCATCGTCGCGAGCCCGTCGGCGATCGCCTTCGCGTCGCCGTCGACGAACGCGGCGATGGTGCTGGCCAGTATCTGCGCCTGCTGCCCGAGCTCGTTGCGGCGTTCGCGGAACGACAGCCATCCGGACCAGGTCACCGCGGCGAACAGCGGGATCAAGAGGAACGAGATCGCCAAAAACAGCTGCCGGCGGAGAGAGAAGTTCCTGATGCCTCCCATCGGAATTACCGCGTGACGATCGGGTCGATCACGCCAGCCTCCGCGAAACCGGCCGCGCGCAGGAGACAGCTGTCGCAGCGCCCGCACGGCCGCCCGTCCGAATCAGGATCGTAGCAACTGTGCGTCAGACCGTAGTCGAGGCCCAGCGCGATGCCCCGGCGGATGATGTCGGCCTTCGTCAGATGCTGCAGTGGAGCATGGATCCGAAACCTCTCGCCGCTCACGCCTCGAGCAGTCGCCAGGGCGGCGAGGTGTTCGAACGCCGCGACGTACTCGGGGCGGCAATCCGGATATCCCGAGTAATCGAGGGCGTTGACACCGATGACGAGGTCATGGGCTCCGAGCACCTCGGCCCATCCGAGCGCCAGCGCCAGGAAGACGGTGTTCCGCGCCGGCACGTAGGTGGACGGGATGTCGGCGGCATCGATCCGCCGGTCCTTCGGAACCGGCGCGTCCGTTGTCAGCGACGATCCGCCGAACACCGACAGATCGACGTCGAGCTCGACGTGCCTGACCACACGCAGCGCAGCGGCAACGGCCCGCGCCGACTCGAGTTCGCGGACGTGCCGTTGGCCGTATCGGACCGTCAGCGCATGCAGGGAAAAACCTTCCTGGCACGCAATCGCTCCGGCCGTGTACGAATCAAGACCGCCGCTGAGCAGCAGAACCGCTGCCGCCTGCTCCTGCGGCTGCCTAGACACCACGTGTGTCGGCCGGCCAGATGTACTTGTGAATCTGCAGCTGGACACGCACCGGGAGCCTGTCCGCCAGCACCCACTCTGACAGCGTCTTCGGGTCCATCACGCCATGGACCGGTGACATGTGAACGGCCGCGGCTCGTTCGCCGATGCGATAGCGAACGATGGCATCGCGGGCGTATTCGTAATCGACGCGATCGTTGATCACGAACTTCACCTCGTCGCGCGGCCGCAGGCGGTCGAGGTTCTCCCAATCCATGCGCTCCGCTTCGCCACTGCCCGGACACTTGATGTCGAGAATGGTGACTACCGGATCAGGCACGCGCGCCGTGCTGCGATGGCCGCCCGTCTCCAGCAGGACCGTTTTGCCGCGCGCCAGCAGCTCGCTCATCAGCGGGTAAACGTCTTCCTGCAGGAGCGGCTCGCCCCCGGTTACTTCCACGAGCGGGCAGTCGTATCGCTCCACCTCGGCCAGGACGTCGGCGAGGTCGCGTTTTCTGCCCTCATGGAACGCGTACGGTGTGTCGCACCAGGAGCATCGCAGGTCACAGGCCGTCAGACGTACGAAGACACACGGCCGTCCCGCATACGTGGACTCGCCCTGGACCGAGTAGAAGATCTCGTTGATCGTGACCAATCCTTTTATTATCAATGACCTATGGCGCTCCTCATAGGCACGTCGGGGTGGAGCTATCCGACGGGAAAAGGCACGTGGAACGGCCTGTTCTACCCGGCGACGCGGTCGAAGCGTGACGGAACGCGGGACTTCGACGAGCTTCGCTTCTATGCGGAGCACTTCGATACCGTCGAGGTGAATTCCACTTTCTACGGGCAGCCGCGCGCCGAGGTCGCTCGCACCTGGGTCGAACGCACGCGTCCCGGCTTCGATTTTTCCGTAAAGCTGTACCAGAAGTTCACGCATCCCTCGATGTTCAGAGATGCGGCGGCGAAGCGGGCGCCTGGCGTCGAAGGGACGTTCCTCGATCTCCTCGCGCAGGTGACGCAGAGCGATATCGACGAGTTCCGACGCGGCATCGATCCGCTCGCCGAGAACGGGCGCCTCGGAGCGTTGCTGGCGCAGTTTCCGCCAAGCTTCAAGGATTCGCAGGCGTCGCGCGACTACCTCGCCCATCTGCTGCGGGCGTTTGACGGCTACCCGGTTGCCGTCGAACTGCGCCACAAAAGCTGGAGCGACGCCCTCGGCGACACCCTGTCGATGCTGAACGCCTTCGGCGCCGCGCTCGTGCAGATCGACGAACCGAAGTTTCGTTTTTCGATTCGGCAGAATTACCTGCCGAACGTCAGCAGCTTCTACTACATGCGCCTGCACGGCCGGAACGCGGCGGCGTGGTGGCGTCATGAAAAAAGCGAAGACCGCTACAACTATCTGTACTCGGCCGGCGAACTGAGCGAGTTCTCCGAGATCGCCACGGCGGCGAACGAACTCGTCAGGAAGTCGTACCTGTATACGAACAACCACTTCTCGTCGAAGTCGGTCGTCAACGCCGTCATGCTGAAGGCACAGGTCGGCCAGCCGATCGACGGCGAGTATCCGCCGGAGCTGATCGATCGCTACCCGGAGATCGCGAAGCTGGTTACTTCTTCGCGGCGGGCGAGGGTCCCTTTACGGACGCTCGTTTGATGATGTCGAGTTCTTTCAGCTGCTGGACGACGTCCATTCCGGAAACGACCTGACCGATCACGGCGTAATCGCCTTCGATTGCCGAGTACCGCGCCGGCCCGTTCAGACAGACGTAGAGTTGGCTGTCAGCGCTGGTCGGGCCGCCGCGGCTGGCATACGCAAGCGCTACCGCCCCGAGCTTATGGGGACGCTTGGGACTGATCTCGGCGACACCGATCGTCCTTCCACTTCCGCCGCTGCCCCAGTTCGCCTTCTTGGTCATGTCGCGGGTCAGCGGGTCGCCGAACTGCACGACGAATCCCTCGACGACCCGGTGCACGCGCAGCCCGTTATAGAAGTTCCGGCGCACGAGCGCGAGGATGTGCTCGACCGACTTCGGGGCCTCAGTAGGGTAGAACTCGACCTCGAACGATCCCTTGGCCGTCTCGAACACAACGACGGGCAGCGCGGCTTTCGCGCCGCCGCGCCCGGCGGTCTGGGCACCCAGGCCGGCAACGGCCCCGAGCGCGGCGATCATCGCGATGCTGATAACCCGTCGCATGAAGCCTCCTTGATTCACACCAATATATCGCCGGATTTCCCCCGAACACCGATCCGGGGGCATTCCCCCGCAATCGCACACACTCCACAGCGGGGACCGATCGGGCGACACACGTTCTGCCCCCACGTCACGAGATACAGATTGATGTGCGGCCACCACCGCCGGGGCGCAGCTTGATATAACGCGTGTTCCGTCTCTTCCGGCGCGGTCGTCCGCACCCATCCAAGGCGGTTCGATATCCGGTGCACGTGGGTATCCACGCAGATGCTGCCGCGGCTCCGGAAGGCGAGAATCATCACCAGATTTGCCGTTTTCCGGCCAACGCCCGGCAGCGTCACGAGCTCATCCATCGTCTGCGGAACTCGTCCGCCAAACCTGGAGACGAGCATCTCGCCGCACGCCTTTACGTGCCGCGCCTTGTTCCGATAGAAGCTGACCGGATAGATCAGGCGCTCGATCTCCCTTACCGGCAGCGCCGCCACCGCCCGCGGCGTCCGGGCCCGCTTGAACAACCGTGTCGACGCGGCGTGGGTCGTGGCGTCCTGCGTGCGCGCGGAGAGCAGCGTCGCAATCAGAATCTGAAACGGCTCCTCGGCCTGTTCCGCGGAAATCTTCTCGACCGCAGGCCGATCGAGTCCGGTGATTGCGCGCCCCAGCGTGCGCATGATCCGATCGACGCGGCGCGGCGCGCCCGGGGGACGGCTGCCCGTCACGACACCGGCGTCAAGGCGGATTGCCCGGTCAGCACGGCAATGGCATTACGTACCGCGAGATCAGCCATCGCCGTTCTCGTCTCGGTCGTGGCGCTGCCCAGGTGCGGTGTGAGGACGACGTTCTCCAGAGTCAACAGATCGGGATGAACATTCGGCTCCTCTTCGTACACGTCGAGCGCAGCGCCGGAAATGATCCCGTTCTTCAACGCCCAGGCGAGCGCCGCTTCGTCGACGACCGGGCCGCGCGACGTGTTGATCAGGTAGGCAGAGCGCTTCATCCGCGCCAGCGCCGCCTGGTTGATCATGTGCCGCGTCTCGGGGGTGAGCGGACAATGGATGCTGACGATGTCCGACGTCGCCAGGAGCCGATCGACAGGGATCGCGCCGCTGCCGGGCACCGCCTGCACGTCCGAGTGGATCACGCGCAACCCGAACGGCACCGCCCGCGCGGCCACGGCTTGCCCAATCCGGCCGTAGCCGATGATGCCCAGCGTCTTGCCGCTCAGTTCGTTGCCGAGCATGAAGTCCAGCGCCCAGCCCTTCCAGCCGCCACGACGGATCAGACGATCGCCTTCGCTCACACGGCGGGTGATGTCCATGATGAGCGCCCAGGCGAGGTCGGCGGTTGCTTCGGTCAGCACTTCGGGGGTGTTGGTGACGACGATGCCGCGTGCAGTCGCCGCCGGGACGTCGATGTTGTTGTAGCCGACCGCCACGTTGGCGATCACCTTCAGCCGGGGCGCGGCATCCATCACGTCGGCCGTGAACATGTCCGTCAGCAGACACACCACGCCTGCCTTGTCGGCGAGGCGGGTCTTCAGCTGCTCAGGCGACAGCTGACTGCCGTCGTTGCGATCGACGTCGCATGCGGCCTCGAGCGTCGCCAGCGCGGAAGACGGAATTCTGCGAGTCAGAAGGACTTTGGGCTTGGACATGGTAGAGGCCGACCTTTAGGTCGGCCTTTCATCAATGGCCGTACGACTTGCAATAGCCACAGTGGTTGCACGGCACCGCAGGCTCGATCACGCACGCACCGCCAGTATCCGACCCCGCCGGCACCGGGAAGAGCGCATGGCTGGCGTGCTGACGCGCGATGCTGGCCGGCATCTGAGCCTGAAGTGGATTGATCTGCAGATTCGCCGCGTGTCGAGCTATCGCATCACGGACGATGGAGCGCAGTTCCTGCTCGTCCATCAACGGTTATCCGGCTGAAGCCGGATTCCACGATCATCGATATCCACGCGATCGACGATACCAATTATCGCCGCGTCCACCGGCGTACCCTTTCGGCCCACCGCCTCGGCAGCGGCCCGACCTTCGATCACGACGAGAACCTTTTCGTTCACTCCCGCCCCGACCGCATCGACCGCCAGCAGCACAACGCCGCGGGGTGCGTCGTCGAGCGTGAGCGGCTGGACGAGCAGAAGCTTTGCCCCCTCGAACTTCCGGTGCTTCTGTGTCGCCACGACCGTCCCGACGACGCGTGCGAGCGTCACGTTTCGACGTCCCAGTGGTCCACGATTCCAACGACTCCGGCATCCGCCGGCACTTCAGCCGGGTGGAACGGAAAGCTCGCTTCCTTTCCGCGGACGAAGAACACTGTCTCGCCCACCCCTGCACCCACGGCATCCACGGCGACGAGCGTTCGCCCGGCGGGCTTCCCATCGGCGCCAATCGGCTGCAGGATCAGCAGCGTCCGGCCCTGCAGGTTGTCGTCCTTCCGTGTGACGACCACATCGCCAATCACCGTTGCCAGCTGCATCAGTCGCCCGCCGATACGTCGACGGCGTCGACGATGCCGACGATCGCGGCGTCCACCGGGCAGTCTTTCATTCCGGCCGCCATCCGCGCAGAGCTTCCGCTGACGATCAGCACGGTCTCGCCGACCCCCGCATCAACGGTATCGACGGCGACGAGGTAGGCGCCTTCAGCTTTTCCGTGGGGGTCCATCGGCCGTGCGACCAGCAGTTTGGTGCTGACCAGCCGCGGGTCTTTCCGCGTCGCCACGACGGTACCGACGACACGCGCGAGAATCATCCTGCGGGACTACCTGAGGATCCGGTTGGGGAAATTATGCCTTGGCGCCCGCGTTTGCCTTTCCGATCGGCAGCGCGTCTTCGAGGTTCGCATGAGGACGCGGGATGACATGGACGGACACCAGCTCGCCGACACGCCGCGCGGCAGCCGCGCCCGCATCGGTCGCCGCTTTCACGGCGGCCACGTCGCCGCGCACGATCGCGGTCACGTATCCGGCGCCAATCTTCTCCCAGCCGACGAGCGTGACCTTTGCCGCCTTGACCATGGCGTCGGCCGCCTCGATCATGGCGACCAGGCCCTTCGTCTCGATCATCCCGAGCGCCTCACCCATACGTGTCCTCGTGCTCCCGACCCCATGCCGGTTGTTTTCGCTATTTCAGTTGTTTTATCGCGTCGGCTATCAGGGCCGTAAGTTCGCCGTATGTTAGCCGAATTTCACCGTCTCTGCCCGCCTGCCTGTCGACCATCGCGCGAAGCGCGGAGGGCAGCGGTGGGCTGACGTCCGGAACCAGGCGCTCGGTCGCCGATTCGGGCGCCTCGAGCACCTGACAAAGAAACTGGTCGACATCCTGCGGCGTGGTGGGATCGGTACAGAGCGGCGCGGGCGCGGCGATTCCGTAGTACCCGCGCAGACTTTGAAGCCGTTCGACCTCTTCGCGCGAGATCAGGTTCTCGCGGCCGAGGAGGCGGGCCACCAGACTGATCTTCGCGAAGTGCTCGATCGTCTCCATCTTGTAGTACGCCGCCATCACCGACGGCCCGCACGTCACGGCACCATGGTTCGCCAGGAGCATCCCGTCATGAGCTTTGATGTACTTTCGAACCGCTTCCGGCAGCTCCGCGGTCGAGGGGGTTCCGTACTCCGCAATGGGAATGCTGCCGAGGGTCGTGATGACTTCGGCCAGTACCGCACGTGTGAGCGGGATGCCCGCAACGGCAAATCCGGTGGCGATGGGCGGGTGTGCGTGGACCACGCCGTTGACGTCCGGCCGGTTGCGATAGATCTCGAGGTGCATCGGCAGCTCCGACGAAGCGTCGCGGTCGCCGCTGACCTTGTTGCCGTCGTAGTCGACGACGACCATCATGTCGGGAGTCATGAACCCCTTCGACACGCTCTTCGGCGTCGTCATCAACCGCTTGTCGTCGAGGCGGGCGCTGATATTGCCGTCGTTCGACGCGACGTAGCCGCGGCTGTACATACGGCGTCCGGCTTCAACGATGTCGGCCCTGATCTGCTCCTCGAGTCGCGTGCTCATATCGCATGGGTCCGCCTGAAGGCGGACACTACAGTCATGCCGCGCGGTATTTGGACCGGCATTCTTCAGAACAGAAGTAATGCGTCGTGCGTCCGGTGGTCAGAGACAACGCCGGATTCTGCGCGACGTAGGTTCCACACACCGGGTCGCGAACCAGCTTGACCGGCGGAACGCGCGTCTCCCGCCGCCCTCCAGCCGCATCCAGAATGCCATCCACCACACGCCAGAACGCCCGCGCGATGAGCAGCACGAGGATGGCGATGAGGAGAACCTTGATCACTGATTCGTCGTGCCTTGGTTGGCGTGGGCCGCAGCCACCCCCTCGAGTGCGCTTCGGGCCCGCTGGCCCTCTGGCGAATCGGGCGCAATCTCAACAACCTTCTTCCACTCTTCGGCGGCCGCCGCCAGATTCTCTTTGCCGAAGGCGAGGACGATCCCCTTGTTCAAAAGCGTTTTGGTATGTCTCGGGTCGATCTTCAGTGAACGCTCGAACTGCGCCAGGGCATCATCCGGACGGTTCGCGTAGAAGTAGCTGACTCCCAGATCGGTGCTGACGTCGACGTCGTTTGGATTGAGCTGCAGCGAACGTTCGTAGGCATCGATCGCGTTGGTCCACTGCTCGGCGTCGAAATAGGTATTCCCGAGCTGCGCGTGATTGCCCGCGTTCTGCGGATCCTGTTGAATGGCCGCCTGCAGTGCCTTGACGCGCGTTTCATCGAGAGCGGCCGGAGGCCGCTGTCCCGCTGCGGCCGGGGCGGCGGCGGGAGCTTGCGCGGGCGTATTCCGGTCCGGACGGGCTGCGTCCTGCGTCGCCAGCACCCATCCGAGAATGATGCCAAAGCACATGCCGGCAACGGCAAACGCCACTGATTCTGCTTTCATGAAGCCGAACCGATCTTAGTTCACCCACGGGCGCGCCTGGCAAGGCACGCTCCACGGGATAGGCCGATGACAGGTCACGGCTGGCGGAGGACGCTCAAATACTCGCGCACGCTGCGATCGAGGCCGACGAACAGGGCGTGGCTGATCAAGGCGTGGCCGATGGACACCTCCTCGAGATGCGGAAGCGTCCGGAAGAGGACCAGGTTCTCCAGGTCGAGATCGTGTCCGGCGTTGATGCCCAGGCCCAGCGAATGCGCGAGCTCAGCAGCCGCCGCATACGTCGCGAATGATTGGCGAGCCTGGTCTGCGCCCCGTTCGAACGCGCGCGCGAACGGCTCCGTGTACAGCTCCACCCGGTCGGCGCCGACGTCAGCGGCCCACCGCACGGGCGCGTCAGCGGGGTCGACGAACAGGCTCACGCGAATGCCGTCGCGCCGCAAATCACCGACGATGCCGGAGATTGCCGCGCGCGGAGTGTCCGCCGCCCAGCCAGCCTGACTCGTGATTTCGCCGGGCCGAACCGGCACGAGCGTGCATTGTGTCGGGCGGACCTCGTGCACGAGCGCGAGGAGGTCCGGACGCGGGTCGCCTTCGATATTGAATTCGGTCCGGCCGCCACCCGTACGAAGGAGGGCCGACACATCCCGGACATCGCGCCCGGTGATGTGGCGCTCATCGGCGCGGGGGTGAACCGTGACCCCGGGCGCACCGGCGTCGATACAGACCCGGGCGGCGTCAATCACCGACGGCACACGTCCGCCACGCGAGTTGCGTACCGTCGCGACCTTGTTGACGTTGACGGAGAGCTTGATCATGAAATGCAAAATGCAAAATTCAACATGCAAACCTCAAAATGCAAACCTCACGTGGGCGCACGATGCTCTTTTGCATCTTGGCATCTTGTATCCTGCATTTTGAATATTGCATTTTGCATTTCGAATTACACCGCCACTCCAACGTGCTCGCGGACCGCATCGATGATCTCCTGACCGAGCCGGCGGATCTCGGACTCGTCCCGGCCTTCCAGCATCACCCGCAGCAGCGGCTCGGTGCCCGAATACCGCACGAGCAGCCGCCCCTGTCCTGCAAGATGCTGTTCGACGCGCGCCATGACGCCGGCGACTTCCGGAATCGTCTTGAGGTCCACCTTCTGCTGAACGCGCAGGTTCATGAGCACCTGCGGATACGTCGTCAGATCCGACGCCAGGTCGGCGAGGGAACGTCCCGACGTCGCCATCGTCCGAAGGACGTTGAGCGAGGTGGCCAGTCCGTCGCCGGTAGACAGGTAATCGGAAAAGATCACGTGGCCGGACTGTTCGCCGCCCAGCACCAGCCCTCGGCGCAGCATCTCCTCCATCACGTACTTGTCGCCAACCTGGCAGCGGACCAGACCGATACCGGCGTCGCGAAGAGCGATCTCCAAACCGATGTTGCTCATCACGGTCGCGACAATTGCGTCGCCCTTCAGGCGGCCTTCCGCCTTCAACTGCTTCGCGCACATCAACATCATGGCGTCGCCGTCCACGATGCGACCACGCGTGTCCACGAGAATCGCCCGGTCGCCGTCGCCGTCGTACGCAATCCCGAGGTCGTATTGTCCGGCGACCACGGTCCGCGCGAGACCTTCAGGCGACGTTGATCCGCAGCGCAGGTTGATGTTGCGGCCATCCGGCGCACATCCAATGCAGCGGGCCTCGACACCCAGCTCCTCGAACACTCGCGGCGCGACGGTCGTGGTGGCGCCGTTCGCGCAATCGATGACCACCCGCAGATGCCTGCGGCGAAGAGCCGGCGGCAGAATCTCGAGCAGATGGTCGACGTACGCGGACCGATAGTCGATTTCTTCAACCGCGCCCGCGTCGCCGGCCGGAACGGCCCACGAATCATCGGCGACGATCGCTTCGACGCGCTGCTCCAGAGCCTCGGTGAATTTCTCGCCGGCTCCCGAGAAGACTTTGATGCCGTTGTCTTCGAAGGGGTTATGCGAGGCTGAAATCACCACGCCGGCGGTGTAGGCCATCCGCGGGGTCAGATAGGCGATCGCAGGCGTGGGGAGCACACCGGCGCTGGTCAGGATCCCGTGCTGGGAACCGATCCCGAACGCAAGCTCGCGCTCGATCCAGCCGCCCGACTCGCGGGTGTCGCGGCCCGCCAGAAACCGGACCGTCCTTTCGCCCTCGCGGAGTGCGCGTGCCAGCGCTGCACCGAGCCGCCGCACCGTTGCGGGATCGAGCGGGTAGTCACCGGCCTTCCCGCGTACGCCGTCTGTTCCGAACAACCGCCCCATGAATCTCCTATTGGATTCGTACCCTGACTTCAGCCGGCTCGATTCGCGTCCATCCAACGCGCGGTGGAATCACGATTCGAACGGGCAACTCGTAGAGGCCGGGCTTCAGCCCGGCAACGTCAACCGAAGCATCGAATGACTGCGCATCCGCCCCCTTCGCATCGCGCGGCCCGCGCACGTGGATCGTCACTGCTGCCGGCGATACCGTCGTCCGGCCGGTCGCATTCAACACCTTGACGGCCACTCCGTTCACCGCCCACTGCAGCTGCGCCGGCTTCACCGTCACGGTGACACGAACGGGGCTCGCGCTCTTCAACCGAACGGTCGGATCCGAGACGCCTACGCTGACCATTTCCACCACCGTTGCCGAAGCTCCCTCGACCGACACCGGTTCCGTGATGGCCGAGGTCATTGCGGCCACCGCGCTTTGAGGGCCGACGACGTCGACCGTTGCCGGCTCGGCGGCACGCGTGGCGATCTCGAATCCCGGGGCCGGATCTCCTTCGACTTCGGGAACCACCGGGAGCGACTTCGTGGCCGACGGCTCGAACGTCATGTACAGGCTCGCCGGAGCCACCTGCAGCACCTCCACGCCGAATGGTGCGCGCACGTCATCGTTGGTGACGTGAAACAACCGCTGTCCCGGGCGGGCGCCCTGCAAGTCGACGACGGCCACCACCTCTCCGGCGGCGATCCGGCTCAGCCGGCCGGACGAGCCGCGGACGCGCACGTCGACGACGTTGGGAGGCTCGCCGACCGGTTCGAGGTGCTGCGGCATGTTCGTGAACTCGAGCGGGATCCGGAACGGGCGCTCCACGATCTGCTCGCCTGACACAGCCAGCCAGAGCAGCGCCGCGAGCGCTATCGACATCAGCTTGAGCCCGGTATGCCGTAGTCCAACAACAGCCATTACGCCAGAGCGTCCCGCGGAGTCGTCCGCCTGAGCCGGCCGCGCCGGCCGCCAAGCAGCGCGCGGAGGCGAATCCGCAGCGCGTCGGCGGTCAGGCCGCGCTCGAGATCCCCTGCAATCGCGAGAGAAATGATCCCGGTCTCCTCCGAAACGACGATCGCCACAGCGTCATTTTCTTCGGTCAGGCCGATGGCGGCGCGATGACGGGTCCCCAGCTCCCGGCTGACACGCGGATTGACCGACAGCGGCAGAAAGCATGCGGCGGCGGCCACGCGATCGCCCTGAACGATGGTCGCGCCATCGTGGAGGGGCGAGCCCGGCTGGAAGATCGTTGCCATCAAATCGTAGGTCACGGTGGCATCCAGTGGAATGCCGCCTTCAATGTAGTTGCGCAGGCCGATCTGTCGTTCGACGACGATGATCGCGCCGATGCGCCGCGCGGAGAGCGTCGTCGCGGCGGTGACCAGCTCCTCGAGCGTTTCGTCGGTGCTGGTCGCGCGCTCGAAATACCGAAAAAACGGCGCCCGTCCGAAGTGCGCGAGCGCGCGGCGAATATCCGACTGAAACAGCACGATGATGGCGACGACCACGTACGCAGCGAGATTGCGGATCAGCCAGTTCACCGTTTCGAGCTGCAGCCACTCGGAGAAAAAGAACAGGCCGATGAGGAAGCCGCCGCTGAGCGCCATCTGCACGGCGCGCGTGCCGCGGATGAGGAGCAGCAGCTCGTAGATCAGGAACGAGACGAGCGCGATGTCGAGCGCGTCGCGCCAGGACAGCGCCGGCCGGCTGAGGAGTTCGGCGAGCGAATCCACTAGCGGCAGATCCTCGTCAGGGTGGGCTCCACTCCGATCAGTCGCGATGATACTTCCGAATTTCGTCGCTGACCCGCGCCACCTGCGCCATCTCACGGACAGCGTGCACGCGAACGACATGGGCACCGGCGAGGATGGCCGCCGTCACCGCCGCCGCGGTCGCCCACTCACGCCCCGCCGCGGGAATGTCGGCGCCGAGCGGCCTGTTCAGGAACCGCTTCCGCGACGGGCCAACCAGCAGCGGCCGCCCAAGCTCGCTGAACTCGCCGAGCCGCGCCAGCACTTCGTAGGTGTGAACGGCTTCCTTGGCAAAGCCCAACCCGGGGTCGATGATGATGCGCTCCGGTGCGACGCCGGCGCCGGTTGCGAAGGCCACGCTCTCGCGAAGCTCGTCGAGCACCTCGTCGACGACCTCGTTGTAGACGGCTTCCTTGTACATCTCGCGCGACCGCCCGCGTGTGTGCATCAGGACGACCGCCGCGCGACGCCGCGCGACGACCGTCGCAAGATCAGGGGCGTAGCGCAGGCCGCTGATATCGTTCACCAGCGTTGCTCCCGCGCCAAGCGCCGCGTCGGCGACTGCCGGCTTGTAGGTATCGATCGAGATGGGGACCGTCACGCGCGCGGCGAGCCCTTCAATCACCGGCAGCACGCGCCGCAGTTCGTCCTTTTCGCCGACCGCATCGGCGCCGGGGCGGGTGGATTCGCCGCCCACATCCAGCACGTCTGCGCCGTCGGCCACCATCTGGACGCCCGCGTCGACGGCGCGTTGAGGGTCGACGAACTGACCGCCGTCGGAGAATGAATCGGGCGTCACGTTGATGATGCCCATGATGAGCGTACGCTCGCCGAGCGCAAGCGTCCGGCCGTCAGCGAGCGGCACCGAGAAACGACGGCGGGGATGCACGAACCAACTATAGGTTCAGAGGGTGCAGAGGGTGCAGTAGGTTCAAAGGCTCAGAGGATCCACAGAGTCCAGCGTTCTGAACCCATTGAACCCATTGAACCTCCTGAACCCACTGAACCTATTCCTGAGTCACAGGCCGTGGCGGCGGGGCGAGCGGCGGCACGATCGACGTGCTCGGGCGCTCCTTGGCCGGCTTGGCCTCGCGCGGCGGCGGCACGGCTGCCGGTCCGGCCGCCGGATCGTCGAGCGGCAGCCCGGCACAGATGCGCTTGACCTGCTCCGCGTCGAGCGTCTCGCGCGTCAGCAGCGCCTCCGCCATGTCGAGCAGGCTCTGCTTGTGCTCGGTCAGCAGCGACTCTGCGCGCGAATAGTTATCGGTCACGAAGCGCTTGACCTCCTGGTCGATCCGGAGCGCCGTGTCCTCGCTGTAGTCCTGATGCTGGGAGATCTCGCGGCCCAGGAAAATCTGCTCCTCCTTCTTGCCGAAGGTGAGCGGGCCCATGGCGTGGCTCATGCCCCACTCGCAGACCATGCGCCGGGCCAGATCGGTGGCGCGCTCGAGGTCGTTGCCGGCCCCCGTCGTGATGCTGCCGATGGTGATCTCCTCGGCGATGCGGCCGCCGAGCAGAATCGCGATCTGATCCTCGAGGTATTCCCGCGAGTAGTTGTGCTTCTCGTCAATCGGCAGCTGCTGCGTCAATCCGAGCGCCATCCCGCGCGGGATGATCGTGACCTTGTGAATCGGATCGGCGTGCGGCAGCACGACCGTCAGCAACGCGTGGCCGGCCTCGTGGATGGCCGTGACGCGCTTCTCGCTCTCGCTGATGATCATCGACCGCCGCTCGGCGCCCATCAGCACCTTGTCCTTCGCGAACTCGAAGTCGAGCATGCGGACGGCCTTCTGGTTGTAACGCGCCGCATTGAGCGCCGCTTCGTTCACCAGGTTGGCCAGATCCGCGCCGGAGAAGCCCGACGTGCCGCGCGCAAGGATGGCCACATCGACGTCGTCCGACATCGGGATCTTCTTCGTATGGACCGAGAGAATCCCCTCGCGCCCCTTCACATCCGGCCGATTGACGACGATGCGCCGATCGAAGCGTCCCGGACGAAGCAGCGCCGGATCGAGCACGTCAGGGCGGTTCGTGGCCGCGACGAGGATCACTCCTTCGTTCGACTCGAACCCGTCCATCTCGACCAGCAGCTGGTTGAGCGTCTGCTCGCGTTCGTCGTGGCCGCCACCAAGGCCGGCGCCGCGATGCCGTCCGACAGCGTCGATCTCGTCGATGAAGACGATGCAGGGGGCATTCTTCTTTCCCTGCTCGAAAAGGTCGCGGACGCGAGAGGCTCCGACGCCGACGAACATCTCGACGAAGTCCGAGCCGCTGATGGAGAAGAACGGCACGTTCGCCTCGCCGGCGACGGCGCGCGCCATGAGCGTCTTGCCGGTTCCCGGCGGGCCCATGAGCAGCACGCCCTTCGGGATCCGTCCGCCCAGCTTCTGGAACTTCTGCGGCTCGCGGAGGAAGTCGATGATCTCCTGGAGCTCGTCCTTCGCTTCGTCCACGCCGGCCACGTCCTTGAACGTGACCTTCTTCTGGGCGCTCGACGACAGCTTCGCCTTGCTCTTGCCGAACGACAGCGCCTTATTGCCGCCGCTCTGCATCTGCCGCATGATGAAGATCCAGAAGGCAATCATCAGCAGGATCGGGGCGTAGGCGAGGAAGAAGTCCGCCCAGGGGCTGTCGGAGATCGGCTTGACGGTCACCCCCACGTGCTGCTTGCGCAGGTCCGCGACGAGCGAGTCGTACTGCAGCGGGGCAACAGTGCGGAATGTCTTGGTGTCGTCTTCCTTGAGGGTCCCGGTAATCTCATCCCTGGCAATGGTGACGGCGTGGACCTGTCCCGCGTCCACCTTATCCATGAACTCGGTGAACGTGTAGACGATGGCCGGCTTCTGAAGCGTGGTCGACAGGTGCCACACGAGGGCCCCGATGACGACAAGGACCATCCAGAAGACCAGGCTCCTTAGAGTCGAATTCAAACCACCCTCCCCACGCCCTGTTCCGCCTTGAATGAAAGTTTCGCCTGATTTCTGGGCAAAAACAGGTCTGTCACCAGATTACCATCACCGCTTTCTTACTAAGACCAGTTTTCCGCGCCGAAGTTCCAGCCGCGCCGCCGGGAGGTCGGCTCCTGCAGAGCTCCCATTCAGGATGTCGGCCGCGGCATCAACGTGCTCCAGTGCCACTTCGCGCACGCCCGCGACGTCCCGTAACGCCTTGAGCAGCAACCGGCGCCGGATGGGCCCGGGCTCAGCAGCGAGCTCGGCAGCCGGGAAACTGACCCCGTGATCGTCAATACTGGCCAACTCGCCATATCGCTTATCCGCCAGCTCGGAAAGCCATCCCCCATCCTCCCTGGCCAGGCCGGCGGCCCTGGCAATGGAGGCGGTCGTCGGACCGCCGTACGCCGCATCGAGTTCTGGAATGACCCGGTGACGGACCCGGCTCCTGGAGTTGGTCAGAGCCGTGTTCGTTTCGTCCTCCACCCACGACTCCCCACGCATCCCGAGGTACTCCCGCAGCTCGGTGCGCGAGACGTCGAGGAGAGGCCGCACGAGCGCATCCCGCCTGGGGTAGATCCCACCCAGGCCAGTCAGGCCCGCGCCGCGAATCAGCTTGAGCAGGAAGGTTTCGGCTTGATCGTCGCGCGTGTGACCAAGGGCGATCCGGTCTGCACCCATGTCCGCGGCGCTTCGATGCAGAAAGGCATACCGCGCACGGCGGGCGGCCTCCTCGATGCCCAGCCGCTCGGACGCCGCATATTCACGTACCTCGGCGCCGCCGACGACGATTGGGAGCCCGATTCGAGCCGCGAGTGCACGGCAGAACTGCTCGTCGCGATCCGCGGTGGGACGAAGGTGGTGATTGAAGTGCGCCAGCCCCACGACGCTGAATTCGCCATTCGCCGCCAGGTCACGGAGGACGAAGGTGAGCGCCACCGAGTCCGAGCCGCCGGACAAGGCGACGAGCAGACGGGTGCCGGGCGGACAGAGATCGTGCCGCCGAATCGTGCGCCGAACTTGCTGGAGGAGTGCCTTCATCCGGGCGGTGCGATCTTGACGAAGCTGGGTGGCCCTTCGACTCGCTTCGCTCGCTCACCCCTCGACTCTGCTCGGGGTGACCCTGAGCAAGGTCGAAGGGTCAGGGCACCATTCGACTCGGCCTGCATGAGCGAGGACTGCGCGGCAGCGCAGGCCGAGTCGAATGGTGCCGGAGGGCGGACTCGAACCGCCGACCCCGCGCTTATGAGACGCGTGCTCTAACCGGCTGAGCTACTCCGGCAGGAATCCTTGATTGTATCAGGCTGAACGCGCGGTTTTTGACGCCGTCACGCTGGCGAATGGGCTATATCTCGCGGCTTTGGTCTGCTTCGATCACCGCCGCGGCGATCAGCGGGATAAGAATCTCGTGGTGCCCTACCAGCGAGATGCCGACACCGTTCGTGCCGGCGACCGGGCGCGTTACCACGTTCGTCTGCGGCCGGTACATCCGCATGAAATCGATGTTGACGGTGGTCAGCCCGTCGAGATCGACGCCGCGGTTCCGTGCGAGCGCGACCGCCTTGAGAAAGACTTCCGGCAGCACGACAGCGGATCCGCAGTTGATGTAGACGCCGCGCTGCAGCCGCGCAACGCACGACGTGAAATAACGAAAGTCGCGCAGGCTCACGTCGCCGATCGCCGCGCCGGATGCCTGCGGATGCATGTGAATGATGTCCGTACCGAGCGCGACGTGTACGGTGACGGGCACCCCCAGTTCGTGCGCGGCTGCCGTCAGACTACGCTCGCCGTGCGGCGCCTTCGCGCTCGACAGGTACCGCCCGACCGCCTGGCCGAGTCCCCGTCCCTCCTTTGCCGCCTCCGCAATGATCTGATTCAGGAGCCGGCCGGTTTCTTCAGCCATCCCGAAGCGGCCGGGGCCGAGCGCCTCGTCCACGTCTTCGGACGTCGCGCCGGCGAGTGCGACCTCGAAGTCGTGAATGATACCCGCGCCATTCATGGCCAGTGCCGAGACGTAACCGCGGCGCATCAGATCGATCAGCACGGGCGACACCCCGGTCTTGATGACGTGGGCGCCGATCCCCCAGATGACCCCGGCTCCGCGCCGACGGGCGCCAACCATCGCCTCGACGACGCGCCGGACGTCCTGTGCGCCGAGAATTGCCGGCAGCGCGTCGAACCACTCCTTGAACGTGCCGCGCGGCATCACTGGACGCGCGAAGTCTTCGATCTTTGCCTTGCTTGTGCGGCCGTCGAGAGGGTAGGTCCGAACGTCCGAGAGATCGAATTCCTCGTAAGGAAACGCCACGGCCATACGTTACACGATCAGCATTGCGTCGCCGTAGCTGTAAAAACGGTATCTCTCCGCGATCGCGTGACGGTATGCCGCGAGCACGTTCTCGCGGCCGGCAAACGCGGCGACGAGCATCAGGAGCGATGAGCGCGGCAGGTGGAAGTTCGTGATCATACCGCTGACGATCCGGAACTCGTGACCGGGCGTGATGAACAGGTCGGTCTGGCCGGCCGCCGGGAGCACACGGCCGTCCTCGACCGTCAACGACTCGAGCGCGCGTGTCGTCGTCGTTCCCACGGCAACAACACGACGGCCTGCGTGGAGCGCAGCCGTCAGCGCCGCGGCCGCACCGGTGCCAACCGTGATGGCCTCCGCATCGACAACGTGATCTTCAATCCTGTCGGCGCGAACCGGCTTGAAGGTGCCGTAGCCGACGTGCAGCGTGATCTCCGCGATCTCCACGCCGCGCGTGCGCAGGGCCTCGATCATCGCATCGGTAAAATGCAGGCCCGCCGTCGGCGCGGCGACAGAGCCGCGATCGCGCGCGTACACCGTCTGGTATCGCTCGCGGTCCACCAGCCGATCTCCACGCTTGATGTAGGGAGGCAG
Organism: Vicinamibacterales bacterium; assembly: GCA_035711805.1. Lineage (GTDB taxonomy): Bacteria > Acidobacteriota > Vicinamibacteria > Vicinamibacterales > UBA2999 > Gp6-AA40. Next base: position 33,807 of record DASTBV010000027.1, read on the forward strand.
CGGCATGTGGCCGAGGCGCTCGATTGCCGTTTGAACATCCACGTCACCATCGGTCCACAGCCGAACCGTCCGTTGTCCGAAGAAGTGGCGGTCGAGGACTTCGCCGCGGAGTGTCACGCCGGCGCCTTCGAACACGACCCGCGCACCGGGCTTCAGCTTCTGTCCGGGGTGCATGAGCGCCTGCCACTCCTCTGAACTCCCAACTCCCAGTTCCCAACTTCCAATGGCGGTTCCGTGCTCGTTTGGAAGCTGGGAGTTGGAGTCTGAGAGTTTCCGAATAAGCAGGCACTCGACGCCGCCGCCGCTCGGATCACGCCGGCCGAGCAGACGGGCCGGAAACACGCGGGTGTTGTTGAGAACGAGGAGATCGCCCGGTCGGAAGTAGCGATCGAGATCGGCGAATGTCGCATCCTCGAGGACTCCGTCGGTACGGCTGAGTTTGAGCAGCCGCGACCCGCCCCGCTCAGGTGGCGGTTCTTGCGCGATCAATTCCTCAGGTAGCTCGAAATCGAAGTCGGCGAGGTTCATATCCAACCGGCGAAACGGGACTCCACAAACTATCAGTTGAGACTGGCCGTGCGCTTGCACTGCAGAGCACCACGACATGTACGAGGTTGTCATCGTCGGCGGCGGCCCTGCGGGGCTGAGCGCAGCGCTCATCCTGGGCCGCTGCCGGCGCCGTGTGCTGCTGTGCGACGCCGGCGCGCCCCGGAACGCAGCCGCCACCGCGCTCCATGGCTATCTGACACGCGACGGGACGCCTCCGCTCGAACTGCTCCGATTGGGCCGCAGCGAACTGGGCCCGTATGGCATCGACCTGCGCGACGCGTCCGTCACCGCCGTCGAACGGGGTGGTACGGGCTTCAAAGTGACCATCGGCGACGCCGAGCGCGTGCAGGCGCACGCCCTGCTGCTGGCAACGGGCATCTGCGATCAGCTGCCGGCGATACCGGGCGTCAGGGAGTGCTATGGCATCAGCGTCCATCACTGCCCGTACTGCGACGGTTGGGAACACCGCGACGAACGGCTGGCGATCATCGGCCGCGGCAGCGGTTCGGTAGGACTGTCGTTGTCGATGAAAACGTGGACCTCGCGGGTCACACTCTGCACAAACGGCGGCGCGCTGTCGCGGGCACAGCGCGATCAACTGGCCGCGCACCAGATCACGATTCGGTCGGACCGTGTGCTTCGCCTCGAGCATCAGGACGGCCGCGCGACGCGGCTGATCTTCAACGTCGGTGAGCCCGTGGAGTGCCGGGGCGTGTTCGTCTCGCCAGCGCAGCAGCAGCAGACGGACTTTGCGAAGCGCCTCGGCTGCGAGTTCACGCGCAAGGGAACGGTCAAAACCGATCACCTGGGTGAAACGTGCGTTCCCGGCGTGTATGTCGTCGGCGACGCCTCACGCGACGTGCAGTTCGCCGTCGTCGCCGCCGCCGAGGGCGCGAAGGCGGGTGTCGCGATCAACAAGGCGCTCCAATCGCGAGCCGGTCTCGCGCTCAATGCGGAAGGCTGACGTCGCGGAACCTGCTCGCCGCGTCGGGTCGCAGGGCGACGCCTCCCACATGCACGCCGCGACGATTGAGTCGAACGTCAGCGTGCGCAGCGTCGCGCTGACCGTGCTGGCCGTCGCGGCGACAATGTACGTGCTCCATTGGGCGCGGGAGGCATTCATTCCGATCGTCCTCAGCATCCTGATCAGCTACGCGCTCGAGCCGATCGTCGCACGGCTCACGCGCGTTCACATACATCGCATGATCGCTGCCGGACTGGTCGTCATGATGACCGGCGGCGCACTCGGCTACGCCGCCTATTCGTTGTCGGACGACGTATCCGCAATCGTCGCGCAGCTGCCAGAGGCGGCGCAGCGGCTTCGACGGTCGCTGCAGCGGGACGGCGGCAATGGTGCAATCGACCAGGTGAAAAAGGCGGCGGAGGAACTGCAGAAGACCGCCGATCAGGCTGCTGGATCAAATCCGACGCCGCGTAACGTGACCCGGGTCCAGATCGAGGAACCGGCCATCAACGTGCGCGAGTACATCACCTGGGGCTCTGCCAGCCTCATCGCGTTCACGGGCCAGGCGACGCTCGTCTTCTTCTTCGTGTTCTTCCTCCTCGCGTCGGGCGATCTCTTCAAGCGCAAGCTCGTCAAGCTGGCCGGGCCGTCGCTGGAGAAAAAGAAGATCACCGTCCAGATCCTCGACGAGATCAATCACCAGATTGCCAGGTTCCTGTTCGTCCGCATCGTCACCAGCGTGGTCGTCGGAATTGCGACGTGGATTGCGTTCTGGACGATTGGACTGAAGCAGGCGGCGCTCTGGGGCACGGCCGCCGGCATCTTCAATACTGTCCCGTATTTCGGCCCGGTCATCGTTGCGGCGACCACGGCGATCGTCGGCTTCCTCCAGTTCGGAACGGTGGCGATGGCCGCCTACGTTGCGGGGATCTCGCTCGTGATCACCAGCATCGAGGGATGGCTGCTGACTCCCTGGCTGACCAGCCGCACCGCGCGCACGAACGAGGTGGCCATCTTCATCGCGCTCATCTTCTGGAGCTTCGTGTGGGGCATCTGGGGGACGCTGCTCGCCGTACCGATGCTGGTCGCGGTGAAGGCGTACTGCGACCACATCGAGGACCTCAAGCCCGTCGGCGAGCTCCTCGGGGAGTGAGGAACGTCCCGAGATCCGTTCGTCCCTTCACTGCCACGAGTGGTTTCCAGAGATCGCCGAGGCGAGCGATCCGCGCGCGAACGTTATCGAGCCTGAAGTCCTCGATGCGCACGCCGGCGGCGACTTCCTTCCACGCCAGCGGAGTCGAAACGGTTGCCTCGGGCCGCGGACGCACGGAGTAGATGCTGGCAAGCGTGCGGCCCCACGCGTTCTGGTTGTAATCCACGAGCACCCGGCCACGTGGACGCTTCGCCACGCGGTACTCAGACGTCATCAGCGCTGCGTTCCGGGCGGCGAGCTCGACCGCCAGTGCCTTCGCAAACGTCCAGACGTCCTTCTGAACGGGGCCCCGGACAATGGGAACGTAGACGTGGAGTCCTTTGGAACCGCTCGTCTTCACGAGGGGCCTCATACGCAGCGCCTCCAACGCCTCGCGCACGATCAAGGCGCATTCGCGGACCTGATCGAACGTTGCGCCGTCGCCGGGATCGAGATCGAAGTGGACGTAGTCCGGACGATTCACGTCGTCACATTTCGCGTACCACTGGTTGAGATCGATGCATCCCAGATTGATGACCCACAGCAGCGATGGCATGTCGTCGATCACGGGAAAGTCGATGACATTGCCCGAATCGTGCGCGATCGCGCAGGTGCGAATCCACGCGGGACGCGGTACCGGCGCACGCTTCATGAAGAAGAACGGACCGGCGGCGCCATGTGGATATCGCTTCATCACCATCGCTCGATCGGCGATGTGAGGCAGAAGAACCGGAGCAACGTCCGCGTAGTACTGGATCAACGCGCCCTTGGTGATTCCCAGCGCAGGCCAGAACAGCTTCCGCAGGTTCGTCAGCCGGACCTCGCGCTGCGCCACCGTCATCGTGACGTTGTCGGTATCGGTCGGGATCCGTACGGCCGGTACCTTCGCCACGTCAGCGCTTTTTGACGCCCTTGAAAGAGCGCCCTGCGGCCGGATCACGATCGGGGGGCGTTTCTTTAGGGGTGCCACCGGAAAGAATTCCTCGGATCGGAGCGAGTTTTGGCGGACGTTGTCCGTGACGTGTGGCGCCGGCCACGGGAGCGTAATCGAGCTCCATCCCAGCCAGCACGCAGCGCAGCATCAAGCCGCCCCGGCTCATGTCGCCGCGGCCGACGAATGCCGGGGGAAATACGAGGCGGTCACCGAAGATCGGCTGCAGGACCTCGACGTACTTTCCGGATGCAATGCTGCCCAGGAGCACGACATCGCACTCCGGCCCGACGGCGTCGCGCAGCGACCTGGCACCGTGTTCGAGCGGACCACGATACGCGGCGTTGCCCAGATCGATTGAGACCGCAGCAAACGCCTCGAGTGATTTCAGGGTGATCGGAGTGTCGGCGGACCGCAAGCCGGCGTTGGGGGTGATCACCAGCACGCCGCCGGCGGCGACAGGATCGGCCGGATCGGGAGGCCTGGCAAAGCGGCGCGCGTATGCCAGCTTGCCGCGGAAGTACAGGCCGCTGACGAAACTGAAGACGTCGCCGAGCGAGGTTCCCTCTGGCGAGCGCAGTTGACGCGCCAGGGCGAATTGCGCCGCCGGCGACATCACCATTTGTGCACGTACGCCGCCGCAGTTGGCGGGCGAAAGAAGGAACACGCGCCCGCGCTCGACGTGACGGCGTGAGGGTGCCCGTTTGCCCGACGACGGAGTACGTCGCGGCACGTCAGCGAAAGAGACCGGCAATCAGATCGATTGCCCAGCCAAGAAGGAGAAACGGCACAGCCGCGATCACCACCAGCAGCGCCACGGAGACCGCGACGAACGCCCAATCGCCGGTCGACGCTTCGTGCTCCTCGTAAGCATGCCGCTCGAGGAGCGCCATGTTCCGGTTGTTCGCCTTCCATGCGAAGTCGAAGAGATCGCCGACGAGTGGAACGAAGCCGGTCAGCACGTCGATGGCCACATTGAAGATCATCCGCAGCTGAACGACGCGCGGGACGCGCAGGGCCCGCGCCTGGAAAAGAATCCCCAGGGCGAACAGCGGCGAGACGAGGTCCCCCACGCCCGGAATCAAGCCGAGGATGGGATCGAGTCCGAAGCGGAACGAAGTGCCGGGCACAGGCACCGCCGAATCCAGCGCCCGGGCAACGCGCCGGAGCAACTCGAGCCGCTGCTCCTGACCAGGTGTCAACCGGCGAAGGCGAATGACCGGCCCCTTCAAATCCCAACTCCCAATTCCCAACCTCCAAAATCCTTACCACGAACGTCGTTTGGGATTTGGGCTTTCGGGTTCGAGAGTTATTCCTTAAGACCCCACCTCAACAGAAGCGAACCGACCGTAAAGCCGGCGCCCACCGACACCATCAGCAGCAGATCCCCGCGCTTCAGCCGCTTGTCGGCAACGGCGTCGTTGAGTGCCAGCGGAATCGTCGCCGCGGTGGTATTGCCGAATCGCTCGATGTTGATGACGACTTTTTCCTCCGGCACGCCGAGCTTTTCTGCCGCCGACAGGATGATCCGGCGGTTGGCCTGATGCGACACCAGCAGGTCGATGTCGTCCGGACTGACCCCGTTCCGGTTGAGGATGCGACGGCACGCCTCTTCGGTGTTGCGGACGGCGAACTTGAACACCGCCTGGCCGTCCTGTTTCACGTAATGCATGCGCTTGGCGATCGTTTCCACCGACGCCGGCTGGCGGCTGCCGCCGGCAGGCATGCACAGCGCCCCGCCGCCGCTTCCGTCCACGTAATTTTCGAAATCGATGATGCCGATCCCCGGATCGTCACTCGCCTCCACGACCGCCGCGCCCGCGCCGTCGCCGAAAATCACGCACGTGGCGCGATCGGTGTAGTCGATGATGCTCGACATCACATCGGCGCCGATGACGAGCGCGTGCTTACTGCCCCCGGCGGAGACGAGCTGCGCCGCCGTCGTCAGCGCGTACGTGAATCCGGAGCAGGCGGCAAAGAGGTCATAACCCCACGCGTGATTCGCTCCGAGGCGTTCCTGCACCAGACAGGCCGTGCTGGGAAAGAGCATGTCCGGCGTGGTCGTGCCAACGACGATGAAGTCGATGTCGTCGGGCGTCAGATTCGCGCGCTCGATCGCCGCCCTGGCCGCTTCAACGGCCAGGTCGGATGTCGCGACGCCCGCATCGACGATATGACGCTCGCGGATTCCGGTCCGCTGCAGGATCCATTCGTCGCTGGTGTCCACCATGCGTTCGAGATCGGCGTTGGTGAGCACCCGCGGCGGAACGTACGTAGCCAGGCTCGAAATGCGCGCACGGCACAGCGTGCGCGACGAGGGAGTTACCACAGTCGCGAATCCTTCTTCGGAGGTGTGAGGCCGAAATATTCGTACGCGCGCGCGGTCGCCACGCGGCCGCGCGGTGTGCGATCGAGAAACCCGGCCTGAATCAGGAACGGCTCGTAAATATCCTCGATCGCGTCCCTTTCCTCGTGAATCGCCGCGGCCAGGCTGTTGACCCCGACCGGGCCGCCGTTGAACTTGTCGATGATCGTCCGCAGGAGCTTGCGGTCGACCTCGTCGAAGCCCCGCTCGTCCACTTCCAGAAGCTTGAGCGCGTCGTGCGCCACCGAGACGGTGATGCGGCCCTGCGCGCGGACCTGCGCGAAATCGCGGACGCGGCGCAACAGGCGATTCGCAATACGCGGCGTTCCACGCGACCGCCGCGCCAGCTCGACGGCGGCATCGTCATCCAGTGTCACGCCGAGGATCCGCGCCGAGCGCCGCACGATCTCCTCGATGTCCTGGGCGGTGTAGAAGTCGAGACGATGGACGATGCCGAACCTTGTACGCAGGGGCGACGTCAGCAGTCCGGCTCTCGTCGTCGCTCCGATGAGGGTGAACTTCTGCAGCGGCACTTTCACCGAGCGCGCACCCGGCCCCTGCCCAATGACGATGTCCAGCTCGTAGTCCTCCATCGCGGGATAGAGGATTTCCTCGATGGCCGGCGACAAGCGGTGGATTTCGTCGATGAAGAGAACGCCATGCTCGGGCAGGTCGGTCAACATCCCGGCGAGATCCCCTGTCTTCTCGATCACCGGACCTGCGGTCCCCCGCACGGGGACGCCCATCTCGTTGCCGATGACGTGTGCGAGCGTCGTCTTTCCCAGCCCCGGCGGGCCATAGAGCAGGACGTGATCGAGGGCTTCGCGGCGCTGGCGGGCCGCCGCGATGGCGACGTGCAGATTGTCGCGGATGCGATCCTGGCCGATGTATTCGTCGAGGAGCCGCGGCCGGAGCCCGGCGTCGAACTGCGCATCGTCCTCGACGCGAACGGACGCGACCAGACGGCCGGTCGGTGAAGGCGCATCGCTCATCGCATCAGTTCCCGCAGCGCGGCCTTCAGCGCCTGCTCGAATGACGGATCGGACATGGTTTGCAGCGTCGCGTCGATGGCCTTCTCGGCCTGAGGCCGATGATAGCCGAGGTTCTGAAGGGCCGAGAGCAGATCGCCGCGAACGCGGTCTGCGCCGGTGGCCGGAACGGCCTCGACCGCGACGGCGCCAGGCAGCTGCGCGAGCCGATCCTTGAGCTCCAGGACAATGCGCTCGGACGTCTTCTTGCCGACGCCTGGAATCGAGGTCAGTCTCGCGACGTCGCCACGCTGGACCGACAGCAGCAGATCGCGCGGATCCATGCCGGAGAGCACGGCGATCGCCAGCTTCGGTCCGATGCCGCTGATGCCAATGAGCCGTTCGAACAACTGACGCTCCAATTCGGTCAGAAACCCGTACAGCTGCAGCGCGTCTTCCCGCACATGCGTGTAGATACGAAGCGTGATGTCCGCGCCTTCCTCGCCGGCGTCGTAGAAGGTCGACAGCGGAACGTGGACCTCGTAGCCAACGCCCTGGACGTCGACGATCAATCTGTTCGGCTGCTTGTCTGCGATCCGGCCGCGGAGAAATCCGATCATCCGTGGGCCGGCGGTCGATACTGGCGCCACGATCCCTGTTTCGTACGCGTGGAGCGAGCCTTGTCAGGCTCGCTCAGGCGGACCTTACAAGGTCCGCTCCACGCGGCAGTGGCGAGCGACCGCGAATGCAGATGGCAAATTGCCACTGCGAGCGCGTCGGCGGCGTCATGCGGCGCGGGGGCTTTCGGCAATCCCAGCAGCAGCTTGATCATCTGCTGCACCTGGTGCTTTTCCGCCCGCCCGTAGCCGACAACGGCCCGTTTGATTTCGGCGGGTGTGTACTCCACCACGTCGCATCCGGCCTCGACGGCGGCCAGGATTGCGACCCCGCGGGCATGGCCCAGCTTGAGCGCACTGCGTGCGTTGACGGCGTGAAAGATGCTTTCGACGGCCACGCAATCGGGCTGATGAGATGCGAGCAGCCTCGCCAGTTCGCGGTGGATTCGGGCGAGCCGCTGCGGGAAGGAATCGCCGGCGGCCATCGTGATGGCTCCGCAGGCAATGAGTGAATGGCGGCGTCCATCCGTCTCGACGCAACCGTAGCCGGTGCGCGTCGACCCGGGGTCGATGCCGAAGATTCTCACCCCTCGACGTTGCTCGGGGTGACCCTGAGCTTGTCGAAGGGTCACGCGAGCGAAGCCTCGATCTCCTTTTCCTCGATGTCGAAGTTCGCCCAGACGTGCTGCACGTCGTCGTGATCGTCGAGCGCCTCGAACAGCCTCAGCATCTGCTGCGCTTCCTTACCCTGCAGCTTCACGTAGTTCTGCGGGATCATCGCGACTTCGGCGCTCGCCGGCTCGACGCCGAGCGCCTTCACCGCGTCGCGCACCTTCTCGAAGCTCTCCGGCGGCGAAATGATCTCCCACGCGCTGCCGTCGTCGTTCATATCATCAGCGCCCGCATCGAGCGCGGCGTTGAGGAGCGCCTCTTCGTCGGCCTTCGACTTCTCGACGACCAGCTGACCCTTGCGGCTGAACATCCAGGCGACGCTGTTCTCGGCCGCGAGGTTGCCGGCATGTTTGGAAAAGACGTGGCGGATTTCACCGACCGTACGGTTCTTGTTGTCGGTCAGCGTGTGGACGAGCAGCGCGACGCCGCCGGGACCATAGCCCTCATACCAGATTTCTTCGTACGAAACGCCCGGCTCCTCGCCCGTGCCGCGGCGAATGGCGCGCTCGATGTTCTCGCGCGGCATGTTGTTCGCCTTTGCCTCCGCCACGATGGTTCGGAGGCGGGGATTCATATCCGGGTCGCCACCGCCTGCGCGGGCGGCGACGGTCAGTTCCTTGATGAGGCGCGTGAAGATCTTGCCGCGTTTGGCGTCAGCGGCACCCTTCTTGTGCTTGATGGTGTGCCACTTGGAATGGCCAGACATGAGAAAAACCCCCGGAAATACGAGAAAATCGACCGGTCATTTTACCACGGGCTTTCTCGCCAGAATGATCCAGACGTCCGCACGCGCGTCCCACCGGCCGCCGCGGTAGTCGCCGAGAAGCGCGGCGATCTCGAAGCCCGCGCGCTCGAGCCGGCGGGTCATCTGCGGCACCGACAAGGTGCGGAACGCCAGCGAGAACCGATGCACGCTCGCCTGCCGTCCCCACCGTTCGGTGAACTCCTGATCGAAGATCGTCCGCCGACGCGCCCGATCCTGGCGGACGGTTTCGACCAGCGTGACGTGCGACCCGCCGCGACGGCCGCGCCAGCCTTTCAGACTCACGCGCTTCCGGTATTCCTCCCACGACGGCAGGTCCGCGACCAGTTCAAGGCCGAACGTACCGTTCGGTTGCAGCACGCGATGGACTTCGGCGAGCGTGCGCGCGAGATCGCGCTCGTAGAGCAGCGACTGCAGTATCCCGTACGGAGCCATCACCATGGCCAGCCTGTCGCGGTGGCGCGTTCGCCGCGCCGGTGCGGCGGACGGGAACGGCAGGTGACGGATGTCCGCCTGGACAAGGCGAAGCCGGCGCTGAAGCTGGCCCCGGCGTATGCGGCGCCGCGCAAACGCAAGCATCGCGGCGGATCGGTCCACGCCAACTAGAGGGACACCCGCACGAGCGAGAGGCAGGGATATACGCCCCGTGCCGCAGCCGAGCTCGAGCACCGGTCCCCCGGCGTTCAGCGCGAGGTTCCGCCAGAACGGGACGTCGCGGCGGCCCAGCGTCCGCGCGTTTTCCCAGTCATAGAACGGCGCGTAGTCGTCCCAGCCCTCGAATCCTTCCATTTCCATCGGCGGCTTCCGCGTCTAGTTCGTGGCTTCCGCCTTAAGGCGGAAGCTACGGTTTCTGTCCTACGGCCGCGAACAGCATCGTGTGCTGGATTTCGACGAAGCCGGCACCGGCCCCGGCGGCTTCCGACTCGTAAGTGGAAAGCGCGTGCAGCAGCTCGCGGCCGAGCTCGCGGACATCCTTGCGGCTGAAGCGTTCGACGACGCGCTGGATGGCGCCGCGCCGTTCTTTCCATTCGTCCGGCGATGGCGGCGCCAGCCTGCTGTGGGACACGGGAAACATGCGAACGTCGATCGTGTCGATTCCGTGTGCGGCAAACAGCGTTGGCAGCTTCGGCCCGATGCGATCGTCGGTGCGCTCCCCTCTGGCATCAGCAGCGGCGGAAAAGAACTGCTTGGCAAGCTCGAACGCATGGCCGCCTGCCGCCACCGAACTGTAGAGATACCGGGCGGCGTTGTCGGGCTCGACGGCCATGATCCGGCCGTTGTGCGCGGTCACACGCGAGAACTCGGCGACGGCGGCGTCCGGATCGGCGATGTGTTGAAGGACCGCGATGCAGAAGAGGGAGTCGAACGCTCCGTCGGTGAACGGCAGCCGGGACGCGTCTGCCGCGGCGAATCCGACACGCTGGTTGTGCGCCTTCGTTTCCCGAAGCGCCGCAATCACCTTTCCGACAACCAGGTCTATTCCGACAAGCCGTATCTGGGAGATGTGGAGGTGGCCGAGACTGACTTCCGCCAGCCCCTCACCGCAACCAACATCCAGGATGCGATTGCCCGGGCGCGGCCGGAGCGTCTCGGCCAGAAACTCGGTGAATTCGGCGGTCCACCAGCGCTCGCGCAGTTCCTTGAGCGTGGCGGAGGTGAATCCGTCGATGGGTGCAGTCATTAATCGGACACGGCAAGCTCGCCGGGAACGATCGGCCGCGTGCGCGGCAGCACGCCCAGGCGCGCCAGATTCCCGACAACGAGCAGGATGCCGACGAACACGATCAGCTTGGTGACGTCAGCCACGGTGCTCTGCGGCAGGATCTTCCACAACAGCCAGAGGACCGGCTGGGCGATGGCGACGGCCCACACCGACCCGTAGAAATACCGTCGCTCGTGTCCTTCTCCCTTCGTGGATCGCTTCACTCGCGGGAGCTGGCCCAGCGCTCCCAGCATCCAGAAGGTTCCCGCGATCGGAAAATACGCCACTTCGTACATCTGCTTCAGGCGCCACTCGCCGGTCAGCGAGGCATAGGCCAGGCCGGCGATGTTCAGCGCGGCAAACGCCACGACCTCACCCCACGCCATCGTGTAGCACACGCGCCGATACAACGGGTTCGGCCGATCTTCCGTGAACCTGATGATGTACGGCGCGGCTTCACAGCCGGGCAGGCGTCCCCGCAGCCCGGCTATCCCGGTTGCGACGACGACGACCCCCAGCCACACGATCATCCGGGTGTCGAATCCGCGCTCGAATAGATCGAACGTCAAAGGGCCCGGCGCAATGAAGAACACCAGGATCCAGATCGGCCAGTGGTTGAACCGGTAATAGAGTTTGTTGCGATACCTGATCTTGCGATCGCTATCCCGCTCGATGTACCGCGCATGGGTATCGAGTTGCGCCTGCGTCGTCATGCCGTCGGACGATTTTATGTCAGCACCTGCTGCGGTCGGCCATCCCGGACGATGTGGCCGTCGTGCATCATCAGCACCCGATCTACGCACGCGGATGCGAACGGAGCGTCGTGGGTGGAGATGAGAATCGTCGTGCCGTCCGTCGAGAGATCGCGAACGGTAGCCGCAAGGTCGTCGCGACGCGCCGGATCGAGCGACGCAGTCGGCTCGTCCATGAGCAGGAGCAGCGGCTTCATCGCCAATGCCCGCGCGATGGCCACGCGCTGCGCTTCGCCGCCCGACAGTTCGTGCGGCCGCGCGTGCGTCCGGTGACCGACGCCGAGCTGCTCGAGCAATGCCGTGGCCTGCCGTTCAGCGTCCCGCCGCGGCACGCCGGCGACGTGAACGGCTGCCAGGCATACGTTGTCGAGCGCGGTGAGATGTTCGAAGAGGTTGTGGAACTGGAACACCATGCCAATTCGCGGCGTTCGTGCGCGCCGGGCCGGATTACCCAGGTCGTCAACGGCGAACACATCGGGCCGACAGACGCTGATCGCACCGCCAATCTGCGGTTCCAGGCCAGCGATCGCCCGCAAGACGGTGGTTTTGCCCGCGCCCGATGCACCCATCAAGGCGACGCGCTCGCCTCTGAAGGCGTGAAAGGTCACACCGTGCACGACCGGCTGCCCGTTCCTCGTGACGGAGAGGTCCTCTACCTCCAGGACAGGCGTCACCGGGGCCAACCCTTCTCGAGCCGGCGCGCGAAGCGGGCCAGCGGCAGCGACATCGCGAGGTACATCACGGCGCACATTACGCCGGGCAACACCCAGCTGCCGATGTTCGCCGCGAAGATCGACGTCTGTTTCGTCAGCTCCACGACCGTGATTACCGACACCAGCGAGCTATCCTTCAACAGCGCCACGAAGTCGTTCGTCATCGGAGCCAGTGCCAGCCGCAGCGCCTGAGGAGCGCGCACCAGGCGCAACGTCTGCATCCTGCTGAAACCGAGGACGCTCGCAGCCTCGAGTTGACCGGCTGGAACCGCCTGCAGCGCTCCACGATAGATCTCGCTCTCGTAGGCGGCGTAGTTGATCCCCAGTCCGAGGAGCGCCGCCAGAAACGCGGGAAGCTGCACGACAGTCGCGAGGCCGAAGTAGATGACGAAAAGCTGCAGCAGCAGCGGGGTTCCGCGTATCAGCTCGACCCACGCGGTCAGCCCGACTTCTACCGGTCTCGGTCCGTAGACACGGCCCGTCGCGATGGCGGCACCAAGAAGAACCGCCAGCGCCATCGAGAGCGCCGACAGCAGCAGGCTGATGCCTGCGGCCTTCAACAGCGCCGGTAGGTAACGTGCTGCGGCATCCCACGTCGAGCTGGATGCTGCGGTGCTCGCCACAACCGGAGTCGCATCACCTCCGCTTGTTATCCGCGAGTAGAGTGCGGGCTGATCGTCGTTCCACATTTCCCATCTGCGGAAGATCGCTTCCAGGCGACCGTCGACCATCGCGCGGCGCAGGATGTCGTTCACCTGATCGCGCAGCGCGGCGTTTTGCGGTGCGAGAATGCCGACGTAGTGGCCGACGCCGACAGCCGCGGGCTGATTCACCAATCCTGGATTCCGGCGGACGCCGCGGGTCGCCAGCACGTCATCCAGCAGCACCGCATCGACGCGGCCGAGCGCCAGATCGCTGTACGGATGCACGTCGTCTTCATACGTGACGGGGACAACGCCGTGATCCTTCTCCACCGCGAGCAGGAGGTCGTACGCAAGCGTCGCGCCGAGCGTAGCGACGCGGCGACCGGAGAGGTCCGCCAGCGTCCGGAACCGCGCGGCGTCGGCGGCGCGGACCGTGAGAATCTCCCTGAATTCGTAATACGGAATCGTGACCGCCAGCCGGGACCGCCGCGCAAGGCTGTCCTCGACGCCGCTCAGCCCGATGTCGAAATCCCCGCGCGCGGCTGCCGCATCGAGGCTCGTGAAACCGACCTGGACGAACCGCGGCCGCCGGCCCAGGCCGTCGGCGAGCAGTTGCGCTACTTCCACTTCGAATCCGACAACGCGCGCGGGATTGGCAGGGTCAGCCTCGACGAACGGAGCTCCGCCCTCGGCGTCGCCGCCCCATCGGAGTTCGCCTGACGGCTGCGCCTGCGCCGATGACGAGATCAGCAGGACCAGCAGGAGCGGGGTCGCCCATCGCCGCACGGCCTCATGATACGAGCGTCAACCCCGCCGCCGCCGTTCGAGTTCTTCGAGCGTGCGTGGCCAATCTTCACGGAGGAGACGCGAGAGCGCCCGATCGGCGAGCAGGCGTCCGCCGGTCTGGCAGTCGGGGCAGTAGTTGGCTTCGTTTGCGGCGTAGACGATCCGCTGGACGGCGTTGCCGCAGACCGGGCATGGCTGTCCATAGCGGCCATGAACGGCCATTCCTTCACGGAAGGCAGTGACCTTCTCTGGAAACTCGTCGCCTGCGTCCTCCTGGAGCATCACGATCCAGCGCGTGAGCGTCTTGCGCGTCGACTCGTAAAGCCGGCGCAGTTCCTCGTCGGACAATGACGCGGTCTGCTTGAACGGAGAGAGGCGCGCCGCATGGAGAATCTCGTCGGAATACGCATTGCCGATACCGCTGAACAAATGTGGATCGGTCAAGGCGCGCTTGAGCGTGTGGTTGTCCTGCCGAAGCGCGGCGGCAAAGCTGCCGAAGTCAGCTTCGAGGACGTTGATGCCGCCGGGATCGTGCTGCCGCAGCGCCTCGACTCCGCCGACAACGTGCAGCGACGCCTGCCGTTTCGTTCCGGCTTCCGTGAGGACGAGCGTGCCGTGGGCGAAGTCGAGTGCGAGCAGCCCGACCTTTCCTGGAACTTTGGCCCCGCGCTCCTTCCAGCGCAGCCTGCCGGCAATCATTAAATGCAGGACGAGAAAGAGCTCGCCCTCCACCTCGAAGACGATCCGCTTGCCGAGACGATTCAGCGCGACAACGGTTTTTCCCTCCGCAGACGACAACGGCGGATCAATCGACCGTAGGAGGAATGGCGAGGCCAACCGGATGCGCTCGATTCGATGCCCCACGACGCGCGGGGCGAGCGCATGCAGGTAGAGCAGGATGTCGGGAAGCTCCGGCACTTCCTTCAGACTACCTGAGCGCCTGTCCCGCCGCTCAGAATCCAATCCGCCGCATGATGAATCGCGGCAGAGACCGGATGACGAGCATGACGGCAAACCAGATTGCGGGGGCGTACACCACCGGCTGACCGCGGTCGATCGCGCGCTGCACTCGATCAGCGACTGGCTCGGGGTCGCCGGCAAACGGCGGTGCGCTCAGTCCGGCGGTCATCGACGTGCGCACAAACCCCGGCTTCACGCAGACGGTGACCAGTCCCTGCGAGCGGTACTTGTGATCGAGGCCCTCCAGGTACCGCGTCAGCCCGGCCTTCGATGCTCCGTACAGCACCACCGGCTTGCGGCCGCGTTCTCCTGCCACGGAACTGAAGACGCAGAGAGTGCCGCCGCCGCGGGCCAGCAGACGCTTCCGCGCCAGCTCGCAAAACATGATGGTGTTGGTGAAGTTGGCGGTCAGCAGCCGGCGCATCAGCGCCGGATCCGCCTCGAGCGCGTCCTGTGACGCGAACAGCGCCGCCGTCACCACGACGACGTCCAATCCATTGAGCGCGGCCTCGGCTTGATCCAGCGCTGGAGCGAACGTGTCCGGACTCTCCAGGTCGCATCGTGCGAAGCCGGCCGCCGCGCCGGCGGCACGCGCTTCGATGTCCGCCGTGCTGGTCCGCAAGTCTTCTTCGTTGCGTCCGAGCAGAAAGACGCGGTCTCCGCGCTCGGCCATTTTCCGCACCAGCGCGCGACCCATTCCTTTCGTCGCGCCGAGTATGACCACTCGTCTCACGTCACCAGCCAAAGAGACGGACGGATTGGGCGCTCCGAATCCGCCGGGCAGGGTCATATCGCTGCCGGACGGCGAGGAATGCGTCGAGTCGCGGCTCCATTGCCCGAAAGTGCTCGGCCCGCGTCAGCGCGTCCTTTGCCAGATAGATTCGGCCGCCCGCCTTGATGACGAGTTCGTTCATCGAATCGATCAGCGCTTGCGTCGTGTCCCCCATCGGGATGTCCAGCGCGAGGGAGATCCCGGGCATCGGGAACGACAACATCCCCAGTCCTTCCGGCCCGCAGTCCTTGATGACCCCCAGAAACGCGCCGCCGCTGCGTGTGAGCAGGTCGAAACACTCGTGCACGGCCTCCCGGCCAGCGGCATGTGGCAACACACACTGGTATTGCGTGAATCCACGCCGGCCGTACATCCGTGTCCAGTGCGCGATCCGATCGAGGGGATAGAAGTACGTGTACGGGTGGACGATGCCGCTGTGGCGATTGGCGGAATACCGACGGTAGGTCACCGAGTTGAACAGGCGGATGGTGAAGGGCGACAGCACGCTTTCCGGGAAGTCCACGGGCAGCGATATCTCGCTCAGCGGCGGCGGGTGGTGGCGAGGCGCTTCTCCGGCTTCCGCCCACCGCCCGCAGAAGAGCACACCGCGCCCCATGTGCGGACCACGCGTCAGAGCATCGATCCACCCGACGGTCATCGGCCAGACCGGCGCGGCCGCTTTCAACGCATCCACGAACTCGTCGACGCTGCCAATCCGCCGCCGTTCCTCGTGGATCCACGGCGACGGCACTCGCGACAGGCGGAAACTCACCGTGAGGATCGCCCCGGTAAGTCCCATGCCGCCGATCGTGGCGCGGAACAGGTCCTCGTTTTCCGTCGGGGAGCACGGCACGATCCGTCCCTCGCCGACCCGGACCGTCAACGACTCCACATGCTGTCCGAAGCTGCCGTCACGATGATGGTTCTTCCCGTGCACGTCGGCGGCAACCATCCCGCCCACGGTCACGAATCGTGTTCCCGGAGTGACGGGCGTGAAGAAGCCGCGGGCCAGAAACACGCGGCAGATGTGATCCAGCGACAGGCCCGCCTCGGCTGTGAGCAGACCCGTTTGCGGATCAAAGGCGAGGATGCGATCGGCCAGGCTCGTTCCGGCCACTGTCACGTCGCCTGGCGCGGGCAGGGCCGCGTCGCCATACGCGCGTCCAAGGCCTCGCGCCAGCGGCAGGTCACGCGTGAGCTGCGCGAGATTCTCCGAGCGGATCTCGACGCCTGGAACGGTGGGGACGCGGCCCCACCCGGACAGAACGGCCGCTTTCATTCGATAGAGGAGTGTCGCACAGGGTCCTGTTTACCGGAACGGCTTGGCGCCGTTCCTTCCACGTACAAAGAAAAAGGCTGCTTCGTTGCTGAAGCAGCCTTGGCAAGGAACGCTGTTAAGGCGTTCCGGTAGACAGAAAGGAGAAACGCCGAAGGCGTTTCGTAATTAATCCCGGCAGTGACCTACTCTCCCACACACCTGCGCATGCAGTACCATCGGCGGTGGCAGGCTTAACTTCCGTGTTCGGAATGGGAACGGGTGTGACCCTGCCCCTATGACCACCGGGAAACTTATTCATTGATGATTTGTGATCTGCGATCCGCGATTGGCAGCGTCGACATTAGCGACGTTTCAATCACCAGTCACTGATCCAAATCACCAATGATCTTGTTGCCTGGGGTCCCGGAGGGTGGAGCGCAGTATTCCACCACGCTGCATCGCCCTCTCGGTTCGTCCCAGACTATGTCTGGCAAAACACCTTTGCGGCGTTTCGCTGTCAAAGAACACGTTACAACTGAATACCCTGCAAACGGTAGTTCTATTTCTCGGATCCACACGCGTGGACAGAGAAGTCTCAAACGCGCGATATCGCGCTTGAGAGATAAATATGGTCAAGCCGCACGGCTCATTAGTACCAGTCAGCTCAACGCATCGCTGCGCTTCCACATCTGGCCTATCAACCTGGTCGTCTACCAGGAGCCTTTAGGAGTCTTACGACTCGGGAGATCTCATCTCGTGGAGGGTTTCACGCTTAGATGCCTTCAGCGTTTCTCCCTTCCGGACGTAGCTACTCGGCGCTGCCGCTGGCGCGACAACCGATACACGAGAGGTCCGTCCAACCCGGTCCTCTCGTACTAAGGTCAGCCCCACTCAAATCTCCTGCGCCCATCACAGATAGAGACCGAACTGTCTCGCGACGTTCTAAACCCAGCTCACGTACCGCTTTAACCGGCGAACAGCCGGACCCTTGGAACCTGCTACAGCTCCAGGATGCGATGAGCCGAC
>DASTBV010000028.1:0-14578 GCA_035711805.1 Vicinamibacterales bacterium
CCTGATGGCGCTGGCGTTCCAGGGTGACATCACCCGCTCGGCGACCTTCATGCTCGGCCGCGACCTGAGCGGCACGAGCTTCCCGGAGTCGGGCTTCAACGGCGGCTGGCACGGCAGCTCGCACCATGGCGACAAGCCGGAGAACATCGCGAACTACGCCAAGGTCAACCGGTATCACGTGCAGAACCTCGCCTACTTCTGCGAGAAGTTGAGCACGATCCCCGACGGCGACGGCACGCTGCTGGATCACGCGCTGATCTACAAGGGCAGCAACATGGGCAACTCGCACCGCCACGCGCACGAGAAGGTGCCGGTCATTCTCGTCGGCGGCATCGATGGCACGTTCAAGGGCAACCGCCATCTGGCGTTCCCGGACAACACGCAGCGGACGTCGAACATGCTGCTCAGCATCATGCACCTCTACGGGATCGAGATGGACAAGATCGGGACGAGCACCGGACGGCTGCAGCCGCTGGAGATGGTGTGAGGATGATTCCCCGTCACGACACACCGAGGCACCGAGGCACTGAGGCAAGACGTGTTGTCTCGATGTCTCGGTGTCTCAGGGTGTCGTTCTGGGTGTGTGTCGCAACGATGGTTGGAACGCTGTCCGCACCCGTCGCCGCGCAGCTGGGCGGCAGGGCGACGCGCCCGGCGGTCGTGCCGCCGCAAGGCCCCGTCCGGCAGGTGATCTTCAAGAACTGCACCTCCTGCCACGGCATCGACGACTACGCCTACAACGCGCTGGACCGCGCGGGTTGGGACAAGCTGCTCACCTCGAAGCACAAAGGACTCGAGGTCCCGCTTCCGGATCAGGATCGAACCATTCTTCTCGATTGGCTGGAGGTGCGGTTCGGTCCGACCACGAAGCCGTTCCCGCGCGCGTACGTCGCGCAGGAAATAACGACCTTCTTCTCGGACGCCGAAGCAGAGGCCCTCCTGAAGCGGTCCTGCAGCACCGCGTGCCACGGGATCGACCGTGTCAACAACGCGCGGTTCGCGCCCGAGCGGTGGCGCGTTGTCACGGTTGACATGCGGGAGCGCGGCGCCAAGCTCGCCGATGATGAACTGGAGCGGCTCGTCGAGTGGCTGGGCCGCACGAAGGGCACCAACGACAGTGATCGCCAGTAGCGTAGGGCGGGTACCGCGAGCCGTACAGAGGGTCGCGAGCGGACCCGCCATAGTACTCATCGCGCTGGCCCTGGTGTTCCCCGCTGCTGCCGCGGAGCCGGTGCTCACACTCCGCGCGGTGGGCGTCGGAACCACCGACGTTCCGTTGACGATTGAAGTGTTTCGCTGGTCCAGCGACGCGGAGCGCTCGCCGCTGATGGCCGCTCTCGCCCCGGCGCCTCCTCCGCCCGCCGCTCCGGCGGCCGCAACCGAGGCGGCAGGGCGTGGTGGACGTGGCGGCGGTGGACGCGGCGGCCGTGGCGGTCGCGGCGCGGCCGCGCCGGCCGATCCGATGGCCAGGCTCACGGCGGCGGTCAAGGCCGCGCCAACCGTCGGCTTCGTCTGGGGCGATGGAGTGACTGGCTATTCGATCAAGTACGCGTGGCGCGCGCCGGAGGCGGATGCCGGCACCGAGCGCATCGTGCTCGTCACCGATCGCCGGCTCGGTGCGCACGCGCCGGACTGGTCACCGGCACCCGGACCAGCGGCGGACGCTGAGTTCACGGTGATTGAAATGCGCGTCGCGGCGAAAGGCGCCGGCGAAGGCAAGACGTCGCTCGCGACGAAGATCGCTCTGGATGCGGCCGCGAAAACGCTTGCGCTCGAAGGTTACGCGTCCGCACCTGTTCAGCTGAAGGTCAGTCGATGATGCGAACAAGCTGTTGTGGAAGTTGGGCGTTGGTCGTTGGGGGTGTCCTGCTCGCCTCCACGGCCTACGCTGGACCGACCGACGTCGCCGATGCAGCCAAACGTGGCGACCGCACCGCCGTCCGGACGGCGCTCGCCCGCAAGGCCGACGTCAACGCGGCGCAGGTCGACGGCAGCACGGCCCTCCACTGGGCCGTCGAGCGCGACGATGCGGAGATGGCCGACGTGCTCATCCGCGCCGGCGCACGCATCACCGCGCGAACCCGGGAAGGCGTCACGCCGCTGCAGCTCGCGGCGACGAACGGCAGCGCAACGATGATCGACCGGCTGCTCAAAGCCGGTGCCAAGCCGAACGAGCCGCTGACCCAGGCGCGCGACACGGCACTGATGATGGCGGCGCGGACCGGCGGTACCGGTGCGATTCGTCTTCTCGTCGAAGCCGGCGCCGACGTCAACGCGAAAGAGACCTGGGGCGGGACCACGGCACTCATGTGGGCGGTGTCGGAAGGACACGTCGAGGCGGCGCGGCTGCTCATCGCAGCCGGCGCGGACGTCAACGCGCGATCGAATTTCGTGGCCGCCGCCAACGGACGCGGATTCGAGGGACGCACGCCGCTGACGAACGCGACGGACGCGAAACCCGCGGAGTTCGCCAGCGGTTGGCTGACGCCGCTGATGCTGGCCGCGCGCGAAGGCCACGTCGAGCTGTCACGCCTCCTCGTGAGCGCGGGCGCCGACGTCAACGCGGCGGCGGGCGACGGCAAGACGGCGCTCGCCCTGGCCATCTTCAACGGAAATTACGAGGTGGCGTCCTTCCTCGTCGACAACAAGGCGGACGTCAACGTGGCGGACGCGCAGCGGTTCACGCCGCTGTTCTACGCGGTCGATCGGCGCAACATGGAAACCGCGCCGAACTTCCCGTGGATGGTGACGCTCGACCCGCTGCCGCTCATCCGCAAGATGCTCGATGCCGGCGCCAACCCGAACGCATTGGTCAACAACACGCCGCGCGCGCGCATGCGCGAAGGCTCCCCGCGCATCGTCTTTGCCACGGCGCTGATGCGCGCCGCCTTTGCCGGGGATCTCGAGCTGGTGAAGCTGCTCCTCGACCGCGGCGCCGACCCGAAGATCATCTCCAGGGACAGCGAGAACATGCTGTCGGCGGCGGCCGGTCTCGGCTTCATCCATGGGTATCACCGTGGCAAGTCGCCGGAAGAGCGGCTGCAGGTGGTGAAGCTGTTCGTGGAACTGGGTAACGACGTCAACTGGCCGGACGACTACGGCATCACCCCGCTGATGGCCGCGGGCAACTTCGGCAACGTGCCCATCATTCAGTACCTGATCGACGTCGGCGCCGATCTCAGCGCGCATGACCTGGGCAAGAAGAACGACGGGGCGTTCGGCTCCAGCAACGAGCCGCTGATGCCCATCGACTACGCCATCGGCGTCGGCACGTTCGTGCCCAACAACGCCGTCATCATTCACGAGGACGCGGTGGCGTTGATGGCAAAGGTGATGAAGCAGCGCGGCATCACGCACACCACCTCCGAGTGCACGCTGCGCGGATTCACCTGCTCGCAAGCGAGGGTCGATCCGAAGGTCGCGACCCCGGCGGAGATCATGCGCGCCCGCAAGCTGGCCATCGGCCATCAGGTCGAAGGGCTCACCGGCGGCCTCGAAGCGAAGTAGTCGCCGTCTTCCGCAGTCATCATGCGGATCTCAGAGTGGCGGCTGCGCCGGCGCGTGCGCTTCTACGAGGTGGACGGCGCCGGAATCGTGCACTTCAGCTGGTACTTCCGCTACATGGAGGAAGCCGAGTACGAATTGTGGCGCAGCGCCGGGCTGCGAGCGGCTGACCTGCCAGGAATCGTACTTCCGCGGGTAGCGGCCTCGTTCGACTACCGGCGGCCCCTGCGCTTCGAGGACGAATTCGAGGCCCGCATCCAGATCACATCCATCCGCGAGAAGTCCATCGCCTACTCGTGCGTGCTGACTCTCGGGGAAGAAACCATCGCGACCGGGACGATGGCGATTGCCTGCGTCCGGACGGCGCCCGGCGAACCGATGCGTGCGATTTCATGGCCGGCTGAAATCGGCGAGCGCCTGGAAGCGGCACCCCCGCAGCCCTGACCGCCGCGCGGTGTCGCTACTTCGCGTAGCCCTCTGCGCCCAGGAAGTGCAGCGACACGTACGGCCGGTCGCCGACGACCCAGCTGTCGTGCGGCTCACCGGACACGTAAAACAGCGAGCCGGCCTTCAGCTCGATCGTTCGGCCATCGTCCATGGCCGCCACGGCTGCGCCCTCGAGCACGAGCCCGACATGCTCGACGGTGCAGCGCGTCAGCCCGAGCGGCCGCCCGACGTGTTCGGACCACTTCCATCCAGGCTCGTAGGTCGCCCGGCCGATCGTGATGCCGCCGATCCGGACGATCTCGAATCGTCCGCGCGTCAATTCACGGACCTCGTCGGGGTTGTCGAAGCTCCGCACCATCGCGTCCATATCGGCAGCCATCTTTCACCTCGATTCTCGTGGCGCGAACCCGTCAGGTTCGCGAGGCGAGCCTGACAAGGCTCGCCCCACCACAGTTGGCGAACGTACTGTGCGGGAAGCGAGGATTCTTGGATCGTGGTGCATGCGCCGCCATTCACCGGGCGTCATGCCGAAGGCGCCCTTGAACCGGCGATGGAGATGACTCTGGTCGGCGAAGCCCAAATCGGCGGCAACGGCTGCAATGCCGGCACCGGAGCGAAGCCGGCGCTTCGCTTCGGCCAGCCTGAGATGCACCTGGTAGGCGTGCAGCGGGAGTCCGTAGGCCTTCTCGAACTGGCGCGTCAGCTGAAACCGGCTCATCGACGCGAGCGCTGCCAGGTCGGCAAGCCTCAGGTGCTCGCCCACGTGCGCCCGCAGGTATCCCTGCACGCGGTCTAAGGCGCGACGATCCAGCGTGCGGATGCGCGCCACCGCCGGGTCGTGCCTGACGTCGAGGCGGCAAAGCGCCCGGCCTAATAGTTCGTCTGCTGCAAGCGAGGCCGGCCGGGCGTCAATCGCACTCCATGCAGCGTCGAGGTCCGCCGCGAGCGCCGGCTCGCGCAGGACGCACGCGCGCCGAAGCTGCAGGTTGGATGCGGGTTGCTCGAACGCTTCCGCGGCAAGCGCTCGGACGCGGTCGACCGGGACGTAGAACATCCGGTAGCTGTAGCCGCCCGTCGTGCCTGATTCGCCGTCGTGTGCCTCTCCCGGCGGAATGACGATGACACCGGCCGGAAGGCTGTCGTGCGTCGCACCGAGGCACCAGAAGCGTTGAACGCCGCGTCGCGTAACGCCGATGGCGTACGTCTCATGAATATGGCGTTCGTAGACGTGCCGGTCGAACGACGCCTCCAGTAGTTCCACGCCAGCGGTGCCGGCACGATACCGGACCCATTCCCGCCGTCCCGGATTCGTTGCGCTCATCGTCCTGAGTGCATTCTACGGGCCGTGTCCGCTCGCGCGTGTTGCACAATGATCCAAGACACCGGCGGGGGCCGTGACTACGGTGGTGATGAAAGGACATCATGCGCACCGTTGCAGCGCCGCTGCTGGCCGTCCTGTGCGTGTCGGCGGCCGGCGCGCAGGCACCCGCGCTCCCCCGTCGTTCGGGCCTCCCGCTCGAAACGTTTCCTGGCGTCGAAGTCGTCTACACGGCGATCCGTAATCCGCGCGGTCTGCTGCAGCGGGCCATCATGACGCGGCCGGAGCGGTCAACCGGCCGCCGCGCCGCAATCCTGTTCGTGCCCTGGCTCAGTTGCGACTCGGTCGAGAGTCCGAAGGGCGCGGCACCCGGCATCGACGAGCTCCTGCAGCGGATTGCGGCCCAGATGCCCTACGTGCTGCTTCGTGTCGACAAACCAGGCGTTGGCGATAGCGAAGGCGTCTGCCGCGACACCGACCTCGAGACAGAGATCGAAGGCAGCCGCGCGGCGCTGGCGTTTCTGAGGGCGCATCCGTGGGTCGATCCGTCGCGGATTCTGATCATGGGCCACAGCTTCTCGGGCGCATTCCTGCCGCTCGTCGCCGGCGACACGCCGGTCGCCGGATATGTCGTCATCAACAGCTGGATGCGCAGCTGGTTCGAACGGCTGATCGAGTTCGAGCGGCTGCGGATGGAACGGTCCAGGATCGCTCCAGGCGAGGTCGCCGAGCGGGTGGCGCTGCTCATCGAGCTGTACACCGGTTTCCTGCTGGAGAGAAAGACGCCGGCGCAGGTGATCAAGGAAAAGCCATCGCTCGCGCGCGTCTGGGACGATGAGCCCGCGCACCAGTACGATCGCCCGGCCGTGTTCTTCCATCAGCTGCAGGCGATCAACGCGTCACGCGCGTGGTCGAGCGTCCGCGCCCCGACGCTGGCAATCTGGGGCGAGGCGGACTTCGTCATGCACCGCGTCGATCACGAACGGCTGGTTGCGCACGTCAACGGGAACGCGCCCGGCGCCGCCAGGCTGCTCACGGTGCCGGGAATGGATCACGGGATGACTGTGCCAGGGGCGAACGGCCGGCCGCAGCTGCCGGAGGGCGTCGTCGACGAGATCAGGACGTTCCTGTCCGCCACGCTCGGAAGCCTCGGCCCGAAATAGGTGTAGACTCGCGCCGGCTCGGAACCCGATCATTCCGTTTTTCGTCGATGCAGCCATGAACACACTTTGGCGAGGAGTGGTCGTCGCCGCGCTCCTGCTTGCCGTGCCGCGCATCTCATCCGCCCAGTCGGCGGATGAGATCGTCGAGAAGCACCTTGCCGCCATGGGCGGCCGCGCCGCGCTGAGCAGGCTCACCTCCCGGATCACCACCGGCAAGATCACCGTCGCAACGCCCGTCGGTGACATCAACGGCGCGCTCGAGCTCGTCAATCGTGCGCCCAATAGTGTGCGGACCCTCGTGAAGCTCGACCTGAGCGCCGCCGGCGCAGGTGAGTTGATCTACGACGAGCGATTCGATGGCGCGGTGGGCTATCTGATCAACTCACTCGAGGGCAATCGTGAGATCACCGGAAACCAGCTGCACAATCTCCGAAATGAGACGTTCCCGACCCCGCTGCTGAATTACAAAGCGTCGGGAATGTCGCTGGAGCTCACGGGCCGGGAGAAGGTCGGCGATCGCGACGCCTTCGTGCTGACGGTCACACCGAAGCTCGGCCCCTCGTGGCGCCGCTATATCGATGCCGAGTCGTTTCTTGAAATCCGGCAGGTAATCCAGGCGGAGGACCCGAACGCTGGAGCGTTCGAGATGACCGTCGACCTCCTCGACTTTCGGGAAGTGGACGGCATCAAGCTCCCGTTTCAGGTCAGGGCCACCTCGACCGTTCAGAACTTCACGGCGATCGTCGAGAAGGTGGCGCACAACCAGGCGATTGAGGCGGCGCTCTTTTCGAGACCGGCCGACACGAAATAACGCACCGCCGGATGGCACGTCGCACACGGTCTTACTTCGCACGCTCCGCGGCGCGAGCCGCCCGCAGGATGTTCCCAATCGCGTAGTTGCCCTCGTGGCAGGCGTACTCGTAGAGAACGTAGCTCTCGTCTCGAGCAATCGGAAACGCAACCTTCCAGGGCTGGAAGAACGTCCGCGGATCGTCGATCAGCACTTCGTAGAGCAGCGTTCCAGCATCCCGCAGGCGGAACTTTTCGATCAGCTTCAGCGCGGTGCTCGTCGGGTTGCCGTCCCCGTTGCGCGCGTACGAACCGGTGCGGCCGTTGAAGTTCGTCGTCTCGACGACGAGCGTGTCGCCTTCCCACCGGCCGCGCGAGTCGCCCATATACGACTGGATCGCCGGTGAAACGTGCGCCCGCCCATCGAGGGCGATGACGCGCGC
The DNA here is from genome assembly GCA_035711805.1 of Vicinamibacterales bacterium. GTDB lineage: Bacteria > Acidobacteriota > Vicinamibacteria > Vicinamibacterales > UBA2999 > Gp6-AA40. The sequence goes on from DASTBV010000028.1 coordinate 7,665, forward strand.
CTCGTGAACCATCTCGTGCCGGATGACGACGAACCCTGGCGACTGATGGATCTGCATGCCTGAGCCGTACTGGTTCGGAAATGCGGAGCCGAGGACACCTCGCGAGATGCAACGGTCGTATGGCCGCAGATCCGCCGCGCTGGGGGCCGGATAGTTGGGGTCGGCTCTGACCCGCCACTCCTGCGCGCGGCGCGCCCCGTCCGCGGTCAGTGGCGGCAGCCGGCCGTTCTCAGGCTCGACGATGAGCGAGGTGATCGCCGGAGCGTGTCCGAGCTCCGGCCAGAAGTTGGCCACTCCGTTCACTCCCGCGATCTGCGCATCGATCTGCGCATTCCGCTTCGCTGTCTCCTCGGGGGACAGGGTGGCGCGGTTGCCCAGTTCAGGGGCACGTTCGAACGGCACGGCGAACACGGGGCCGCCGGGCCAGGTGCCTTGAAGATCCGGGTCGCCCCACGGCGTTCGCGGCAGCGACGTCGTGCTGCCGGGCTGCCTGCTTTGGGCCGCAGTGGTGTGGACCGCGAAGCTCAGGAGCGAGACGATCGCTGCCGCGCTGGAGAAGCGGGTGTTCAGACGTCTCATGCCGCTCTTTGACGAATTCCAGCGGCGCAAGGTTTGCCGTTGGGGCGGGCTTACCGGCGCGTAAAACGATAGTTGCCCGAGACGTGCTTCACGTACAACCCGCCGTCGAGGAACTGGACGCCGAGGCCGTACAGCCCGGTGAATTCGGAGTCCGACATCCCGATCAGCACCTGTTTGCCGCGCCCGTCCATATCGCCCACGAGCCGTCCGTCTTCCACCGTGATCTGAAGCGTGCGGCCGGTTGGCACCGAGCCAACGAGCTGCGTGGCTCTCCAGAATGGCGGCTGCTCGACGTAGGTGCCGACGTATCGCGCCAGAATCGCCGGCGCGACCTTGACCTCGTTCTTCCGCTCGTCGGACGCCTTGCCGACCCAGTGCAGCAGACTTCGATTCGCCCCCTCGTTGCAGACCCATTCGAGCATCTCGGTGTCGGCGGCGTAGTCCGCAGCGACCTTCACGGTCCAGGGCCTCGCGTAGGCGCCCGGATCGGACAGCGTCACTTCGATGTCCAGGGTCCCGAAGCGCGGGCGGCGATACCGTTCGGTGAGGCGCAGCTGCTCGGTGTGGGGATGCCCGTCTCGATCGAGCCAGGTTCCGGCGTGAAAGCCGTTGCTCTCGACCACGAGTGTGTCGCCGTCCCAGCGTCCAACCGAGTACCCCATCCACGACGGGTTCGGCTCACGCTCGAGGGCGCGTCCATCCGTCCAGATCTGCCGGTAGGTGAGATCCGGATTGAGCATCAGGATCAGCGACGGCGTCTGGACGATGCGCATCATCTCAGACCCCGTGCTGTCGCCGGAGGTGGCGTAGGCCGGGCCGAGCGGCAGGCAGCGGATCTGCATGCCGTCTTTGCCAAGATCTTCGCGGCGTTGCTCGACGGTCTCGCGGGCCCACGGGAGGATCTCCGTTGGCTTGAGATCGGCGGCGATGTTCCGTGCGTACTTCGGCGACGCCTTCACCCACAGCCCGGACAGATCAGGCTTGCCGTCTGCTGCGCGCGGCGGCGGCGCGGCCAGATTCGGCTTGCCGTCGGCGGTGCGTGGAACCCCCGGAGTCGGCTGCGCGAGCCACTGCGCCGTCAACGCAGCGCTCGAGAGGATGATGGCGAGGATGGCGGAATATGCCACGAACTGCCTTCCTTACGTGCGGGAGATCGTGTAATCGAAGTAGAGCTTGTCTCCCACGGTGCGCCCTGTGAACTGGTCCCACTCGGCCGCGGTGGCGCCGCTCGGTTTCTCCAACTTGTCGAAGTCCGTATCCGTCTGGAACACGCGGCCGCCCGCTTTCTGCAGCAGCGCGTCCTTGATCGCCTTCAGCGGATGGTCCCAGCCATCCTGCGTCTCCGCCCACTTCCGGACCGCAGTGATCATCGCGGTGAACTCGCGGCCATGGTCGCCTTCCGCCATCCAGCTGATGTTCGCGTAATCGGCATCAGCCGTGCCGTTCAGCGTCGCGTTATGGCTGCCGTGATGACCGACTTTGTAGAGCACTGTCCGTGAGAGCAGGTTCTTGACCGTGACCTTCTTGCCGCCCTCGGTCCATCCCTTCTTGGCCCACGACTTCCAGTTGCCGCGCTGCGCGTCGGCCGCGAACAGCAGAACCTTGCCGCCCTTCCCCAGCTCGAAGGCGAGCACGAGGCTGGAGTTGTTCGTGTAGTCGCTCATGTCGAGCGCCAGCTGCTCGGCCGAGTAGAGCCAGTCGCGGTCGATCCGCCGCCAGTCCGCGTTGGTGGGCACTTCGAGCGCGCCGGCGTGTGGCGCCGTCTTCGGCGCGTCTCCGGTCGTGCCGTAATGGTCCGCGAACAACGGGATCGCGCTCGCCTCCGCCAGCGGGACCGAATAGCGGGGTGCGAATGGAATCTGCGGACTCCGATCGCCGTTTGCCGCGCGCGCCGCGGCACCGAAATAGGCAACCGGCGACGACATCGCCAGGTGGAACTCCTCGTCGCCCTCGGGATCGAGCGATTTGAGCTGCTCGAGATTGCGCGGCGGGCCCAGCACGAAAACCCTGATACCGTCGGCCCCGGGGACGTTGCGAATCTTCGAATGCGGCCGCAGGAACTTCGTACCCTTCGACGCGCGATCCTTGATCAGCTTCATCGACTTCTTGTTCATCGAGTTCAAGGGATCGTCCGCGGCCAGCAGCGTCAGCGCGGCTGTGGCGTTGAACGCCTCGTCTTCGCCGCCGAGCTCGAACGCGAGGAAGCGATCGAGCTTCGTCGCGATCTCGGCATCGCCGTCGGCCTGCAGCCGATTGCGGGCCGCGAGCAGCCCCAGCAGCTTGTCCTTGAACTCCGTTCGCAGATCGTTGGCGACGTCATCGTCCGGATCTTCGGTCCACGCGAACCACGCCTCGCCAATCGTGATGTTCTTGAAGTTCGTTTGCGAGATGCCATTCACGTGGTCCTGATGCTCGTGCGTGATGATGGCGACGTCGATGTGGCCGCCGGTCGCCTCGCGGATGTCGTCGGTGATTTCCTTTGCCGTCGTCTTGATGAACTTCGGCGATCCCGGTTTGTACCCGCAATCGATCAGCACGTACACGGGCTTGTCGGCGGTTGTCCCGGGACAGGCGAGCAGGAAGCAGTCGCCGTGGCCGATGCGGTACATCCTGACGACCACGGTTCCCGGTGCCGGAATCAGACGGCCGGCCATGACTAGTGGAGCGTATCCACTGGAAGAGTACTAGTCACGGGTACTCTTCGACCACGGTTTTTCCGGCCGCGACAACGGCGCGGCCGGTAGTAATGCTGGAACGACATACCACTAAGCCTCCTCGCGATGCAGCAGCGCGAACGGTTCGCGCGCGTTCACGACGTCGCGCGCGCGGTGGAACGAATCCGGCGGCTCGAGACCGCCGTCGACGAGGAAGGTCCTCACCCGCTCGAGCTCGGCGTTGTCCGCAATCGTGCCGCGGGTCGTGATCACGCGGCGCACTTCCAGACTGACCGGGTTGATCAGCAGCGTGCAGCCGGCGCGATAAACGAAGTCGGGCTTCTCGTCGGCCAGGGCGTACGGATCCTTCGCGTCCATGGCTTTCTGCGTGTCCGCATCGAAGTAGCCCCGGCGCCGCTGTGTGAGCTCGACGACCAGGTCCGAGACGATGCCGCCGCGCGGACCCCGGCGCAGCGCGGTCCGCACCGAGTGCACTTCCACGGCGGCGCGGTTGGTCGACCGCGAGCGGTAGACCGTCGGCGGCACCCGCGGGTCGGCATCTTCGGTCACCAGGCCGATGTACGGCAGCAGCGTGCGGCCTTTGCCTTTCATCAACCAGCCCCAGAGCACCGCCGAGTTGAACTCGATGCCTTCCCACGTCGCATAGCGATCGCCCTCGAGATTCCAGGGGCTCAGCTTCCCTGGTCTCTGCGTCGACGACCTGAACTGCGCGACCTGTTCCGGCGAATCGGTCGGCTGTTCCTCGGTGAAGAGCGATCTCACCTCCTGCGCGGCCGCCAGATCGGGCCAGAGAAGGCTCTCGATTGACATGCTCTGCATCCGTGCCGGATGAATGCCCCACTGCCGGAAGCTCTCGACGAACGCCAGGCGATAGCCGAGCGGATCCTCCGGGTTCAGGTCGTAATCCGCGGTGATGATTCCGCGCAGGTAATCGCCGAACGTGATGCCGACCGGCGCGCAGTAGTCGATCGCGCGGATGCACATCTGCAGCACGTTCGGCGCAATCCGCGCGGCCTCCTCCGCGAGCCGGCCGGACAGATCGGGCGGAATGTCGCCGGCGCGCAGCACGCCGGTGCCCTCGCTGGCAATCCGATAGAGGTCCCTCGTTCGCGCGCGGTAGACCTTCAGGAACGCGCCGAACACGGCGGCCACGAGAATGGCGCCGCGCGCGTGCGGCGGCGCAGTGCGGTCCAGCGCGGTGACGTCGGGCTGTTTCGCCTCCCACTGCCCCGTCTTCGCGTTGATTCCGCCAAGCGCGTCGCGCAGCGCGGTGCCGCGGCCCGAGGCTTTGCCGAACTGCTGCGCGAGCTGACCGAGCAGGTTCTCGGCGCCGAGGTTGCCGCGCGTCCGCGCAATCTGATCGCGGAGGACGCCGGGATATGAGAAGTGCTGGAACAACGCGACCAGGTCGGCGAACGCTTCGTGAAACGCGAGCACGTCCGGGTTGTGAGGCTCGTTGAAGCGGGGGTGGACTCCGTCGAGCAGCGCGTGCGTCGTTTCGTGCGCGATGATGTCGTGGGAGAGGCACGTGAACACCAGCGTGCCCGGCGTGTTGCTCGCGTCCTTCACCCCCACCGGAAAGTAGCCGAACAGCAGCGCCTTCTTCTCCGGGCTGTAGTAGGCGTTTCGGTCGCGCAGCGCATGCGGGTAGATCCGCAGGCGGCGAACGAACTGCGCTTCGCCGTCCTGTGTGCGGTCGCGGCGCGACGACCAGAGCGCCACGCGCCCGAGTGCCTGCTCGAAGTGCCCGATGGTCGTCATCGCGACCGCGTAGACCATCTGCTGGTGAAACAGCGGATTCGTCTCCGACGGAGCGACGCCGTTCTGCGCGAGGATCCACTGATCGTTCAGATCGATCGGCTTGTAGACCACGCCGCTGGCCGGGTCCGCGTCGACGACCTCGATGTATTCGCCGACCGGACCGGGGGCGAGATCGCGTTCCCACGGCACCGCGATGGTGATCTCGCCGATGCCGGCGAGATCGAACTGCGCGGAGACCCCCGGGTCGAACGCGAAGATACGGAGCTTGCGAGAGACGGGCTCGTTGACGAGCCCGCTCTGGCCAAACAGGTGTGGAGTCATCGTTGCTGCCGCTGAGACTGAGGGCGTGAGTCTAGTCCTCCCGCCCCGGCCGGCGCCACGACAATTCACACGTGCTTCGAGTGCCGTCAGTCGATGCGACTTTGTGGGACTTTAGGGCCCATCAGCCACCTCCACGAGGTCGGATCCCGTAAACGCCACGCCTCCTCGAGTGCGACCCCAGAGATCCAGGACGAGATCGCCGGGCACCAGCTGAACTCGACTGATCTCGAGCTCGACGAGCAGATCGGCACGGCCGTCTCCGTTCACGTCAATCACCTGCCCGTGCGTGCTGGCGGGATGATCGGCGGCCCCGAAGGTGCTCGAGCTGGCGAGCCGCAGCGAGCCAGGCACGATCGCCGTCGCGTCGAATCCCGCCGTGCTGAAGATCGCCACGGTCAGCCGTCCGTCCGCGGCGACGTCGATAACGTTCGGGAACGTCTCGGGGCGGACGTCGATGGTAACAACCGTCTCGTCATACAGGCCGCGCGCGGCAAGGATGTCGACTGTCTGCACACGGCAGGTCTGGTGCGCCGCCTGCGTGCCCCAGCGGGCCAGAAACGCCGACGCGTCGAGCGGCGTGACTTTGGTGCCAACCGGCCCCGTGCCGAGGAAGTGAAGTCCGGCGCGGCGGCAGGCCGTCTCCGGCAGCACGATGGATTCAACGGTCGCGGCGAGCTCGGCGCGCACGTTGTTCCAGGCGGTGCGCTGCGCCGCGGTCAGCGGCCCGGCCGGCGGCATCAGCCCGTGCGTGTCGACGCTCACATCGTCCACGAGGGGAAACGACGTGGTCGAGGGGCTGGTCCGGTGAAAGACGATGCGGTCGGGGTTGGTGAAGAACTCGCCGTTGAACAGCGAGTGGGGCGGTGGAACGCCGGCGGTGGCCCACCGCGCGAGCGCGTCGAGCAGCGCACCCGTCAGCGGTTTGATCCGCTCGCCGCCTCCAGCGAAATACTCGGGGATCAACGGATCGGCGAACTCGCTGCCCGGCCGGTGCGCGCTCAGGACGAGGTCGGAATCGATGTGCGGCATGTTTCGGACGGTGTAGAGACGGACGAGCGACGGAACGTCGAGGGATGGATGGAGCACCATCTCGTTGATGGCCGTCACCATGCCGGTCGTGCCGCGATCGACTTCGGTGTTGATGAAGATCGTCGGCGCAGAGATCTCTCCGGTGAAGGCCGATGGAAGAACCGGGCCGGCGCCACCCATGAGCGAGAGAAAGCCATCGAACAGCCGGCCCGATGAAGCATCGTACGGCGTGAGATGGTTGTCGCCGGCCTGGACAGTCCCGCTCCGGCGATGATCGAAGCCTGCGTTCAGCAGCAGGTGCACGGTCACGCCGGATGAATGTCCGGTCCCCAGCGTCATGGACGGCTCGCGGCCGCGCAACGTCTTGAGGAGATACCGTGCCACCAGGGCGTGATCCCGTGTGATGGTCACGTCGGCGATTCCTTGCGTCGCGGTGCCCGCGACGCAGCCCGGTTCCTGACCCAGCAGAAGCGTGTTGTGGGCGCCGCCAGGAGCAACGCCGACGTAATTGACGGCGAAGAACGCCCAGCGCCGGTTTGGATGCAGCGC
>DASTBV010000029.1:0-50537 GCA_035711805.1 Vicinamibacterales bacterium
CGGCCAGGGTCCGGTTGCCGTCGGTTTCCTTCAAGGCACGGATGATGAGTTCTTTCTCCGCTTGCTGGATGGTCATGTCCTCCTTGGCCAGCAAGGGCTGGGTTCCGGCGGCCAACGAGACGTTGCGCACCGAGGCGGGCAAATCCCGCGGGCTGATCCGCTCGCCCCGGCTGAGCACGACCGCATGCTCGATCGCCGTCCGCAGCTCCCTGACGTTGCCCGGCCAGGCGTGACGCAACAACAGCTCCGCCGCGTCGGCGGTAAAGCCCTTCACCGTTTTGTTGTTTTCTTCGGCAAATTCCCGCAAAAAAGTCTGGGCCAGCATCGGGATGTCCTGCGGCCGTTCCCGCAGCGCCGGCAGCCGGATCTCGACGACCCGCAAGCGAAAGAACAGGTCTTCGCGGAAGATCCCCGCCTTGACGAGGTCCTCGAGGTTCTTGTTGGTCGCGGTGATCAGGCGCACGTCGGCCGTCAGCGTTTTGTTCGAACCGACCCGCTCGAAGGTGCGTTCGCCCAAAAACCGCAGCAGTTTGACCTGCGTCGACGCGTCGATCTCCCCGATCTCGTCCAGGAACAGCGAGCCGCCCTGGGCCTGTTCGAACCGCCCGATGCGCCGTTCATGCGCGCCGGTGAAGGCCCCCTTCTCGTGCCCGAACAGCTCGGATTCGAGCAGGTTCTCCTGCAGTGCCGCGCAGTTCACCTTGATGAAATTGCGCGAGGCGCGGTGCGAGTTGTGGTGGATCGCGCCGGCAATCAGCTCCTTGCCCGTGCCGGTCTCGCCGCGGACCAGCACCGTGGTGTTGCTCTTGGCAACCTTGCGCACCACGCTCAGGACCTTCTCGAGCGCGCCGGAGCTGCCGATGATGCGGTCGAAGTCGTAGATGTCGCCCTGCGCGTGGCGGAGGTAGTCGATCTGATGCTGCATCTGCCGCATCTCGATCGCCTTGTTGATCTTGACCTCCATCTCCTCGATTTCGAACGGCTTCTGGACGTAGTCGAAGGCGCCCGCCTTCATCGCCTCGACCGCGGTCTGGATCGTCCCGAACGCGGTCATCAGGATGACGGCGCAGGTCGGGTGCAGCTGTTTCGCGGTCTTCAGCACTTCCAGGCCCGTGCTGCCGCCCATCTTCAGATCGCTCACGATCACGTCGAAGTAGCTGTCGTGCAGCTTCTCGATCGCGGTGTTGCCGTTGGCGGCCTCTTCGACGTCGTGGCCGGCCTCGGCGATACCCTGCGCCAGGCCGCGGCGCAGCGAATCGTGGTCATCGGCAATCAGAATGCGACTCATACGGTCGTTTACTCCTCGTCCGCGCTCACAGGAAGCGTCAGACGAATGGTCGTTCCCTGTCCCGGTGCCGTTCGAAGATCCAGCCGGCCGTCGTGCGCGTCAACGATCTTGCGGACAATGGCGAGCCCGAGCCCGGAGCCCTGTGCCTTGGTGGTGAAAAACGGATCGAACACTTTCTCGGAGACTTCCGCCGGCATACCCGGGCCGTCGTCGGTCACCTCGACCAGCACGGCCTCCCGGCCGGCGCCGCCGTCGGCCATCCGCGTGAGCTCGCCGGTGACGACGATCCGTCCCGTGCCGCCCATGGCTTCGTAGGCGTTGATGAGCAGGTTGGTGAAGAGCTGCATCAGCTGATGCTGGTCGCCCTGGATCAGCGGCAGGCCGGAGGTGAGCCGGACGTCCACGTTGACGGCGCCGCGGCGCGCCTTCGTGTCGGCAAGCGAGATCGCGCCGTGCACGGCCTCGGCGATGGAGGTGCGCTCGACCTGGAGGCGTATCGGCCGCACGAAGTCGAGCACTTCCTGCACGATGGCGTTGGCCATCTTGGCTTCTTTGATGATGTCGGTCAGCAGCGCTTGGGCGTCCGGCGATGCCGGGATCTTGCGGCGCAGCACCCCCGCCATCACCTCGATGCCGGCCAGCGGGTTCTTCACCTCGTGCGCGATGACCGCCGCCATCTCGCCGACCGCCGCCAGGCGGTCGCGAAGGCGTTCACGCTCCTCGAGCCGCTCGACGCGCGTCAGGTCTTTGAAGAACATCGCCGCGCCAGTCGGTTCGCCCGCGTCGTTGCGCATCAGCGCCAGCGTGTAGCCGATGACCTGGTTCTGCGGTTTCAGCCGCATCTCGGCGCGGTTCGGCAGATGGTGCAGTTCGAACGCGGCGGTGAGCGTCCGGATCACCTCCGGGTGCGCTTTGACGACCGACGCCGCAGGCTGTCCGATATCGGAGGGCGATGGCTTGATGCCGAACACGCGGTAAGCCTCGTCGTTGATGACGGCCACCCGGCCATCCCGGGTAATCGCCAGGACGCCGTTCCGCATCCCCGTAACGATTTGGCGGAAAAAGGCATCCGGGACGTCGCTGCGCGGAGGCGCAGGGACACCCGGGCGCGCGGAGGGTTCCTCTTCCTCCGATCCGGAAAACAGAGGGGTGCGGGCTTTTGACAACAGCGGCAACGTCGAGCCCTGCAGGGCAAGCGACATGCCCGAGCTCAACGCTCAGAATTGCAGGTAAATGGGCCGTTTTCGCACCGGCCCGTGATCAACATCGGACCACGCGATTACGTTTCTGTAATCTTATCCCGATTTCGTCGCTTGCTGAAGCCGGGGCTTACGATTCGGGTCCGGCGGCGTGCTCCTGAAGCGCCTCCCATTGGCCCATCAGGTCGCCAACCTCCCACATGAGCGCCTGGTGCTGGTCAACGAGGAGTTGCGACGCGTCGCGGTCGTCGTAGAACCCCGGTGCCGACATGGCCGCCTCGAGCTCTTTGACCCTGGCCTCTCTATCGGCAATCCGCGCCTCGAGGTCGGCGATCCGCTTCTGCAGAGCTTCAATCGACCGCTGTTGCTTCTTTCTTTCCGCCTCGATTCGCTTTCGTTCATCCCGGGACGGTCCCTGGTCCCTGGTCCTAGGTGCCTGGTCCGTCCCTGGTCCCGGGTCCGTTCTTGGTCCGTGGTCCGTGGTCCGTGCGGTCTTCGCGTCCTTCGCGGGCTTCGCGGTTTCGCTTTTGGGCGTTGGAAGTTGGGCGTTGGGAGCTGCCCGTTCCTTCTGCGCCTTACTCCACAGGAACTCCGCGTAGGTCCCCGGATAGACGACCGCTTGCCCGTGTCCGATCTCGATGATCTTCGTCGCCAGCTTTTCGACGAAGTAGCGATCGTGGGAGACGAAAATCAGCGTCCCGCCGTAGTCCTCGAGCGCCTCGAGGAGCACGTCCTTCGAATCGAGGTCCAGATGGTTGGTCGGCTCGTCGAGCAGCAGTGTGTTCGACGGCCGCAGCAGCATGCGCGCGACCGCGAGCCGCGTGCGCTCGCCGCCCGAGAGCACCGCCGCCTTCTTGTAGACGTCGTCGCCCGAGAACAGAAACCCGCCGAGGATGTTGCGGATGGCCGGGACCATGTCGTTCGGCGACCCGGCCGCGAGCGTCTCGTAGACCGTCAGCGCCGGGTCGAGGCGCACCGCTTCGTCCTGCGCGAAGTACTCCATGACGACCTGGTGACCCGGTATGCGCGTTCCCGCGTCGGGCGGCTCTTCGCCGGACAGCAGGCGCATCAGCGTCGACTTTCCGGCGCCGTTGGGACCGACCAGCGCGATGCGGTCTCCGCGCTCGATGTGCAGGTTCAGATCCTGGAACACGGTCAAATCGCCGTACGCCTTGCGCGCGTGCTTCACCTCGAAAACGGTCCGGCCGCTCTTCGAGCACTTGGGAAACGTGAAGTGGATGCGCTTGCGTTCCGGCGGCACCTCGATCGGAACGACCTTTTCGAGCAGCTTGATCCGGCTCTGGACCTGCGCCGCCTTCGTCGCCTGGTAGCGAAAGCGGTCGATGAACATCTTGACGCGGGCCACTTCCTCGTCCTGCTCGCGCTTGGCCTGCCGCAGCCGTTCGAGCATCGCGTCGCGCTGGTCGACGTACTTGCTGTAGTTGCCGACGTAGTCGGTCAGCTTCCGCAGGTTCAGGTCGGTGATGCGCGTCACCACCGTGTCGAGGAAGTAGCGATCGTGCGAGACGAGAATGACCGCGTACGGATACGCGCTGAGATACTCCTCGAGCCAGTTGCGCGCCTCGAGGTCGAGATGGTTGGTGGGTTCGTCCAGCAGCAGGAGATTCGGCCGTCCGAGCAGCAGCTTGGCGAGGGCGATGCGCATCTGCCAGCCGCCGGAAAACGTCTCGCACGGACGCTCCGCGTCGTCGGGGCTGAAGCCGAGGCCGCGCAGGACCGTCGCAATGCGAAGGTCCATGTTGTATCCGTCCGACAGGCGGAAGCGATCCTGGAGTTCCGCGTACCGCGAGAGCATTGCTTCGTGTTCCGCTTCCGGCACCGAGGCGTCGCCGAGGCGATGCTCGATGTCGTGCATCTCGGCTTTGATGTCGAGGAGCCCCTGAAAGGCGCTGCTGGCTTCCTCGAACACGCTGCGTCCCGAATGGCTCAGCCCGTCCTGCGGCAGGTAGCCGATCGTGAGGTCCGCCGGCCGGACGATGGCGCCGGAGTCGGGTTCGTCGAGCCCGGCGAGCATCTTGAGGAGCGTTGTCTTCCCGGCGCCGTTAGGTCCACACAACCCGACGCGATCGCCGTCGCCGATCTGCCACGTCACATGCTCGAGCAGCGTGCGGTCGCCGAACGATTTGGTCAGGTCGGAAAGCTGGATCACTGTTCTCTAGTATCAACTCCCAACTTCCAACTCCCAACTGCCAAACCTTTTACCGCGAAGGCCGCGAAGGCCGCGAAGGACGCGAAGCTCGCGAAGAACGCTTGGGGATTGGGTCTTGGGAGTTGGGCGTTTCGGCGGAGCCGCCCTCAGGCCTCGGGCTGGCCGAGAGCCCTCGCCGCCGCGGCGAGGACTTGCGGAATGCCCACGGGTTTCGTCAGGTAGCCGGCCACGCCAAGATTCACGGCCTCGATTGCGGCGGACTCAGACGAATACCCGGTGATGATGATGATCGGCAGATGCGGGTTGATCTGTTTGACCTCGCGGATCAGCGTCAGCCCGTCCATGCCCGGCATGCGCAGGTCGGCGATCAGCAGCTTGTAGCCGTCGTTACGGATGCTTTCCAGCGCCGATTCGCCGTCCGAGGTCGTCTCCACGTCGTATTCCGCCAGCGCCAGCGTGCGCGAAAGCAGGTCGCGAATCCCTTCCTCGTCGTCCACGACAAGCACCCGCTGGCGGGTGTCGGCCTGCGTATAGGAACCCTCGTGAAGGGGAGCGGTTCGCTGGCCATTCAGCCAGACGTCGAGGTCCACCTTGCGGAAGCGCCACTGCCGTCCGACGCGAACTGCGGGAATCTTTCCGGCTTTTATCAGCCGGTAGACCGTGCGCAGATTGACATGGAGGTATTCGAGTACCTCTTCCGTCGTGAGGAACACGTCGTCCGGGCGGTTCGTGGTCACCAGCATGGCGAGTATACACAATAGTCAGCCTCTTCAACCGTAAACTCCCACCCGCTAATGACTTAAGGCGGTAAGATCGCAATCGACGGCCACCGGCGCTCCCGGGCCGTCTTATCTGCAGCGGCCGCAATTGGTTTCAGACGTCACACGCTCCGACGAGGAGCTGGTCACCCGCTCGCGCGGCGGGGATGTGGACAGCTTCAATCAGCTCATCCTGCGATGGGAGCGGCCAATCTATGCCCTGGCGTACCGGGTCATCGGACGGGAAGAAGACGCACGGGACGTCTGCCAGGAGACGTTCCTCCGCGCGTACCGATCCCTCGCGGGGTTCAAGGGGCAGGCGAAGTTCTCGTCCTGGTTGTACCGGATTGCGTTAAACCTGTGCCGCGACTGGATCCGCCGTCAGCGGCGCGCGCCGGTCTCGCAGTTTCCCGAGGACGTCGACGTCCTCGAAGCCGCGGCGGCGACAGAGCCGGCGGAATCGATCGAGGATCTCGTCGCGCGGCGTGAGTTGAGCGCGGTCGTCGAGGAAGCGATGACATTGCTGCCTGAAGAACAGCGGACGGCGATCATCCTGAAGGAGTACCACGGGATGACGTTTCAGGAGATTGCCGATCTTCAGGGATGCCCGTTGAGCACGGTGAAGACGCGGTTGTACCAGGGACTATCGGTACTGCGGCGGCAGTTGGAGCGACAGGGACAGACGGTACCCCAGATGGTGACCCCTCGACTGCGCTCGGGGTCATCCTGAGCGTGCCGAATGGATGAAAAGAACATGAACGACATCAACGTATGCGGGAATCACGAGGCGCTCATCGGATATCTCTACGATGAGTGCGAGCCGGCTGAACGCGAGGCGGTTGCCGCCCACGTGGCGCTGTGTGCGTCTTGTGCCGACGAAATCCGTACACTCGGCGACACCCGCGCGCACCTTGTGTCATGGGCAACGCCGGCGCTGCCGCTTGGGTTTCAGCTGACGCGGACGGAGGCCGAGCCACCTGCGAAGGTGCTCGAGCACGCCGGGCCTGCCAGCCGTCGCTCGAAGAGCGGAGGCTGGTGGCGGCAGCCGCTGCCAGCATGGGCACAGGCTGCCGCTGCTGTCGTGATCTTTGCCGCGGGCATGAGCGTGAACATCGTGCGGTTGTCTGACGAAGCGCCCGCGGCGGTCGCACAGGCACCCGTCCCTCAGCCTGTCGCGGAGCCGGCTCGAGTTGAAGACATCGCTGTGACGCGTGCGGAGTTTGCACGGCTGGCTGAGCGCCTCCGTGCGATCGAGCACGCGGACGTTCAGCTTGCCTCGCGCACCGGTCGCGAGATCGATCAGGACGAACTGTTCGCGCGTGTGAGCGCGCTCGAGCAGCGGAGCGTTGAAAACGACAGGCGCACGCTTGGTCTGATTAGTACGGTCGCCACCCTCGCGCGAGAGGCAGAGAACCAGCGCGAGGCGACTCGGACTGTCAATGCGATGAGAGAGGATGTGCGGGAACTGGGCTACGCCTTCCGCACAGTTGCGCCGCAATTGGCGGTTCGGACCGCCCTGACGAGCGGACGTTAGCGATGACCGCGCATACCCAGGGAGTGATGAAGGAAGTGAGAACGACGATGGTTACGCTCAGGACGTTGATTGTTGCAGGCGCTTTGGTGCTGATCGGGTACGCCACGGCGGCGGCGCAGGGCGCCCCTGGAGGTGACGCCGAACAGGCTCGTCTCCAGGCTGATTTGATTCGCTCACGCCAGGCGATCTTCACGATGGAGGCGGTCCTCCAGCGCGCTGTGTTGAGCGGGGCGGAGATGGTGATGGCGCAAGTCCGCACCGTGATGCCGACAGGCCGCCCATGGCTGGCGAATACCCCGCGCGTAGGCGGCGTACGGCTCGCTGGCTATGGCGTGCTCTTCACCGTGCAGGTGCCCGACCTCGATCTGCCGATCCTCTGGGACCTCGTCGTGCGCCCGAATCAGAACCGCGACGCAAACGTCGCGATGATGGTGCAGCAGATGAAAACGCAGCTGCAGAGCATGGCCCCGGGACCAGCGCGCTCACAACTGCTGGATCAGGTGTATCAGCTGGAGATGCAGCTGGCGTCCGGCGCCGCGCGCGGCGAGCGGCGCGGTATTACGGCGGCGTCGATAACGCCGCAGGGCGTCGAGCGGCAGACTGACACGGTTGACCCGAAGGAGAAGGTCGACCCCCGAGTCGTGGAAGATCCGGAAGGGGAATATACCCGCCAGGTAAAGGCCGCGTTGATCGAGGCGATGCTCGTGAACAGCCAGCCGCTCTCGATCCCGCCGGACGAATATCTGGCCGTCGTTGCGACCGACGACGTGCCGATCCGCGTTCCGGGCGATTCGATTGACGCCACCACCTGGGTCATGCGCGTGAAGGGAAGCGTCCTCGCAGCCTTCAGGGCCGGGACCATCACGAAAGACGAGGCCCAGAAACAGGTTGAGGTCACGGAACAGTAGAAAGTCTCGCGGTGTCTCATGGAGCGACTATGTACAATCACTCCATGAGCCCACACCGCTATCCGGCTCTGCTGCTGTCACTGGCCTGTGTTCTTGTCTTCGCCGGCTGCCGGTCGCGCGAGGTCGAAAAGGTGCTCAAGGTCACCAAGGTCGAGACCGGCTGGTATGACGCCGGCATCGTCGACGGCCAGAACAAGCTCGTGCCGAGCGTCAGCTTCCACCTCCAGAACGTCACCGCCGAGCCGATCGCAAGCGTGCAGGTCAACGCCGTCTTCCGCCAGGTAACCGAGGACCTGGCCTGGGGGGATCGGCTGATCAGAGGGGTCGGCTCCGACGGCCTCGCCGGCGGCGCGACCGGCGGCACGCTCGTCGTGCGGAGTCCGCGCGGCTACACCGGCACCCAGCCGCGCTCGGCGATGCTCCAGAACAAGGAGTTCGTGGACGTCAAGGTCGATCTGTTCGCCCGCCACGGCTCGCGCACGTGGGCCAAGATCGGCGAATTTCCGATTGAGCGAAAGCTACTGACGGAATGACACGAAGGCACGAAGAGGTCGACGCTCACGAAAGTGTTTTTCTTCGTGCCCTTCGATCTCGTCGTGCACTTCGTGATTAAATCCGCGGGTGCCAACGACCACAACTAGCGAACCCCACGTCCTCGAGCGCCGCCTCGGGCCCTTCGACGCCGCCGCCATCATCATCGCCAACGTCATCGGCGGCGGCATTCTCTTTCGTTCACCCGCCGTCGCCGCCGCAATCCCGGATGCGACCTGGTTTCTCCTGGCCTGGGCCGGCGGTGGCGTACTCGCGTTCATGGGCGCCCTGGCGTATGCCGAGCTCGCGGCGCTGAGGCCGAAGGCAGGCGGCGAGTACGTCTATCTTCGCGAGGCCTTCGGGCCTCTGGCCGGCTTTCTCACCGGCTGGACCTCGTTCGTCGCAGGTTTCAGCGGGGCGTTGGCTGCCAGCGCGGTCTTTCTGATCGTCACGCTCAATCGGTTCATCCCGGGCGTGGCCAACGATACGCCGCTCCTTGCCATTCCGATTCCCGGCACGTCCAACGCGGTGACGTTCTCGATTCATACGCTCGCCGCCAGCGCCGTCATCATCGTCGCCGCGCTGATTCACATCCGCGGCGTCGGTCCCGGCCGCATCGCGAGCAACGTGCTGACGACGC
Source organism: Vicinamibacterales bacterium (assembly GCA_035711805.1). Lineage (GTDB taxonomy): Bacteria > Acidobacteriota > Vicinamibacteria > Vicinamibacterales > UBA2999 > Gp6-AA40. Next base: position 9,029 of record DASTBV010000029.1, read on the forward strand.
TCAAGATCGTCTCGCTGGTGGTCTTCATCGCCTTCGGGTTGACGGCCGGGACGGGATCGCCGTCGAACATCACCGAAACGGCGGGATCGGTCACCACGACCGGGCTGCTGTTTGCCTTCATCCCCGTCATGTTCACCTACTCGGGATGGAACGCCGCGTCGTACATGGCCGAAGAGATTCGCGACCCGGGCCGCAACGTGCCGCGGGCGCTGTTGATGGGAACCGTCGCGGTGATCGCGGTCTACGTCCTCATCAATGTGCTGTACCTCTACGTCATCCCCATCGGGGAACTTGCCACGCTTGGCGGGAGAAGCATCCTGGACGTCGTTGGCGATAGGCTGCTCGGCGAGCGCGCCGGCGACATCATGGCGATCGTCGCGATCATCAGCCTCGCCGCCGGCATCAACGCGTGGACGTTTGCCGGCCCGCGCGTGTATTTCGCCATGGCGCGCGACAACACGTTCTTCAAGAGCGCGGCGCGCGTGCACCCGAAGTACAAGACGCCGGCCGCGTCGATCATCGCTCAGGCCATCCTGGCGATCATTCTGGTGCTGACCGGCAGCCTCGACTCAATCGCCAACTACGTCGGGTTCGCGATTACGTTGTTTGCGGGGACAGCGGTGGCGGCCGTGTTCGTGCTCCGGAAGCGCGAGCCGAACGCACCGCGACCGTTCAAGGCTCTCGGCTATCCGTGGACCCCGGCGATCTTTGTGCTGGTGAGCCTGGCGATCGTGCTGAACGCGTTCTATTCGGATCCGCAGGTGAGCGGATGGGGAACGCTGATCATCCTCGCGGGTATTCCGCTTTACTACTTCTTCCGATCGCGAGGGTAGGCCTCAATCGGCCACGGAGCCACGGAAGCACGGAGAAGAAGAACTGCTCCGTGTCTTCGTGCCTCCGTGGCTCATAGGAACTACGGCCGGTAGGGGATCATGTCCCCCCGGTACTCGATCTTCCGCCCGGCGATGATCCGCACGTCGAACACCAGTGTCTCGTAGCCGGCGGCGACGATTTCGATGGTGTGGGGCCCTTCCTCGATGCGCAGCGCCTGGATGAACCCGTCGAAGTCGTCCACGCGACCTGCGTAGTAGCCGTCCACGTACACCTCAGCCCACCGCGGCCGGACCTGCAGCCGGATCTCTCCGGTCGGGTAGCCGTGGCGGTACTGGTAAATCCCTCCACCGTACGCCGGATAGCCAGAGTAGTACGGATATGAGTAGCTCGAGTAGTACGGATAGGAGTCGTACCAGGAATACGGGTCGTAATAGAAGAAGCCGAGGCCGTACGAACCGTAGCCGTACGGATAGTAGTGACGCGGGTAGTAGTAATAGTTGTTATAGATCCGCGTCGTCGGGCGGCTGTAGACGTAGGCGCCGCCCGACGTGCCCGGGCGCGGTGCCGGCTGCACCGTACCGCGCGGAACTGCACGCGCCGTGGCCTGTTCGTCGGCGGTCGGATAACGCCGCGGCTGCGCAACGCGCTGGTTCGCCTGCGGCGCCGGGCTGACGGCCGCGCCCAACGACGTGTCGGAAGACGGAGTTGAGGGCGGTACTTCGATGATGCGTGACGTTGCCCGACGCTGTCCCTGGTTCTGGATTTCACCGGCTTCGCGACGCGTCGCAAATCCACCCGTCCTTGGCGCTGGTGCCGGAGGAGCCTGCTCCGTCTGAGGCTGTTCCGCTCGAGGCTGTTCCATTCGAGGTGACGCCCAACGCTGTACCTGGCTGCTGCCGGACTGCTGACGGGGCGGCGGGGCTTCCTGCCGCGAAGGCGGTGGGGCTTCCTGCCGCGGAGCGGCGGACCGGAATCCACCCGAACGAGGGGCGGGCGCGGGTGCCGGCGCTGCCTGGCCGCCCGAGCGCTGTGCACCACCCGAGCTCTGTCCGCCACCCGAACTCTGTCCACCACCCGAGCTTTGACCGCTGCTGCTCCCCTGTGACGAACTGGGCCAACGCTGCCGTGCCTGGCCGGCATAGGCCAGCGAAGCGGAGAGCGTCAGCGCCAATGCGGTGGTCAGTAGTCTGCCAGTCATATAGTTCACCTGAGCAACAGTGCTGCCACGGAACGGCGTACATTTTCCTTAGAAAAGTCACGGATTGCCACAGGCTCCGTTGCCGGGTGTCACCGGGCGCGGGCGCTGCCGCGACGCCCGCCGGGGACAGCTATACTGACCTGTGATTCACGCCACGACCATTCTTGCCGTGCGGCATCAGGAGCGCACGGTGCTCGCCGGAGATGGCCAGGTCACCCTCGGCAATACCGTCGTGAAACAGGGCGCCCGCAAGATTCGGCGCCTGTACAACGAGAGCATTCTGGCGGGTTTCGCCGGTTCGGCCGCCGATTCGTTCGCGCTTTTCTCCCGTTTCGAATCGAAGCTGGAACAGTACCGCGGGAATCTCGAGCGGTCCGCGGTGGAGCTGGCGCGCGACTGGCGGACCGACCGTCTGCTGCGGCGCCTCGAGGCGATGATGATCGTGGCCGACCGTAAGTCGACCTTTCTGCTCTCCGGTACCGGCGACCTCATCGAACCGGACGATGGGATTGTGGCGGTGGGATCGGGAGGACCATTTGCAATGGCCGCCGCGAGGGCGCTGGCGAAGCACAGCGCGCTGTCGGCGCGGCAGATCGCCGAGGAGGCCATGAATATCGCCGCCGACATCTGCATCTACACCAACCCTCATCTCACGATTGAAGAACTGTGAGTGGTTAAAGCTCCGAATGGCTATTTTCCTCCCCGAACGCACCGCATCTGCTGCCACCTCGCTGACCCCGCGCGAGATCGTTGCCGAGCTCGATAAACACGTCATCGGCCAGGGCAAGGCGAAGCGCGCCGTGGCCATTGCCCTTCGCAACCGCATCCGCCGTCAGCGGCTGCCCGCGGAAATTGCCGAGGAAGTCACGCCGAAAAACATCCTGATGATCGGGCCGACCGGCGTCGGCAAGACCGAGATCGCGCGGCGGCTCGCCCGGCTTGCGCAGTCGCCGTTCATCAAGGTCGAGGCGTCGAAGTTCACCGAGGTGGGCTACGTCGGCCGCGACGTGGAGTCGATGGTTCGCGACCTCGTCGAGCTGGCCGTGGACATGGTGCGCGCCGAGCGGAGCGAGGAAGTCAAGGACAAGGCGCACGAAGCCGCCGAAGAGAGGCTGCTCGACCTGTTGCTGCCGCCACGGCCGCCGGCGCCGGGCGCCGAAACGTTCGACGCGCCGAACGTCGTGCGCATCCCGAGCGGATCGACCGATCAGTCCGCGCGCGAGCAGGCCAACCGGACGCGGGAACGGATGCGCGATCAGCTGCGCGCAGGCCGCCTCGACGATCGGGTTGTCGAGCTCGACGTCCAGAACGTGACGATGCCGTCGTTCGAGGTCATTGCCGGTGCCTCGGTCGAGGAGATCGGCATGAACCTCAAAGACATGATGGGGAACATGTTCGGCAACCGGTCGAAGACGCGGCGGCTGAAGGTGCCCGATGCGCTGCAGCATCTCATCGCCGAGGAGTCGGCGAAGCTCGTGGACATGGAATCGGTGTCGCGCACCGCGGTGCATCGCGTCGAGCAGGCCGGCATCATCTTCATCGACGAGATCGACAAGATCGCCAGCCGCGACGGCATGGCCGGCGGCGGCCACGGCGGGCCGGACGTCAGCCGCGAGGGGGTGCAGCGCGATATCCTGCCGATCGTCGAGGGCACGACCGTCAACACGAAGCATGGGATGGTCAAGACCGATCACATCCTCTTCATCGCTGCCGGCGCGTTCCATGTGTCGAAGCCGTCCGACCTGATTCCCGAGCTGCAGGGCCGCTTTCCCATCCGCGTCGAGCTCGAGCCGCTGACGCGCGAGGATTTCGTCCGCATCCTCACGGAGCCGCGCAGCGCGCTAGTGAAGCAGTACGTCGCGCTCCTTGGTGCCGACGGCATCGAGCTCTCGTTCACCCCGAAGGCCGTGGAGCGCATCGCCGACTTCGCGGCGCGCGTCAACGACGCCACCGAGAACATCGGCGCCCGCCGCCTGCATACCGTCATGGAGCGGCTGCTCGATCAGATCTCGTTCGAAGGCCCGGACCTGCGGCCGAACGTCGTCGGCATCGACGAGGCGTACGTCGACCGGATGCTGGCTGACATCGCGAAGAACGAGGATCTCTCGAGGTACATCCTTTAGGGGATCAGGGGCCAGGGATCAGGGATCAGGGATCAGGGATCAGGGACCCGCGATCCGGCTCCGCTCCCTAACCCCAGGTCCCTGACCCCGGGTCCCTGACCCCAGGTCCCTGACCCCGGGTCCCTGACCCCAGGTCCCTGACCCCAGGTCCCTGACCCCTATTCCCTATTAAGATTCCCACTCAATGCCGGAGTTCATCTCCCACTACCGCATCGGGACCAAGCTCGGACAGGGTGCGATGGGCGAGGTCTATCGCGCCACGGATACCAAGCTCGGTCGCGACGTGGCGATCAAGATGATCGCTCCTGCGCTGGCGTCGGATCAGTCGCGCCTGGCGAGCTTCACGCGCGAGGCGCAGGTGCTCGCCTCCCTGAACCATCCGAACATCGCCGCCATCTACGGCGTCGAGGACCGGGCGCTGGTGATGGAACTGGTCGAAGGTCCGACCCTGGCCGATCGGATCAAGCAGGGGCCGATACCGCTTGACGAGACGCTGCGAATTGCCCGGCAGATCGCGGAAGGCCTGGCCGCGGCGCACGACCGGGGCATCGTCCACCGCGATTTGAAGCCGGCCAATATCAAGCTCACCGCCGACGGCACGGTGAAGCTGCTCGATTTCGGGCTCGCCAAAGCAGCGGCTGTTGCCGCGGTCGGCACAGACGAGGCGGCGACGGTTGCCCTGAGCATGGTCGGTGCGGACGCCATCGTCGGCACGCCGGCCTTCATGGCGCCCGAGCAGGCGCGAGGGCTGCCGCTCGACAGGCGGGCGGACATCTGGGCCTTCGGCGTGATTCTCTACGAGATGTTGACGGGGACGAGGTTGTTCACCGGCCAGACGCTGACGGATGTGATGGCAGCCGTCGTGCGTGAAGAACCCGACCTGACGCGTGTTCCTGCTTCGGTGCGCCCCGTTCTGCGACGGTGCCTGGAGAAGGATCCGAAGCGGCGCCTGCGCGACGCTGGGGATGCGGTTCTGCTGCTGGAAACAGCAGGCGAGTCACCCGCGGTCGAATCGCGGGTCTCGGGCGTTCGCGGATGGCTGCCGTGGGCGTCCGCTGCGGCCGCGGTCGCCGCACTCGGCGCCCTGCTGACGATTCACCTGCGCGAGACTCCGCCGGTCGCGAACACCGTTCGCTTCAGCGTGACGGTGCCGCCGGAAGTGACGATCAACCAGACGACGCCGTTTGCGGTGTCGCCGGACGGCCGCATCATCGCGTTCCCGGCGGTAGGTGCGGATAACGTGTCGCGGATCTGGCTGCAACCGCTCGACGCGCTCGAGCCGCGGCCGCTCGAAACGACGGTGAGTCCGACCTTTCCTGATGTCGTCAAGTGGGCGCCGGACAGTGGTTCGATCCTCTACGCGCACGACCAGAAGCTGAAGCGCGTTGATATCGAAGGCGGTGCACCAACCGTCATCACGAGCCTGCCGCCAGGAGGGGTCCTGGGCGCAGCGTGGCACGAAAGCGGGACGATTCTCTTCGGCACGCTCCAGGGGATCATGCGGACCGACGAGTCCGGAGCGACGCCAACGCTGGTGACGAAGGCCGACGTGGAGAAGGGGGTCGTTCATGGCGTCTTCGATCTGCTGCCCGATGGCCGGCACTTCCTGTATTCCGTTGGCGCGCCGCGAGGCCAACGCACGGTGTCTGTCGGGTCGCTTGACGTGATGCCTGAGGCGCAGGAGACAACGGCGCTCCTGAAGACCGACTTCGGCGCCGTCTTTGTTCCGGCGGCACGCGGGTCGAACGACGGCCACCTGTTTTTCCTCGAGGGCGGCACGGCATTCGCGCAGCCGTTCGATGCCGGGGCGCGCAAAACCACGGGGGAACCACGTCCGGTCGCGGACAACGTGTTCAACTTCGATCGGCAGATCTTCGGCATCCCATACTTCTCAGCGTCCACGCAGGGCACCCTCGTGTATCGAACCGGCACGCTTGCCGAAAATCTCGCGCGACAGCTCGCCTGGATCGGACGCGACGGCAAAACGCAGACAACGCTCGGCGAGCTCGGACGGTACAACCAGGTCAAGCTGTCCCCGGATGCGACGAAGGTGGTGACGAGCCGCACGGTGCTCGAAACCGGAGCCACGGCCGATCTCTGGATCACCGATCTGGCCACCGAGACAAGCACCAAGCTCACGTTCGGGGGGGGCGCAAATATTCAACCGGTCTGGTCGCCTGATGGGCGTTTTGTCGCGTGGTTTGGCCGGCGCGGCGAGGATGGCGTGGTCTACCGAAAGCCGGCTGACGGCAGCGGCGGCGAGGAAGTCCTGTACCGGTACGCCAAAACGCCGGGCAACATCCAGATCTCCGACTGGACACCCGGACAGATGCTCGTGTATTCGCGGGGTGGCGACGTGTTTGCGCTGCTGGTGGGACCCAATTCGAACGCGAGCCGCGAGCCGATCCCCGTGCTGCAGTCGCCGGCCAACGAGTTCGGTGCCGCTGTCTCCCCTGACGGCCGGTGGATCGCCTACCTCTCCAACGAGAGCGGCACTCAGGAGCTCTACGTACAGCCGTTCGGCGCCGACCCGAAGAGCGCCGCGGATACTGCCTCACGGCCGAAATGGCTCATTTCGCGCGGGGGCAGCGCGGGAATGGCCCGATGGCGGTCGGATAGCCGCGAACTGATTTTCCTTGGCGGCGACGGCACGGTCGTATCTGTCGACGTGATCGGAACTCCGGTTTTCAAGGCGGGCGCACCACAGGCGCTCTTTCAGCTTCCCCGTGTGTTCACCGCGCAGTTGGCCACACCCGGCGCGCTCGCCGACGCGACACGGGATCTGCAACGTCTGATCGTTGCCGTTCCGTCGGAAGCCGGCCGGCGTCAGTCGTTGTCCGTCGTGCTGAACTGGCAGAACGATCGGCGCAATTAATCCGCGGCGCTCGTCTTCAGCGCAATCAACTCCTCAGCCACGCGCCGGCCAGTGTCGACGGCCGCTTTCGTATCGAATGCCACACCGCCATGCGAGGCATGGCTGCGGTATCCGATGCGCTCGTATTCCCGCCCCAGCGACTCGTCATCGACGATCGCCGGCGTGTCCGCGATCTCCGCTGCGTGCTGCAGTTCGTGGGCGAGCATCGCGATGGCCGCTGACCGCCGCGCCGGCTTCAGCCGGACGACGAGGTAGCGCAGGCCGCCGGCGGAAGCCATGAAATTCAGACGGCCCGATGCCTTCACGGCCGGACTGCGCTCGCAGGCGACGAACACCACGACATCGGACGCCGTGATCCGCGCGACGAGCGCGCGCACGGTGGGGGAGCTGGCGACGGCGTCGTCGATCAGCGCCCGCATCTGCGAATCCTCCGCGCGGACATGCGGAAAGGGAACTGCGACGTCGCTGGCATGAACCGCGCGCGAGGCAGTGAACACGATCGCCGCCGTCAACAGCGGCGGGAGAAGGAACGGTCGATGCGTCATGGGCAACTCGAAGGTGGCAAGCGGCGCGCCACTCGCCATGCACGGCCGGCGCGCGGAAACGCTCGCATTTCTGCGCCGATCCGGTACAATGGCCACGTTCGCAGACGGGTGTAAAAACCACAAACCCGTGGCGTAACATCGCCGTTACTACAGAATCGTATGAATAGGAGGGCTCACCGCCCTCCGGCCGCAGGCTCCAAGACGCGCAGGCGGGGTAGAGGCGTCGCTCCCGGGTTCGAGTGACGACAGTTTTCGTGCGAACCCGGTTTCGCCGCCCAGAAATGTAGGAGGCCTGATATGCCTGCCGCCCGCTCCGGTCCCGATTCCTCCACCGCCGCCCGCGACGCGCGCCGTCTGTCGACGCTGCTCGAAGTCAGCCAGGCGCTTTCCGGCACGCTCAATCTCAAAGCGGCGATGCAGCGCGTGCTGCAGACGCTCATCCGCCATCACAGCGTCGTCCGCGGCATGGTCACGCTGCTGCGCGAGGGCGAGCTGCAGGTCGAAGCCGTCGAAGGCTTCGAGGATCGCGCCCGATCCATCCGTATCAAGCTTGGCGAAGGCATCACCGGAAAGGTGGTCGAGAGCGGCAAGCCGATCGTCGTGCCGCGCGTCAGCAAGGAGCCGACGTTCCTCAACCTCGCCCCGCGCCGCCTCGATCATCAAAAGCAGGAGCTGACGTTCATCTGCGTGCCGATCATGCTGAACCGCCAGGCGGTCGGCGCGCTCGCCGTCGATCTCAGGTTCAAGGCGGAACGCGACTACGACAGCTCGGTCAAGTTCTTCGGCATTGCCAGCTCGATGATCGGCCAGGCGCTGAACGTGCAGCGCATGGTGGAAGAGGAGCGCCGCCGGCTCCTCGACGAGAACACGCACCTGCGGCAGGAGCTGCGCGAGCGCTACGACTTCTCCAACATCATCGGCACGAGCGGACCGACGCGGCAGATGTACGAGCAGGTCGCCCAGGTGGCGCAGACGAACACCACGGTGCTCATCCGCGGCGAGTCGGGCACCGGCAAGGAGCTGATCGCGCACGCGATCCACTACAACTCACTCCGCGCGAAGAAGCCGTTCGTCAAGGTCAGCTGCGCGGCGCTGCCCGACACCCTCATCGAGTCGGAGCTCTTCGGTTACGAGAAAGGCGCGTTTACCGGCGCCGCCACGCGGAAGAAGGGCCGCTTCGAGATGGCCGAGGGCGGCACGCTCTTCCTCGACGAGATCGGCGACATCAACCTGAGCACGCAGGTCAAGCTGCTGCGCGTGCTGCAGGAGCGCGAGTTCGAGCGTCTCGGCGGCACCGAGACGGTGAAGGTCAACGTCCGCATGATCGCCGCGACCAACAAGGACATGGAGAAGGCGATCCACGAGGGGACGTTCCGCGAGGATCTGTACTACCGCCTGAACGTGTTCACGATCTTCGTGCCGCCGCTGCGCGAGCGGAAGGCGGACCTGCTGCTGCTGGCCGATCACTTCCTCGAGAAGTTCTCGCGCGAGCACGGCAAGGTCATCAAGCGCATCTCGACGCCGGCGATCGACATGCTCACCGCCTACCACTGGCCGGGCAACGTCCGCGAGCTGGAGAACGCGCTCGAGCGCGCCGTGCTCGTCTGCGACAGCGCAGTCATTCACGGCCATCACCTGCCGCCGTCGCTGCAGACCGCGGACTCGTCGGGCACGGTCACGCGCGTGTCCTTGAAGGACGCGGTCGCCGCCTACGAGCGCGACCTGATCCTCGACGCGCTGAAGACGACGAGAGGGAACCGCGCCAAGGCGGCGCGGCTGCTCGACACGACCGAGCGAATCCTGAACTACAAGGTGCGCGGCTACGGCATCGACGTCCGCCGGTTCAAGTCGCCGGAGTTCGGACGGCGTGCCGGCGAGCGCGCGGCGGCCGGCGACATGCGGGAGCAGGCCAGCGCGTCGTAGCGGATGCCGGTTGGACACACGAAGGCACGCAACGATCGAAGCGCACGAAGAACAATGATCTGCTTCGATCTCCTTCGTGCTCTTCGATCCCTTCGTGATCTTCGTGTTTCCGCGTTGGCGCTCGTCGTCGCGGCGCTCGCCGCGAGCTGCGGCAAGAAAGGACCCCCACTTCTTCCCTACGTGCGTCAGGCGGCCGCGGCCGAAGTAACGAGCGCGCTGCGCGTCGGCGACGACGTCTATCTCACGATTTCTGTTCCGACCGCGAACGTAGACGGCTCGACGCCGGCGTCCGTTCAGCAAATCGAGGTCTGGGGAGTGACGGCCGCGACGCCGCCATCGCCAACGCAGGTGACGGCCGAGGGCGCCATGGTGGCGACGATCCCGATCGCGCGTTACGCTGACCCCGGGGACCGCAGCGGAACGGTCGTGCCGGATGCGAAGACCGGCGCGCTGCAGGGGCAAGCCGTCAGCGTCAAAGATTCGCTGACGGCCGACGAGATGACGCCCTCCTCCGCGACGTCGGGTCGCGAAGCGACCCGACAACCAGCGCGGTCTGGACGGTCTGCTCCGCAGCCCGTCTCGGCGGGCAAGCCCGAACCCGCGAACGCGTCCGCCTCCGCCACGGCGGGCCAGCTGCCCGCGGCTGCCGCAGGGGATCCTCCGCTACTGCACCGCTACTACATGACCATCCCGCTCAGCGATCGCAAGCGGCCCGGCGTACCGAGCAAGCTGGTCGACGTGCCGTTGACGCCGGTGCCGGACAAGGTGACGTTCGTCAGCGCACGAATGGATGGCCGCCGGCTCGTCGTCGAATGGGATCCGTCCGGCGGAGTGTTCGGTTTTCTCCTCGGCCGCACGCTGCCTGGCGAACAGTCACCTGTCGACGAACGTCCGGATCCGGCAGCCAAGGCACCGGCAACCGCGGCATCGGGTCCGACACTTTACAACGTCTATCGCGAGCCGATGACGGATCCGCTCGCGCTGCCGGTGGGCCCGGCGGCCAGTTCGCCGTGGGCGTCGAATCCCGAGGTGCCCCTCCACCCGCAGCCGCTGAGCACGCTCAGCTTCTCCGAAGAGGTTCCGTTCGACGAGCGCCCGCGCTGTTATTACGTGCGCGCCGTGCGCGGCACGGGCGCGCAGCGTGTCGAAAGCGAATCCTCGGGCCGCGCCTGCGCGATTCCGGTCGATACCGAACCTCCGGCCATGGTGACGAATCCGCTCGCCACGCCGGAGGAGGGCCGGATCGTTCTGCGATGGGACCCCAACGGTGAGGAAGATCTGCAGGGCTACATCGTCTTGCGAAGCGCCGCCGGGGATGACACACTGCAGCAGCTCACAACATCGCCGATCGCGAAAACAGGATTCACCGACGATACGGTGATGCCAGGAGAAACGTATAAATACGTAGTACACGCGGTCGACAGCCGGATCCCGGTGCCGAATCGGAGCGACCCGGCCGAGACAACCGCAACAGCACGGTGAGTACCCCATGAAACTGTTCGTCGATACCGGAAACCTGAAGGAGATCGAGGCGCTTGCCGCGATCGGCATCCTCGACGGCGTCACCACGAATCCGTCGCTGCTGGCGAAGGAGTCCGGCGACTACCGGCACATCCTCAAGCAGATCTGCCAGACCGTCAAAGGGCCGGTAAGCGCCGAGGTTGTCGCCACCGACACGGCCGGGATGATCCGCGAAGGACGCGACCTGGCCGCCATCGACGAGCACATCGTCGTCAAGGTGCCGTTCACGAAGGACGGCGTGAAGGCGTGCCGGACCCTCGCCGGCGAGGGCAAGCGCGTGAACGTGACGCTCATCTTCTCGCCGACACAGGCGTGGCTGGCGGCCAAAGCCGGCGCGTCCTACGTGAGCCCCTTCGTCGGCCGGCTCGACGACATCGGCACCACGGGGATGAACCTGGTTCGCGAGATCGTGGACATCTTCGACAACTTCGAGTTCCCGACCGAAGTGCTCGTCGCCAGCGTCCGCAACCCCATTCACATCGTCGAAGCGGCGCGGATGGGCGCCGACGTCGTCACCGTGCCGGCGGCGGTGATCGACCAGTGCTTCAAGCATCCGCTCACCGACATCGGGCTGGAGAAGTTCCTCAAGGACTGGGAGAAGTCACAGGCCGCCACCGCTCGCTAGGATCCTGAACGGGAACGCACTTGTATTCGCGTCGACGACACACCGAGGCACTGAGGCACTGAGTGAAAACCATCAATAGTCTCGGTGTCTCGGTGTCTCGGTGTGTCGCGATCGCGGCGATCCGGCATTGATGGATGCGAAGGCCACTCTCGCCGACCTGCGGCGCCGGGCCGGGCTCGGCGGAGGCGAGGAACGGCTGCGGCGCCAGCGTGAGGCCGGCAAGCTGTCCGCGCGCGAGCGCATCGACCTGCTGTTCGATTCGGGCACGTTCGAAGAGCTCGACGAGTTCGTCACGCACCGGTGCCGCGATTTCGGCATGGCCGACCAGGTCATCCCCGGCGACGGCGTGGTGTCCGGTTTCGGGCGTGTCAACGGACGGCTGACGTATGCGTTCGCGCAGGACTTCACCGTCTTCGGCGGATCCCTCTCCGAAACCAACGCCGCCAAGATCGTCAAGGTGATGGACCTGGCGGTGAAGATGGGCGCGCCGATCGTCGGTCTCAACGATTCCGGTGGCGCGCGCATCCAGGAAGGCGTTGTGTCGCTCGGTGGCTACGCCGACATCTTTCTCCGCAATACGCTCGCGTCCGGTGTCGTGCCGCAGATCTCCGCCATCATGGGTCCGTGCGCCGGCGGCGCGGTGTACTCACCGGCCATCACCGACTTCACCGTGATGGTGAGGAACACGAGCTATATGTTCGTGACCGGGCCCGACGTCATCCGCACGGTGACGCACGAGGAAGTGACGAAGGAGGAGCTCGGCGGCGCGATGACGCACAACGAGCGCAGCGGTGTCGCCCATTTCGCGGCGGACGACGATCGCGAGTGCATCCTGCTCATCCGCGAGCTGCTGTCGTTCGTGCCGAACAACAACCTCGACGAGGCGCCGCGCGTGGCGACGGCCGATCCCGCCGATCGCGCGGACGAGGCGCTCGACGCCATCATTCCGCAGGCCGTGAACCAGCCCTACGACATGCGCGACGTCATCGACGCCGTGGTCGACGATCGCAACTTCCTCGAGGTCCACGAGCACTTCGCGCGCAACATCCTGGTCGGATTCGCGCGGCTGGGCGGCCGCTCGGTCGGCGTTGTGGCCAACCAGCCGGCACACCTTGCGGGGACGCTGGATATCGACGCGTCGATCAAGGGCGCGCGGTTCGTCCGGTTCTGCGACGCCTTCAACATCCCGCTGATCACGTTCGAGGACGTGCCCGGCTTTCTGCCGGGAACGGCGCAGGAGTACGGCGGCATCATCCGCAACGGCGCGAAGCTGCTGTACGCATTCGCGGAGGCTACCGTGCCGAAATTGACCGTGATCACGCGCAAGGCGTACGGCGGCGCCTATTGCGTGATGTCGAGCAAGCACATACGCACGGACGTGAACTACGCCTGGCCGACGGCGGAGATTGCCGTCATGGGCGCCGAGGGCGCGGTCAACATCCTTTATAAGCGCGAGCTGGAGGCGGCCGCGGACATGGCCCTGGGCGCCGAAGCGCGGAGCGCGAAGGTGGCCGCGGCCCGGGCCGCCAGGATCGCGGAGTACCGGGAAAAGTTCGCCAATCCCTACATTGCCGCCCAGCGCGGCTTCGTGGACGAGGTCATCCAGCCGCGGCAGACGAGAGCCAAGCTGATTACGGCACTGGGCGCCCTCGAGTCGAAGCGCGAGAAGAATCCGCCGAAGAAACACGGAAATATCCCGTTATAAGCCGTCGTAGTGTCCGCCTTCAGGCCGACCCACCCAACTCACGCGCCAGCACGGCGGTCTATTGAGTGTCTGCTGACGGTGACGCAGCTGGTTGAAGTGCTGCCCGCCGAGTCGCGCTAAAGTTCGTGCTCACACCCCAACGATGGCCACACATTCCGACGTCACGCATTGGGAGTTGGGAATCGGGAACTGGGAGTTCCCCGCGCGCCCGGCCAACCCAACTATCCGCACGGCGGCGAGGTCCATAGACCGTGTGACGGACGAGGAGCTGGTCCTGCTGGCTCGGCAGGGCGACCCTGACGCCTTCGACCAGCTCGTTGTCCGGCACCAGTCGGCGGTATTCCGCGCGGCGCTCGCCGCACTGCGGGTGCGGGAGGACGCAGAGGAGGTGGCGCAGGATACGTTCATCCGCGCCTGGAACGCGCTCGGACGGTTCCGGGGCGAGAGCTCCTTCCGGACATGGATTTTACGGATCGCATGGAACCGCGCGATCTCGAAGCGCCGCGGCATAGCCGGCTGGCTGCGGCGGGCGACGCCGATCGCGGATGTGACCGAACCCGCGGCGGCAGGCGATCAGCACGCGAGCGTGAACAACGCCGAGCTGCAGGCCCACGCTTTGCGGGCGATTCAGATGCTCAGCCCGAAACTGCGCGACGCGCTGCTGCTGGTGCAGAGCGGGGAGTATCAGTACGACGAGATCGCGCGCATGCTCGGGATTCCCGCCGGCACCGTGAAATGGCGGGTATCGGAGGCGCGCAGGAAGGTACGGGGAACGCTGGCGGCCCTGGGGTATGTCGATGCGGAATGAGCCTGCCGTGAGCGAGCGTCGCCAGTCGAACGGGCCTGATCCGATCGATGCGCTGATCGGCAGTGCGGCACGGCAGATGGTGGCCGGCGAGCCATCATCGTCGCTGCGCAGCGCGGTTCGGGATCGTATCGAGCGTCGGCGGCCAGCGTGGTCGTTGTCGCCGGCGATTGCCGGCGCTGCGGTGGCGCTCGTGATCGCCGCTGTTCTCGTGGGCCGGACCTTGTTAGGTCCGGCTGTGACGCCTGGCGCGCCTGACAAGGCGCGCCCCACGATCGAACTGACAAGCGCGCCGGACGTGCCTGAAACGGCGCGTCCCACGATCGATGTGGGCGAAGTGGGAACTCGTAGTATCCGCCTTCAGGCGGACCGGAATCGCTTCCGCCTGACGCGCCGTCTCGCAGACGAGGTTGCGGCGCCGCCACAGGAAGAAGAGTCGCTGATTCCGCCGATCGCGGTCGAGCCGCTTGAACCGGCTCAGATCGCCGTCGGGAATCCGATCACCGTCGACAGTTCAGGGGTCATGCCCATCGAAGTTGCGCCGCTGCAGCTTGAGCCGCTGCGAGGTATCGAGTGAGGAGCCGAGAGATGAAGAAGGTGCTATTGGTCGCGTCGTTGGCAGTGGCGCTCGCCACGCCTGTCTGGGCACAGAACCCCGCGCCGGCTCCGGTGGCTCCACCGGCACGGCCGGCTCAAGCGCCGCCCCCGGCGCCGGCAGCGCAGCCTGCTCCCGCGCCACCGGCCGCGCCCGCAGCATCGCGGCCTAGACAGGCGCGACCTGCCACGCCGGCACGAGCGCCCGTCGCGGTTGCCGTCCCGGCCCCGCCACCTGTCCCCGGATCCGGAGCCACTCCGCGCAACGTGAAGTTCGACATCACGATCACGGACACCGCCGGTGGCAAGCCGATCACGAAGGCTCTATCCGTCACCGTCTCAAACTACAGCGGCACCGGCTCCATCCGCAGCACCGGTGTCCGGCCGGACGGTACTCCAGTTCCGCTGAACGTCGACATTCGTAACGTGACCTGGCACAGCGACACGGTCGTTCGCGCCAGCGTGAATGTCGAATATCAGGCGTATGTACCGGACGCCAAACCCCAGCCTGGCCTGATGACCGCCAGCTCGAACTCGGTTTTTGAGGATGGCCGCAGGACGCAGATTCTTCAGACGGCGGACCCGACGAGCGATCGGCGCACCACGATCGAAGTGACCGCAACGATCCTGAAGTAGCGGTGTCACGAAAGGCCGACCTGAGGTCGGCCTCTACCGACCACGAAACCCCAATCGCACCGACCCGGCGCAGCCCGTTCGCACCGACCCGGCGCCGCCTGTTCGCATCTGCGCAAATGCTAGACTTTCTTTACTTTGCACAGGATTCTCATCGCCAACCGCGGCGAGATCGCCGTGCGCGTTATCCGTGCGTGCCGCGACCTGCAGATCGCCTCCATCGCGGTCTATTCCGACTGCGATCGCGCGGCGCGCCACGTGCGCATGGCGGACGAAGCGATCGCCATCGGCGGCAATCCTCCGGCTGAAAGCTACCTCCGAATCGACCGCATCGTGGCCGCCGCGACGGCAAGCGGCGCGGATGCGGTGCACCCTGGCTACGGCTTCCTGGCCGAGAACGAAGAGTTCGCGCAGGCGTGCCGCGACGCGGGCCTGACCTTTATCGGTCCGTCGCCTGAGGCGATCGCGCTGATGGGCAGCAAGACCGCCGCGCGACAGGCGGCAATCGCCGCCGGCGTCACGGTTGTTCCCGGTACCGAATCGCCGCTCGGCGACGACGCCGCCGAGGATGAGATCGCGCGGATCGCGGAGCGTATCGGCTACCCGGTGATGGTGAAGGCCGTTGCCGGTGGCGGCGGCAAGGGCCTGCGCGTCGTCGCCGGACGCGGCGAGCTGGCAGGCGCCGTTCGCGCGGCTCGATCGGAGGCGGGCGCCGCGTTTGGCGACTCGGCGATCTACCTCGAACGCCGGCTTGCGCAGCCACGCCACATCGAGGTGCAGGTGCTTGCCGATCGCCATGGCACCGTCGTTCCGTTCGTCGAACGCGAATGCTCCATCCAGCGGCGCCATCAGAAGGTTGTGGAGGAATCGCCGTCGCCGGTCGTCGATTCCGATCTGAGAAGCCGTCTTGCGTCGGCTGCCGCCGCAGTGACGGCTGCCGCCGGCTATACCAACGCCGGTACCGTGGAGTTTCTGCTCGACGGCGATGGCAAGTTTTACTTCCTCGAGATGAACACGCGCCTGCAGGTCGAGCATCCGGTCACCGAAGCGGTCACCGGAATCGACCTCGTCGAGTGGCAGATTCGGATCGCGCGCGGCGAGCGGCTGACCATCGATGCGGCCCGCGCGCTGACGCCCCGCGGCCATGCCATCGAGTGCCGCGTTTACGCCGAGGACCCGGACTCCGGGTTCATGCCATCGCCCGGCCGGATCACGGCGCTGCGCACCCCGGACGGCCCGGGAATCCGCGCCGACAGCGGCGTGGAGGCCGGCGACGAGGTGCCGGTGTACTACGACGCGTTGATTTCGAAGCTGGTGGCGTCGGGGGCGGACCGTCCGCAGGCGGTGGCGAGGATGCGCCGGGCGCTTGCCGAATACGACGTCCGCGGCATTCGAACGACCGTCCCGTTCTTCCGCTGGCTCCTCGAGCAGCCGGTCTTTCTCGACGCCGCGTTCCACACCGGGTTTCTGGACGCGCTCTTGCAGCAGCGTCGCGGAACGTCGTTTTCTGCGCCGGAATCGTCGCTGCGGGAGGTCGCTCTTGTCGCCGCCGCAATCTACACGTCGCTGGCTGACGTGTCGCTCAGTGGGGCGGGCCACGCCACCCCATCGCGCAGGCGCGATGGGGGCCCCGGGGTCAGGCCCGCCCTCCCTAACGCGGCGTGGACGCAGCAGGCGAGGGTCGAAAGCCTCCGGGAGTGATCGAGATCGAGCTGGGCGGGGAACGCCGGCAGATCGCGCTGCGGCGTGAGGGCGACCGGTGGATCGCTGACATCGACGGCCGCACGGTGGAGGCCAGCGTCGTCGAAGCCGGGGGGCGGTGGTCGATGCTGGTGGGTCCGCCTGAAGGCGGACACTACGAATCGAATGAGGGCGAGCACGGCGTAGTGTCCGCCTTCAGGCGGACCTCGTACGAGGTCGCTTTCGAACCGGGTGCCGCCGGCGAGCTGATCGTCCACGTCAACGGGGTCGCGATCCCGCTGACGATCACGCGCGCGCCTGGCTTGCCGAGGCCTTCGGCGAAGGCGGTGCGGCGGCAAGGTGCCGGCGACCAGGGGGCGACCAGCGGGTCGCGGGCGATCGTGGCGCCGATGCCCGGCCGGATTGTCAAAGTGCTGGTCAAACCTAATGAGAGCGTGTCGGCGCGGCAGCCTCTCGTGGTGGTCGAGGCGATGAAGATGGAAAACGAGCTGCGCGCGCCGCGCAGCGGAACGATCGCCGAGGTCCGCGTCAGCGAGGGTGCCTCGGTCGAAGCGAATACGGTATTGGTGGTACTCGAGTGATGCTTCGCAAAGCGCGTGATCTTGTCGCTGAAACCCGCAGCCGGGTGACGCGCGCTGTTCCACTCCGGCGCCTCGGCTGGATGCTCGGCCTTGCCGGTGCTGTTCTCGCGATCATCAGCTTCCTGCTCTCCAGGCCGAGCATCGGCGCCGCGCTCCTGCTGCTGGCGGCGTTTTCCGTAGTCTTCTTTCACTATCCGGCGCAGACGCGAAAGGTCGTGCGACGGACGCTCGCGGTCGCGTCGGTGATCCTCGCGGTCGTGTTCGTCCTCTCGCTGACCATGGACATCGGTTCCTCGCTGCGCGAGCGCGCCGAAACCGCCGGGTCGAACTACCTGAAGCGCACGATGCACATCGGCGACCTGAGCGTCCGCATCTGGGATGGCGCCTATGTCGTCCGGAACCTGACGATCGACGGTCGGACGCCGCAGTCGCGTCCCTGGCTGGTGGCGAAAGAAATCATCGTCAAGATGCCGAACCGCCGTTCGCTCTTCAGCAAGCAGGTCATCATCGATTCGATCGAGATGTCCGACTGGAAGATGTACGTCGAGCAGACGCCCGACGGTCACAGCTTCCCCAGCTTTCCCCGCCGTTCCGGCGGGCCCCGCACGTGGACGACCACGCTGCGCTACGTCCGTGCGCTCCGCGGCGAGTTCGCGTACGACGATCAGACCACGCCGTGGAGCGTGATCGCGCGCAACATCGACGTGACAGTTGCCAAGCCGAACGCCGAGTACCGCGGATCGGCCCGCTTCTCGAACGGCCTCGTCAGCATCCAGGACTACGTCCCGTTCCGCGCCGACATGGACACGACGTTCAAGATCGACGCTGGACGGGTCGTCTTCGATGCGATCAACCTGGCGACGGACGGCACGAAGTCGGTGCTGAAGGGCGACGTCAACATGTCGCACTGGCCCGAGCAGATGTATTCGGTGAAATCGACGATCGATTTGCCGCGCATGCGGCAGCTCTTTTTCGCCGACGACAAGTTCGAGCTGGCCGGTACCGCGGCATTCGACGGCACCTTCCACCTCTTCAAAGGCGACCCCAGGCCGGACGGAACGACGTCCGGCGGCCGCGAGCTGAAGGGAACGTTCCGCTCGCCGACGATGTTCGTCAACGACTACCGGTTCGACGAGGTCGGCGGATCGGTGCGCTGGCTCCCGCGGTCGCTCGAGGTGCACGACGCATCGGGCCGGCTTTACGGCGGGGAGGCGGACTTCGAGTACTCGATGGAGCCGCTCGGCGTCCGTGGCGTCAGGCCGACGAATACCTTCGATGCAACCTATAGGAACGTCGATCTGTCCGCGCTGTCGGATTTCTTCGAGCTGCAGGGGCTTCAGCTGGCCGGCCGCGCCTCCGGGGACAACCTGATCGTGTGGCCGTCGGGCCGCTTCGGCGAAAGGGAATGGACCGGAGAAGTCACTGTCGTTCCTCCGGCGGGGACCACGCTGATGGCGCGGACGATGCCGGTGGAGGAGCTGCTGGCGAGGCTGCCGCGCAACCAGAAGCCGGGCGAGTTCAGCCCGCATCTGCCGAAGGGCCCGGTGCCGATTGGCGGGACGCTCTCGTATTCGCTGGGCCCGGAGTGGATCGACATCGGCCCGAGCCGCATCGCGACGCCAACCACGTACGTGGAGGTCGAAGGTCGGACCGCGTATGGCGAACGCTCGCGCATGCCGTTCCACGTCAGCAGCTCCGACTGGCAGGATAGCGACCGCCTCTTTGCCGGGATGCTGACCGCGTTCGGCAACCGGACGCGGGTCATCCCCGTTGACGGCTACGGCACGTTCGACGGCGTCATGCTCGATGCCTTCCGCCGCCCGCGCATCGAAGGGAAGTTTGCCGGCGAAAACATTCGCGCGTTCGACGTGACGTGGGGTTCGGTGACCGGCGACGCCGTCATCGAGAACTCCTATGCGGACGTCAAAGACGTGCTCGTCTCGGCGATGGACGGGTCAGAGATACGTGTGAACGGGCGGTTCTCGCTCGGGTATCCGCGCAGCGACGGCGGCGAGCAGATCAACGCGCGCATCAACGTGATGCGCCGGCCGGTCGCCGACCTCAAGCATGCGTTCGACATCGACGATTACGACCTCGATGGCGCGCTGACCGGTGAATTCACCGTGACCGGCGAATACGAGCGTCCGTTCGGCTCCGGCACGATGACCATGACGAAAGGCGTCGCCTACGGCGAAACGTTCGACTCGGCGACGGCCAACGTGAAGCTGGAGGGAGACAGTGTCCGGCTCGAAAACATCGTCGCCGTCAAAGGGGCCGGTCAGGGCACCGGATTCGCCTCGATCACGTGGGACGGCGTCTATTCGTTCAGCTTCACCGGCAGCAACATCACGCTTGAAACCCTGACGGTGATGGAGGGGTCGAAGATTCCGCTGTCGGGCGTCGTCGACTTCACCGCCGGCGGCAGCGGCACCTTCGCCAGTCCGAAGTACGACGTGCGCGGAACCATTTCGGACTTCTTCGTGGGCGATGAAGGCATCGGCCGCGTCTACGGTGAGCTCACGATCGACGGCGACCTGCTGACGGCCAGGCGTCTGGAGGCGAGCTCGGCGCGATTTGTCGCCGACGGGCGCGGCACGATCAGGCTGGATGACACGAGAGACACCGACCTGACGTTCACCGTGCAGAAGACGTCGCTCGATCCGTACATCCGCGTCTTCCAGCCGCGTTTGTCGCCGTACACCACCGCCATCGCCAGCGGCACGCTGCGCGTGTACGGCGAGCTGACCAGCTTCGACAACCTGCTGTTCGACGCCGCGGTGCAGGAGCTGGACATCCGCCTGTTCGATTTCCCGCTTCGCAATCCCGACGATCCCAAGCGGCCGGGCCAGCGGCTGCCGATCCGCATGGCGCTCGATCGCAACTCGTTCCGGATCCTCGATGCGCAGCTCGCCGGGCAGGACACGCAGCTGACGATCGCCGGCACCGTAGACCTGCTCAACGAAACGATCGCCATGCGCTTCGACGGCGGCGCCAACCTGCGCATCCTGGAAGGGTTCACGCGCAACGTCCGCAGCACCGGCCGCACCGAGGTCAAGGCCGCGCTGACCGGCCCGATGCGCACGCCGATGCTGTCCGGCAACATGGAAATCAACGAGGGCCGCATCCGTCATTTCAGCCTGCCGCACGCGCTCGATCAGATCAGCGGCGTGGTCACGTTCGACTCGAACGGCATCAACCTCGACGAGCTGACGGCAACGATCGGCAACGGTCCGGTGACGTTCGGCGGCAGCATCGGGATCGACGGCTATCGTCCGGGCCTCGTGGATGTGACGATCGCCGGCGAGAACATGCGCCTGCTGTATCCGCAAAGCACGAGCCCGTGGTTGAGGGCCACCGTTGACGCCGATCTCGAGGTGCAGGGCACGGTGGAAGAGCTGACGCTCGGCGGCACCGTCACCGTGCTCGATGCCATGTACACGAAGGAGTTCGCGTCGGGGGTCAACATTTTCGACTTCGGCCAGACCCAGGTTGGCGGCGCCGCCGCGTCGGCGACGACGCCGACGCTGCCGCTGATCTACAACGTCGGCATCAACGCGCCGTCCACGATTCGCGCGCAGAACAACCTGCTGCGTGATGTGGTGGCCCGCGCAGACCTCCAGCTGGTCGGCACGTTCGAGCGTCCGGGGCTGATCGGCACGATCGATCTCGATCGCGGCGACGTGTTCTTCGGCGGCAAGCGCTACCAGGTCAGGCAGGCGTCGATTCAGTTCAACAACCCGTCGGCGATCGAGCCGTTCTTCGACATCGAAGCCGGAACACGCGTCCGCGTTCCCGGTGAAACGTACAACATCACCATCACCGCGGCTGGTCCGAATCCGATCTCGAACATGGTCTTTACCTCGGATCCGGACCTGCCGGACTATCAGCTCTTTGCGCTGCTGCTGAGCGACATCGCCCCCAGCCGCGACGTCGAGCAGCGCCAGTACGCCGGCATCACGCCGCAGGAACAGTTGTTTCGCGATCAGCTGACGCGCCAGTTGACCGGCGCCGTCTCGTCGGAGATCAGCCAGGCGGCCCAGAAGGCATTTGGGGTGGAGTCGTTCAACCTGAGCACCACGCTGCTCGATCCGAACCAGCAGTCCGCGCGCCTCGACCCCGCCGCGCGCGTGACGATCCTGAAGCGCGTCGGCAATCGCGTGTATCTCACCTATTCACGGTCGCTGTCGTCAACGACGCGCGACCAGGTGATCGTCGTCGAAATCGACCAGACCGATCAGCTCTCCTGGATCCTCTCGCGCAACGAGGACGGCACCTACGCGCTCGACTTCAGGCTCAGGCGGACTTTTTAATGCGCCGTAATTCAGAATTCAGAATTCAGAATTCAGGCTGGCTGCGATTCGCGTTCTGCCTGCATTCTGCATTCTGCATTCTGCATCTCCTGGCGCCGTCCGCAGCTACGGCGCAGGATCTTGTCGGTCAGCCTATCGTTGACGTTGTCGTCGAGCAGGAAGGGCAGCGTGTGACCGATCCGGCGATTCTGGATCTCATCGAGACGCGCGTCGGGCAGCCGCTGTCGATGACCTCCGTCCGGGAGACGTTCGACCACCTGTTCAACCTGCGCCGCTTCGACGACATCCGTCCGACGGCGGAGCCTGTTGCCGGCGGCGCCAGGCTCCGCTACGTGCTGATGCCGTCGCATCCCGTCGATCGGATTGAATTCAGCGGAAACGTCGCGATTTCGGAAGGTGATTTGCGCCGCGTCGTGACCGACCGTTTCGGCCGTTCTCCAAACCCCGCGCGCGCCGACGAAGCCGCGATCGTGCTGCAGAACGCATACCGACCGCGCGGCTATCCGGCAGCCCGGGTCTCGGCACGGGTCGTCCCCACGCACAACCCGCATCGCTCGACGCTGATTTTCGACGTGGAGGCCGGCCGCCGGGCCCGGATCGCGGAGGTGCAGTTCCGCCGCCTGGATCTCGACGAGGCGAAGGCGACGTTCACGCCCCCCGACATCCGTATGGGCGAGCCGTACGACGCCGACGACGTCCGCGAGACGCTGGACCGCTGGGAACAGCGCATGCGCGCGCAGGGCTTCTACCAGGCGCGCGCTACAGTCTCGCCGAACATGCCGGACGATGCGTACTTGATCGTCAGCCTGTTACGGGGGCCCCTCGTCATGGTGGAGTTCACCGGCGATCCCGTGCCGGAAGGCGAACGCGATCGCCTCGTTCCTGTTCGCGCCGAAGGCTCGACGGATGAGGATCTGCTCGAGGACTCGAAGCGCGCGATCGAGCAGTACTTCCGTGCCCGCGGCTATCGCGATGCCACAGCCGAATATACGAGAGAAGAAACCCCCGGCCAGCTGAAGATCACCTTCCGCATCACGCGCGGCCCGCACTACACCGTGGATGCCGTGCGGATCACGGGCAACAGCGCGATTCCGATGGAGGAGCTGCAGAAGATCGTCACAATCGCGCCGGGAAGCGAGTTCGATAGCGCGGCGCTCGATGTGCAGCTGGCAGCCCTTCAGTCCGAATACACAACGCGCGGGTTCCCGCGCGCGCAGATCAAGCCGAATGCCCCTGTCCTGCCCACCGACAACCCGGATTCATCGGAGCGGCGCGTCGAGGTGAGCCTTGCCATCGAGGAGGGACCGCGCACCACGGTGCGCGCGATCACGTTCACGGGGAACATGGTGTTTCCGGAGTCGCAGCTGCGCGGTGTGATCAACTTCGCGACCGGAGCGCCGTACCGGGCGACCGACGTCGCCGATGGGCGCGACCTGATCGCCATCCAATACAGGAACCGCGGCTACGCGAATGTGGCTGTCGGCGAGGAGACGACGCTGGCGGAGAACGGGACGCAGGCGGACGTCGCCTACACGATTACGGAAGGCCAGCAAATCATCGTCGAGCGCATCATCGTGACCGGCAACGACCGGACCGACGAAGCCACCATCCTCGACGAGCTCGAAATCCGGGAGGGCGAGCCGCTCGGAGAAGCGGCGCTGAACAACAGCCGGACCAGGCTGGCGCGGCTCGGGCTGTTCCGCCGGATCGTTTTTCAGTTCGTCGACCACCCCGGAGAGGCCAGGCGCGACGTTGTCATCCAGCTCGAGGAGGCCCCCCGCACGACGCTGGGACTCGCCCCCGGTGTCGAAGCCACCGTCCGCGCGCGGCGCACCGGCCCCGGCGGGACCGCCGAGGACCATCTCGATCTGGCGCCGCGGGGCTCGTTCGAGATCGGCCGCCGGAACCTGTGGGGGACTACCAGCTCAGCCAACCTGTTCATGCGCGTCAGCCTGCGCGCCACGGACATCCTCGACCCGGACGACCCGCTGGAGGAGGTCGAGAGCAATCTCGGCTTCAACGAGTTCCGCATCGTCGGCACGTTCCGCAAGCCGAGGGTGTTCAGCGATCGGTCGGAGCTGCTGCTGACGGGTATCGTCGAGCAGGCGGTGCGGACGTCCTTCAATTTCAGCCGGCGGATTGCGCGCGCTGAAGTCGGCTCGCAGCTGACGCCGAGGTTCGGCATCACCGGCAGGTACTCATTCGAGCGGACGCGGTTGTTCGACGAAATTTTCACGTCCGATGAGAAGCCGCTCATTGACAGGCTGTTTCCGGAAGTCCGTCTGTCGAAGCTGGCCGGATCGTTCATCCACGACACTCGCGACGATCTGCTGGACCCGGCGACCGGCACCTATCTCATCCTCGACACGGACGTTGCGATGCGCGCGATCGGTTCCGAAGTCGGTTTCGTCCGGACCTACGCGCAGGGATTTCTCTACCGGCAGCTGCCGATGAAGCGGCGTGCCGTGGTGGCGTTCGGCGCGCGCGTCGGCGCCGCCCACGGCTTCGAGCGGATCATCGGCGATCAGGCGGTCAGCGCTCTGCCCGCGAGCGAGCGGTTCTTTGCCGGCGGCGACACGAGCGTCCGCGGGTTCTCGCTCGACCGGCTGGGCAACGAGGAGACGATCAGCCCGAACGGGTTTCCGCTCGGCGGCAACGGTGTCGTGATTCTGAACGGGGAGCTGCGGATGAGGCTGTTCGGGGCGCTCCAGGGCGTCGGCTTCGTCGATGCCGGCAACGTCTTCCCGCTGGCCAGCGACCTCAGCGTGACCGATCTGCGGCCGGCCGCGGGCTTCGGCGTCAGGGTCAACACCGATTTCGGACCGATTCGGATGGACCTCGGCTTCAACCTCGATCCGCAGCAGTTCCGTGAGGACATCCCGCGCGAGCGGCGGATGGTGTTTCACATTTCCATCGGGCAGGCATTCTGATGACTACGACACGTTACGAATCAGCCACGGAGACACGGAGGCACGGAGGGAAATATTTGTCTTCGTGTCTCCGTGCCTTCGTGGCTTATGGAATCGTTACGGTATGGCTGCCGGTCGTAAGTGCCCAGCAGGTGCTCGATCGCGTCGTCGCGCGCGTCGGGCCGACGGCGATCACGCAGACGGACGTCGACGCGGCGGTCGCGTTCGGGATCGTCGATCCGAAAGCGGGCGATCCCGTGAAGTTGATGATCGACCGGCGGTTGATGCTTGCCGAAGTGAACCGGTTCCCTCCGCCGGAACCGGATATGAGAGCCATTCAGGCGCTGATGGTGAACATGAAAACGGCTGCCGGTCCGGACGTGAATGCGGTGATGAAGCGGACCGGCGTGGACGACAAGCGGCTGAGCGAGCTCGCGCGCGAGACGCTCCGCATCCAGAGCTACGTGCTGAAGCGGTTCCCGACCAGTCCCCGATCGGAGGAGCAGCGGGCGCGCTGGCTCAACGACCTGCGCGTCCGCGGCGATGTCGCCGAAGTTCCTACCCCACGATAGCGATTCGCAGCACTTCCAGCGAGTTGAAGCCCGCGTGGCTGACGAGCGGCGCCACGCTGCTGCGCCGCCGCAGATAGAGCAGGGCCCACACCGCGCCAAGCGCTCCGGTCGTGACTGCCGCATCCCACCCCTGGACGGCATGGCCGAGGCCGAACGCCACGCTGAGCACGATGACTCCGGCGCGCGCGCCGCCGAGGTGCAGCTCGAAGCGCCGCAGTAGAAACGCGCGCTGCAGTTCCTCCCGGACGCCGCCGGCGACGATCGCCACCAGCGCGAATGCCGCGGCATTCATCGCGCCGCCGCTCGCCAGCTGTTCCATCGGATTCGTCTCGACGTTGTGCAGCGCCGGTGCGAGCAGCCGGATCGCGTTGAGCAGCACGACGACCATCAGGAATATCCAGGGGACGAGGGCGAGGCCGAGCAGCGTCTCCCGCAGCAGCGGCCGGCGTCCCAGCCAGAGTTCCTTGACGCTGTCGCCGTGCGCCCGGGTCAGGACCACCATCAGCCCGATGAGCAGCACCGTGTCCGCGAGCGACATCGTCACGACGAACGAAAGGGAAAACTGGCCATCGCTCGTCTGCGGATTCCAGCCGAACACCCCCACCATCAGCGCCTGAAGCAGAAGCTGGGTGGGGACGCTCGAACAGAGGAAAACCTCGCTGATGGCGAGCGCGCGCCTCTGCAGGTTGCCTTCAACCCTGGGCGCGGAAACGAACGGTTCAGCTGGCGTCTCGTTCACGTAATGTCACTGCTGTGCTGGATCGTGTAAAACCTACAAAGTACCATCGGTTGTCCGCCGGAGCCATGAAATGGCGAAGGCGGAACGGAACCACTAATGTCGAACCCAGCAGAACGCGTACTTATCGTCGAGGACGAGCCCAGCACGCGACTCGGCTTAACCGAACTCGTGCGCACGTGGGGCTTCGCCGCGGAATCCGCCGCCGACGGCGAAGAAGCACTCCACAGCGTTACGTCTTTCCGCCCGTCCATCATCATCAGTGACCTGGTCATGCCGCGCATGGGCGGCCTCGACCTGCTGAAAGCGCTCAAAGCGGACGATTCCGAGTGCACGGTCGTCCTGCTGACCGCTCAAGGCAGCGTCGAGACCGCGGTGGAGGCGATCAAGGAAGGCGCCTACGACTACCTCACCAAGCCGATCGAACCGCAGCGCCTGAAGATTCTCCTCGACAAGATCGTCGAGCGTCAGGACACGCTGCGCGAGGTCAAGACGCTGCGCCGGCAGCTGCGGGAGCAGGGAAGCTTCGGCAGCATGATCGGCAACAGCGCCAGCATGCGGAAGGTCTATCAGATCGTCGAGCAGGCGGCGCCGACCTCCGCGTCGGTGCTCATCTGGGGCGAGTCGGGGACCGGCAAGGAGCTGGTGGCGAAGACCATTCACCAGCTGAGCCCACGCGCGCAGCAGCCGTTCGTGCCGATCAACTGCGCGGCGATTCCGGAAACGCTGCTCGAAAGCGAAATCTTCGGCCACGAGAAGGGGGCGTTCACGGGCGCCACCGATCGCCGCGAAGGGTGCTTCGAGCTGGCGGACCGCGGCACGCTCTTCCTCGATGAGATTGCCGAGATGACGCCGGCAACGCAGGTCAAGCTGCTGCGGGTGCTCCAGGAGCGGACGTTCCGGCGGCTCGGCGGCCGCAACGAGCAGACGGTGGACGTGCGCGTGATCGCGGCGACCAACGTCGTCCCCGGCGACGCGGTGAAGAGCGGCAAACTGCGGGAGGACCTGTACTACCGGCTGCACGTGTTTGCCATCGAGCTGCCGCCGCTGCGGCAGCGCAAGGACGATCTGCCGCTGCTCATCCAGTCTTTCATTACCGAGTTCAACTCGCGGAACAACAAGCGCGTGTCCGCCGTCGAGCCGGCCGCGATGAAGGTGCTCGAGCAGTACCATTGGCCCGGCAACGTCCGCGAGCTGCGGAACGTCGTCGAGCGGGCGGTCATTCTCAGTTCCGGGGAGTTCCTCGAATCGAAGCACCTGCCGCCGTATGTCGCGGAAACGCCCGCGCCGGCGGCGCCCGCCGGCGGCATGGCGCTGACGCCGGGCATGACGGTCGAGGAAGCCGAAAACAGGCTTATCCTGCTCACGCTCGACCATGCGCGCGGGAACAAGACTCGGGCGGCGGAGATTCTCGGGATCAGCCTGAAGACGCTGCACAACAAGCTGAACAAGATGCGGGGGCGAGTGGCGGCGGAAGAGAGCGTGTAAGTCAAAAGGCAAAAGGCAAAGGTCAAAAGAGGCGTACCTTTACCTTTCTTTTGCCTTTTGCCTTTTGCCTTTTGACTTTGCCTTTCAGGGAATGCGATTAAGTATTCGCGCGAAGCAGATCGCCGGCGTCACCGTCATCGTCGCGGTGACGGTGCTGGCGATGAGCGGCCTCTACATCTCGCGCCTCACCAACATCATCGTCGGTGAGAGCTATTCGCGCGCGCAGGTGCTCGCCCGCACCATCCTCCACCGCGTCACCGAGCTGGCCATCGATCCCGCCGATCCCTATGCCGCGCTCCGGAACGATTCCGGATTGCGGTCGATTCTCGAGGCCAGCATCTACGACCCGGCGGTGACGAGCGCCGCCATCGTGAACTCCGAGGGCATCATCGTGATGCACCGCGAGCCGCGGCTGATCGGCGAACGGACACCGCCGCGCCCCGAGCTGGCGGCCCTGGACGCCGCGGACTGGATCAGGCGGCTGGCCATCATCTACTCGGGCGACGGCCTCACGCTCGAAGTGCGGCAGCTCCTCGTCGTCGGGACCGAGAACTTTGGTTCGATCCGCGTGAGCGTCTCGACGCTGTTGATGCGCCGCGCGCTCGAGGATTCGCTCGGCCCGGCCCTGATCGCCGCGGGCGTTGCCCTGCTCATCGCCGTGTTCGTCGCCGGGCTGCTCTCGCAGCTCATGCTGCGGCCGATACACGTGCTGCGCAGCGGCCTCACACGGCTGGGGCGCGGCGAATTCGGCGTCACGCTCGACCTGCCGCCAGGCGACGAGTTCAGCGAGCTGGGCACGTTCTTCAACACCGTCAGCCGTCAGCTGTCCGTCGACCGCTCGCAGCTGGCCGACCAGAAAGCGAACCTGGAATCGCTGGTCGAGCACCTCGAGGACGCAGTCGCGCTGTTCAATCCCGCCGGCGAGCTGCTGTTCACCAATCCGGCGATGCAGTCCACCTTCGCCGCGACCGCGATCGGCAAGCCGGTCAGCACGCTGCTGGCGCCAGGTCATTCATATCGGACGCTTGTCGAAGAGACGCTGGCCATGCGTCGCTCGCGCGGTCCGGTACAGATCGACGAGGACCAGCTCGCCATCGCGCACGCCATCCCGGGCGCCAACGGCGAGCTGGTCGGCATCCTGCTCGTTGTCCGCAACCTCGCGTACGTGTCGCGGATGCAGTCCACGATCGCGTACTCGCGCAAGCTCGTTGCGCTGGGCCGCCTGACGGCCGGCATCGCGCACGAGGTGAAGAATCCGCTCAACGCGATGATGATCCACCTCGAGCTGCTGCGAACGAAGATCCGCAAGAGCGCGCTCGTGCCGGCCGGGGCCGGTGGGCTGCTCGGCGACACCGCGAAGGGCGACGAGAACCTGCTCCAGCACGTCGGGGTGATCGAAACGGAGATCCGCCGCCTCGACGAAGTCGTCCAGGGCTTTTTGAAGTTCACGCGCCCCGAGGACCTGCGGCTGCAGGCGGTGCGCGCGTCCGTGCTCTTCGAGGAGATGCTGCCGATCGTCCAGCCGGAGGCGCGCAAGAACAACGTCCGCGTCAGCGTTGAAACGCCGGACGCTCAGCTGGCGGTCAACGGCGACTCTGCGATGCTGCGCCAGGCACTGCTGAACCTGGCGATGAACGCCTGCCAGGCGATGCCGAACGGGGGGACGCTGCGGCTGGCCAGCGCGGCCGCATCGAATAACCGGGTGGAGCTTCGAGTCGAGGATACCGGGGTCGGCATCCCGCCCGAGGACCTCGGCCGGATCTTTGACCTGTACTTCACAACGAAGGATCATGGAACCGGGATCGGGCTGTCGATGGTCTACCGGATCATCCAGATGCACGACGGCGAGATCGAAGTGCAATCCACTCCCGGCCGCGGAACGACGTTCAAGGTCCTGCTGCCGAGAGCCGAGTAGTAGGACAATGGAAATGGAATTCAGAATGCAGAATTCAGAATGCAGGCTTGCGGTGCGAGGCCGTGTAGCAACGGCTGCATTCTGCATCCTGCATTCTGCATTACTGGTTTCACTCACCGCCTGCGGTACCAAAGCCCGCGCCGAAGTGATTCCGGAAGGTCCGCCGCTGGCCGTCCCCACCGCGCCCCCGCACCAGATTGCCGTCGAGCAGGTGGCGGAAGCGCCCGAGCCCGAGCCGCCTCCCGCGCCGGAGCCGGCGGCACCCCCGAAGCCAGCGGTCACGGCACCCCCGCCGCGTCCCCGTGTCGAAACACCGCCGTCCCAGCCCGCGGCCGCGCCGCAGCCCGAGACAGCGACCGTTCGCGTCGCGCCGGCACCGACGACGACATCTGCCGCCGACGAGCGGAAGGTGCGCGACTTGATGGGCAAGGCCTCTGCGGACCTCGCACGCGTCGACTACAAGAGGCTGAGCAAGGAAGGGCAGGCTCAGTACGATCAGTCCAAGCGTTTCTCCGAGGATGCGCAGGCGGCAATCAAGGAACGCAGATTCGAGTACGCGCTCACCCTGGCGGAAAAGGCGGCCGATATCGCCGCCGAACTCGCGCGCTGAGCCCGCGCGCTAGAATCAGCCCTCTTGGCTGAAACCCGCTTTTCCCGCGGCGCCACGTTCATCCTGCTGGCTGCCGTGTACATCGCGGCGGGCCGGCTCAGCCTGCTCCTCGCGTTCGCCAACGCGAACGCCAGCCCCGTCTGGCCGCCGACCGGCCTTGCCATTGGCGCGCTGCTGATCCTGGGACTGCGCGCCTGGCCCGCCATTGCGGTGGGCGCGTTTATCGTCAATCTCACCAACTCCGGCAGCGTGGCCGCCGCGCTGCTGATCGCCGCCGGCAACACCCTCGAAGCCGTGTGCGCCGCCTGGTTGACACTGCGGTACGCACGGGGCCGCGGCGCCTTCAACTCGACGCGTCACGTGCTGCGGTTTGCCGCCATCGCCGCCAACGCCTCGTTTATCGCGGCCTCGATTGGCACGGTGACGGTCGTCGGCATGGGCCTGGGGCCGAGCGCCGAGGCGGGAAACATCTGGGTGACGTGGTGGCTGGGCGATACCGTCGGCGCCATCGTCGTGGCGCCGATCATCGTGCTGTGGGACCGGCGCCCGCTGATCTCCGACGTCGGCATCCGCATCGGCGAGATGGCGGCGCTCGTCGCCGCGCTCGCATTGTCGTCGTTCGCGGTGTTCAGTCCATGGCCGCCCGGCCGCCCCGACTATCCCTTCATTCTCATTCCCGTCCTTCTGTGGTCGGCATTCCGCTTCGGCGCCTGGGTCACGGCGCTTGGCTCCGCGTTCATCGTCGTCATCGCGGTGGACGGCACGTTGCGCGGCTCTGGTCCGTTCACGCGTGCCTCACCCAACGAGTCGCTGCTGCTCCTGCAGGCGTTCATCGGCATGACGACAACGATGATGCTGTCGGTGGCGGCGGAGGTCTCGCGCCGGCGCAGCGTCGAACGTGATTTGCGTCTGCTCAACGAGCGGCTCGAACGGAAGGTGACGAGCCGGACGGACGAACTGCGGAAAGTGAACGAGCGGCTGATCGAGGCGCAGGACGTGGCGCACATGGGCAGCTGGGAGTGGGACGTCGGCGCGAATCGCGTCTGGTGGTCCGACGAGATGTACCGCATCTACGGGATCGCGTCCGGCACGTTCATCGGCTACGAGACGTTTCTCGAACACGTCCATCCCGACGACCGTTCGATGGCGCACGAGATCGTGAGCCGCGCGATGGTCGACACGCGGCCTTTTACCTTCGATCACCGGATCGTCCGGCCTGACGGATCGGTGCGTGTGATCCACGCCAGCGGCCGCGTGATTTGCGACGCCGTGTCGCATCCGATCCGGATGGTCGGCACCGGGGTCGACATCACGGAACGGAAGGAAGCGGAGGAGGCGCGCGCGCAGCTGATTCACGAGCAGGCCCGGCGGCAGGAGGCCGAAGAGACCAGCCGCGCGAAGGATCAATTCCTCGCCGTGCTCTCGCACGAACTGCGGACGCCGCTCAACGCGGCGCTGGGCTGGGCGCACATGCTGCGCGAGCTGCCGCGCGACGCGCCGGCCACGCGGCAGGCGGTCGACACCATCTATCGCAATCTGCTCATCCAGTCGCGCCTCGTCTCCGACATCGTCGACGTGTCGCGCATCACCAAGGGGGCGCTGACGGTCGAAAAGGCGCGGGTGGACCTGGCGGCCATCATCAGCTCGGCGATGGAGATGGTCCGCGAGTCGGCCCGGGGGCGGAATATCGTGCTGGAGTCGCGCGTCACGTGCGACCAGGTGGCGCTGCTCGGCGACGCAAAGCGGCTGGAGCAGGTGTTCTGGAATCTGCTCTCGAACGGCGTGCGGTTCGGACGCGAGGGCGGGTTCGTGCGCGTCACCTCTGTCGTCGAGAACGGCGCCGTGCTCATCACCGTCGAAGACGACGGCCCGGGCATCGACCCGGCGTTTCTGCCGCACGTCTTCGAGCCGTTCCGCCAGGCCGATGGATCGCCGCGCCGCGCGCACGACGGCCTCGGTCTCGGGCTGTCGATTGCGCGCCACCTCGTCGAGCTGCATGGGGGCAGCATGTCCGCCGGCAACCGTCCGGGCGGTGGCGCGGTGCTGACTGTGGTGCTGCCCGTTGATCTGGAGGTGGCGACGGCCTGACTAATCGTTCGGATCGTTCCGAACGGGTCGAACGACAAATGAGCCTCATTTCACCTGCTTCAGCTCCTGCTCCCGCAGCTTCTGCAGCTCCTCCAGTTCGAGGTTGTTCGTGCAGTAGAACTCGTAGATCTCGCCGTTGCCGAGCGTCCAGCGGCGCGGCGCTGATGTCCACGGCTTCTCGAGCACCTTCGGATCTTCGACCGTCACTTCGACAATCAGGTAGTTCATCGACGGACGCGTGTACCGTTCGGTCACGCGCAGGGCATCGCTGTGGAACCAGCCGTTCGGCTGGATGTAGGTTCGCTCGTCGAAGCCGATCGACTCGACCACCAGCGTGTCGTCTTCCCAGCGCGCGGTGCTGTTGCCGTGAAAGAACGGCTCCGGGTCTTTCGGCAGCGGACGGCCGTCGAGGTGAATGAGCCGCCAGTTGTTCAGCACCTCGTAGAGCTGCACGAGCAGGCCCGGCTTGTGGACGATATAGGTGGTGTACGGGTTCTGCAGCCAGATGGCCGGTACTCCGCGCGGCATACAGTTCACCGATGACTTCGACAGCTCGAGCTCGGTCGGCGTCATCGACTTGATCTTCGCGAGCGCCCACGGCTGGAAAACAGGCGGCGCCTCGGGCGTGGCTTTCGGATCGAACTGCCGCACGGCGGCCGGATCGACGCCGTAGCGGCCGGAGACACCCTGGCCGGCGCCGTTCGGAAACCAGTGGCCGGTGAAGTCGATCTTGCCGTCGGCGAGCCGCGGCGGCGGTCCGCCCGGCGGCATCACGCCGACGGTGTATGGCGGTGGCTGTTGCGCGCGTGCCGGGAGCACGACAACGGCACACAGCACGGCGACGGAAAGCGCACGCGCGATTCGACGGACGCAGAAGCGGGCCGGCATGGCTAATCCTGTATCTGGCCGACCTGGCGCAGCACGCCGTCGGTGAACCGCAGTGTGCCGGCGGCGGCCGCGTTCGGCTTGCCGTTCCTCGCCAGGCAGCCGCGGACGCGCACCTCCTTGCCGACGTTGTCGAGGAAGACCTGCCGATCGGTGCCGTTCCGGCGCAGCGTCACCGGCGAGTAGGCCTGGAACGACCAGCTCTCGACCTTGCCGGACGCGTCCTTCACGTCAACGAAGAAGTACGGGTGCGGGTTCTGCCAGTCGATCTTCGTGAGCGTGCCGACGAAATCGCGGCAGTTGTTCGCGTCCCATTCCGCGGCGAATGAGTGATGCGCTGCGGCGGTGGACGCCAGCGCCAGGAGGAGCACGACAAGCGCCATGCGGGTTCTCATGGCGGAGATTATAGGTAGCCTGGGTTGCCTAGGTTGCCTGGGTTGCCTAGAGTTCTTACCCAGGCTACCCAGGCCACCCAGCTACCCAGGCCACCTAGAACGTCACTCCCATACCGAAATGCGCCCGCACATTCCCGGTGCGCGGCTTCGCGATATCGAGATCGATGATGAACGGCCCGCCGCCCATGTACACGCCGCCGCCGATGCCGCGATCGAACGGCTCGTCGTCCCAGCGCGCACCGGTGTTCCACGCCGTGCCGGCATCGACAAACGCCTTGAGCCCGAAGCGGCCGAACGTCAGCGGTGAGTTGAGCGGGATGCGCAGCTCCGCAGACGAGGCGAAGATGTTGTCGCCGGCGCGGTGACCGGTGCGGTAGCCGCGCACCGTGCCGCTGCCGCCGAGCAGGCTCTGCTCCGCGAGCGGCAGAATGCCGTCGGCCTTGATCAGCTGCGCCCGCAGCGCCACGACCAGATTTCCCAGGCCGACGTATCCGCGCGTGTCCGTGTTCCAGCGCCCGGCCGAATCGCCGAAGAACAGCCGCTCCCATCCGATTTGTGTATGGATGGCGTTGCGCGGGAACGACGGGTCGATGCGGGTATCGACCACCGTGTGGAAGCCGGCCGCGCTGTGCCGCGCGTCGTAGTCCGGCCCGAATTCGACGTTCGCCACGCGTCCGCCGACGCCGGCCCGCAGCCACGGCGTGAACAGCTTGTCCGCCTCCACGCGCGCTTCGGTGCGGCGATCTGCCAGCTCGAAGTGCGGATTGACGCGTCGATAGAGCGACACGCCGCCGCGGACGACCGAGATCGGGCCGTCGAAGGAGCGTTCGGCGTCGAGGCCGATGCGCCGTTCGCCGCCCCACGTCATCGGCACCGAGACCCGGCTCCGGTCGCCGATCGAGTCCTTGAACGCGAGGCGCGCGCCGTAGGTGAAGCCGTAGCCGTCCTCGTGCTTCAGGATCGGCAGCCACATCTGCATCGCGCGGAATTTCTTCAGCGGACCCGGCGTCAGATCCGTTGCGCTGACGGCGGGATGCTCGTCGACGACGATCATCACCAGGACCTGGGACGGGTCGGTGATCGACAGATACCGCTTCCGCAGCTCGACGCCTTCGAAGCGCCGCGACGCGCGCAGCTTCTGCTCGGCGTCCTTCAACCGCGCCTCGCTCGGCTCGACGCCGGCGGCGAGACCGCTGATCTGCAGGATGTCCGTGTCCGGCGTGGTGTGATTGCCGTGGACGCGAACCTCCGTAATCTTCTCGGGCGCCTGCGCTGACGTTGGAACCGCGAAGAGCGCGAAGAACGCGAAGGCCGCGAAGACGTTTCTCATCGCACCCTCCCACTCACCTCGGGAAGCCGATAATCCCGGTACTTCACGTCGTACCTGGCCTCGAGCGGGCCGGCCGCCGATCCAACACGGAACCGCATCGCCACCGCGTCGGGCAGCCAGACGTTCGTGAACGGCTCCGCCATCTGCATCGTCGCCCGCGAGCTCTCGACGCGGACGATCGACCGCCCCGGCAGAAAATCCATGTCCTGGAAGCGGAACTCGTAGCGCAGGATCTGACGCTCTCTCGGATCCACCCAGAGCGTGGCCAGCGCCACCTTGTTCATCTTCCGCTCGATGTCGGCTTCCAGCTCGTCGCCCTTGTCGCACTTCTCCTTGGCGTCCTTCTGCCGGCATGGGCGCTTGTCCGCGTCGTCGAACAGCTGCTTCGGGTAGTACTCGATCTTCAGCACGTCGCGATCGAGCATGCGCTCGCGCCCGGCCAGGGCGTACTGTCCCTGATCGAACTTGAATTCCATGAAGTTCGCCGAGCGGATGAATCCCGGCTCGAACGTCTGGCTGATCACGTCTTCGACGGATCCGGTCAGCAGCGCATCGGTCTGGACCGCGAGCGGAGCCGGCACGTCGCCTTCAGCCCGCGCGCCCGCCCTGGCCCGGCCGGATTGGCGCTCCTTTCGCCGCTTCTCGGAGTTCTGAGCGTTCTTCAACCACTCGTCTTCCTCGCGCCGGCGGCGGTCCTCGTCGATGGCCACGCCGTCTGCTTTCAGCGGACTGCGGACGAAGAATCCTTCGCGCGGGAACCAGAGGTATTCGCGCTCGAAGCCGAAGAGCCGGAACACCGCAAGGGCCGTGATCTGCAGGGTTTCCCGCTCCGTCAGCGTGTACTGCTGGAGCTTCTTCCAGTTGTCGTCCCGGCGGGTGAGGACGTCGGACATCAGCGCGTCGAGGTCCGACTGCGCAGAGGGGTAGGCGACGATCGCCGCGGCAAGGCACACGGCGGGGAGAAGGATCCGCATACAACTCCGAGAGGCAGGCGCTGGCTGGTGTGTATTACGCATCTGGCGTCAAACCGGGTGCATCGGGCGAAAC
Organism: Vicinamibacterales bacterium; assembly: GCA_035711805.1. GTDB lineage: Bacteria > Acidobacteriota > Vicinamibacteria > Vicinamibacterales > UBA2999 > Gp6-AA40. Next base: position 44,977 of record DASTBV010000029.1, read on the forward strand.
CTTGGAAATTCCTTGGGATTGTCCTGCATCTTTCGCGGCCCGGTGCTCGTAATCGTGTTCGAGGAGGCTGGAAATATGCGGACGACCGTAATCCCCGTCTACCGGAACCGCTCGACGCGGTTCCTTGTGGCGGCGGCGCTGGCGTTGCTCGTGGCTGGATCCACGGCCGAGGCGGCGGAAGTGACGGAACGCCAGTTCGTGTCCGGCGGAACCGTTCGTCTGGAGCTGGACGCCGGGGAATACGAGGTCGTCGGGTCGCGCGACGATCGCATCCGCGTCACCTGGGACGACGGGCAGAGGAACACGGAAGTGTCGCTGCGGATCGACGTCAAGGCCCAGCGGGCGACGGTGCGCACCGACACGCCCTGGAACGACGGCGCCAAGGTTCGAATCGAACTGCCGCGCCGCACGAACATCGTCGTCAGGCTGACGGCGGGCGACCTGGAGATCAGCGGAATCGAGGGGAGCAAGGACATCTCGGCCCACGCCGGCGACGTGACGATCGACGTCGGCTCTCGCGACCAGTATCGCTATGCGACGGCCTCGGTCCGCGTCGGCGATTTGAACGCGGACGCGTTCAACGTCCACAAGGAAGGATTGTTCAGATCGTTCGAGTGGACGGGAACAGGAAAGTACGAACTGCGCGCGCACCTGACCGTTGGGGATCTGCGGCTCGACCGCTGATCGTGGCTTCCGCCTTAAGGCGGAAGCTACTTAATGCGCTGTTCGACCGTCGCCAGGCGGTAGTCGTAGTACTCGCTCGTGTATCGCCCCTGGACGTTGCCGCCGGCGAACGCCATATCGAATCCAATCCGCACGGTTTTCGGGAGCCAGACGCCTTCGAACGGCTGGCTCATTTCCATCGACGCATTCAGTTCCTCGAGGCGCATCAGCCACGCACCGGGGAAGAAGCTGGCGTCCACGTTGCTGAAGTCGTACTTCACGATCTGCCGATCGCCCTGGTCGATCCACAGCGTGACGAGCGACACCTTGTTCATCTGCCGGCCGATCTCCTTGTTGCGCTCGCGCAGCTGCCGGTTGGGCCTGCCGCGGCCGCCGGTGAACATGCGCGTCGGGTAGTACTCGACCTTCAGCACGTCGCGCCCGAGGTATTGGTCCCGCCCCGCGAGCGCGTACTGGCCCTGCTCGAACTTGAAGTCGAGGAAATACGCGGCCGATACGAAGCCAGGTTCCAGCGTGTCGCGCAGCGCGGTTTCGACGTTGGCGTTGATGCCACCCGGGCCGAAGGTGATCTCTGTCCGCGCCGGATCGTCTGTTTCTTTCCCGGCGCGTGCTTCAGCGCGCCGCTTTTCGCGGTACTGCTCGCGCGCCAGCCAGATCGCCTCCTGCCGCCGGCGCTGCTCCTCGCCGATCCTCACGCCGTCCGCCGTCAGCGGGCTCTTGATGAAAAACCCGTCGCGCGGGAACCATTGATATTCGCGCTTGAAGCCGTAGATTCTCCGCCCGTCGAGCGCCGTCACCTCCATCGACTCGCGCTCTTCGAGTACGTACTGCTGCAGCTTCTTCCAATTCTCGTCGCGCTTGAGCAGCACGCTCCCCATCAGCGTATCGAGATCCGTTTGCGCCGCCGGGGTTCCACCGGTTGCCGCGACGAGCGCGCACGCCACGATCAAGAGTCGTCGTGTCACAGCCATTAAGACTTCATTCGGGGTCCGGCGGCCGTTCGAGCCGGGCCAGGTTCGTAATCTCGAACACGACGGACTCCGCCGGCTGGCCGCGGAGCGGCCGGACCTCGCGGCGATCCGTCAGCACGCCGCCGATCTTCAGCATCGCCTTCTGCGAACGGATGTTCGTGACGCCGACGATGAAAACCACGCGGTCAACGAATTGGAAGGCGTGCCGCAGCATCAACCGCTTCATCTCTCTGTTGAATCTGCCGCCCCAGTACGCGCGCGCCAGAAACGTCCAGCCGATCTCCAGTTCGTCCTGCGGCGGGCCGTGCCAGACATACCGCGACGATCCGATCATCCGTCCCGTTGCGCGATCCAGTACGGCCAGCGCGCCGCGCGATTCGATCGCCGTGCGAAAGAACTCGCGGAACACCGGCTCCGTGTAACGTTCGCGATCGGGATGGCCGGCCCAGATCAACGGATCCGAGGCCACCGCAAACAGCGCGTCCCAGTCGTCTGCCCGGAGCGGCCGCAGTTGAAGCAGCTCGCCCTCGAGCTGCGGCTGCAGATCGAGCGTCATCGTCATGCTCTTCACTCTAAGGGTACGTTACGCCAACCAACCAAGCGTTGTAGCGTCTAACAGCCCATGCAAGGCGCGGTGCCGCGGCTCATCGTTCTCACCTTATCCGCTGGCGCGGCGGTCCTGAACGGACAGCAGGTTCAGCCGGTCAATCCGAACGAGAAAGCCGCGTTCGAACTGACCTCGGTCAAGCGCAATACCAGTGGAGAAGGAAGAACCAGCACCCGCGCGCAGCCGAACGGCGGTTGGAGCGCGACCAACGTCAGGCTGCGAGCTGTCATCGCACGGGCGTACGAAGTGCGGGAGTTTCAGGTCGACGGCGCTCCCGACTGGGTCAATTTCGACCGGTTCGACATCGTCGGCCGGGGGCCGGAGGGCACGCCGAACAGCCGGCGATTCGCGATGCTCCGCGCGATGCTGGCAGACCGGTTCAAGCTCGTCACACATGTCGAGACCAGAGAACAGCCGCTCTATGTGCTGACGCTCGCGCGTCCAGACGGACGGCTCGGTCCGCAGCTGAAGCGCTCCACGTTGCCATGCGCCGCGCAGACCACTCCTCAGCCGGGCAGCGACTGCGGCGTCGACACGTCCACCGACAACAGGTTCGGAACGATGTCCGCGAAAGGCGTGCCGATGGACAACATCGCCGCCGCGCTCGCCAACTTCGCCGTCAATCGCACCGTCGTCAACCGCACGGGCCTCGAAGGCGCGTTCGATGCGGAACTACGTTTCGCGACTGAAGGCGCCGCGCTCGCCGTGGCCAATCGCAGCGACGATGCATCGTCGATCTTCACTGCCGTTCAGGAACAACTGGGATTGAAACTGCAATCCGATCGCGGCCCCGTGCCGTTCATCGTGATCGACAGCGTCCAGCAACCGACGCCCGACTGATCCTCGATCCCCGATCCCCGGTCCCCGGTCCCGTCCCGTTACGGCACCGGAAACAACATCAAGTACTGCGTCCCGTTCGGCAGCAGGTCGTACTGACGGCGGTACTCGGCCTGCGCGAAGCCTTTGATCGGCAGTGCCACGGGACTGCCGGCAGCCGAGGGACCATCCAGATTCAGGTCAACTCGGAATAGCTGGCGGCCGCGATCGAACGACAACGATTTTCCACCTGGCAGCCACAGCGGATGCGATCCGCCCTCGGTCGTGATTTGGAAACGCTTTGCGGCGGGCGGCAGCGACATGAGCCATACTTCGTAACGGCCGGTCTCGTTCGACGCGTACGCCATCCACTTGCCGTCGGGCGATACCGCGCTGCTGTGCTGCGCGGTGCCAGGCAGGTCCACCACCGGCGTCACTTTTCGCGTCTTCACGTCCATGAACGCGATGCCGTAATCGTCGTTCCCGGCTCGCGTCAGGGTCAGAAAGCGGAGCGTTGCGCCGCCGTCATTCCACCCTTCCGCGGCGCGCGCGTCGATCAGGTGCTCCGCCTCACCGGTGCCATCCGCGCGACGCCAGTAGATGCCGTCCGGGCGATCGCCCGACGCGATGAACGCAAGGCGCTGCCCGTCCGGCGTCCACATCGGCGCCCAGTTCAGCGGCGCGCCCGTGCTCGGCAGCGGACGGCGATTCGCGATGTTCGCGAAGTCGGCAACCCACAGTCGTCCGCCATCCGGGCCTTTCGGATCGCGCGTCTCGAATGCGACCTGTCTGCCGTCGGGAGAAACCCTCGGCGCGTAAACGGAGGCCGGCAGCCGGCCAAGGATCTTCTGCGTCCCGTCCATGTCCACGAGCGTCAGGTCATAGCCGCTCGGCGCTTGTCCTGCGAGAACGGTTGCGAGCGCTCCGAGAAGGGCACACGCCACGACCGTCACGAATCTGTTTTCCATATGTCTCACGTCCGCGCTGCGTTTGACGTGTGGTTCCGATCGTTGGTTCGAGCATTCTGATCCCTGATCCCTGATCCCTGATCCCTGATCCCTGATCCCGAGCCGCGAGGCGGCGAAGGCGGGCGCGGGGAAGGTTTCAGGCCTCCCCCGGGTGCATAGGTAGGGTGCTCGGAAGGTTGGTTCCCCGCCACTTTCGCTGCGAGGGTGGGTAACTTTCGAACTCTGGCCACCTATAGAGCAGGCGCTGTGCCAAACCGGGCACGGCGCGAAATCCTCAATAAAGATGCGGAAAGCGCCTTTCGTGACGTCCTTCTGAGCAGTGGTTTACCCAGCGGTAGGAGCGGTTGAGCTGCTCGGTGGGTAGCGCGACGCCTAGATGCGCTGCCAAACGGGCTCCCGGGCACATGAAGGCACCGCGGCATCTGCCCTAAGTTCCCCCAACTCGTTGATCCGCTTGGTTCTGTCGGCGACAATAGTAGCTATATAGCGAGTGCCCTAATAGGGAAGGCGCAATATATTGTGGTTTGCTGCTTGACAAAGGGGATCTGCAGGCGCACTCTAGGGCCTCGCGCTCACAGCCTGATGACGCGAGGCAATCCCAGGGTCTGACGTCATCAGAACGATAGCCAGAGCGCCCATCACGACATTTGAAACGGTTGCGAGGTCGCGCCGCCAACCGGCGGTGATGGCCACGTTTTGGGCTGAACGATCACGTCAAGCGGAGGAAATACATGGAAAGAGGCCCTGCCCGCGAAGCTGCTCCGGCCGGTCAGCAGGTGACCAGCGGCGGAACTCCCGACACCCAGGTTCGTGCGAGGAAGGCGGTCGAACGCACGCCTTCAACGCCCGGGCTCGAGTTCTCGCGCTACTTCACGCTGCCCGGTGTGGACCCGTTCGACGAAGTGGAGTGGGAAATCCGCTCCGCTGTCATCGGCAATGAAAAGGGCAAGGTCGTCTTCGAACAGCGCGACGTCGAGATTCCGAAGTTCTGGTCGCAGCAGGCGACGAACATCGTCGTCTCGAAGTACTTCCGCGGGCAGCTCGGCACGCCGGAGCGCGAGCGCTCCGTCAAGCAGCTGATCGGCCGCGTCGTCGACACGATTACCGGCTGGGCGCGCGCGCAGCACTATTTCGCGAGTGAGGATGCGCTGCTGGCGTTCAGCCACGAGCTGAAGCACCTGCTCGTCTATCAGAAGGCCGCGTTCAACAGCCCGGTCTGGTTCAACTGCGGATTCGAGAAGGCACCGCAGTGCTCGGCCTGTTTCATCAACTCGGTGCAGGACACGATGGATTCGATCCTGACGCTGGCCAGGACCGAGGGGATGCTCTTCAAGTTCGGCTCGGGCACCGGCAGCAACCTGTCGTCGATCCGATCGGCGAAGGAACTGCTCGCCGGCGGCGGGACGGCGTCGGGCCCGGTGTCCTTCATGAAGGGATACGACGCGTTCGCGGGCGTCATCAAGTCGGGCGGCAAGACGCGGCGCGCGGCAAAGATGGTGATCCTCAACGCCGACC
>DASTBV010000030.1:0-10083 GCA_035711805.1 Vicinamibacterales bacterium
CGGCGCGCCGAGGCAGCCGCGCGCGGTGAAGCCGTCCCGATCGCGCAGCCCGCCGGCGGGCGCGGCGGTCGTGGTGGCGGAAGCGGCGGTGGTGGTCGCGGCGGCGGTGCACCGCAGTGACGCGCTGACGTAGTGTCGCCGCCTTCAGGCGGATTTCGATTGCGTGGCGCGAACCTTTCGGGTTCACGAGGCGAGCCTGACAAGGCTCGCCCCACAACCCTTCAGGTCGGCCTTTCGTTACAGGATCACGAACCTCGGCGTCAGCTCGTACGACGGTACGTTCGCTTCTTCGAGGGAAGGGCTGTTTCGAATCTCGTCCCGAGTCAGCCCGAGCGTGACGCTTCGCTCGGCCCACTCCACGCCCGTGACAGACGCGGGTGACACTGCCACCCACTTCCCGCCGAGCCAGTTGCTGGTATCGATCACCAAATACCGTATCGCCCAGGTCGCCTCGTCGACGATGAAGTCGTCAACGTGTCCCAGCGGGCCATCCGTCGCGCCCACGTGGAACCCGCTAATCCGGCTCAATCTGTGTAGCATCGCCATTCCTCAGCTGAGAGAGGATGCACAACGTGGGCCTGCTCCTGCTCGAGCTGGCGGACCAGCCCAACCATTTGCAGGAGCCGGGGTCGATCGCGGCCTCGCTGTTCACGGCGGTACAAGATCAGCTCGGATTGCGCCTCGAAGCGAGTACCGACCTCGTCGACGCGCTGGTCAACGATCGCGTCGAGCCGCCGACGCCCAACTGATCCCTGATCCCTGATCCCTGATCCCTGGACCAGCCCTTAGGCCTTAGGCCTTGGCCCTTAGGCCTTTCAGCTCCTCCCACGCCTGCCGTGCTTCCTCCACCGATCCTTCGTCCTCGATCGTCGTGATGTCCCCGGGATCGACGTTGAGGACGACGGCCTTCAGCACGCGCCGCATGATCTTGCCGCTGCGTGTCTTCGGCAGCATGCCGACGAAGTTGAGCTCGCCGACCACGGCCACGGCTCCCAGTTCCCGCCGGACGGTTTGCAGGAGCGCCCTGCGCAGATCGTCGGATGGCGTCTGTCCGTGTTTCAAGACGACGAAGGCTGAAATCACCTCTCCGCGGGTTTCGTCCGGGCGGCCGACCACGCCGCATTCGGCGACAGCCGGATGTGTGATGAAGGCGCTTTCCACTTCGATGGTGCCGATGCGGTGCGCGGCGATCTTGATCACCTCGTCGGCCCGGCCGCAGAACCAGAAGTAGCCGTCTTCGTCCACGTAGGTCGAGTCGCCCGAGTAGTAGACGCCGGGAATCTTCTGCCAGTAGTCGCGCTGGTAGCGTTCCGGCTCGCCCCAGAGCGCGGGTGTCATGCCGGGAAATGGACGCGTGAGCACCATGATGCCCTTTTCATTCGGCGCGCACGGCTCGCCGGCCGTCGTCACGACGCGTGCTTCGACGCCCGGCAGGGGAATCGTCGCCGCGCCGGGCTTGATCGGCATCAGCTCGATGCCGTACGGGTTTCCAAATGCCGGCCCGCCTGTTTCGGTCTGCCACATGTGATCGAGCACCGGCACCCGCCCGCCGAGCACGCGGTTCTGGAGCCAGTCCCACGCGTGCGGGTTGAGCACTTCGCCGGCGCAGACGATCCGCTCGAGGCGCGAATGATCCACGCTGGCCAGGGCATCCTCACCGTAGCGCATCAGCATGCGGACGGCGGTCGGCGACGTGAAGATGCCCGTGACGCCGAAGTCTTCCATCGCCTTTTTCCAGTTCGCCGCGGGGGCGGGATGATCGAGTGCGCCTTCGAACGCCACCGTCGTGCAGCCGGCGACGAGCGGCGCGTAGATCATGTAGCTGTGGCCGACGATCCAGCCGATGTCCGACGTGGCCCACCAGACATCTGCCGGCTTCAGTCCGAAGCACCAGCGTCCCATGCTGGCAATGTGCACCTGATAGCCGCCGTGCGTATGGACGGCCAGCTTTGGTTTGGCTGTCGTCCCTGAGGTCGCCAGGATGTAAGCCGGCTCGTTAGCCTCCATCTCGACGTGCGTGCTCGAGTGTCCCTCGCCGCCTCGCAGGAACTCCTCCCATAGTACGTAGTGTCCGCCCGCCGTCGCGCTTCCGCGCTTCGGCGAGGCAGGCTCTTTAGGCGGACCCTCCCGCTGCAGCACCACCACCTGCTCGACGGCATTCGGCGCGAGCTGCAGCGCCTCGTCGACGATCGTGCTGAGCGCGACGTTCTTGCCCTTCCGGTAGGTGACGTCCGCGGTGACGACCAGCCGCGAGCCGCTGGCGACGATGCGATCGCTCAGGGCGCGGGCGCCAAAGCCGGCGAAAACCACCGAGTGAATGGCGCCGATGCGGACCACCGCCAGCATCAGCGCGATCGCCTCCGGAGTCGTCGGCATGTACACGGTGATGCGGTCGCCCTTGCCGATGCCGAGCGCGCGCAGCGCGGCGGCCACGCGTTCGACTTCCTGCAGCAGCTCCTCGTAGGTGAACCGGCGCTCGTCGCCGCGCTCGTTGAAATAGATCAGCGCCGTGTGGCCGCCGCGGCCGTCTGCCACCTGATGGTCGAGCGCGTTGTAGGCGAGGTTGGTGTGCGCGCCGGCGAACCAGCGAAAAGCCGGCTGAAACGCCGGACCGTCTGCCCCCACGTGAGCGCCGCCCTCCACGAACACCTGATCCCACGCGCGAAACCACGGCAGCTCGCGCGCGGCGCGATCCCAGAACGCCTGCGGATCTCGGCGAGCGTCGTCGACCATCCGCTGCACGCTGTCGGGCACAACACTCACGGTTCACTCCAGGATGGGCGGGGATGATACTCCGTTCGGGGACCGCGAGCCGTTGTAGCATCTCAGCCGTGAAGAAGTTTCTGCGGGAGAACCTCGTACTGGTGGCTGCATTCGGGCTGCCCGGTGCGGTTGCCGCCCTGTTCCTCGTGGCGATGGCGATCCCGAAGTGGACGGTGCCGCTGCCGCAGCACGACCTCGTGATGAGCATCGAGCGGTGGGATGCGACGCCCTCCGAGGTGTTCGTGACGTTTGCCGTGCGGGGGGGACTGCTGGAGGCCGATCTGCGGCCGCTGGTGAAGCCCGATAATCCTGCCGTCGGGATCGTGTATCCGCAGAAATGGTCGCTCCTGCTATTCGATCACGAGGCGATGGAGGTTCGCGAGCTGCCGCTCAAGCTCCCGCAGTCCCTTGCCGCAGGTCAAACGCTCACCGTGCCGATCGAGGCGCTGGCGGGACGGCGGATCCTCGCCGGAGACGAGGCACCCGACGGTTACAAGGTGGCGAGCCTGAACACCGGCAGCAGTGGCGGCGGCATCGTCGGCGAGCTGTTCGGTATGAATCGCCGGTACCGCCGCGGCGTGGCCGTGGCGAAGAGCGGGCGGACGGTGGAGCTCGATTTGCCTGCTCCGCATCGCGAGTCGTACGCGGTGATACACACCATCGGTTGGATTGCGGATGACGGCCGCTGACACAGAGGGCCGCCTTCGCGCCCTGCAGGACATCGTCGCGCTCGCGCGCGAACACCGGCTGACGGCGGTCGAGATCGGCGCCGCGCTGGCTGATGAACCGGCGCCCGCCGCAGACGTGTCCGCCGTAGTGCGAAGCGCGGAGGCGGAAAGCCGCGCACGGACGATTCTCGTCCGCGTCGGCGCGTATCTCGGCGGCACGTTCGTCTTTGCGGGTATCGTCGCGTTCATCGCGCTCCAGTGGGACTCGATGAACTCCGCCGCCCGGGTGATCATCACGCTCGGCTCCGGTCTCGCCGCCTTCGCGATGGCGACGATTGCCGCGCGCGACTCGCGCTTCGACAAAGCGGCGCCGCCGTTGTTTCTGATCGCCGCCGGGCTCGAGCCGACCGGCATGCTCGTCGCGTTCAATGAGTTCGGATCGGGCGGCGATGCACGCTGGGCGGCGCTCTTCACCGCGGGCGTGATGGCGATCCAGTTCGCGGCGATCTTTTCCGTGCTGCGGCAGTCGATGCTGCTGTTCCTGGCTGTGCTCTTTGCCATGCTGGCGTGGGTGACGGCGTTCGACATCCTCGACGTCGACGAGTCGTTCGGTGTCATGGTGCTTGGCGGCTGTCTGCTGCTCGCGGCGATAGCCGCCGATCGCACGCCGCACCGCGTGATCACGCCGGCCTGGTACCTCGTCGGCGGCATCGGCTTTCTCTACGGCCTTTTCGATCTGGTTGAAGGCACCCTGTTCGAAGTGCTCTTCATCCTGACGGCCAGTGGCTTCGTCTACCTGAGCGCGGCGATTCCAAGCCGCACGCTCCTCCTCGTTGCCACGGGCGCGATTCTCGGATACACGGGCTGGTTCACCGGCGAACACTTCGCCGACTCGCTCGGCTGGCCGCTTGCGCTCGTGCTGTTCGGACTGCTGATGATCAGCCTCAGCGCGCTTGCGTTCCGCATCGACCGGAAGTACATCCGGAATCGCTGACCCGCTCCCTCGCGATCGGTCCTGTGTCCCGGTACAATCATCGACCGATGAAATCGTTCCGGGCGTTTCGGATCTTCAACGACGGCGGCACGGTTGCCGGCCGGATCGTCGAGACGACACTCGACGAGTTGACGCCGGGGGACGTCGTGCTTCGGGCGGCGTACTCGAGCGTCAACTACAAGGACGCGCTGGCCGCGACCGGACCGCGGATCATCCGCTCCTTTCCCCGCATCGGCGGTATCGACGTCTCGGGAACCGTCGTGTCCAGCACCGATCCGCGATTCAAGGAAGGCGACACCGTTATCGCCACCAGCTACGAAATCGGCGTGGGCAATGACGGCGGCTACGCCGAGTACGTCCGCGTGCCGGCGGACTGGGTCGTTCCGCTGCCTGCCGGCCTCACCCTGCGCGAATCGATGGAACTCGGTACCGCCGGCTTCACTGCCGCGCTCGCCATCATCAGGCTCGAGCACAACGGGCTGAGGCCGGGCCATGGTCCCGTTGCGGTAACGGGTTCGACGGGCGGCGTGGGCGGCATCGCGATCTCTCTGCTTGCCGGCAGTGGTTATAAGGTCACGGCGATCACGGGCAAGGAGTCCGAGCGCGACTACCTCGTGAAGCTCGGCGCCCACGACGTTCTGTCGCGACACACCATCCAGTTCACCGACCGCCCGATCGAGCACGCTCAGTGGGCGGCCGCTGTTGACGCGGCTGGCGGCGATCTGCTGTCGTGGCTGGTCAAGACGACCACCGCGTGGGGCGGGATCGCCAGCACCGGACTGACCGGCGGGATCGACCTCAAACTGAGCGTCATTCCCTTCATCCTCCGCGGCGTCAGCCTGATCGGAATCGATTCGGTAACCTGCCCGATGGACATCAGGAAAGACGTCTGGCACCGGCTGGCGACCGACATGAAGCGCGATTTGTCGCTGATGACGCGCGAGATTACGCTCGACGAATTGCCGCAGGCTTTCGAGACGCTTGCTGCAGGCCAGGCGAGGGGCCGGTTCGTGGTTCGTATCGATGCTTGAAACTTCGATTGTCGGAAGCCTGCCCAAGCCGTCATGGCTCGCGCAGCCTGGCCTGCGCGCGGCCTGGAAACTACCGGGCGACGAGCTCCGCGCGGCTCAGGACGAGGCGGTCCGCCAGGCCATTCGCAATCAGGAGGAAGCCGGCCTCGACATCGTCACCGACGGTGAGCTGCGGCGGCGGCACTACATTGGCGGATTTCTCGACGGCCTGACGGGCGTCGATCAGGAACGCACGGCGAGAAAGAGGACGCGCGGCGGCCGCTACGCCGAATCCATGGATGTGCCGAGAATCGTCGGCGACGTCCGGCGGCGTGGTCCGATCCTCGTCGAGGCGTGCCGCTTCGCACGGGCTTTCACGACACGAGGCTTGAAAGTCACGCTCCCGGGTCCGATGACCATGGCGGACGACGTGGCGGACGAGCATTACCGTGGCGGCCATCAGGCTCTGGCAATGCGGTTCGCGGAAATCCTGAACGCAGAGGCTCGCGATCTCGTGGACGCGGGAGCCGACATCGTCCAGTTCGACGAGCCGTGCTTCAACGTCTTCGTCGAAGAAGTGGAACAGTGGGGGATGGACGCGCTCGAGCGCTCCATGGATGGCGTCCGGGCGACGAAGGCCGTTCACATCTGTTATGGCTACGGGACGCCGCTGGTGCTGGCGTGGAAATCCAGCAACAGGAGCTGGGGCCACTACGGTCTCACGCTGCCGGTCCTCGCGCGCAGCAGCGTGGATCAGATCTCGGTCGAGTGCGCGGCTTCCGGAGTGGATCCGTCAGTCCTGCGGGAAGCCGGAGATAAAGATGTCGTCGTTGGCGTGATTGATGTGGGGACGGACGAAGGGGAGACGCCCGAAATCGTCGCCTCCCGGATCCGCCGTGCGCTTGAGCACGTCCCGGCCGAGCGGCTCAAGCTGTCCACCGACTGTGGCCTCGTCCCGCGCACGGAAGAGGCGGCTCGCGATAAGATGCGGGCGCTGGCGGCCGGGGCGGCGATGGTGCGTTCAGAGTTGACGGCTTCCTTGACACCCCAGCGACAACTTTGATAGAAGCCACGAAAGTTTTAAAGGAGACCTAGGCACATGCGTAACCGGTTTACAGGCGCAGTCATGGCGACGGTGATGGCGGCGGCAGTGACGCTGACCCTTACGGCACAGCAACAGGGTCGTCAGGGTGGCGCAGCTCCGGCTCCAGCCCCCGCCGCTCCGGCACAGGGTCGTGGTGCAGCACCCGCGCAGGGACGCGGCGCAGCTCCCGCCGCCGGCGTGCCGGCGCGTCCTGGTGGCGATCGGATCGCGGGCCGCCCGAACCTGAATGGCATCTATCAGGCGATCAACACGGCCAACTGGAACCTCGAGGATCATTCAGCGTCCGCCACGGCGTTCTGGCAGCTGGGCGCGATGTTCGCGATTCCGGCCGGGCAGAGCGTGATCGTCGACAACAACGGGACGATCCCCTACAACCCCGCGGGTCTGAAGAAGAGAACCGAGAACCAGGCGGGCTGGCCGAAGTCCGATCCGGAAGCCAAGTGCTACATGCCCGGTCTGCCGCGCGCGACCTACATGCCGTACCCGTTCCAGATCGTACAGGGACAGAAGGACATTCTGTTCGTCTACGAGTACGCGAGCTCGAATCGCATCGTCCACATGAGCAATCACACCGAGGCCCCGGTGGACAGCTGGATGGGCTGGTCGAACGGCAAGTGGGACGGCGACACGCTCGTCATCGAAGCGAAGGGCTTCAACGATCAGTCGTGGTTCGACCGCGCGGGCAACCACCACAGCGAGGCGCTGGTCGTCACCGAGCGGTACTCGATCATGCCGGGCTCGGGCGGCAACATCCTGAACTACGAGGCCCGGATCGAGGACCCGAAAGTGCTGACGCGGCCCTTCACGATCCGCATGCCGCTCTACCGCCGGGTCGAGCCGAACGTGCAGCTGCTGGAGTACAAGTGCGTCGAATTCTCTGAGGAATTGCTCTACGGAGACCTGAAGAAGAAGACTTCCGAGTAGGTCGCGGCACCCTGCGGGAGTGCCATCCGGCTACAGGGGATTGGGCTATACTGTCCGAGTAGCCTGGGTTTGACGGTTCGGGACGGGCAGTCACATATACGTTCTAGGCAGGAGAGATACCCGATGCGTACGAAATTGTTCAGCGTTATCGCCGGTGCCGCGCTGCTCGCCGCGGCTGCCGCCCCGGTCATGGCGCACCACTCGTTCGCGGCCGAATTCGACGCGAAGAAGCCCGTCAAGATGAAGGGCACCGTCGTCAAGATGGAGTGGATCAACCCGCACTCCTGGATTCACATCGACGTGAAGCGCGACGACGGCAAGGTGGAGCGCTGGATGGTCGAAGGTGGCGCACCGAACGCTCTGCTGCGCCGCGGCTGGAACAAGAACTCGCTGCCCGAGGGCACCGAGATCATCGTCGAGGGATTCCAGGCCAAGGACGGGTCGAACCGCGCGAACGGCCGTGACATCACTTTCCCGGACGGGAAGAAGCTGTTCGTCGGCTCGTCGGGCATCGGTGCTCCCTACGAGAAAGACGCACCGAAGTAACAGCCGATGGTAGAGGCCGACCTTCAGGTCGGCCTTTCCGGTAGAATCCAACTCCCAACCTCCAACCTCCAATTCCCAAGTCTTTGGGAGCTGGACGTTGGAAGTTGGGAGTTTTTTTATGCCCACACATTCGACGCTCGAAGCGGTCTCGGCCGCCCGCTGGCGAATCGCGGTCACGCTGACCATTGCGATGATGGCCGCCTACTTCGGTTTCATCCTCCTGGTGGCGTTCAACAAGCCGCTGCTGGGCACGGCGATCGCGCCCGGTCTGAGCCTCGGCATCCTGCTCGGCGCGCTCGTTATCGTCGTGGCGTGGGTGCTGACCTGGATTTACATCCGGTGGGCGAACGCGCACTACGACACTTCGGTTGACGGTCTGCGATGACATCACTGGGCGAACCGAATCTCACTGCGATCGGCTTCTTCATCGGCTTCATCGTGCTCTCGCTCGGAATCACCGTCTGGGCGGCGCGGAAGACGCGCACCACGGATCAGTTCTATGCCGCCGGCCGCAGCGTCACCGCGTTCCAGAACGGACTGGCGCTCGCCGGCGACTACATGAGCGCCGCGAGCTTTCTCGGCATCGCCGGTCTCGTGGCGGTGTCCGGGTTCGACGGCCTGATCTATTCCGTCGGCTGGCTGGTCGGCTGGCCGATTGTGATGTTCCTCATCGCCGAGCCCTTGAGGAATCTCGGCCGCTATACCTTCGCGGACGTGCTCGCCACGCGGCTTCGTGCGACGCCCATTCGCATCGCGGCCTCCATCGGGGCGCTCGCGGTCATCACCTTCTATCTCATCGCGCAGATGGTGGGCGCGGGCAATCTGATTCGACTGCTGTTCGGGCTGCAGTACGAGCTGGCCATCGTCATTGTCGGAGTGGTGATGCTGGCCTACGTGCTGTTCGGCGGGATGATCGCGACGACCTGGGTGCAGATCGTGAAGGCGGTCATGCTGCTCGGCGGTGCCACGCTGATGGCCGTGCTCGTGCTCTCGCGCTTCGGAATGAACCCGTTGGCGCTTTTCGCCGAGGCGCAGGCGCGCTATGGCGACAGCGTCCTCAGCCCGGGGCGGCTGGTGACGGATCCCATTGACGCGATATCTCTCGGCCTGGCGCTGATGCTCGGCACCGCAGGTCTGCCGCACATCCTGATGCGGTTCTACACCGTGCCCGATGCGCGAACCGCACGGACCTCCGTTGGATACGCGACGGCGTTCATCGGCTTCTTCTATCTCCTGACGTTCATTCTCGGCTTCGGCGCGATGGTGATCATCGGACGTGACGCGATCACGGCCGTGGATGCCGGCGGGAACATGGCGGCGCCGCTGCTGGCGGAAGGCATTGGCGGCACGCCGTTTCTCGGCTTCATCGCCGCGGTGGCGTTCGCGACGATCCTCGCCGTTGTCGCGGGGCTGACGCTGTCGGGTGCAGCAACCCTTTCGCATGACCTCTGGGTCAACGTGGTGCGCGGCGCGCACGCCGACGAACGGGAGCAGCTCGTCGTCGCGCGGGTTGCCACCGTCGTGCTCGCGGGACTGTCGATCCTGCTCGGGATCACCTTCAAGGGGCAGAACGTCGCCTACATGGTCGGACTGGCGTTCGCGATCGCGGCCAGCGCCAATTTTCCGGCGCTGGTGCTGTCGATCTTCTGGCGCCGGCTGACGACTGCCGGCGCGCAGACGAGCATGCTGGTCGGCACGGTATCGACGATCGTGCTGATCTTTCTGTCGCCGACGATTCAGATCGACGTGCTGAAGAACGCCGACGCCTGGTTCCCGCTGCGCAATCCCGGAATCGTGACGATCCCGCTCGCGTTTGCGACGGCGATTCTCGTATCGCTGCTGCGTCCGGCACCGGCCGAGGCGCGGCGATTCGTGGAACTCGAACGGCAATTGCACCTCGGTGTCGACTAGAACACTGCTGGATCGCTATTCCACCGTTGTAGTGTCCGCCTTCAGGCGGACCCGCCGGACCTGCGGCTTCGGCCGGATAGCGGTGGAGTCCGGCTTCAGCCGGATAACAACCATGGCGCTGGTCGCTCTCGCGATCGCCGTCATCGCCGCTGGTGCGCTCGT
>DASTBV010000031.1:0-19488 GCA_035711805.1 Vicinamibacterales bacterium
GGGGCGAGCGTTGTCAGGCTCGCCTTCGCGGACCCGACAGGGGCCGCGCCACGGAGCCCGGCCCGGCCGCCCAGCGCGGCCGGGCCTTTTTTTATGGCCCGCCTGAAGGCGGGACACTACGATTGCAACTTTCCGCCGCCGCCCGTGTTCTTCAGGTAGTGACGGCGGAGCGGCCATGTCAGGGCCATGACGGACGTTGAGCGTTTCGAGGCGTTCGTCCGGGCGCATCAGGACATGGTCTTCGCCACAGCCGTCCGGCTGTTGGGTAATCCTGCAGAGGCCGAAGACGTGGTGCAGTCGGTGTTTCTCAAGGCATTCGAGCAGTTCGACACGCTGAGCTCGAGCCCCGGCGCGGCGGGCTGGTTGAGGACTGTCGCGCGAAACACCTGCCTGAACCACTTGTCCCGTTACCGCTCGCGGTGGCGGCTGTTCAGCGAACTCGGCAGTTCGGACAGCGAAGCCGAGCCAGGCTACGAATCATCGCTCCGCGCCCCGGACTCGCCGGCGCGCGACCTCGAACGCGCAGACGACCGCGAACGGCTCGAGCAGGCGCTCCGCGAGCTCCCAGCGCACCAGCGTGTGCCGCTCGTCCTCTTTCACTTCGAAGAGGCCAGCTACGAGGAGATCGCCCGCGCCCTTCGTACCTCCCTGTCAAAGGTCAAGACCGACATCCATCGCGGCCGCGAAGCGCTGCGCCGGCGCCTGCAGGGTCCGGCTAAAGCCGGCCACTACGGAGACCAGCATGGATCCCGCTGATCTCGAACGGCTGATCGATCGGGAACTGCGGGCGCTGCCGCCCCCGCGCGCGCCGCGCGCGCTGCTGCCGCGCATCATGGCGGCGGTCGAAGAGCGTGCGCGGCGGCCGTGGTACACGCGCGCGTGGCTGCAGTGGCCGGTTGGCTGGCAGCTCGCGTCAGCGCTGGCGCTGATCGGGGTCGTCGCCACCGGCAGCGTGCTGCTGCCGCAGCTGCGCGACGCGGTCATGGCGCTGACCTTTGTCGCAAACGTGCGCGGCGACGTCGCCGAGTCGGCGCGCGAGGTCGAGGTGGCCACCACGGCGGTGCGGGTGGTGTGGCGGACGCTCCTCGCGCCGGTCGTTCCCTGGGCGTTCGCTCTCATCACCCTGATGTGCGCCGCATGCGCGGTGTTCGGAACGGCTCTCAATCATCTGGTCTTCGGAAGGGCATTTCGATGAAAAGGAAACTGATAATCGCGGCGCTGGCTCTCGGAGTCGTTTTCTCCGGCGTGATCAGCGTCGCTACGGTGGGCGCATTCGTGCGCGAGAAGTCGCGCGCGGACTACCTGCGGTCGCGGGCGTGGCAGGAGCGGATACGCGCGCAATACGTGCTCGCCGCGGCGGAGGCGCCGCAGGGCGCCGATGCGCCGCAGGTGCCTGAACCAGCCGAACCGGCCACACCCCGGCGCGGACGCGGAGCGCCGCCGCCGGCGGAACCGCCGACGCTGTCGATCGACACCCCGCGCTACGACGATCAGTTTCCGACCGACCAGGACATCGAGCTGTGGGGGCGCTCACGAGACGCGATGCGGCTCGGTCAGAACCTCACGGTCGGTCCAAACGACGTGGTGCGCGATGCCATCGTCGTCTTCGGCGACGCGACGATTGCCGGACGCGTGACCGGCGACGTCCACGTCTACTTCGGCAATGCCCGCATCCAGAGCACGGCGGTCATCGACGGCGACCTCGTCAGCGTCGGGGGCACCGTGACGGTGCAACCGGGCGCCACCGCACGCCGCGACCTCGTCATCATCGGAGGCCCGCTGGAGGCCCCGGCCGAATTCGCGGTCGGCGGAGAACAAGTCGTCATCGGCGCCGGAATACTCGGCGGCTCGCTCAACGCCGTGGCGCCTTACCTGTCGCGCGGACTCGTGTGGGGCCGCCTCATCGTGCCGGACTTCCCCTGGGTGTGGGGCATCGTCTCGCTCTTCTTCCTGCTGTATGCCGCGCTCAATCTGATCTTCGACCGGCCCGTTCGCGCATGTGCGGGCACGCTGCGAAGCCGGCCGCTGACGGCGTTCGGTGCGGGGCTGCTGGTGCTCCTGCTGATCGGACCAATCTGCGTGCTGCTTGCCGTCTCGATCATCGGCATCGCCGTCGTCCCGTTTGTCATTTGCGCGGCAATTGCCGGCGCGGTCATCGGCAAGGTGGCGGTCGCACGATGGATCGGGATGACCGCGGTCGAGGAAGACCCGGAGAGCACCCGTGCGCACGGTGCCCGGTCGTTCGTCATCGGCTTCGCGGTGTTGACGATCGCCTACGTCATTCCCGTCGTCGGCATCATCACCTGGGGGATTACCGGGGTGCTCGGACTTGGCTCGTCAGCGCTCGCCTTCATGGCGGCCTATCGCCGCGAGAATCCCGCGAAGGCCGCACCGGTGATGGTGCCTCCACCACCTGTGGCGGCGCCACCTCCTCCCACGTATTCGCAGCCACCGGCGGCCAGCGCGCCGTCGGCGGCCTTCGATGGCTCGGCAGCCGCAATACCCACGGCGCCTCCACCCATCGCCGCGCCGGCCGCGCCGGTGGGTAGCGCGCCCTACGCGCCTCCCTACGCCGTCGGCTATGCGGCACCGGCTTATGCGGCGTCAGGACTGCTCGTGGCGCAGCCGCGGGCGCTCTTTCGCGATCGGCTGGCGGCGTTCTTCGTCGACGTCGTGCTGGTCGGTGTCTCGACGATTGTGCTCTCGACGATGGATGTCTTCGAGGGACCCGAGTTCTTTCCGCTGCTGCTGATCTACTTCATCGTGTTCTGGACATGGAAGCAGACGACGTTCGGCGGCATCGTCTGTCAGATCCGTCTCGTTCGAATGGATGGAACGGCGCTCAGTTTTGCTGACTCACTGGTTCGCGCCCTTGCTGGAATCTTTTCGCTGGCGGTCTTCGCTCTCGGCGCGCTCTGGATCTTTCGCGACCCCGAACGGCAGGCATGGCACGACAAGATTGCGGGAACGTATGTCGTGAAAGTGCCGCGGAGCTGGCCGGTGTAGGTGGATTCAGGGAATTCAGAATGCTGAATTCAGAATTCAGGCACGACCTGCATTCTGCATGCTGAATTCTGAATTACACGGCATAAGCCTCCGCATCCCACTTCAGCCCAAGCTCCGACGGCGGCGCCATGTAGCCGGCCAGCGCCGATGCGGCGACGATCGCCGGGCTGGCGAGGTAGCCCTCTCCGCCGACACCCATCCGGTTCTGCCAGTTGCGGTTGAACGACGTGATGGCGCGCTGGCCGGGCTGCAGCGCATCGGGACCCTGTCCGAAGCACGGACCGCACCACGACTGGCGGATCTCGCCGCCCACCGATCGGAAGACCTCCGCGATCGACTCGCCGCCAAGACGCGGATCCGGCCGTTCAATCTGGCGTCCGACCCCACCCGACCCCGGGAACACCACGAACACGGATGCGGAGCGCGTGAAGCCCGCGGCGCGGGCGGCGCGAATCACCAGCGCCGCCTGCAGCAGATCGTCATAGCTGCCGTTCGTGCACGATCCGATCAGCGCCTTGTCGAACGTGATGCGCTCGCGCGCGACTTCCTCGGCCGGGAACGCATTGCCGGGACTGAACGGCTTGGCGATGAGCGGGATGATCTCGTCGAGCGACAGCGTTTCGTCGAGCGCGTACTGCGCTGACGCGCCGCCGCTCACGAAGGGATAGGGCAGCGTGCTCTCTCGCTTCGACGCGTACCACGCAGCCGTGACGTCATCGGCCGGGAAAATGCCGTTCCACGCCTCCCCTTCCGCCATCATGTTGGCGATCGTGTTGCGATACGCGATCGGGAGCTGACCATTGGCGTCGACGAATTCGACAGACATGCCCTGCGACTGCTTCGCGCCCCATCGGCGCAGCAGTTCGAGCACGATGTCCTTGCCTGCGACCCACGGCTGCAGCGTGCCCGAGACGGCCACGCGCCTCGCCTTCGGCAGCGTCACGTAGACGTAGCCTGTCGCCCATCCGAACCCGAGCGTCGTCGAGCCGACGCCGATGCCAACGGCTCCGTATGCGCCGTAGGCGCGGCTGTGCGAGTCGGCGCCGGGGATGAACTGACCCGGAGCGACCAGGCCCTGCTCGGGAAAATAGAAATGGAAGATGCCATCGCCCGGCGTCGCGTAATACGGCGGCACCAGGCCGTGCTCGGCGGCGAACGCGCGCCCAATGCTCGTCTGGCGTTCGTCGTCTTCACGCCCGGTGAAGACGAAGTGATCGTTTGCGATTGCGGCCTGGCGGGGATGAGCCGTTACGCCGGCGGTGATCTGGTGGAACGTGTGAATGGCGAACGGCGCCGTGCCGTCCGAAGCGGGCAGCAGATCGGCGTAGACACGCAATGTGTCGCCAGGTTTCAGCTCGCGCTGATGCTTGTCCACGCGATGGGCCCAGATAATCTGCTCGGTCGCCGTCATGCGACGCGCCAGCGACGGGTCCGGAAACTCGACGATCGGCCGATCGCGGGCGTCCGGCAGTTCGCGGCGGCCGACCGCGACAATTCCGCCCGAACGCCTGATTTCCTCTTCCTTTTCGGTCAGCGGGATCGGTTCGTAGGTTCGGCCTCTGGTGACATTTGTCAGCCGCCGCGTGTCCGGATCGAACTCGAATTGATCCTCGTCCTGCGCATCTGCAACAGCCTCAGGGCTTTGCACGACATGGAGGCCGAGGTTCAGCGCGTTGCGCCTGAAGATGTCGCCCATGTTGCTGCCGCAGACGATCACCATTTCGTGACCGGCTTCGTCCCCAATCCCCTTGAGCCCGGCCGGGCTCATTTCGCGGGACGAACCGATGGCGAATCGATCCCCGGCGACCAGAAACGTCTCGCCGCGGTGCACCCGGGCGCGGAAATCGGGCATTAAGTAACGAAACGAACCGGCTTTCCAGCGCTCGTCGAGCGTTGCGAGGCTCTCGGAAACGCAGTCCGCGGCTGGAGTGATCTGGTCCGTATCTATGGCGTCGAGCTTCCGTCGGTACTTACTGCCTGGGACTTTCGGATCCCAGAAAATCAGCGCCCGTCCCCGGATGACCCCCATAAAACCATCTTACCTTTCGTGTTTTCGCCCGGCTTAACCGCATACGGCCGCGCTGTTCGCCGCGTCAGATGAGGTGCGTCCGCGCGGGATGTTTCCCGTCAAAAACTGAGGGCAAGATCGGCATCGCTCCTGCAGAGTTTTTTGGCGGAGGACGGCGTTACACGGCTCTGCTAGGATCCGGCGCTTTCGGTCACTCTGCATGGAACCCCGAGAAACAGCCGTCACGACTCCACGACAATCTCCGCCCCGCCGCCAGGCGAGAAATGCGCGTCCGCCTCTGCGCGTTGTGCCGGCGAGGGAAATCGATCCCGCCGATCTGAAGAACCCGGCGCTCTATATCAACCGCGAGCTCAGCTGGCTCGCGTTCAACGAGCGCGTGCTCGACCAGGCGCGCGACACGGCGCATCCGCTCCTCGAGCGCGTCAAGTTCCTCGGCATCACCGGACGGAACCTCGACGAGTTCTTCATGATTCGCGTGGCGACCACGCTGAAGAAGCTGCAGGAAGGCATCGAGGACGTCGCGCCCGACGGCTACAACACCGAGCAGCAGCTCGATGCGATGCGCGCGGGGGCGAAACGGCTGCTGCAGGCGCAGGCGGGCGTCTGGGAAGAGCTGCGCCGCGACCTGACCGCGCAGCGCATCTCGTTCCTCGAGATGGATCAGTGGACGTCGGCGATGCGCGAGCATCTGAGCAGCTATTTCTCGCGCGAAATCTGCCCGGTGCTGACGCCGCTGGCGTTCGACCCGGGGCATCCGTTCCCGCTCATTTCGAACCTGAGCAAGAACTTCGCGGTCGTGGTGCGGCACGGCGGACGCACCAAATTCGCGCGCGTGAAGGTACCGGACGTGCTGCCGCGATTCGTGCCGCTCCCCGAATCGCTCCTGCCCGGCGGCTCGCAGGCCTTCGTGTTCCTCGAAGACATCATCCGCGCCAACATGCAGGAGCTCTTCCCGGGGACGCAGGTCAAGAGCGCGCATCTGTTCCGCGTGATCCGTGACGCGGATCTCGAGTTCGATCAGGAGGAAGCCGACGATCTGCTCGAGACGGTGGACCGCAGCCTGAAGCAGCTGCGCCACGGCGCGTTGTCGCTGCTGCAGGTCGAAGCCGACATGCCTCCGCGCGTGCTCAACATCCTGGTGGAAAACTTCGAGATCACGGACGACGCGGTGGTGGCGCGGACGGCCGACCGCATGGGATTCGGCGACTGGATGCAGCTCCACGCGCTGCACCGGCCCGAATTGAAGTACGCGCCGTTCACTCCGCACACCCTCTGGCGCGCCGACGCGGATCCCGAGGAGATCTTCGATCAGATCCGTTTCGAGGACGTGCTCGTGCACCATCCGTACGAGTCGTTCAGCTCGGTCGAGGCGTTCGTGCGCGCGGCCGTGCGCGACAAGAACGTCGTCGCGATCAAGATGACGCTCTACCGCATCGGCCAGAACTCGCCGCTGATCCCGCTGCTCATCGAAGCGGCGGAAGCAGGCAAGCAGGTGGCGGTGCTCGTCGAGCTGAAGGCCCGGTTCGAGGAACGGAACAACATCCTGTGGGCCCGGGCGCTTGAATCGCACGGCATCCATGTCGTCTACGGCTTCCCCGACGTCAAGGTGCACAGCAAGCTGTGCCTCGTCGTCCGGCAGGAACAAGGCGGCATCCAGCGCTACGTGCACACCGCGACCGGCAACTACAACGGCGAGACGGCGAAGGTGTACACCGATATCGGCCTCTTCACCACCGACCCGGACATCGTTGCCGACGCGTCGGAGATCTTCAATTACCTGACCGGCTACTCGAATCAGAAGGACTACCGCAGCCTGCTCGTCGCGCCCGTGCAGCTCCGCAGCCGGCTGACCGAGCTGATCATGCGGGAGGCCGAGCACGCGGGCGCCGGACGGCCGGCGCGGATGATCGTCAAGGTCAACGCGATCACCGACGACCAGATGATCCGCGTGCTCTACCGCGCCTCGCAGGCCGGTGTCTCGATGGACCTGCTCGTCCGCGGCATCTGCAGCCTGCGGCCGGGGATTCCGGGGATCAGCGACAACATCAGGGTCCGCTCGATCGTCGGCCGGTTCCTCGAGCACTCGCGGATCTTCTGGTTCCAGAACGGGGGGCAGGAGGAGATGTACGTCGGCAGCGCCGACCTGATGGAGCGGAATCTCGATCGTCGGGTGGAAACGCTCGTGCCGGTGCGCGATCCGGAGATCCTCGAGCACCTGCGCGACGTGGTGCTGGACGCGTATCTCAAGGACACCGATCGCGCCATGCTCCTCGCCGCTGCCGGACACTACGAACACGCGCCGTCCGGATCAGGTCCGTTCAACTCGCAGCAGTCGCTGCTCCAGCACTATACGGAACGACGAGACTGACGCACCAGAGGTACGAGGCTGGCTTCGCGGTCGGTGCGGGCAGGCAATAAGAGACGTCAGTTCGGGGTTGGCGCCTCAACGTGCTCGACTACGAACACCGGCACCGGCGCGACGGCGGCTTGCAGCTTCAGTCCGAGCTGCTCCGGCAGCACGGTGAACAGCGACGGCAGGGCCTGGCGATCGAGGGGGTCTGGACTTCCCGGCGGCGGGGGCGGCGGGCCAAGTTCCGCGCTGAATTCGAATTCGCCGTCGAACGTGCCCGCGAGGGCGGTCCGGTTGACGATGCGTCGCCGCACCGGCCCTTCGAGAAGGCGCGCAAACCCATCCATCGTGACCCCGCGCAGCGCCATCATCGAGCGGCCAGACGCCAGCGAGGCGCCGGGTGCCGGCCCCAGATAGCCACAAGTCCGCGACGCGTCGGCGTTCGCCGCGCCGAAATCACCGGCCGCGGAGACGTCGCACTTCGCGGTACTGGGACGGAGCTGAGGGCCGCGACGCCGATCGGTCCGCGCCGCCTCGAGGTAATAGACCGGCAGCTCGCGCGTGTCGCTGCGTAACTTCAGATTGAAACGCGTTGCCAGCAGCGCCTGCACCATGATCCGAACTTCACGCACCGACGATGCGCGCGGGGGCGTGGCGGTGACATCGAAACGCTCGGTGAGTTGTTCGGATGATCCGCCAACCAGCTCCGAGTCCTGCAGCTCGTACGCATAACGAATCAGCTGCCGCAGCGGCAGGTTGGTCGCCGTGAACCGGCCGGCTTCGCCGACGCGTACGTTCATCGGCGCTGTTGAAGTATTCCGCCGGATGGACGCAACCTCGAACGACAGCGAGGGGGATGGCCCTTGGCCCGCTTGCGCTGCGGTCGCGGCCCACACCAGACATCCGAAAGTGGCGGTAAATAGGACACGCTTCCACAGACCGGCGGACGCGTTTTTGGGATCCATACTGACCTCCTGACTGCATGCGGTCGTGCAATCTGACACCGACCGCGTCAGTCCGTTCCCACCGCCCGCGTCAGCTTCCTTGCCTCAGCGCAAGAACCACCAGAGAACCATCGCGGTCACCACAGCGAGGGCTCCAGCCACGGCAGGAAAGGCGATCAGCGAGGCGGCGAGCAGAATGCTCACCGTCACCAGAAACGCCAACGGTCCGACCGGCCACAGTACTGCCACTGCCAGACGAGTCGGCCACGCGGCATCGGTCCGCCAGATCGCCACGATCGCTCCCGCCGCATAGAGCGCCCACAGAACCTTCACGGGAACATCGTAACCCCTGCCCTGAGCGAGCAAAGCGAGTCGAAGGGTGCCCTGAGCGAGCGAAGCGAGCCGAAGGGCGCGTTCTCGTCTGAGAGCGCAGTTGCTACACTGGTGCGCCCAATGAAAATCCTCTGGAACGCCGCGATCGTCCTTGCGCTGATCGCCCTTACCGAACCCACTCGCGCGCAGACGACCACGGCCGACGTTTCGGGCGTCGTCACCGACCCGCTGCACGCCGTGGTACGCGGCGTCGCCGTCCGGGCCCGGAATGCGAGTACCGGTTTCGAACGCAGAACGGAGAGCGATCAGACCGGCGCCTATCGTCTGGCAGGCCTCCCTGCCGGCACCTATGAAGTCGTCGCCGACGGTCAGGGCTTGCGCACTTTCCGCGCTCCAGCGGTCACTCTGAGCATTGGCCGCGACGTCGTGCTGGACATCGCGATGGAGCTGGCCGGCCGCGCGGAGGACGTCACCGTCTCGGCGACTGTCCCGCTCGTGTCGCCACGCTCCTCCGCCGTGGGCGAGGTGATCGATCTCGCGCGCATCGAAGGGCTGCCGCTGAACGGGCGGCAATTCGCCAACCTGGCGGGAACCGTTCCCGGCGTTGGCGTCGGATTTCACACCGACTCGACCAAGTCCACGCAATACAGCCCGCAGATCAGCGGCGGCAACGGCCGGAACATCAACTACGTCGTGGACGGCGGCGACAACACCGACGACACCGTCGGTGGGCTGCTGCAGATGTTCCCGCTCGAGGCGATTCAGGAATTCACCGTGCTCTCGCACCGCTTCGACGCGGAGTACGGGCGCAGCGGCGGCGGCGTGATCAACGTCGTCACGAAGAGCGGCGGCAACCAGCGCCGCGGCAGCTGGTTCACGCTGCTGAGAGATGACGCATTGAACGCGCGCACGTTCACCGAAAAGCTGAGGAACGTCGAGGCGCAGCCGTACGAGCGCTATCAGTTCGGCGGCAGTCTCGGCGGGCCGATCATCCTCAACCGCGCGCACTACTTCGGCGCCTACGAGCGGACGCATCAGGACACCAACCAGATCGTCGACACACTGGGCGTGTTTCCGGCGGACGAAGGCATCTTCGACGTGCCCGTGCGGCAGCACCTGTTCACCGGCAAGCTGACAGCCACCGTCAGTCCGCAGCAGTACCTTGCGATTCGATATGGGCGCGACCACAACACGCAGCCGATCGGCGCGGCGCCGACGATTGCCCACTCGGCATGGGCGACGACTACGAATAGCTTCGATTCGATCAACGTCAACCACAACTGGCTGGTCAGGCCGTCCGTACTGAATGAAGCGGTCGTTCAGTACTCCGACTTCGTCAACGACACGCCGGCGAATGGCACGGACGGACCGTCGTTCCAGTTTCAGTTGAATTCGTCGATCCGCGGCGGGTCCAGTCCCTTCGCGCCGCAGCGCACCGAGCAGATCAAATGGCAGTTCCGCGACGACGTCTCGTGGACGACGACGAAGGGTCCCGGGCTGTCGCACGAGCTGCGTGGCGGCGTGAGCTGGATTCACGAGCCGCGTCTGCGCCTGTTCATGGGCACGCTGATGCAGGGCCTGTACACGATGCTCGAGCTGAACCTGACGGGTCCGGTCGTGCAGGTGCAGGTGTTTGGCAACGACCCGACCGCCAACTTCCCGCTCGAGCAGTACGGCCTGTACGTCCAGGACGACTGGCGTGTGTCGGACCGTGTGACGCTGAACCTCGGGCTCCGGTGGGACTACGTGCGCGGCTTTCCGATCGATCAGAGTGGCAACCCGAATTTCCAGGCAATCCAGCAGGCCGGCACGACGGGCCGTTTCGGCGGAACGCTGCTGGAGGATTTCGGCAAGGAGCCGCGCCCGGACCGCGACAACCTACAACCGCGGCTGGGCGCGGCCATCGATCTGTTCGGCGATGGCCGCGACATCATCCGTGGCGGATGGGGGCTCTACACCGATCTGGGCTACCTCTCATCGAACGTCCTTATCGCCGCGTTCGACGCGCTCCAAGCTGGCGTGGTGTTTTCTGCCACCGAACCGACCGGCCTTCGCAAGGAGGATGGAACGTACTTCCGCGTGGGCGACCCGCTCAGCACCATCGAGTTCCGCAACACGGTGACTGGAGCCTTTGCCCCGGTAGGGGAGGTCGCTTCGCCGGTGCTGGAGCAACCGTACACCCGGCAAACGAACATCGGGTGGTCGCACCAGTTCGACGCCGCGACGGTCGTCAGCGCCGATTACGTCGGGGTGGACGGCCGCGACCTCAACGTGCGGGTCCGGCCGAACGTGATCGTCGGACCGCTGCAGCAGCGTTTCCTCGACGGGGTGGCCATCTCGCCGCGCGACGGTACGTTCCGGACGGCGCTCAGCAAAGGCCGCAGCCGCTACGACGGCCTCATCCTGGCGCTCCGCCGCCGTCTGTCGCAGGGCCTGGACACCAGCGCGTCGTACACCATCGCGACGGCAACCAGTGACGTCGGCACCGCCTACGACGAAGTGGCGCAAAACCTCATTCAGGACATCAACGATCCGTTCGGACCGGTACAGCAGGGTCCGTCCGCGCGGACCGATTCCCGTCACCTCGTGTCGATCAGCGGGATCGTTCAGGCACCCTGGTCGATCAGCGTCGCCGGGGTTTTCCACTACCGCTCGGCGCTGCCGGTGCATACGTTCGAGGGCGCCGATTTCAATGGCGACGGCATGACCAACGACCGGACTGCCCTCCAGTACCGGTACACCGGGCTCGGTGCCGACAACCGCGCGACGTTCGAGGAAGGCGGCGCCTGCGAGACGGTGAACTGCAGCCGGCGGGCCGGCGTCTCGCAATTGAACGTGCGCGTCAGCCGTACGTTTTCGCTGGGCCGGTCCGTGCGGATCGAGGCCATCGGCGAAGTCTTCAATCTCTTCAACGCGACGAACCCGTCGCTGGCGCTCGCACAACGCCGGCTGAATGGGGGCGTGCCGAACCTGTCTTTCATGCAGCCTGCGGCCTATGCAGGCGACGTTGGACAGCCGGAGCAGCGGGTGGGACAGGTTGGCTTCAGGCTCACTTTCTAGAATGCAGAATTCTGAATTCTGAATTCTGAATTCCATGATCATCAACGACACCCACTGCCACTTCTTCTCCACCGAGCTGTTCGCCGCGCTGGCGCGGCAGCGGCTGGATCGCACCGCACCGCCCCCGCCGCGGGGATCGCTGCAGGAGGCGATGGAAGAAGACGTCAACCGCCAGCAGGCGGTGGCGCTGTGCGACGAGCTCGGCTGGGAAACGCCGGGCAGCGCGTTCACGCTTGCCGATCGATGGGTCCGCGAGCTCGACGCGCATGGCGTCGCCCGGGCCGCGCTGATTGCCAGCGTTCCCAGCGACGAGACCTCCGTCGCCGCGGCAGTGGCGCGGCACCCCTCGCGATTCGTCGGCTTCTTCATGCTCGACCCGTCGGCAGGCGATCCGGCGGCGCGCGCCCGCCGGGCCCTCGGGGAGCTGGGTCTGCGCGGCATCTGTCTCTTTCCGGCGATGCACCACGTGCCGCTGCACGACGATCGCATCCAGCAGATCGTGTCGGTCGCCGCGGCGCACGCCGGGACGGCCGTCTTCGTCCACTGCGGCGTGCTGTCGGTGGGCGTGCGGAAGAAACTCGGCCTGCCGAGCCGGTTCGATCTCCGCCTCGGCGATCCCCTCGGCGTCGTCAGGCTGGCGCTGGCCTTTCCCGATGTGCCGTTCATCATTCCGCACTTCGGCGCCGGGCTGTTCCGCGAAGCGCTGATGGCCGCGGACACGTGCGCCAACATCTATCTCGACACGTCCAGCTCGAACGGCTGGATCCGCTACGCGCCCGGGCTGACGCTGGAAAGCGTGTTCCGCACCGCGCTCTCCGTCGCCGGCGCATCGCGGCTGCTCTTCGGCACCGACTCGTCGTTCTTCCCGCGTGGATGGCAGAAGCCTGTGTTCGACGCGCAGAAGACGGCCATCGCCGCGCTGGGACACACCGCCGAAGACGAAGCGCTCATTTTCGGAGGGAACTTCGAACGGCTGTTCCCGTCGTAGAATCGCCGATCATGAGAGCGATCGTCGTACGCGAATTCGGCGGACCCGAGGTGATGAAAATCGAGGACGTTCCGCCTCCGTCCGCGGGTCCCGGCCAGATCGTCATTCGCGTTCGCGCGGTCGGCGTCAACCCGGTTGACACCTATATCCGCTCGGGGCTGTACGCCCGCAAGCCGCAGCTTCCCTACACGCCGCACGCAGACATCGCTGGCACCGTCGAGTCCGTCGGCAGCGGGGTCAGCAAAGTCAAACCCGGCGATCGCGTGTACGCGTACATGGTCGACGGCGGCGGCGCCGAGCTCGCGCGCGCCGAAGAGTGGCAGGTGCAGCGGCTGTCGCACCGTGCCACCTTCGAACAGGGTGCGGCGATCGGCGTGCCCTACGGCACCGCGTGGCGGGCGCTCTTCCTGAAGGCCGACGCGCGGCCCGGCGAGACGGTGCTCATCCACGGCGCGAGCGGCGGCGTCGGCAGCGCCGCGGTGCAGCTCGCGCGCGCGCACGGGATGTACGTGATCGGCACGGCCGGAACGGACGAGGGTCTGCGGCTCGTGCGCGAACAGGGCGCGCACGAGGCGCTCAACCATCGGCAGCCCGAGTACCTGACGAAAATCCCGGCGCTGACCAACGGCCGCGGGGCGGACGTCGTGCTCGAGATGCTGGCCAACGTCAACCTGGATCGCGACCTCGACATCCTGGCGCCGCACGGCCGCATCATGGTCATCGGCAACCGCGGGCGCGTGGAGATCGACCCGCGCAAGATGATGGGCAAGGACGGCACCATCCGCGGCATGACGCTGTTCAACACCACGCGCGAGGAGTTCCTCGAGATCCACGCCGGCATCGCCGCCGGACTGGAGAACGGAACGCTGGCGCCGGTGATCGGCAAGGAGCTCCCCCTCGATCAGGCGGCGCAGGCGCACGTCACGGTGATGGAACCCGGGGCGTTCGGGAAGATCGTCCTGATACCCTAGTCGTTCGAATCGTTCGAGTCGTTCGAATCGTTCGAGTCGTTCGAGTCGTTCGAATCGTTCGAATCGTTCGAATCGTTCGAACGGGTCGCAAACCGAACGACCCGAACGATCCGAACGGTTCGAACGACTATTTTTTCGCCAGCTCCTCGTCGATGACGGCGGCGAAGACCTCGTAGGGCTGGGCGCCGGAGACGCGCCGCCCGTTCACGAAGATAGTCGGCGTCGAGTTCACGCCCAGGCGGGTGCCCTGTGCCACGCCTTCGCGCACACGCTCGGCGTGCTTCGAGGTGTCGAGGCAGGCAGTGAAGCGCTCCACGTCCATTCCCGTGCTCGCCGCATGCTTCTTCAGGTCGTCCGGCATCAGCGCCTGCTGGTTGCCAAACAGCTGATCGTGATACTCCCAGAACTTGCCCTGTTCGGCCGCGCAGTGGCCGGCCTCCCCCGCCTTGAACGCCTGCGGGTGGATCTGCGTCAGCGGGAAGTCCTTCCACACGATCCGCACCTTGTCGCCGTAGGTCTGGCGAATCTTCTTCAGCGTCGGCGAAATGCGCAGGCAGAACGGACACTGGAAATCCGAGAACTCGATCAGGGTCACCGGCGCTTTGGCGCTGCCCATCGCCGGATCCGTGTCGGCGAGCGGAACGTCGAATCTCGGCGCTTCCATCAGCACACGCACCGCCGGACCGGTCTTGCGCAGCTCGTTGATGAGCGCCAGACGGGCCTCGTCTTCCTGCTGCTGGGTGAGGTATCGCGTGATGGCAGGGCCCACGGCCGAGAGCGGCTGTCCCTGCATCTGCGCGATGTTCGCCTGGTAGAACATCGCCACGTCGGTGTCGGTGACCGGCTTCACCCGCTTGCTGATCTCGGCCTCCACGTAGGCGTCCGGACTCAGCCCGCGGGACTTTGCGGCTTCCGCCAGCAGTGCGTCAGCGACGATCGCTTCGAGGGCCGCCCGCCGTCCGTCGTACAGCTTCTGGATGGTCTCCGCCTGCTCGGCGGCATCGGAGGCCCGCCACCGCTCGTCGAGCTCCTTGACCGTGACGGCGCGGCCGCCGACGCGCGCCGCAACGTCGGATGGACTCTGCGCCGGCGCGGACGAGCACGCGAGGAGCGTGCCGGCAGCCGCGAGGAACACTGCTCGTTTCATGAAGGTGAACAGACGCTCCTATCTCCCCGCCCAGCGCACGCGGAAGCCGACGTTGACGAGCCGCGGCGCAGCGATTGTCGTCGGCTGCAGCTGGACCCAGTACTCCTGGTCGAACATGTTCTGCACCGTGAAGAAGACGTCGACGGCGCGGCCGATGGCGCGCGACGCGGACAGGTCAACCACGCCGTAGCCAGGCATGCCTGGTTCCTCGCCCGGTTTCGCCTTGACGTTCTGGTCGTCGTCGAACTGATGGCCGACGAACAGTGCGTTCACCGTGACGTCCACGTATCTCGGGTTCGCATAGCTCAGGCTCAGCGAGCCGCGATTCTTCGGCACCTGCTGCAGGAACTTGCCTTCGAGGCTCGTATCATTCGGGTTGTCGGTTATCCGCGCGCGATTGAGGACGTAGGCCGCGCCCGCCTTCCAATGCTGCAGGAACCGGTACTCGACGTCGGTCTGGAAACCGCGAATCCGCGTGCGCCCGACGTTCATCCGCTGCGCGAGCGTGCCTGCGGCGACGGGGGCGCCGGTGACGGGATCGTTGGCCAGGCTCACGTTGGTGATCGGATCCTTCATGCGGTTGTCGAACCACGTCGTGCGGATCGCCACATCGTCGGTCGGCGCGAGATTGACGCCGAGCTCCCCGCCGAGCAGCCGTTCGGGACCGAGGTTCGCGTTGGCCAGCGTCAGCAGGGCACCGACGCTGAAATTCCGGTACAGCTCGTTGAGCGTCGGCGCCCGGAATCCGGTGCCGATGGTCCCCCACACGCTGACGCGGTTGGTCGCGTGGTAAAGGGCGGCCAACTTCGGGCTGAACACCGTCTCCTCGCGGTCGGGTAAGTCGCCCAGATTGCGCGGCGCGGGAAGCCCGGTGGCAACGGTCGTCTCCCTGTAATGGGCGTCGTAATTGCGCCAGTGATCGACGCGGCCGCTTGCGGTGAGCGACAGCGCGGGAATCGGCCAGTACTGCGCTTGCACGAACGTGCCGCTGTTGAACTGTGTGCCGCGGCCGTCGCGGAGCGTCTGCACGACCGTCGCGTTCGAAAAGAGCCTGCCCTCCTCTTCGCTGGCGCCCTCGATACGGCGGAAATCGGTTCCCGCCGAAATCAGATGCCGCGTGGAGATCGGCTTCGACCACTGCACCAGTACGCCCACGGCGTCCGTCGGCACGTGCTGCACGGTGGTCAGGCGGCCCAGCGAGCGCGGCGGGGTGACGGGCGCGGTGCCGACCACAGCGGGAACAGCCAAAAAGTTGCTGTTGAAGCGGTTGTTGTCGACGAAGACGCTCGCCTGCAGATCGCTCTGGTCGGGGAGCGAGGCGCGCAGTCCAGCGCTCAACGTTTTCCACTCCGTGTCGTTCATCTCCGGCGTGATCGGCGCAACGGTCGTCACTTTCGCGTTGTCGCGCTCCTCGCGGAAGTAGCCGACGCGGAAGAAGGTGCTGACGCGATCCGCCGGGCTGTAATCGACCTTCAGTCCGAGGTTCTTGTAGTCGACCTGGGCTTTGGTGTCGACAGCGCCGCGTTCTTCTTCGATGACCTGATGGAAGCCACCGGTGTCGAAGAAGCTTCCCTCGAGCGACACGCCGACCTTGCCCCACGCATCTCCGGCAAAGAAATCGGCCTTGCGGGTGTCGCGCGTGCCGGCCTGGGTCCGGAACTCGAACGTCCGCCGCTTCGGGCGCGAGGTGACGACGTTGATGACGCCGCCGAGCGCGTAGTTGCCCCAGGTGCTGGAGCTGGCGCCATCGATGAGCTCGATACGGTCCACGCTCTCGAGCGGAATGCGTGTCCAGTACACCCAGCCGCCAAACGGGTCATTGAACGGCACGCCGTCGATCAGCACGAGTGAACGGCTCACGCCGCTCGGCCCGATGCTGCGCAGTGAGACACCCTGCGCCGTGGGATGCGCCGACAGGCTGCTGGTGCGCCGGAACAGGCTGAACGTGGGCACCATCCGCAGCACATCGTCGGAGACGACTGCCGGCGAATGGCGGATTTCTTCGCGGTCGATGACCTCGACGCTGGCGGCGACGTCGCCCAGCCGCTGTTCAGTCCTGTTCGGTGTCACCGTGACGGATTCAAGCAAGCGTGCCGGCTCGAGCACGATTTCGAGCTCGCCTGAGCCGTTGAGCGTATGCGTTTTCTCTGCAAACCCTCCGGCACGAACGACGAGGACGCCCCCGGCGGGCACGCCACGGACGAGCTCGAACCGGCCGGAGGAGTCGGTCAGCGCGTGCTGTTCGACGCCCGACGCGGTCCTGACCAGGATCGCCGCCCCGGGAACGACACCACCGCCGCTGTCGCGAACGACTCCCCTGACGGGCGTCTGTGCGCTGGCC
Organism: Vicinamibacterales bacterium; assembly: GCA_035711805.1. GTDB lineage: Bacteria > Acidobacteriota > Vicinamibacteria > Vicinamibacterales > UBA2999 > Gp6-AA40. Next base: position 17,170 of record DASTBV010000031.1, read on the forward strand.
GTCGCGGGCAGGACAACGCAGAAAAGGAGGACGAGCAGTTTTTGCATAGCGGTGAGATATTAACGCGTCCGGCAGCGGCCAGGGGGTTTACTCCCCCGTGGCGGGTTGCTAAGCTGCTTCCACGCATGCGTGCCCTGACCGTGGCGGCGCTCGCTTTCCTCGTGGTGGGAGTGGTGGTCCGCGCCCAGCAGGAAGCGACCTTCCGCGGCGGCACGAGCATCGTGCCGATTCTGGCCACCGTCCTGGACGAGGATGGCCGCCTCGTCCCCGACCTCGAGCGAAGCGATTTCACGGTACTCGACAACGGGAAGGCCCAGGAGATTGTCTTCTTCCAGAACGACGTCCAGCCGTTCACGGTCGTCGTGACGATGGACTTCAGCTTCAGCATGAACAACAACCTGAAGCTGCTGAAAGCCGCGGCGGAACAGTTCATCCTGCGCCTGCTGCCCGACGACAGGGCCCAGGTCGGTGCCTTCAGCGACAAGATCAGATTCAGCGGCACGTTCACCAACGATCGCGACGACCTGATCGCGGCACTGGCCGATCTGCCGTACGGCAACCCGACCCGCCTCTACGACGCCATCGATATCAGCATCGATCTCCTCGACGACGCGAGCGGACGCAAGGTGGTGTTGGTGTTCACCGATGGCGACGATACGGCGAGCCGCACGAGCTTCGGCGACGTGATGACGAAGGCGCGCGAGAAGGAAGTGATGATCTACGCCATCGGTCTGCAGTCCGAGTTCTTCAACGGGCAGCGGACCCAGCGCTCGCGTCCGAGCGGTGCGCTGCGCCGGCTGGCCGACGAAACCGGCGGCGGCTATTTCGAGCTGAAGAAAACCGCCGAGCTCGCGCCGACGTTCACGCGCGTCGCCCAGGAGCTGCACAGCCTGTACGCGCTCGGGTTCAACCCGGCGAATCTCGACAACAAGGAACACCGGCTCGAGGTTCGCGTGAAGTCCGGGATGACGGCGCGCTCGCGCCGCAGTTACATCGCCTCGCGCGATCGGCTCGCCGCCACGAACTAAGCTCCGTGAAACACCGGACAACTCCCAACTTCCAAATCCCAATCCCCAACCTCAATCTTTGGGAGTTGGGGATTGGGCATTGGGAGTTGCGTTGAATGCTCACGGAGCAGGATTTCCGGATCCGGGCCGATCACGCGCTGGAAGACCTGCAGCGCGCCCTCCTCCCCGTCGCCGACGAAGAAGGGTTCGAAGTGGAGCTGCAGAACGGCGTGCTGCAGATCGTGTTCGAGGAGCCGTCCGCAACGAAGTTCGTGGTCAGCCCCAACGCGCCCGTGCGGCAGATCTGGCTGTCGGCGATGTCGCGCAGCTACAAGCTGGCGTGGTCGCCCGAGCGGTCGGTGTTCGAGCTCGACGGCGAATCACTCAACGAACTGGTTCACCGGCTGACGCACTCGTTCCTGGACAGCTGAGGCAACGCGGATTTCGTGGGGCGAGCCTTTCAGGCTCGCCTCGCGAACCCGAAGGGGCCCGAAGGGTTCGCGCCACGGAAATGAAGCTACCGGAGGAGCCGCGCGTGCGCTGGATCAATTCGGTACGGATCGTCGGTGTAGGTGACCGTTTTTCCGTCCGGCTCGACCCAGGCGGTCCAGTAACCGATGTGCACGGGAATGGGCGACTTCAACTTGACCGCCTGTTCACGCCGCGCGTTCATGGCCGCCTGGATCCGCGTCTCGGTCCATTCCGGCTGGTCGCGCATCACGTATTTCGCCATCGCGATCGGGTCTTCGATGCGGATGCAGCCGTGACTGAGTGGACGCTTGTCCTTGAAGAACAGCCGATCGCCCGGCGTGTCGTGCAGATAGATGCTGAAGTGATTGGGGAAGATGAACTTCACGAGGCCGAGCGCGTTGTCGGCGCCGGGCCGCTGACGGAATCGAAGACCCCTGGTGATCGATTCGTCGCTCCAGTCGATTGACTCCGGATCGACGTCCTCGGCCTCGCCGCTCGTGCCGACGACCTCGATGTTGTTGCGCGTGAGGAAGCCGGGATCGCGCGCCAGCCGCGGCAGCGTCTCTTCGCGAAGGATGTTCGGCGGAATGTTCCAGTAGGGACTGAAGACGACGTAAGTCATCTCGTCGCTGAAGAGCGGCGTCTGGTGCTCGGGATCGCCGACGATGACGCGCATCGACAGCACGGGCCGGTCGTGCTCCATGACCTGAAGGATGTAGGCCGGCACGTTGACCAGGATGTAGCGCTCCCCGAGGTCGCGCGGCGCCCACCGCCACCGCTCCATGTTCATCCGGATGACGTCGGCGCGCCCGCCGGTCTTCGTCGCTTCCTGTGCGAGCGC
>DASTBV010000032.1:0-24097 GCA_035711805.1 Vicinamibacterales bacterium
CAATGAGATCATGGAGGAGCATGACGTCGTAGACCGATCGCAACGGTTCGAGCTCGTAGATTCGCTGTCGAATCACGCCGGCGAGCGCCTCTGGATCATCTGTCGCGCGGACGAGAAACAAGGGAAACGGCGTGGGCGCGCTGAAACACGAGTACACCGTTGGCACGGGCTCGACGTCGATGCCTCGCTCGCGCACGTTGCCAACCACGCCGACGATCCGATCCTGGGTCTGGGCGGCCAGGTGCAACCCGAGCGGCGATCTGCCGGCCAGATACCGGTCGACGAACGCACGGTTCACCATCACTTCGGTGGTGCCCTCGGCACCGGCGGGACGCCCACAGAGCTGGCCGTCCACCACCGGAATCCGCAGCGTTTTGAAATAGCTCGGCGACACCGCTCTCAACTCGACCGCCATTCGGCCCCTGACACGGTCTTCGACGATCTCCACTTCCCCCGGCAGGGAAGTCGGAATGCCTGTCGGCACTTCCTTCGTGGCCGCGGCGCTCACGCCCGGCAGGGTGCTCAACTCGTCGAGCGTCCGGTTGATCCGCCGGACGATCCGGCCGTAGTCCTGCTCCTCCCCAAACCGCGCGCTGATCCTGAACGTGAGGACGCCTTCGGAGTCGAACCCCCGTTCCACGCGCATCAGCTCGGCAGCGCTGCGAAGCAAGAGCCCGGCGCCGGAGAGCAGCGCGACCGACAGGGCGACCTGTATGCCCGCGAGCAGCCACTGCATCGAGCGGCGGGGCGACACACGGACGTCTTCCGTCCGTGCGAGGTTCCGGTTGCCGGCGGCGCGCCACGCCGGTATTACTCCGCACAGCAGCGTGACAAAGACAACGCTGACCCCCGTGAACACGGCAACGCGCGCGTCAAGTCCCGCCTCGTGCAATCGCGGCAGGTCGGCGGCCAGGCGTTGCAGTCCTGCGGTCGCTCCGATTGCCACGACCACGCCACCGAGACCGCCGAGGAGCGCCAGGACACCGGCCTCGACGAGCAGCTGCAGACTGACTGACATCCGCGATGCGCCGAGCGCGTAACGGACTGCGATTTCATGGGCGCGCTGGATGCCGCGCGACAGGAGCAGCGCGCCGACGTTGCTGCAGGCGATCAGCAGCAGTACCGTCACGGCGCCGAACAGCAGCCACAAGGATCGGCGGCTGCCGCCGACGATGTCTTCCTTCAGCGGCAGAATCAGCGGGCGGATTCCTTTCTCCGCCTCTGGAAACGTCCGCGACAACTGCGCCTGCGCCGCCTCGAGGTCGGCACGCGCCTGCTCGATGGTGACGCCGGATCGGAGCCGGCCGATGGCGGTTATGTATCTGAACGCCCGATTCGCCGACCACGGCGCACCGAGCGCCTCCGGCGACCACCAGTCCACGTCGCGCTCGGGAAAGGCGAAGGTCGCGGGCATCACGCCGACAACCTGATATGAACGACCGCCGAACGTCACCGTCTTCGTGAGAACGTCACGCGATCCCGCGAACCGCCGCCGCCAATAGCGCTCGCTGATCATTACGGCGGACGGACCACCAAGACGGTGCTCGTCGTCCGTAAACCCGCGGCCAAGTGCGGGTGCAATGCCCCAGACCTGTACGAACCCCGGCAACACCCGCGCGCGGCGGATACGTTCCGGCATTTCACCGGTGACGTCGGAAACGTCTTCGGTCACGTGTCCGGTAATCGCTTCGAACGAGTGGGTCAGTCGCTGCCAGTCCATTGCCCGGATAGCTGCGACGAACGTGTCGTCGCTGAGCGCCGTCGTCTGACCCAGCCGGACCAGTCGATCCGGATTCGGGTAGGGCAGCGGCTGCAGCAGCACTGCGTCGAGGGCGGAGAAGACCGCGCTGTTGGCGCCGATGCCGAGCGCCAGAGTCAGGACCGCAGTGGCCGTGAACGCGGGCGTCCGCATCAGAGAACGGACTGCCTGTCGCAAGTTGCGCAGCAGCTGGTCAGTCAACACACTACTCCTCGCGCAGTATCCGCATCGGTGGCAGCAGCGCGGCACGCGTCGCGGGAATCAGGGATGCGAGCGCCGCTACCGTGAGCACGACGCCGACGACCCCGCCGAGCGTTGCGGGGTCGGACGGCGTCACCTCGTACAACATCCCGGACAGCACGCGAGAGGTCGCGAGCGAGAGCAGGAATCCTGTCACTGACGCAATCGCGGCGGCACGCACACCTTCCCACAGGAACTGGCGAAGAATGCTCGAGCGGTTCGCGCCAAGTGCCAGACGCACGCCGACCTCGTGGCGGCGCTGTCCGACGGCGGAGCTGAGTGCGCTGTAGATTCCCAGACACGCGAGCCCGAGTGCGCAGCACGCGAACAGCGTCAGCAGGACGGTGCGCAGGCGATTCTGCGCGTGCGCGTCGCCGATTCGCTCTGCGAGCGGGACGACGTCGTAAATGGCGCGGAGCGGTTCGAGCTCATTGACTGTGACGCGAACCGCTCCAGCGACCGCCGCCGGGTCGCCGGCGGTCCGGACCAGGAACCAGGGGGACGGTGTCGGCGCGCTGAAGCAGCCGTACACGGTAGGCACCGGCTCCTGATCGACGCCGATCTCCCGCGCATCGTCGACCACGCCGACGATGCGAACGCCGCCCGGGTCCGTTCGGAGGCCCGATGGACCAACGCTCCTGGCGAGATGCAGTCCGACGATCGAGGAGGTCGTCGCATACCGTTCGGCCAATCGGCGGTTCACCATCCAGCCGCCGGTCTGACGACAGAGCTCGCCACTGACAACCGGGATCCGCATCGCATCGAAATAGGTCGAGGAGACGACGCGCCATTCCGCGACGACCCGCGACTCGGATGCCTGGCGCTCGACGAGCGTGTACGCGACCTGATCGCGGTTGCCGATTCCGGGAAGCCACAGTGACGTTGCCGCGGCGTCTATACCGGGCACGGCGTTCAGCTCGTCGAGCAGGCGGACGATGCGCTCGTTCCACGATCTGAAGTCCCCAGGCTCGGCATAGCTGCCGCTCACCCGGAACGTGAGCACGCGCTCGGCGTCGAAGCCGGGGTCCACACGGGACAGCCTGTCGGCACTGCGGAGCAGGAGACCTGCCCCCGCCAGCAGGACCACTGAACACGCGACCTGGATACCGGCGGGAAGCCATTGCCAGACGCGCCTTCGAGCAGGTTCCGCGCTGCGGACGATCGTGAATGTCGCGAGCCGGGCGCTTCGGAGCGCGGGAAAGACGCCGCAGAGCAGCGTCGTTACCAGGACGGATGCGACGACGAACGCCAGCACTCTGAAATTGACTGCGGCCTCATCGAGACGCGGAAGATCGGGAGCCAGCAGGCGGAAAGTCGCGGACGTGGCTGTGGCGACAACCACGCCGGCGACGCTTCCGGCGCAGGCGAGCACTGCCGCCTCCGCGAACGTCTGCGTCACGAGCGACGCCTGCGAGGCGCCGAGAGCGCACCGCACAGCAAGTTCGCGACGGCGTTTCGTCCCGCGGGTCAGCAAGAGGGCCGCTATGTTGGTGCACGCGATGACGAGAAGGATTGATACTGAGCCAAACAGCAGCCACAACGATCGCCCTGCGCCGCCGACCAGGCGTTCCTTGTAGGGCGTGACGCGGACGCCGATTGTCGCGTCGGTGTTGGGATACAGCTCGCCGAGCCGCGCCTGGACGTCGGCCAGATTCGCCTGCGCCTGTTCCACTGTGACGCCGGGTTTCAGACGGCCGACGGCGACGAAGCCGACGTTCTGCCGGGATGTTGCCCATGGTGCGTCCACTGGTGCCGGCATCCACCAGTCCACGCTCCGGTCCGGAAACGCGAACGAGTCCGGAAGGACGCCCACCACCCCGTAGTTCCGGTCGCCGACGCGGGCTGTCCTTTCCAGCACGTTCGGATCACGATCCATCCGGGTGCGCCAATAGCGCTCGCTAATCAGCACGACGTCCCGGGCGCCCACTCGGTGGTCCGAGTCCTCGAAGGCGCGCCCGACGATCGGCGGAACTCTCCAGACGTCAAGGAAGCGTGGCGAAACAACGGCGCGCCGGACGCGCTGTGCCGGTATCGCCGTGCTGTCGGCGACGTCTTCGACCTGGTAGCCGGTGATAGCCTCGAGCACTGAGGCGGAACGGTTCCAGTCTTCGATGCGGACGTGTGCCACGGTCGTCTCGCCGGAAGCATTGCTCGTTTGCGCGAGGTGGACCAGGCGATCGGCGTCCGGAAACGGCAGCGGCTGCAGGAGCACAGCGTCCATCGCCGAGAAAACGGCAACGTTGGCCCCGAGACCGAGCGCCAGCGTCAGGACCGCAGTGGCCGTAAACGCCGGCGTCCGCGCCAGAGAACGGACCGCGTAGCGCAGATGTCGAAACAACTGGTCAGTCATCGCTAATGCCACCGACTACCAACTACCAACTAGGGAGCCCGGCACTCGAAGCTCGCCGCCTGTTGTGGATCGCCCTTGCCGGTGTAATGGGCGTAGCGCGGGTAGGCACAGAGCGGGCGCGTCAGCTGTGGCGCTGCACGCCGTGTGGCTACGACCGCGTCAGGCGCGATTCCGCGCTCGACCCAGTCAACCAGTGCCGTGAGCAGGTCGAACGCGTCGGTCGTCATCGACCCGCCGGCGCAGTGAACCATTCCGGGCACGAGGAACAACCGGCTCCATTCCCGCACTGCGTCGGCCCCACCATTCGCCTGGCCGAGCCGGCCGTAGTAGTCGATGGTGTCGAGCGCGGAGAACGTCGGGTCGCTGACGCCGTGGTAGAAGAGCATCTTTCCGCCGCGGTTCGCGAACGTCGTCATGTTCGTCCAGTAGGCGGTGTTCGTCAGCGCGGACGGCCCGTCTGTATCGGCCCAGCGCGCCGCGGCCTCAATCTCGGTGGTCGACGCAGGAGCGGGAATCAGCGCACCGTGGAGCAGTCCGGGAATTCCTTGCGTATCGGCGATGCCGGTATCGAAGGGGAAGGGTGAATACAGCTGCCTGCCGCCGCTCGTGCGCGGCCCGGCGAATGCGCGCTCCACGGCTGACGCCTGTGCGGCCGTCAGACAGCCGGCACCCGTGTTGCCGCCACCGCACACCAGTGTTTTTGGATCGAACTTGCAGGCGGTCACGTTGAACACAAGCCTGTCCTGGACCCCGTCGTTCGCATCGCAGGCGTTGAGAATGCCCTCGATCACAGCCTGTTTCTGAGTGCTGGACAGTGCTTCTCGGGTAACGGGCTGACCGTTCGCGCCGCGCGGCGCCACCTGATTCAACTGCACGCTCACCCAGTCGGTGCCGAGAGCGGCGTAATTGGCACGCATCGCCGGCGCCCCCACGATGACGCCGTCGAACTCCGTCGGGTGCCGCTGCGCCGCCTGCATTGCCTCGCGGCCGCCCGTCGAACATCCGGTGTAGTACGAGCGGGCCACAGGCTGCCGGTAGTGCTGCGCGACGATGGCTTTGGCAACAACTGTGACGCGGTCCACCGCCCGGTACGCGAAGTCGAGCGACGCCTGCTGATCGACGATGAACGCGGTGTCGAAGGCATTCGTTGAACGATGCCCGGAATCGGTGCTGACAACTGCGAACCCTTTGCCGAGCGCGGGCATCTCCCCGACGGGACCGGCGCCGATTGGCGCGCCCACCTGTCCGTTGAAGCCGCTGCCGCCCTGAAACAGCAGGCGCCCGTTCCACATTTCCGGGAGGGCCAGCGCGAAACCGATCCCGTATTGCTGGCCGCCGACACCTGTACGGCGATCGAGCACTGCGTCCACCCGACAATAGGCAGGCAGCGTCACGGCTGGCGCGGGAGTGAACTGTCCGGGAGCCGGAGCCGGGCCTGTTGGAATCCACCGTGCCGTGCTCTCGCTGATGGCAAACCCCGGCAGTTGGACGTTGCGCAGCCCGGCGCACTCGGTGGCCCCGGACACCGTTGGCTGTGCCGACGCCGATGCGGCGGCACAGCCAAAAGCGACGGCGAGCAAAACTGTTCTGTTCATCAGGATCCTGCTTGTGATCTCATTCGCATCTCAGCGCGACCATCGGGTCCACGTACCGGGCGCGGCTGGCCGGAACGTATGACACGAACAGGCCGACCAGCAGGAGTACACCGGCGACGCCGGCGAACACGAGCGGGCTGACCGACTCGACGCCAAACAGCAGCGCCGACAGGAATCGCGTCGATGCCGCCGCCGCTGGAATGCCCATCGCAAGTCCGGCGAGCGCGAGCGCCATCCCGTGCCGAAACAGCAGACCGAACACGTCGTGACCGCTGGCGCCGAACGCGAGCCGCACTCCGATCTCGCGGACGCGGCGGCTCATTGCGTGTGAGAGCACACCATACGTACCGACCGCCGCAAGGAAGACCGTGACGAACGCGAATGCCGTCAGCAGATAGGCCGCAAACCGGGGTCGTGCGATCGTCGCGCCGAGCTGCGCCTGGTAACTCTGTACGTCGCTCACCGCAGTGGTGCGATCGATTCGCGAGACGAGCTGGCTCAGCTCAGCGGCCATCGTTGAAGTCGCCGCAGCGGTCTTGACGACGACGCGAATCGATTGCGTGTCCCACGCCTGGCTCAACGGGATGTACACCATCGGTGGGACGTCGTCTGTCAGGCTGTTGAATCTCGTGTCGCCGACAACGCCGACGATGGTGAACCACGGAAGCTGGCCGTCGCCGCCGATCATCGGCTGACGGTTGTCGGTAAACCGGATGCGCGCCCCGATCGGGCTGGCGTCGCCCCATCGTCCGCGCGCGGTGCGCTGGTTGATCAGCGCCACGCGTGGACTGGCCGGGCCGTCGGCGTCCGTGAACCCGCGTCCTTCGACGACCGGCGTTTCCATCGTCTCGAAATATCCGGGTGTCACCCCCAGATACGTCGCGCCAGCCGTCATCTCCCTCGCCGAGCGTCCTTCGATCTGAAACACCGTGCCGAACAATCCCCGGTCGAACGGGATGGCGTTCGCCAGCGCGGCCGACTCCACGGCCGGCGCCCCGCGCAGTTCCTCGAGGAGCTGGCGTTGGAACAGGTGGCGCGAGGCAGGTGTGCGCTCGGCGTAGCCTGGCGGTGACGCGCGGGCGATAACCAGTCGCTCGAGACGGAAACCGGGATCGACTGCGAGGAGATTCCAGAGGCTCTGCAGGAGGAGTACGGCCGACGTCGCCAGGACGACGGCAAACGCAAACTGCACAGAGGCGAGCACACTCGAGACGTAACGTTCGCGTGCTTCGACGACGACGCCTCCGGAGCCGCGGGCCAGAAGCCCGCGACCGGCACGGGACGCGCGAAGGGCAGGCAGAAGGCCGAAGGCGAGCCCTGCGACGGCCGAGACGACGAGCGCGAACGTGATGATGCGCGCATCGAGGCCGATCTCTTCGATCCGGGGGAGATCGGAGGGCAACACGCGAAGGAGCAGGCGCAGCGACAGCATGCACAACAGCACACCGGCCACGCCCGACGCGACGCTGATCGTCAGGTTCTCGACGATGACCTGGCGAGCCAGCCTCGCGCGGTGTGCGCCAAGCGCGGCCCGCGTGACCATTTCGCGTTCGCGCGCCAGACCGCGCGCGAGCAGCAGGTTGGCGACGTTGACGCACAGGACCAGCAGCACGACGCCAATGGCCGCGAGCAGGACGAGCAGGACACGCCGCGAGCCGCCGACGATCGATTCGGAGAGCAACTGCACGTCGGCATCCCGTCCATAGGATTCAACGAACTTGCCCCACGGGATGAGCGCACGAAAGCCCGGCATCAGCGTGCGCAGCTCCGACCGCGCCTGATCGACGCCGTAGCCGCCGCGAAGCCTGCCAATCATCGTCGCGACGTTTCCGGCCCAGAGGTCCGCCGGGTCGATGTTGTGTGGAAACCAGAGAGCGACGTCTCGGGACGGAAAGTGAAATCCCGGCGGCATGACGCCGACGACCGTGTGCGGGACGCTTTCGATCACCAGGTCACGTCCGATGACATCGCCGCTCCCTGCGAAATGCTCCCGCCAGACGCCGTTGCTCACGATGACCACGCCATAGGTGCGCCAGAAGGTGCCGCCGTGGATTCCTGGTCCGTTGGTCCGCATGTCGTTCGCGGTAAATCCCCGGCCCATCACCGGCTGCACGTCGAGGATGTCGAAGAGGTCAGCCGTCACTCCGGCTGCCGGGAGCCGCGCCGGTCGTCCACCGAGGTCGAGGGTGACCTCCCGCGGGGCCGGATAGTACGCGGCGATGTCCATCGTTCGTGCGCGCTGGCGCAGCAGCGCATACTCGCCGCGAAGGTTATTCGTCGTGAGCCGCACGAGCCGGTCCGGCTGCCGGTAGGGAAGGGGCTTGAGGAGGACGCCGTCGACGATGGCAAAGAGGCTGGTCGAGGCCGCGATGCCAATCACGAGTGTCAACGCAATCAGCGTCCAATAGCGAGGCTGCCGGCGGAACTGCCGGAATGCGAAGCGCACATCGTCGAGAGCATCAGCCGCATACCGCCGCACGTCCACACTCCTGTTCCGATGAAAGTCCGACCACTAATACGGAGGCGGGTATCGACTGGAGGCACGTCAAACGCTGTGCCAGAAGGACGGTCCGTCGGATTTGCGTCTTCCTTGGACGGTTACTGGGGTGTTGCGTTAGGGCAGGCGAACCGTTTGTGCGAGTGTGGGACGCCTTCGTCCGTGGGCGGACGCTACCGTTCCCGAAAGGCTCACGCTGAACGTCTAATGTGCGAGTTGTTCGGAGTCCTGCGGCTGCAGCGTCGGCAGCCAGATCGTCAGGATGCTCGAGTGCTCGCCCGTGGCGATGGCAAAGCGGCCGTGCCATTCGCGGGCCAGGCGGTGGGCGGCGGCGAGGGCGACGACGGCGATCGCCTGATCGCCGTCCGCGCCCAGATCTTCGAAACCCTCCCTCGCCGTCCAGCTGACCGGCGCGGCAACGTGATCCTGGCTGATCGCCAGGCCGACTTCCTCGGCGTCGCTCACCGTGACCGACAGCGTCACCCGAGCGTTCTGCACGCCCTCGACGGCCGCAAACGTGATCAGCAGCAGGACCAGAACCGTGTTGGCGAGCAGCGTCTCGTCGCCGGCGCACGTCGCGTCGGCGACGCTCGATCGCGTGGTCAGCGCGATGCTGCGCAGGCGCCGCTCCGATTCGAGCGCTTGACCCACGCGCTGGACGACAGCGTTCGTTGAGACGGCGGTTATCGGCGGCAACACGTCACCGCGAAGGAAGCGGAGCAGCTGGAGCAATCCGCCTGCGCGGGCTGTTTCCGCGCGGACGACGTCGAGCGCCGCAATGCGCAGCAGTCCGGTTGATTGGGCCAGCAGCGGTACGCACGCCTCGGCGGCTGCGAGTGAGCGTGCGACGGCATCGAACGCCGCGGCCTCCGGCGGCGACGCGCCGGCCGCGTCAGGGCCGAGGGGGACCGGCGACCGCGGTGGCTGGACGACTTCGCGCGGCCCAGCGTCGTCGGCAAACCGTGGACGTCTCGGAGTTGGAAATTGGACGCTGGGCGCCCGCGCTGCAGACGCGTCGCCGATCATCGCGGCCTCGAGAATGTCGGCCAGCGAGGCGAGATCCGAGGGCAATTCTTCCCGGGCGGCGGCGTGCTCTTCAGTGAGTCGGACAGCCTCTTTCGGCAGACCAACGCGCCTGCCAGGGCCCTTAGCGGTCGATTTGTGCTGGGCCATGCGTGTGTCGAACCGTGGCGCGAACCCTTGGGGTTTGCGAGGCGAGCCTCAAAGGCTCGCCCCACGAAATCCGCGCTACATGCATCTGACCGATGCGCTAGTTCGGGGTGCCCAGTCGAATAGCAACGAGCTTTACGTAGCGGACCGGGACTCCTGCCCGGCGTGCGGGTTCGTATTTCCAGGCCATCGCCGCCTTCACCAGCTGCGGGTCGTAGCTCGGATGAAATGGTTTCCGCAGGATGGCGCTGACGACGTCTCCAGACTCGTTGATCGTCACTTCGAGAATGGCTTCCGGTTGCCAGGCACCCGGCCGCGTGCCTTGCGGCACGTTCCACTGCGGGAGCCCCTGCCGGACTGTGACGGGCGGAACGACATCAGCATCCCCGTCCCGGTAGACCGGTGGTCCGGATCGCGCGGGCGGCGGGCCGTTGGCCGGCGCGGCCGACTCGCCCGCCGGCGTTACCGGGGCCGCCTGCATCTGCGCCACCACGGGGGCGGTGGCAGCCGCGAATTCCACTTTCGGCGCGCGCGCCCTGCTGAGGTCGCGGAATCCAGACGCGACCAGGCGCAGATCGTTCAGCGCCGGGGTGGGCGCGATGAGCGGATCCTCGAGCAGCTTCAGCACGCGGTCGAACTGCTCCGTGGCATCGCCGTCCTGCTTGTCGAACGCGGCCTTGGCGGCGTTGTACTCGCGCTGGACTATTCCCGTCAGCAGGGATTGGCGGATGTCCCGGAACATGGCGCGTACGCGCGGCGACGCCTGATCCGTGGACAGCTGGTAGAAGGGGTCGGCGTTGACCATCGACTCGATGGTGAGGCGCGCGTCGTTTTTCCGGTCGAGTGCGATCAGGCAGAAGAGGCGGTACTCGTTGGCCTCGACCTTCGTGGCGCCGTTGGACTCATCGGCAATCCGATCCAGCGCCGCCAGCGCTTCGTCGTAAGCGGCCGACCGGTAGAGATCCTTGGCGCGGGCGAGCGATTCGTCGCTCGCGGCAGCGACAGTGCTCACAGCCAGCACGATGATGGTTGCGAGTAGCGAGCTGCAGCGCACGGCGATCATTGTTACACCTCGCACGTGTGGGTGAAATGTTCGTCTTGTCGCGGTGGAGGCATCGTAGCGTGACCTCGCTCGCGACGCAAGAGAAATGCTTCATCGTGGCGATGCGACGCGCGGTCTTTTGTGTATCATGCGCGCAGGCAGTCGTGTTGGAACTCCCTGAACTCGAACAGCGCCTCTCCAACCTCCAATCGCAGGTCGAACGTCTCTGGAAAAAGGCGGAAGCCAACGTGCCGCCGATCGAGCAGCGGCTCGCCGCGATGGCGGACCAGTACGCCGAGTACCTGAAGCGCTGGGCCGCCACGGTCGAACGGCATACGCAGGCCGTTGCGCAGCTCGAGGCGTACGCGAGCGAGTGGAAGGATGCCAGCAGCCGCGTGCAGCATGAGACCGCTGAGAGGCTGCACGAGCTCGAGACGACGATCGAACGGGAGTGGGACAGCCTGAAGCGGATGCAGGAGGAACCGATCCGCGAGCTCCGCGAACAGGCGGAGAGCCTGAACCAGGTATCGCTCGCCATGGCCAGCGCCTCACAGCAGGGTGTCGAGCGTGCGGAAGCCCGATTTGCCGCATTCGAAACCGAAGTCCATCTGCGCCTGAACGAGCTGACCCGCGAGTTAACCTCAGCCGTTGCGGAGATGAAAGCCCGGGTCGATCGTCAGGCCGCGGCACGTGACCAGTCGGCTCAGTGGTCGCTCGACGAGGTGACGAGGCTGCACGGGCAGCTTCGTGATGGTGCACGTGAAAGCGGCCAATTTCCGCACACCATCGAAAGCTCTCCGGTGACTGGTCCGCGCCAGCTTCCGCCGCCCGCGGCAGACGCGCCGGAACGCCGGGAACAGGCCCGTGTCACGCTCGGTGGCCGTCCGCTGCACGACGATGTCAAGGTGCGCGAGGGCGGGATTCCGATGAAATGGGCGGTCGCGCTGGTTGGTGTGGTGATTGTGGCCGGTATTTTCGGCTGGCGGCTGCAGGTTCAAGTCAAGACCGCCGGCGAACGCGCGCGCATCGCCGAACTGCGGAGTAATGTCGTGGCCGCCGAAGCCGCCCGCCAGGCGGAGGCTGTCCGTGCGGAAGCCGCCGAGCAGACGGCGCAGGCGCGCGAGATGGTGCTGCAGACACAGAGAGTCTCGGCGGTGATGGCGGCACCCGATCTGATTCGCTTCCGTCTTGCCGGCAGCGATGGCGCGTCGGGCCAGGCGCTCGTCAGCCGCTCGCAGGGGCTGATCGTCAGCGGATCGCGGCTGGCCGCAGCCCCACCGGATCACGCCCTCGTCGCCTGGCTGTTGACGCCGACGACGCCCGTGAGAGTTGGAACGCTCTCGGAATCGGCGGATGGATCGGCGATGCTCGTCGAGCAGACGCCGGCCGTGCCTCGTCGCATTGTGGGGGTATGGGTCACCGCGGAACCGTCGGAGACCGCGGAGACGCCGTCGGGTGTTCAGGTCCTCAGCAGCGTGATTGCCGCGGCTCCCGCGCCGCCGGCTGCCGAAGCTCAACCCTAGAACGTTCTTCAAAAAACTGCCACGGAGACACGAAGTCACAGAGAAATCTGATCTAAAAACTCCGTGTTTCCGTGCCTTCGTGGCTAGGTCCGCGCCACGATAAGGTTACTTTTCGAAGGACTGGCTGACGCGCGCCGGCGCGTCGGCGCGGACCGTAATCCGTTGACGACGCTCCCCCAGCTCGGGATGGCGGAACACGACGTCGTGCTCGCCGACCGTCACGCTCAGGTTCGCCAGCGGGGTTTCGCCGACGGGCCTGCCGTCGATCGAGACTTCCGCCCACGGCTGCGCGTTGATGCTGACGCGGCCCGATGGAAGCGTCACGTCCACCCTCGTGATCTGTCCGGCGAGGAACGTCACCTGGCGGCGCATGTTGATGCCGAGGGCGGTGTTGATCAGTTCGAGTTGATACGTTCCGGCCGTTGCGACGATCGGTCCGTCGGCCGACGAGCCCAGCACGCGGTCGCCCTGCAGCACCTTCAGCTCGACGGGCGCGGCGATGCGCACGCCGCCCGAACGTTGATTGCTGGCCGCCGCCTTGATCGGATCTGGTGCGGCATTCTGCTGCGGTGCTGCCGCCGGAACGACGGGGGCGGCTGCGGCAGCGAGTATGACTGGAGGAGCCGCGGGTCCAGCGGCTGGAGCTGACAGTGCCGGTGCGGCGGCGGTCACGGCCGGGGCCGGCTGACGCATCAGCAGCGCCGTAATCACGCCTCCTTCGAGGAGCGCGATGGCGGCGAGCGCAGCGGCAATCCATGGTGACACCGGCGGGACCTTGAACGTGGTGAGCTTTTTCGCGACGCGAGTGCCGCCGCGGGCCGCCGGCTGCGCCGGCGCGGCCGGCTTCGCGGATGGTGGCGGAACGGGCGGCGGATCCGTCCGCCGGTTCTCCGAAGGCACCAGTGCGGGCCGCACCGGCGGCGGCACGCTGACAACGGACAAGTCCTGGGGAGCAGGAGCGTTTTGCATGGGGGCTACCTGTCCAGCCGCGTGTTTCGCGGGTTGAAGTGACCGTTTGAGCGGCATCTCGAATTCGCCAATGAGTTGATCGAATGCCGAGGCAGGCGACTCCCCTGGCACCTCGCGAAGGTCGGCATATGCGTCCGCCGCCGTGCCATACGAGCTGGTTCGCAGCTGCAGCGCCCGTTCCAGCCAGTAACGGAGCCGGTCGCTGGCGAGCCCCGCTTTTGTGACCGCGCCTGTCCACTGATCGAGCAGATCCGGAAGCCGATCCCTCAGGTCGAGCGGCGTGAGCCGCCGGCCGAGAAGCATCTCCAGCGTCACGACGCCAAGCTGAAACACGTCCGTGCGCGCGTCGAGCCGGATCGCGCCGGTTGCGGTCGGAGCGGAAACGAGCCCGAATTCGCGCCACAACTGCGACGCCGACAGATTGAGCCGGCGCAGTGCCGACCCGAGGACGTGTTCCACGACGCAAATACGTCCGCCGGTCGTGACAACGATGCGATCGGCAGTGATGGCGCTGTGAGTGATGTCCTCGCCCTTGGACTGCAGCACCGTCAGCGCCTGGATGACCTGCGTGCAGATACCAGTAACGAACCCAGGGTGGAGGCCGCGCCGCGGCCCCGGCTTGTCGAAGAACGCCGACAGGCGCTTTCCGGGCACGTGCGTGGAAACGAGCGCCAGAGCGCCATCCCCATCGAGGCGCTCGACGGCGACAATCAGCGGGAACGCGTGGTCGGGGATGCGGCCAACCGTGCGCACGCGCTCATGAAGATCGTCCTCGAAGCCATCGATCGCCGTCAGCGAGGGATAGAAGCGGAGCAGTTCCAGTGAGTCGGTCTCGGTGTTGTCGAACATCAACAACCGATCGCCGAAGCCGTCGACGAGGCCGGGCGTGTACCAGCTGGCCAGGCCGTCGGCGGCCGCTGCCGCCGCGCGCGAGCTCTGAGGTTGAATCACCACTAATTTTTGTCAGCCAAGATACACCTGGCACACGGTCGGTACGCTGAGCGAACCGCGGGCCTTTCAAATCGTCGTGTGTGCGAATTAAGGGAGAGCGTCCGCCTTCGCTCCGGCTACGGCGGACAAGCGCCAAAAGCGCTTTTCAGCATTGTCCACGAATTGACAAGCCAGTCAAGTTGGATAGTTGGATAGTTGGTAGTTCGTAGTGAGTTCGTGGTTCTTGGTTCGTAGTTTCCACTACGAACTATCCAACTATCGAACTATCCAACTAGCGGCGCGGATGGACGAGCCGCAACGGCGTGTGGCGACGTTCGAGGCTCACCGCTGCGTCGGAGTGCGATCGGCGATCGGTCGTGAAATGTTCGAGCGTCCAGCCATCGACGACGAGCGCCTGTTCGACAGCGGCCTGGTGAAGCGTCGCGTCCATCGCCTCACCAAATCGCGAGTGGCTGAAACGGCTGCCCGGTCCGTACACGCCAACCGACGTCCCGTCGATCACGATGCGGACGGACTCGGAGCCACGGACGAACAGCCAGGCTTTCGTGGAACCGGAAGCGGAAGTCAAACCTACCTATTGTACGGGCTCGACCCCTCTTTAATACCAGTCGCGCTGCGCGCCGGGCCAGGTGCCGCGCGCCCAGACGCCTTTCTGCACCTCGCGGACGAGCCCGGACGAGACAAGCCGCTCGAGGATCCGCTGAGCCGCTTCGACAGGAACGCCGAGCCATTGCTGCAGCGTGCTCACAGACAGCGTCACGCTTGGATTCTGAACGATTCCGTCGATGACCCGCTGTACGACCGCTGCCCGACTCTTGATGTCCCGACGTTCGGATCCCATGGGTCCTGTGCCCCCCAAGACAAAAGGAAGGCAAGCCAGGTGCCGCAAATACCTCAGGAGTAAAGGCCTCACGCCTCAGCAGCAGGAGCGGGCTCGAAGGCCAGCCGGGTCCGGAACTCACGCCGGAGGAGCAGCAGATTCAACCCGAGCTGAACGAACATCCCGGCCACCGAGATGTACCAGACCCAGAGCAGCGCAAAACTTCGGGCGTTCGCAAGCAGCAACACTGGGACGGCGATCAGCACAATGCGGAAAGCCGAAGTGATCAGGGAGGGAATCGTGTTGCCCATCGCCTGGAACATGCTCGAGCTGACGAAGATCACTCCCGACGCCACGAAGTTCCACGCGATCACGTGAAGGTACTCTTCGCCGACGTCGATGACGGCGGGATCCAGCGAGAACACCTGCACCATACGGGCTGCGGCGAGCCAGACGGCAATTGCCAGCACGAGCATTCCGCCGGCGGCGATTAACGCGGCAATTCGAAACGTTTCACGCACTCGCCCCGCCTGCCGCGCCCCGAAGTTCTGCCCGGCCACCGGGCTGACCGCGAACCCGAGCGCAACGACCGGGAGGAAACAGGCCTGGACGATGCGGAGTCCAATGCCGAATCCAGCCTGCGCGGACGCGCCAAACGGCCGCGAGACGAAATACACCAGCACCAGATACAAGGCCATCATCGCAAACTCGGCCCCGGCGGGAAGGCCGATCTTCAGCATTCCCGACCAGAGGTCGAGGCGCGGGTGCCACTGGTGGCGGTGGAACCTCAGATAGGCGTCGGCCGGCCTGAAATAGAACGCCATCCACACGACGCCGATCAGGATCGCGAGGAACGTGGCCACCGCCGCGCCGGCAACACCCAGCGGCCGTCCGGTGCCCCAGCCGAAGATCAGCACGGGCGCCAGCACGATGTTGATGATGACCGTCGCCGTCTGGACGATCATGCCGGGGCGGAAATTGCCTGTGCCGCGGAGCGCGGCGCCCATGGCGATGAAGAGGAACGTCAACGCCTGCGACGGGATGAACCAGGCGAGATAGTCGTTCGTGAGATCGCGGGTGACGGCATCGGCGCTGAGCGCCTCCGCGTAGCTCCCTTTGAACGCGAGCGCCAACGCGAGAAACACGGTGCCGACCACGGCCGACAGCACCTGCGCCTGGTTGAACACCAGATTCGCGCGGTCGCGATCGCGCCGCCCGACGGCATGGGCGACCAGCGTCGTCGTGCCGACACTGAGCATCTGCGTGGCCGCCAGCACGATGAAGAGCAGGTTGCCGCTGATACCGACGGCGGCGACGGCCTCGGTTCCAAGCCGCCCGACCCAGTACAGATCCACCAGGACGTAGAGCGTCTGGAACAGCATCGTGACCAGCATGTAGCTGGTCGTCTGCAGCAGGTGCTGCGTCAGAGATCCGGTCGTCAGGTCTTTCATGGCCGGCTCGTGTTGTGCAGGAATGTCCACCACCGGGACGGGCGATGAGGCGCCGGGCGGCGCACGAACAGACCGTACTCCGGCGCGTCGGCTTTCCGCCGCTCGATACGTGTGTCGAGACTGAGGCCCGCGCGCTCGAGCAGACTCGACACCCCGCTCCACTGTACTCTGTCCACCTCGATCAGAACGGTCCGCAGCGTCTCGGAACGAAGTGTGTCCGGTGCCCCGGCCAGGACGCGATCTTCCGCCCCATCGACGTCGATCTTCAGGTGGTGCGGCCGGGGCAGGTCGAACGCGGCAATCATCGCGTCGAGCGTCATCGCGAGCAACGGCTGTTCGTAACGCGTGCCGGCAGCGGCGCCGCGGAACCGCCACGGCTCGGACTTCATCTTGTGACGGCTCTGTCCGGGTTCAATCCCGCGGTATGTGAAGCCGACCAGTCCGCTGCGCTCCGCGAGCGGCAGCGGCACCGGCACGATGGCGTGCTGGCAGCCGTTCAGCCGGATGTTGTCGCACAGCCGCGCGAAGTTGGCATATCCGGGTTCGAATGCGACGACGCGCGCCTGTGCGTGTTTGGCCGCCACCAGCGCATATGTCCCGACGTTTGCGCCGACGTCGTAGAGGACCTCTCCCGGCCGGACGGCGCCGCGCAGCCACTCGACCGTCCACGGTTCTTTCGCGCACGATCGCGTGCGCCAGTTCTTCTCCGCCGGCGACGAGGCGCGAATCCAGATATCGCAGTCCGGAAAGTCGAGGCGGACGACGTCGGTCCCGCGAGCGACCTGCTCGTCGTCCATTGGCCTGACGATGCTTACTTCTTCCGCACCGTCGAGGCGATGAGGAACCCTCCGAGGGCAACGGCGCAGAGCACGGTCACCCAGACCATCGCCCAGGTGATGTACCAGGGTACGCCGGCACCGCGTTCGGCGGCGACGGGCAGCGGCAGGATCAGGTTCTGCCCGAGGATGATGACGGTCACCGCCACGCCGAACGTCACCAGTGCCGCGATGACAATGGCGACGCGGTTCATGAGAAGAATCCGATCAGGCGGCCGTTAATCGCCACGCTGGTCCACAGCCCGATCGAGACGAGCGCAACGACCTTACCGATGCCGCCGCCGAACCGTCCTTCGGGCGCGTATGCGACGCGCTTGCGGATGGTGAAGGTGAAGATGAGCGCGATGAGGAGCATCAGCATCTTCCACCGGAAATACGGGCTGTCGTATTCCTTCGTGGCGAGCGAAATGAACTGCGGCACGCCGGTGAGGACCATCGCGACCAGACTGCCGAGCAGCCACGGCCGCGCGTCGCGCGCGACCGTCGCCAGCGGCTGCTGCGAGAAGCCGCGGCCGAGCAGCCGGAGGTCGACCATGAGGAGCGATCCGGCGAGAAAGCCGAGCGACACCAGGTGAAACGCCTGGACGAGCGCGAAGATCCACGACGACTCGTTGATCGCCTTGCTCGGGCCCCAGTTGGCAATTGCAGCGAAGTATTCGTACATATCCTAGTACGTCCTGAACCACGTTAGGGCATAGGGAATGAGGCGGCCGGCGACGATGACGTTGGCCCACAGCAGGATGCTCAATCCGCCGGCCAGCTTTGCGCCGAACGGCGGCGTCTCTCCCGCGTCCCAGTCAACGAGCGTGTACTCCGTGATGAAGTGGAACGCGAGCGCATTGAGCCCCGCAATCCCCATCGCCAGCATCTTCACCCAGAAGATGATGTTGGTCACATAGTTCATCGGGTTGCCCCAGACCAGCGCCAGACCGGTGGCCGCGGAGAAGAACATCGCGGCCATCTGCCACGGGAAGAGGCGGCGCTGGACCTGCGAAAACGGCGTCGCCATGTTGCCGACGCCGAGCAGCCGCAGGTCCATCATGAGGATCGTCCCGGCGAACATGCACATGCTGATGACGTGCAGGACGAACACCCATGGCATCACGTACTGCGACTCGCGCAGCATGATGCTGGTCTCGCGCTCGGAGACGTATTCGAAGAAGCTCCGCAGCCAGGCGAAGTAGTCGGCTAACGCTAGGTCAAACACGCAGGCGTCCGGTTACTTGGCCGCCGCGGGAGCGGAGACCATGCAGCGATCGTCGGGCTCTTTCGGCGTGTTCCGGTACTTGTCGTGACAGTTCGAGCAGGCGTCAGAGACTTTTCCGGTGACCTCGATTATGGCGTCCTCGTTGTAGTTCTTGGCTTCCCCGAACTTCTGGACCTCCGCGCCCACGGCCGCGAGGGCCGCCGCCCATTTCTTGAAGTCTTCCTGATCGTTTGGCACCGGCTGGCCGTTCTTGCACTTGCGGCCGGGAATCATGATCAGATTCGCGGTTTCCTGCAGCGCGACGCCCGCGTTCACGATGGCGTTCCACCCTGCGTACTCCGGGATTCCGCCGTACTGCGCGGAGGCGTTGCCAGCGGTGTCGCCGGGCTTGACGGGCGCGCCGGGATCGTTCGTCTGCATGTCGAAGATGGTGTTCGATGCCGGGAACGGGATGGCCACCATCACCTGAGCAAGAGTGCCGTGCGCCGTATACGTCGGCGCGGCCGGGGCGGGTGCTTCCGCGGGCCTGGTGCAACCAGCGGCGCCGAACGCCGCGACGACAATCAGTCCACACAACCGTTTCATACGAGATCTCCTCGGACTGGAGCTGGTCGGGAAAAGCAAGGACTTCGGTACACGAGACTGTGGCTTCCGCCCTGGCGGAATCGTGGCTTCCGCCTTAACGGCGGAAGCGTCATGAAAATCGGGCAATTCGGCCGCGAGTCTATCGCAGGGGTTGGACCAAATTCAAATTACGTTTTTCTGACGAAACGTTCAGGTGCGCGTCACTTGGCGGCTGCTTTGCTGTGCTTGTGGGGTGGAGGTCCAACCCATGTTTGAGCGAGTCGCACAGGTCTTTCTGCTTACAGCCGTGGTCGCGGCGGCCATGCCGGCGCGGGCGTCGGCGCAGGCGGCTCCCAATCCCACTCAGCAGAGCGTCGCGACGCCGCAGGGCGAGATCCCGGTATTCCGTGTGACCGTCGTCGGGCGCTCGGTGCCGGCGATCAACTACCGCCCCCGCTCCGGCGACACGCGCATCAATTTCGCCGGGACGGCGCTGGCGCCGAAGGCGGAAGGGTGGGCATCGGTCGAGGGCGAGAAGGGCGTCATCGAGATCGACGCACGTTTCAACAAGCTCGAGGCGCCACAGCGCTTCGGCCGCGAGTACCTGACTTACGTACTGTGGGCAATCACGCCGGAAGGCCGAGCCACCAATCTGGGCGAGCTGCAGCTGAACGGTGACGACGGGCGTCTGCAGGTGACGACGGAACTGCAGTCGTTTGCGCTGGTTCTGACGGCTGAACCGTATTTCGCGGTTTCGCAGCCGAGTGACGTCGTGGTCATGGAAAACGTCGTCCGCGAATCAGGGTTCGAGCGGACGCAGGGCCGTGTCGAGACGCTCGAGGCGAAATACGAGCTGCTCAAGCGCGGGTCCTATCTGATGAACCGCGATCCGGCGCTGTTGAAAGTGAAGCCGCTCGAACCAGGCTCGCCGCTCGATTTGGCGCAGGCGCGCAACGCCGTCGAACTGGCGCGGATCGCAGGCGCGGATCGCTACGCATCCGACACCTTCAACAAGGCGGTGTCGCTGCTGACCGAAGCCGAAACGCAGCGCGAGAAGGGCCGCAGGGGGAACCAGGTGCAGCAGCCGGCGCGGCAGGCGGCGCAGACCGCTGAAGACGCGCGGCTGATCGCGCTGCAGCGGCAGGAGGTGGAGTTCCAGGAGCAGCAGCAGCGGATCGCCCTGGAGCGTGAACGGGACGCGGCGGCGCGGCTGCGGGCCGAAGAGGATCGGCGGCGTCAGGCCGAGGCCGATCGGCTGCGAGTCGAGAACGAACGTGAGCGCGCCGTAGCCGAGCGGGCAGCCGCGGAACGCGAGCGGCTGGCGGCCGAACGGGCACGGGCCGATCTCGAACGCGCACGCTCCGAGGCCGACGCCGCGCGGGCGGCCGCGCAGGCGCAGGCCGACGAGGCAAAACGGCTCGCGGAACAGCGCGAACGTGAGGCGTCTGCGGCGCGCCTGGCCCGCGAGCAGGCGGAAAAGGATCGCGACGCCGCGCGCGAGCAGCTGCGGCAGCAGCTGAACGTGATTCTCGAGACGCGCGAGACCGCCCGCGGCCTCATCATCAACCTGTCCGACGTGCTGTTCGACGTGGACAAGTCGACGCTCAAGCCGGGCGCGCGTGAAAAGCTGGCGCGGATTGCCGGCATCCTCGCGTCACACCCTGATCTGAAGATCGAGATCGAGGGTCACGCCGACAGCACCGGTTCCACGGAGTACAACCAGGGACTGTCCGAGCGGCGCGCCCAGTCGGTGCGGCAGTACTTCAATCAGCAGGGCGTCACCACCCCGATCGTGGCGGCCGTCGGATTTGGCGAAACGCGCCCCGTGGCCACCAACGGCACGGCAGCGGGACGCCAGCAGAACCGCCGGGTCGAGATCATCGTCTCGGGTGAGTCGATCGGGCGGACGCAGCAGTAGGGATCAGGGATCAGGGATCAGGGATCAGGGATCAGGGATCAGGGATCAGGGACATCACCGGTCCCTGACCCCTGCATTCAGCCCAGGCGGCCAGCGGCCTCGCCTCGCGATTCGGTGGCGATCCAGACCAAACTGCAGGCGGCGGTGAGCACCATTAGAGACACGACCCCCGATGGCGAGACCAGAAAGACGGCTGGTACATCGGTCGGACCTGGAAGCGCACCCGCGAGCGCTGTCGCCAGCCCGCCCGCAATCCCCAGCACGGCGCGACGTCGTTGACGATGCGCACGCACGCGCCGCTGCATAACGTGAGTGAACCCGCCATCGGGCAGCGGCGTATCCGCGAGCTGGCGCGTGAGAAAGGCGTCGAGCTCCCTGTCGTCCATCAATCGACTCCTCCGGTCCCTGGAGAGTACGCCGTTTGCAGTTTCATTCGTGCACGACGAATCAACGACTTCACTGTGCCGACCGGCACGCCCAACGCCTCGGCAATTTCCTGATGCGTCAGCTCGTGTCGGTAATGCATCACCACCGCTGCCCGCTCCTCCGAACGGAGAGTATTCATCAACTGATCGAATGTCAGCTGCGCGACCGGATCTGCAGGGCCAGCCGTTATTTCGAAATCGTCGTGGAGCGGCACGTACGACATCCGGCGCGCGCGCCGCTCGTCGCTGACGAACAGCCGATAGGCGATGCCGAACAGCCAGCTGAGAAAGCGTCCGTGTCCCCGATAAGTGCGAATGTGTCGGTACGCGCGCCAGAACGTCTCCTGGGCCAGGTCGTCCGCCCGACTCGAGTCGTTGTCGGTAAGGCGTCGCAGAAACTGACGGACGGCCGACTGATGCCGCTCGACGAGCGCGGCAAACGCCTGATGATCGTCGTGAATCACGACGCGGCTGATACACGTGGCCTCCCAGCGGTCGTGATCAGCGGAAACGGCCATCCAGGATGCTGAACAGGATCAGGGCGATTCCGAACGTGATCGGAATGATGCCCAGCGTCCATCCGTCGCCTCCGATATTGAAGGTAAAGCCGGAATAGGCAATCCCGACGGCAATCAACAGGATGCCGCGGCGCAGGTCGCGGCGGGCGCGGTCTGCGATCCCGGCCGAGCGGAGGAGTTCCTCTCCAGAGAGTCCACGATCGATCAGCTTCTGAAACGAGCGCTCCTGCTCGATTCGCAGCCGTCCGAACATGTAGATGGTGACCGAGAGCGTCATCGCAAGCCCGATGACGCCAGCCACGGCTATCGACTGGTCCATGTCACCTCTTCCCTGTTCTCACTTCGCGGCAGGGGCGAATCGAATCGCTGCCATGTCGTCGACCGACGCCGGAAACGTCGCCTGCTGACCGCTCAGAAACGCTCGCATCGTGTCGTACATCGGTGGCCACCGGGCGTACAGGTTGTACAGGGCGCCGTGATTGCCCCCGACAACTTCAAGGAATTGCGAATTCGGGAGCGCCGCCGCGGCGTCGCGGGCGTTTTCGATCGGAGTCGAAGTGTCCCACGTGCCGTGAATGATGAGTGTTGGAGCGCTGGAGACGACGCGCGACCGAAACGACTCGCCAAGGTTCTCGGATGGCCACAGTGGACAGACCGTTTCGTATTCAAGACTCAGGTCACCCAGCAGCGAACGTGCCGGATCCGTCCGGACCGCTTCCAGTCGTCGGCTGCTGATCCCGCTGGCGCAGTCCATTGAAAAGTGGACCGGGTCCGGCAGCTGGAGATCCTGCAATCCGGCGGCGGTCTGTGCCGCGATCGTGAAATCGCCGCGATCCATCGCCAGAATCATTTCCGGCCAGGCGTTCGCGGGATTCCGCCTGTCGGCGCCGCGACGGGCGATGGCGCGAACGAGATCGGCGGTGACCGTGACCGTGCGGGCCGCGTTTCCCTGCCCGACGGAAACCTGCCGCGGGGTTGCTTCGAGCTGCGTGACGACGCGTTCGAGCGTTTTCAGCAGGCCGCCGTCCGGAATCCGCCCGGCGAACGCCGGCGATTGTTCCGCGACTGCGGCGATGCGGCCGAGTGTTGCCAGAGTGGCGGATGGACGGTCCCACGTGTCGTCAGGACCTTCGACGCCGAAGATCACGACGCGATCGACGACGTCGGGGTACTGACGCATGAATTGCAGCGCCAGATGGGACCCGTAGCTGCCGCCGATGAGGGTGATCTTCCGGTAGCCGAGCGCGAGCCGCAGGTCGTTGACGTCCGCGGCGTTTTCGACCGTGTTGTATGCGGCAAGATCGACGCCGGCCTTTATCCAGCGGTCGCGGCAGGCGATTGCAAGGTCGCGCATCACCTCAGCAACGAGCGCCGGGCTGAAGGGCCGGTCCGATGGAAACGGCTTTCGATCCGGGCACGTCATCTCCGGGCGGGAACGTCCACCTCCGCGCTGATCGAAGACAACGACGTCGGCGATGCTGCGGTAGAACGCCACCTCCCGGGCCATGTTGTCTTCAGGAAACTGATCGAGCCACGACGAGCCGGGGCCGCCGTGAAAGAGGAAGATCGGTGAGGCCGGCCGGGCGGCCTCCGACCGCAGACGGTAGTAGGGGATTGTGAGTTCGCGGGAGGAGGGACGGCGGCGGCTTTCAGGAACCCGTAGTTCGCCGGCCTCGACGTTCACTGACGATCCGTTTTTCAGCAGTACCGTCTTCGGTTCCGACGTGATACCCGGCTCCCGGGCGACGGCCGCGCTTGCCAGCGTCGCGACAACGAGGGTGAGTATGGTGATTCGCATGACCGTCCTCCGTTGAGCCCCGTTATGAGCTCCATCAGAAGGAACGCAAACGGCCGTCGCGCGGATTCACCCGATTCGCGGTTTCTGACCCCTGACCCCTGATCCCTGATCCCTGATCCCTGATCCCTAATCCCTAATCCCCCGCCTCCCGGGCGTAGAATAGGCGCGCCCGGGAGCAGAACATGAAAAAACTCTCCGTCGCCTTTTTCTTCTCAATTCTCTTTGCGGTCGCGGTCGCCGCCCAGGCCCCACAAACGACCGCGCCGCCGCCGATGCCGCAGCCGGCGCCGGGCTTCGTTACGCCGAAAACGCCATGGGGTGACCCGGACCTGCAGGGGTTCTGGCCGGGCGTCGACATGGTCGGCGTGCCGATGCAGCGGCCGGCGCGGTTCGGGACGCGCAATGTCCTGACCGATGAAGAGTTCGCACAGCGTGCCAAGGACATCAAGACCGAAGAGGAGTCG
>DASTBV010000033.1:0-73659 GCA_035711805.1 Vicinamibacterales bacterium
GCCCGTGGTGTCTCCGGCCCGGCCTGGCCGCGCATCGATATGAACGACCCGGCGATCCGCCGGACCGTTTTCGTTCTCATCGCGGCGACGTTCGTCAACCTCGCGATCGTGTCGATTGCGAGTTTCGGCGCCGTGGAGTACACGGAGTCGCAGGCGTTCTGCGGGCAGGCCTGTCACACCGTGATGGAGCCGGAGTTCGTCGCGCACCAGAGCGGCACGCACGGCAGCGTCCACTGCGTGACGTGCCACGTCGGCCCCGGTGCGGGTGGATTTCTCACCGCGAAGCTGAACGGCACGCGGCAGCTCTGGCTGGCGGTGACCGGGAGTCACAGCCGGCCGATCCCGACGCCGCTCGAGCGCATGCCGGACGTGCGGACGTCATGTGAGCAGTGCCACCGGCCGGACCGGTTCGTCGGCGACAAGGTGAAGGTGCTGTACGAGCACGCGGACGATGAGGCGAACACGCGGACGATGACGACCGTGCGTTTGCGCGTTGGCGGGCCGATCTCCGGCACGACCACCGGCAGCGGCATTCACTGGCACATGAACCGTGCGAACGAAGTCGAGTATGTCGCGCTCGACCACCGGCGGGAGCAGATTCCCTATGTTCGCGTTGCCACGCCCGACGGCCGTGTGCGCGAGTACTTCGCGGAAGGCGTGACCGCTGCCGACGTCGCCGGCAAGCCGCGGCGCCGCATGGACTGTCTCGACTGTCACAACCGCCCCGCGCACCGGTTCAGCGTGTCGCCGGAGCGAGAGGTGGACGGCGCCATCGGCGCCGGCCAGATCAGCCCGAAGATTCCATTCATCCGCCGTGAAGCGGTGCGCGCGCTGCGCGGCGAGTACGCAACACAGGAGATCGGGCTTCGCGCGATCGATCGAACGATTCGTGCGGCGGTGAACGTGCGGCAGCCGCATCCGTTCGAAGAGGCGGATTTGCGCCAAGCGATCGCCGTGACGCAGAGCATCTACCGGCGCAGCGTCTTTCCTGGCATGAAGGTTGGGTGGGGCACGTATCCGAACCAGATTGGCCACACCACGTCGATGGGCTGCTTCCGCTGCCACGACGAGAGCCACAAGACGACAGAAGGGCTCGCGATCCGTCAGGACTGCGAGCTGTGTCACACGATCGAGTAACGGCGAACGGGTCGGGCTGGCCGGAAAATCCTCTGCACTGCGGAAATTCCCCGGCTGGTCGAATCGGCGAGGTATCGGGATGAGTCGACATCGGTGGTTTCCAGGCGTGGCGATCGCGCTGAGCGTCTATCTGGGGGTGGCCATCATCAGCGTCGCCGGGCCGGTCGTGGCGGCGCGCGAGGCGATTGTCGCGGCACCACGTCCGGCACTCCAGGCGCGCGGGCAGGGGGCGGCGAAACCGGCGGCGCCTGCTCCTGCGCAGGCCGGGTATGCAGGAGAAGCCACGTGTCTGACGTGCCACGACCAGTCCTACAAGGGCACGAAGCACGCGCTGGCGTTCAACGAGCGCACGCCGGCGGCGACGCACGGCTGCGAGAGCTGCCATGGGCCTGGGCAGAAGCACGCCGAGAGCGGCGATCCGGCGCTGATCAGGCGATTCAGCGCGATGCGTCCGAACGAGGCGTCCGAGACGTGCACGTCGTGCCATAACCGCGCGTCACACGCGCTCTGGGACGGCAGTCAGCACGATCAGCGGAACCTCGGCTGCACGACGTGCCACAGCGTGCACGCCTCGAAGGGACCGGCGCAGCTCAAGGCCAGCACGGTGACACAGCAGTGCGCCAGCTGTCATCGCAACATCACGAACAAGCAGCATCGCTTCAACCATATGCCGGTGCGGGAAGGAGCCCTGACCTGCGCCTCGTGCCACAACGTGCACGGCAGCACGAACGTCAAGCTGCTGAAGGCCGGGACGACGATCGACGAAAGCTGCACCAGCTGCCACGCGGACAAGCGCGGGCCGTATCTCTGGGAACACGCACCAGTCAGCGAGAGCTGCGTCACGTGTCACGACCCGCACGGCTCGAACAACGACCGCATGCTGGTGAGCAAGCAGCCGTTTCTGTGTCAGCGATGTCACGTCACGTCGCGGCATCCTCCAACCGTCTATGACGGGTTCGTCCTGAACAACTCGCAGAATGCCAACAAGATCTTCGCCCGCGGGTGCACGAACTGTCACCAGATGGTGCACGGCTCCAATGCGCCGTCTGGCAAGGCGCTGCTGCGTTAGGAGGCTGCGATGCGGAACCGTTATCTGACGCTGACGGCAGCACTGCTCCTGCTCCCGCACCTGGCGGCGGCACAGCAGCCTGCGCCGGCGGTGGCCGCCACGGGCACCGTCGACGTCGGCGGCATGTTCACCACGACCGATGGTGACGAGGCGCGGTACGAACGGTACCGCGACACACGCGACGGTGCCTATACGAGCCTCGCGCTCAACCGTGAAACCGGGTCGTATCTGTTCAACGCGAGCGCCTCCCACATCGGCTATCGCGACCAGCGGTACGGCGTCGAGTATTCACGGCCGCGTCTCACTTTCGGCTTCAACTGGATATCGCTGCCGCTCAACTACAGTTACCTGACGCGCACGCCCTACGCCACGAACGGCGCCACGTTAACGCTGCCTGACAGTGCGCAGGCGGCGGTGCAGGGGCCGACGAACGCGGCCAATGACGGCACAGCGGTCGGGGTGCCGTGCGCGCCCGGGGCACCGCCCGCCTCGTGCACGACGGCCACCGTCGCGGCGGCAAAGGCGAACCGCTCGATCTACAACACGCTGGCCGATCCCTTCGATCTGCGGCACACGCGTCACACGGCGCTCTTGGGCGTGAACTACGCGGCCACGAGCGCGGTCGATCTCGACGCGAAGTTCGTCTCGTCGATGCGCGATGGACAGCAGCCATGGAGCGCGTCGTTTGCGTTCAACAACGCGGTCGAACTGCCGCAGCCGATCGATCAACGGACCAACGACGTCTCCATTGGCGCGTCGTGGACGGCCCCGAAGGGAATGGTGCGCGTCGGCTGGGACGGCTCGTGGTTCAACAACCGCAACCAGGTGCTGGTCTGGGACAACCCGATTCGTCTCACCGACTTCACCAACGGCAGCACGGTCTTCAACTGTCCGTCCACAGGCGCGAGCGGCCCCTGGGACTGCAACGGCTACAGCAACGGCAACGGCCCGGCGCGGGGGCGCGAGGCGCTCGCTCCGAGCAACATGATGAGCGTGGTCAGCGCCGTGGCCATGTACAAGCTCGCGATGCGCACGACGCTGAACGGAACGCTGCAGTTCACCAACCAGCGGCAGGACGAGGCGCTGATCCCGTGGACGATCAACTCCGTCATCGATCAGCCCGCCACGTTTACCAACTTTCCGCACCTGGCCGCGAACCCGCGGCCCACGGCCGACGCCGAGGCGCAGGGCGTCAACGCGCTGATCAACATGAGCACGCGACCGACGCGCCGCACCAACGTGACGGTGCGGTATCGCTACAACAAACGCGACGTGCAGACGCCGATCTTCGATGCGACGGAGTATGTGCGCTTCGACGCGGTCCCGGAAGAGATCGAGGAGGGCTTCTCGGCGCAATTCGACAACTCGCGACACCTGTTCGACGCCAATGTGTCCTTCAGCACCAACGGCTGGGGGACGGTTCGCGCCGGCTATGGGCGCGAGGACATCGAGCGGCACGGCCGCGGGTTCGCCGACGTCGGAGAGAACATCTTCCGGCTGTCCTACGACGCATATTCGAATCAGTACGTCACCGTGAGAGGCAGCTTCGACATCGGGCGGCGGCGTGGTTCAGGTTTCGTCGAGACAGGCGTTGACTACGAAACCGGCCCCGGCGGCACGCAGCCGACGCTGCGCTACTACGACGAGGCAGACCGGGACCGTACGCGCGGGTCCGTCATGCTGACCGCCATGCCGTCGGAGACGGTAGACGTGTTCTTCCAGTTTGCCGGTGGCCGCGACAAGTACTTACCCGATACCTCGGTGCCGGTCGACCGTCCCGGCGAGTTGTTCGGCCTGCATCGGCAGACGGTCACCAGCTATAACGTCGGCGCCAACTTCCACCCCAACGAGATGGTCAGTCTCGGTGCCAATTACGGACGCGACACGTTCAGCTCGCTGCAACGCTCGCGCAACGCGAATCCGGCTCCCGATCCGCAATGGACCGATCCGAGTCGCGACTGGACGCTCGACAACGACGACAAGGTGAACAACTTCGGCCTCTATGTCGACCTGACGCGGCCGCTGCGGAACATCGACGTCCGCTTCGGCTACGACTACAGCGATTCCGACAACAGCTTCGTGCACGGCGGACCGCGCGTCGCCGCGCTGACCGCGGCCAACCAGTTCATCCCGTTGCCCGACGTCGACAACACCTGGCATCGGGCCACCGCTGACGTGAGCTACTTCATCACCGCGCGGGTTGGCGTGGGCGTCGGCTACTACTTCGAGAAGCTCGACGTGGTCGACTTCAACACCATCGACACCGATGGTCCGGTGGGTTTTGCGCCGGCCACCGGCGACCCGCGTCTCGATTGGCTCGGCGGCCTGACGCTCGGGTACGGCAACCGGCCGTACAGCGGCCACACCGGCTTCGTGCGCGTGCTGTATCGGTTCTGACCGGTCGAACGATGAGCCCGGAAGGGGCCGGCCTTAAGGTCGGCCCGGCGCCGGCCACGGGGGCAGCAGACGCACGAGCCCGGCGAGGATGACAAACGGCAGGATCAGCAGCACGATGGCGACGCCGAGCCCTTCCCGCGTGGCGAACGCCATCTTGTAGGTGGTGTAGCCGAGGAAGCTTTTTGAGAACAGCTGTCCCCCGATCACGACGTTCCAGCGCATGGCGAAGATACCGATCAGCGTCAGCAGCCCTGCGGTGATGTAGACGACGCGTCGCAGACGCGCATCCGCGGCATGTCTGCCAATCGCGAGGAGGCCGATTGGTACCAGCGTTCCCGCGATGATCTGCAGCACGATCTGGGAGACGAACAGGCGCGTGTGCACCATGAAGTCCAGCGTCTTGAACGACTCGTCCGCTTCGTAGATCCGGTGCAGGAGATCGAGCACCTCCAGCGAGAGATCGATCAGAAAGGCATACAGCAGGTATCGCGCGATGGTGTCGAGACACGTCATGTCCACCGGGACGCGGCGGAACCATGTCATCGCGAGATACATCAGCATGACCAGCGCGATACCGGACACGATCGCCGAGAAGAGGAACACGATCGGCATCATCGGCGTGGACCACCACGGATTCGCCTTGACCGAGCCGAAGATGAACCCGACGTAGCCGTGCAGCAGAAACGCGGACGGGATGCCGACGATGGTCACCAGGCGTGCGGCACGATCGTCGATGCGCAGCGCCTCGGGACTGATGTTCTTCGAGCCCAGCGCCAGCGTCGCATACCCGAGACGCGTCAGCCCTGACGAGCCCTGCCACGCAAGGACAATCTCTCTTCGATACTCGAGCCAGATCTCGACGACGAGAACGGCCAGCAAATACCACAGGTAGACGAACCCGAACATCGCCATTGCCGAGGTCGTGTGCGGCGTCAGGTACATCTCGAACGACCGTTCCGGATGGCCGAGATGCAGCTGCAGCGGCAGCGGCGCGACGAGCATGAACGCCAGCGCGGTCAGCAGGGCCAGACGGTAGGTCGGCTTCACCGCCTGCACGTTGAACACACGCTCGAGCGACGCCAGGATGAACGCGCCGGCGACCAGCCCGGTGATGAACGGGTAGAGCACGATCAGCACGCTCCACTGCAGTTCCAGCTCGTTCGGATAGATGAATCCGTCGACCGCGTTCATGGCCGGATCCTCATCGCACGGCCCCGTCAAGGCCGTTGTAGAACGTCTTGGGGTGCGTGGCCATCTGCGGCTTCAGCACGTGCACCTTGTGCGTACGCAGGAACTCGTGGATCGGATCGTTCGGGTCTTTCAGATCGCCGAGAGAGCGGGCGCCGGTCGGACAGATTTCGACGCAGGCCGGCTTCAGGCCGCGGGTGATCCGGTGATAACACAGCGTGCACTTGTCTGCCGTGTGCGTCTCCGGATCGATGTAGCGGCACCCGTACGGGCAGGCCTGGACGCAGTAGCGGCAGCCGAGGCAGTAGTCCTTGTCCACGAGCACCACGCCGTCGGGCGTTTGGAACGTCGCGCCGACAGGGCACACCTGCACGCATGGCGAGTCAGCGCACTGGTTGCAGAGCTTCGGCACGAAGAAGGTCTTCACGCCCTCGTTCGTGACCGGCGGGAAGCCGTCGTAGCCGCCGTTCGGAGACGTGACGTGCGGGTGATCCGGGTCGTCGGGGTCGATCTCGTAGCGTTCGACCCAGGTGCGGAAGCAGTCGGGCTCGAGCGAGACGTGGTTCTCCGTTTTGCACGCGCGCACGCACAAACCACAGCCGATGCACCGTTCGACGTCGATGACCATCGCCCACCAGTGCGCTGCGGCGTCGTAATCAGGCGTCTTCTCGGGCTCGCCAGCCATCACGTAATCCCACGCGGCGGCTGCCGAGGCCGTCAGCACCAGCAGCTTGCCGGTCTGAAGCAGGAACGCGCGCCGGTCAGGTGGAGGCATGTCCGAACTCCCTCACGGCCGCGGGGCGTGCGGCTGGTGGCACGAGCTGCACGATTCCGCGCCTGCGTGCTCCGCAAAGTTGACGGTCTTGAAGCCGGCCGGCTTCGCGGTGTCGGGAACGTGGCAGATGGCGCACGTCGTGCGCACGTCCGGGCGCATCGCCGTCACACCGGGATCGGCGGCATGAGCCGCCAGGGCGCCGTGACAGCTCTCACAGCCGACGCGCGCATGGGCGTTCGCCTTGAGGACGTCGGCAACGTCGGAGTGGCAGTCGATGCATGCCAGCCGCCCGGCATAGACGATCGGATGGGCCTGGTTCTGCGTCAGGGCGCTGGCCCGGTACGGACCGATCAGGCCGTAATCCGCCGGGACCAGCAGCCAGCGGAGGCCGGCGAACAGCGCAATACCGACGGCGAACAGCGCCGCGAGTCGAAGCAGATGCTCGTACGAGGAGAACCGCGCCACGCCATCCGCCGACGGCAAGGCCGATGCCGCACCGTGAGGCCGGCAACACGCGCCTTTTTACTCAATCACCACGGCGGGATCGGGGAATTGTCCGCAGCGCCTCGCAGATTTCCCCGCCTTGACAGGAGCGCGATTGCGCCGGCCGCGGCAGAACGCCGGGCGGCAACTGGCACTCGCCTTGCCCACAGACCTGCACACGCACGGAGGAGAAGATGCCTGATCACACGGAGCGGGGAACACTGAACCACCTGATTGAAACCTGCCGGGACGGCGAGCGCGGTTTCCGCTATGCGGCAAACCATGTGAAGACCGCTGACGTGAAGGAGCTGTTCCTGGAAGTTGCCGGTCAGCGGGAACGGTTCGCCGACGAACTGATCCCGTACGCGCAACGTCTTGGCGGGCACGAGGATGGCGAGGGAACTTTCGCCGCCTCGCTGCACCGCAGCTGGATGGGCATCCGAGATGCCATTGCCGGACATGATGAGAAGGCCATCATTCGCGAAGTGGAGCGAGGTGAGAGTGCCGCGCTTGCCGCCTATCAGGACGCGGTGAACGGCATGCTTCCACCAAACGCCCGCGACGTGATCGAGCGGCAGTGCGAAGCCGTCCGGCGGAGCCACGACCGGGTGCATGCGCTCCTGCCGTGAGCGTCACCGGTCGGGCAGGTACATCAGCACCGGAGCCTCGGCCAGGGTGAGCACACGCACCGCGGTGCTGCCGGGGGTGGCGCCGCGTTCCGCCCTCGTGCGCCGCCCGAGCACCAGAAGCGGATGGCGACTTCCTTCCTCGCGCACCGCTGCGGCGAGCTCTTCGGCCACGGGGCCGCTCGTGACGCGGATTTTCTCCGGCGTTAAGTTCCTCATTGAAGCCGCTTCCCGCAGGCGCTCCCGCGCCTCGTCCAGCCGCTCGCGTTGAGCGGTCTGCGCATGCGCCGACCAGCGCGACAGCACGGACGGCGGCGGCACGACGTGCAGTAGCTGCAGCGAGGTGCTGAGCAGACTGGCCAGGGCGTGCGCGGCGTGCGCGGCCGCGATCGCCGCCGGCGTCGCTTCCACGCCCGCAACGACGGGGCCCATGCCGCGCAAATCGTCCGCGTCGACATCTGGTGGCGTCCAGGAATCCGGAACGACGAGTACCGAGTGATCCGCCCCGCGCAGCACGCCCTCGGTGGTCGACCCGAACATCAGGCGGCCGATTCCGGACATGCCGTGCGCGCCGACGACGATCACGTCGGCGTTCTCGCGGTCGGCGGCGTCACACAGGACGCTGACGGCTGGACCGTCGGCAACGTCCTGGAATGGACTCCAGTCGCCCGCCGGAGGTGCGCTCTGCATGAACGCCGACAGTTCGGCGCGCGTCTCGCCGTCGATGTCGACGCCAGCGGCTCGCGCGGCGTGTGCCAGCAGCGGATCCTGCGCGTGAACGACATGCAGCCGCGCGTCCGCGTGCCTGGCCAGGCGCGCGGCAAACGTCAGGGCCGTCCGCGACGACTCGGAGAAGTCGACGGCGGCGAGAACAACCCGCGGGGGAATCATCGCCTGCTATGTTGTCACAGGAGCATTGACCCAGGCTGCCTGTTCCGGCGCGGCATCGGTTCCTGCCACCGAATACAGCGCTGCTGGCGCATTGCGCGTCTGCTGGAATTCGGCCAGCGTCTGGCCGCGCATGGCCGCGTAGATATGCAGGTTGGACACGCCGACCACGGCCCCAAGCTTTTCGAGCATGAAGAAGCTCACGCCGTAATGGATCATTCCGCGCCAATCCAGCTCGCGAACCAGTGTCCGTTCTTCGCCGGTCAGGCAGGCCTCGTCGAAGAGCGCCTCCTGCGCCGATCGAAACTTCGCGCGCCATGCCGGCTCGGTCAGCCGATGCAGAAACTTGTTCAGTCGATAGCCTTTGACGCTGCGCGCCAGCGTGAAGGGGTAGGACCCCTCGATCTGCTCGGCGCCAGCCAACTGATGATGGATGTGTTCGAGGTATGCGGCGTCAGGCGGAGCCGCCGCCGGACCGTCGTTCTCGTAAATCGCGCTGGCGATGCCGGTCATGCTCGGCAGGTAGTAGCTTTGATGCAGCTTCCTGATCGTCGGCGACAGGGCGCCCCGCATCACGAGCCACATGATCACCTCGGCGCCTTCAAACCCGCCAAGCTTCGCGTACTCGGCGTGCGTCATCCGGGTCAGCCGTTCCGGGTCGCGCTCGATCAAGTCCATGAAGGTCATGTCCCATTCCGGGTTGTTGAACCCGCATCGCTCGCCGTGCACCTGGTGAGAAAGCCCGCCGGTCGCGACGAGCGCGACGCGCAGATCCTCAGGGTAGCTTTCGATGGCTTTTTTCAGGCTCCGCCCCAGCGTGTAACAGCGGCGCGCTGACGGGATGGGGAACTCGAGCACGCCAACCTGCAGCGGCACGATCGCGCCGGGCCAGCCGTCCTCGTGCGGCCACAGAATCGACAGCGGTGAGAACAGCCCGTGATCGAGCGGCTTGTCCTGGAAGTAGGAGAGATCGAATTCGTCGGCAACGAGACCGGCGGCGATGTGATGCGACAAGCCGGTGTGACCACGGACGGGAGGCAGTGCTCGCGGGCCGCCGCCCTCGTCAGCCGGGGCGTACAAGTCGCCAATGCCAAGCGCGAAGTGCGAATAGTGGTCGAAGAAGAAGGACGTGACGTGGTCGTTGAAAATCATCACCAGCACGTCCGGTTTCCGGTCGGCCAGCCACTGCTGCACGGGCTTGTAGCCCTCGAAGATCGGCGCCCAGACGGGGTCGTTCTCCTTGTGCGCGTCGAGCGCGAAGCCGATGGTGGGCGTATGCGAGGTGGCGACGGCGCCGACGATTGTGGCCATGACAAGTCTCGTTGACGACGGGTGTTGCGGCGGGCGGTGCAACCAACCTGCCATCAACGTGACGGCCAGCAGCCTCCAAGCGGACCGCTCGTCGCCTCGACCAGCACCTCGGTCTCCACGAACTATTTCGCGTTGTCCGTGAGATTCTCCGCGCCGTGGCGGCGGTGCACGAATCCGCCGCCACAAAGAGCACGACTTCGTGAACGTCGCGCTGCTCCGCAATCTGGACCCCGGCTTGCAGCGCCGGGCCGCATGACGACGAGACTAATCGTGGCAGTCGCGCTCGCGGCCGCGGGCGTTGGTTGCAGCAAGCCGCAGGCGGAGCCGGTAGCCTTCACCCCACAGCCGCACGCGAACCTGGCGCAGGTGATGCGCGGGATTCCATTTACGTTCTCGAACATCGTCTTCGACGCGCAGGCGCAGGATCCGGGAGCGCCCCGGTCGGCGGCCGAAGTGACGGGTAGTGCGACGGAGACGTTCAAGAACGTGTACGGCGGATGGCAGGAGGTTGAGAACAGCGCCCTGGCGCTGGCGGAAACGGCCAACCTGCTGATGATTCCGGGACGACTCTGCGAGAACGGAAAGCCGGTGCCGGTGCAGGAAGAAACCTACCGCAAGGCGGTCGAAGGCCTGGCGGCGGCCGGTCTGGCAGCGTACAAGGCGGCACAGTCCAAGAACATGGACGCCATCGTCGACGTCAGCGACACGGTGGCGGTGGCCTGCGCGAACTGCCACGAGCCGTACCGAGATTTCGACGACCAGAGCCGGCGGTGTACGCCGGTTGATACCAAGTAGTCCCCTGGTTCTTGGTCCCTGGTTCCTTGTCCGGACGGACCGAGCACCAGGGACGGACCGTGGACCAGGAACCAGGCACCAAGGACGAATTAAGCGATCATCACCTTCCGCGGGAATTGCGAGTTGTCCTCGAGGAAGGTTTTCTTCCGCGCCAGCTCCATTATTGTCGGCTGCACCACGCCGTTGGCGTCTGTCGCCCTCGAGACGAGTGTGTGCTCGCCGGGTGTCGCGCCAGTCCAGCGGTAGGAGAACAGCTTCCACGAATACTGCGTGTTCGCCGGATCCAGCGTCGCCCGCTGCCACGGCCCCTCGTCCACCTTGACTTCAACCGATCGCAGCGGCGTGCCATCGTTGAGGACGAAGCCGTACACCGTGTGCGCGTCGGCGGATTTCCTGACCCGCGCGATCACTGACTTCAGGTTCAGCCTGGAGACTTCGCTTTCAACGAACTGCGTGGCCGGATCGTTGAGCTCCCCGGTGCCACCGACCGCACGGACGGTGCGATACCAGCGCGCCTGGTAATTCCCGAGGAAACGGTTCTCCTGCAGGTGGATCTCCGACAGCCACTTGACGTTGGCGACGCCGTACCAGCCGGGCATGACGACACGCAGCGGGAAGCCGTGATCGCGGTCGAGCGGCTTGCCGTTCAGCGCCCAGGCCAGCAGCGGATCGGGCTTCATCGCGTTCTCGAGCGTGATGCTGCGGGCGAACTGCTGCTGCACCTTCAGCGTCTGCTGCCTGAAGACGACGTCTTCGCCGCCCTTGTCGGCGCCAAAGAAGACGACCTCGCGCGCCTTGTCGTCCACGCCGGCGCGCCGCAGCACATCGCGCAGACGCACGCCCGTGAAGCGCCCGCATGACGAGAGGCCCTGCATCCCGCGCGGGCTGTTGCCGGAACACTCATATCCATTCACGACGTCGGTGCTGCGCATCGACTGCAGGTCGGCGAGCGACAGCTCGGCCGGTTTGGTAAACAGCCCGGTCAGCTTCAGCCGGTACGCCGCCGGATCGAGCTGCGGCTTGTCGTAGTGCTGGATGAAGAAGAACTGATCGGTGGGTGTGATCAAACCCTCGATCTTCCGCAGGTCGAGCACGCGGCGGGCGCCGTCCGCCGGTCCGGTGACGAAGTTCGCCGGGTAATCCGTGAACGGGACGTCAACCTCGCCCTGCGCCAGGGCGGGCAGCGCCCACTCCGGAATCAGCGCCAGGCCGGCAGCGGCCGTCAGGCCGAGTTTCAACGTGTCACGCCGTGTCAGTTCGCTCATGGCATCCCCTCGTCGCCGGATCATACAGCCGAAGGAGCGGGGTTGCGTCGCTATAATCGCCCCCAGATGTCCACTTCGGGACGCGCGGTGAACCGATCCCCGACCATGGCGCTGCTCGTCGGCCTGGTGCTGACGCTGGCGTTAGTCATCGCCTATTCCTGGTACATCACCGGTCAGATCAGCGGCTTGCGAAGCCTCCAGACCGAGCTCACGGATCGGAATCGCCGCGAGTCGCTGCAGCTGCTGCGCATCCAGAAAGACCTCAACGATCTGGCGAACTCCATGCGCGACATGCTCGCCGGCGACGAACCGTACCCGCTGTCGGCGTGGTCGGCTCCGTTCGCGCGCATCCGTGCGGATCTCGATGACGCCTTGAAGCAGCAGGAGGCGGTGGCGCTCGCCCGTCGAACGCCGGAACAGGCGCAATATCTGGCGCAGTCCGTCGCGCAGTTCTGGGATGCCACAGATCGCATGTTTGCGCTCGCGCGCGCGGGCAGAGACGACGAGGCACGCGCGCAGATTCGCCTCACGCTGCAGGCGAGGCAGGACTCGCTCAGCAACGCCGTCGCGCGGCTGCTCGTCCAGAACAACGAGGCCGAACGAGAAGTGGTGGCTCAGGTACAGGAGATTTACGACCGCGTCGAACGGCGGGTGTATTGGTTCCTTGCCGCCACACTGCTGGCGATCACGGCCACGAGCCTCTATCTGATTCGGACAAACCGCCGTCTGTTCAAGGAGCTCGCCTCACTGTCGGACCAACGACGGGACGTGGCGCAGACGCTCATCGCCACCCGCGAAGCCACGCTGAGGGAGATCTCGCGCGAGCTGCACGACGAATTCGGACAGGTGCTGACGGCGATAGGCTCGATGCTGGGCCGCGTCAGCCGGCGCGTCCCGGACGACTCGCTGCTGCGGGCGGATTTGCGGGAGATCGGCGAAGCGGCGCAGGGCGCGCTGGACAACGTCCGCGGCCTCTCGCAGTCGCTGCACCCCTCCATCCTCGAGGAACTCGGCCTCGAGAGCACGATCGAGTGGTATCTGTCGACGTTCGAACGACAGTCAGGGGTGTCCGTCTCCTACGAGCGGATCGGCGATCCCGTCCGCGTGGACGACCAGACGGCCATTCACGTCTACCGGA
This sequence comes from Vicinamibacterales bacterium, assembly GCA_035711805.1. Taxonomy (GTDB): domain Bacteria; phylum Acidobacteriota; class Vicinamibacteria; order Vicinamibacterales; family UBA2999; genus Gp6-AA40. The sequence goes on from DASTBV010000033.1 coordinate 13,073, forward strand.
TTCTGCAGGAGGCGCTCGCGAATGTGGCGCGGCATTCGGGTGCGACGCAGGCACAGGTCCGCCTGCGATCGCGCGGCCGGTCGCTCGAACTCGAGGTCGAGGATCGCGGCCGCGGGTTCAGTCCGGGCGCCTCCCGTCGGGGCCTCGGCCTGGTGGCCATGCGCGAACGTGCCGCGCTGCTGGGCGGGACGCTCACGGTGGGGGGTGGCGCCGACGGCGGCACACACGTCCGGTTGATCGTCCCGCTGAAGGCGCCCAGCGCGGTGGCATGAGCGCGCGAATCACCGTTCTGCTGGCCGACGATCATCACCTGGTGCGGCGTGGTTTCCGGCGCCTGCTCGAGGACGACGCACGGCTCGAGGTGGTTGGCGAGGCGGCGGACGGCGAGGAAGCCGTGCGCCTGGCGACCGAGCTGCGGCCGCGGGTCGTAGTGATGGACGCGGCGATGCCGGGGATGAGCGGCATGGCGGCCACGCGAGCGATTCGGGCGGCGGCTCCAGAGGTGGCGGTCCTGATGCTCAGCATGCATTCGGAGGAGACGGTCGTGCGTCAGGCGATGGACGCGGGCGCCCGCGGCTACATCCTCAAGAACGTGGTCGACCTCGATCTCGCAGCGGCGATTGTTCGGGTTGCGGCAGGGGAGAGCGTGTTCGATCAGACACTGGTGAAGCCGTCGCTGACCGGCGAGCGGAACCGGCTGACGCCGCGCGAGCTCGAAGTGCTGCAGTTGATCTGCGACGGGCTGTCGAACAAGGACATCGCCGCGCGGTTGCAGGTGAGCGTCAATACGGTGGCGGTGCATCGCGCCAACATCATGAACACGCTGGGCGTGCACAAGACCGCCGAGCTGGTGGTCTACGCCCTCCAGCACGGCCTCGTGAATCCGTTGTGACGCTCGGCCGACGCGAGTTTCTCCGGCAATGCGCCGCCGGCGCGGGCCTCGCTGCTGCTCCGCGCCTGGCCCTCGGCCAGGCAGGTTCACCCGGCTTTCAGTTCGTTGACGTGACCGGGCCGGCGGGGCTGACGTTCCGTCACAACAACGGCGCCTACGGCGGCAAGCTGCTGCCTGAAACGCTCGGCTCCGGCTGCGCGTTTCTCGACTACGACAACGACGGCTGGCAGGACATCCTGCTCGTGAACGGTTCCGACTGGCCGGGTCATCGCCGGCAGCGCTCCACGCTGCGCCTGTACCGCAACAATCGCAACGGGACCTTCACCGACGTCACACGAGTCGCGGGTCTCGACGTCGAGATGTATGGGATGGGAGTGGCCGTCGGCGACTTCAACAACGACGGCTTTCCCGATGTGTTCGTCAGCTGCGTCGGCCAGAACCGCCTCTTCCGCAACACCGGCAAGGGCGCCTTCGTCGATGTGACGAAGGCCAGCGGCCTGGGCGGGCGCAGCGCGTTCAGCACGTCCGCCATGTGGGTCGACGTCGATCGCGACGGCCTCCTCGATCTGTTCGTCTGCAATTACGTCCGGTGGTCGACCGATCGCGACGTCTTCTGCAGCCTCGATGGGAAGCAGAAATCGTACTGCACGCCCGAGGCGTATCGGGGCGACACCTCGTGGCTGTTCCGCAATCGCGGCGACGGGACGTTCGAGGACGTGACGGCGACGTGCGGCATCTTCGACTCCACGTCGAAGTCACTGGGCGTGGCGCTGATCGACGACGACCAGGACGGCTGGCCGGACATCTTCGTGGCGAACGACACGCAGCCGAACAAGCTGTATCGCAACCAGCGGAACGGAACGTTCACCGACATCGCGCTGAAGGCGGGAGTGGCGCTGAGCGCCGACGGCAAGGCTCGCGCCGGGATGGGCGTCGACGCCGGTGAGGTCGACAATTCGGGAGTCGCGTCGCTGGCCATCACGAACTTCGAAGGCGAAATGATCGGTCTGTATCGCCGATCGCGCCAGGGCACGTATCGCGATGTCGCCACGGAGGCGGGGGTTGGTTTCCCCTCGCGCAACTACCTGGGATTCGGTTGCGTGCTTGGCGATTTCGATCTCGACGGGCGGCTGGATCTTCTCACCGTGAACGGTCATATCGACGACACCGTTCGCAACATCCGCGGCAACGTCGGGTACGCCCAGCGGCCGCAGCTGTTTCTGAATCAGGGGAACTTCCGGTTCCGTGATGCGTCGGGAGCCGTCGGGCGCGGATTCGCGCAGCCGCGCGTCGGACGCGGCCTGGCGGTCGGAGACTTTGACCGCGACGGTGACCTGGACGTCCTGATGACCACCAACAACGGTTCAGCCGTGCTGCTGCGCAACGATCAGACCGCGGGCAATCGCAGCATCCGCTTCCGGCTGCGCGGCACGGTCTCGAATCGTGACGCGATCGGCAGCACCGTCCGCATCGTCTACGAGGGCGTCAGCCAATCGCGGATGGTCAAGAGCGGCTCCAGCTACCTCTCTCAGTCAGAGCTTCCCGTCACTTTCGGCGTCGGCCGCCGCGACCGTATCGACCGGGCGCTCGTGACCTGGCCGAACGGCCGCACCGAGGAATTCAAGAGTCTCGCGACTGGTCGCAGCTACGACTGCATCGAGGGCAAAGGGCTGGTCGGATCGTTCTGACGCTGGCCGGTGCGAGATGGCACCGGTCGGTGCGACGTGCGTTCCGCTGGTCGGTGCGAGGTGGCACCGGCTATGCGCCGCAAGCCGAAAGGCAAGCCCGACGCGCCCCTGGCGCCCGTCCCGTCTGAGATTCTCGACCAGTTCGTTCGGCAAGGTCCGCTGAGTTCCGAGGAGCTCGATGCCGCCGTTCGACGCTTCAAGAACGCCATCATCGAGCGGGCCCTCGGAGGCGAGCTGACGCGTCTTGGCCCCGCGTCCCATTGCGGTGATTGCTCGTCTCCTCGGGCTTCTGGCCACCGGGCGGATACCCGAGGTGGTGCGGTTTCCCACAGCAGCCTGCTCGCACCAACCCGGCGCAGCCGCTTCGTCCAACCCGGCGCAGCCTGTTCGCACCGACCCGGCGCCTGCATCGGCGCGAGAGTTGCTCTAACCCTGTCAGGACATCAAGAAAACCACGAAATGTGCGGGATCTTTCGCCGGCGCGCGAAATTTTCCCCACGGGAGACAGAGTTATCAGCATGGCAACCGCAACACTACTCGTTGTCGACGACGAAGAACTGGTGAGATGGTCGCTGCGCGAGCGTTTTCGCCGCGAGGGCTATACCGTCGTCGAGGCGCCGACCGCGGCTTCCGCACTGGAGCAGGTCGCCGGGGGAATCGACCTGGTGCTGCTCGACTACCGGCTGCCGGATGGCGACGGCCTCACTGTTCTTCGTCGGATCAAGGAGGTCGCACCGGATACACCGGTCATCCTGATGACGGCGTTCTCGACCGTCGAGAACGCCGTCGAGGCGATGCGACACGGTGCCTACCACTATCTGAACAAGCCGTTCAACCTTGATGACGTCGCCATTACCGTCGAGAAGGCGCTCGAAACGAGCCGCCTTCGCCGCGAGGTGCGTGCCTATCGCAGCAGTCAGAGCCGCGAGTACGGCTTCGACGCCATCATTGGCTCGTCGTCGGCGATGACGGCGGCCAAAGCGCTGCTGGTGCGCATCGCCAACAGTCCCGCCTCGACGGTCCTGCTGACGGGCGAGACGGGAACCGGCAAGGACCTGGCGGCAAAGGCCATTCACTTCAACAGCGACCGCGCCGCGAAGCCGTTCGTCAACATCACCTGTTCCGCACTGCCGGAACAGCTCCTCGAAAGCGAGCTGTTCGGGCACGAGCGCGGCGCGTTCACCGATGCGCGGCAGCAGAAGCGAGGGCTGTTCGAAACGGCCGATGGCGGTACGGTGTTCCTCGACGAGATCGGGGAGATGACTCCTGGACTGCAGGCCAAGCTGCTGCGGTTCCTCGAAGAGAAGACCTTCAAGCGGATTGGCGGACTCGCGGACATCCGCGTCGATGTCCGGGTGATCGCCGCAACACACCGCAACCTGGAAGATGAGGTCAGGGCCGGGAAGTTCCGTGAGGACCTCTTCTACAGGCTGCAGGTGATGCCGGTGACGCTGCCGGCCCTGCGCGAACGACGCGGCGACATTCCGCTGCTGGTGAACTACTACGTCGATCGCTACAACCGCGAGTTCCGCAAGCGCGTGCGTGGCGTGAGCCCGGATGCGCTGACGGTGCTCGAGCAGTACCGCTGGCCGGGCAATGTCCGGGAGCTGCGCAATGCGATCGAGCGGGCGATGCTGCTGACGGATCGTGACCACCTCGCCGCGGCAGACTTCAACTCGCTGTCACGGAATGCGGTGGCGGCGACGTTCCGGCTGCCGCCGGAAGGCGTCAGTCTCGAAGAGGTCGAGCGGCAGCTGGTCGTTCAGGCGCTCGAGCGCTGCGGCGGCAATCAGACGCACGCCGGTGCGCTGCTCGGGATCAACCGCGATCAGGTCCGCTACCGGATTGAGAAGTTCGGACTGGCCAAAGCGGACAGCGTGTTTCCGCGTGGATCGTCGGCGGCCAGCTTCGCCCCGGCGTAGCAATAGAGTCCGGCGTTGGCCGGAATGAGGAACGACCGAGATGCATTCCAACGACGAGGAACGAGAGGTCGATATCAACCTGCTGGTACGCGTCTATGGCGAGTACATGGAGATGCCCGGATTGCAGCTGACACTTGCGCAGGCGTCGCGGCTCTGGAATATGAAGCCGGCCACCAGCGCGCACGTCCTGGACCGGCTGGTGGACGCGTCCTTTCTCCGCCGCGCCGGTGACCGCTACGTCCGCGCCGACTGCGGGCGGATCTGCGCCTGAGGCGCCGACGCCGTCGCGGTATCGGCCAGGGGCTTGGTGGGCCGGATCGGCAGCGTCATCGTGACGATCGTGCCGCCGTCCGCCGGGCATTCGAGCGTCAGCGATCCGCCGTGCAGTTCTGCCGTCCGCCGCGCAATCGGCAGTCCGAGACCGCCGCCGCGGGCTTTTGTCGTAAAGAACGGCTCGAAGATCTGTTCGTGGATATCGGCCGGAATTCCCGGACCGGTGTCGCGGATCTGCATGACCGCCGTCTCACCCTGCCGCCGGGTTGTCACGGCGACGTGTCCCGCTCCAGACATCGCCTGCGCGGCGTTCAGCAGCAGATTCAGGATCGTGGCTCGAACCAGCTCTCCGTCGGCGGTCACGGACACGTCCTCGCCGTGCACGGTGATGTCGATGCCATGAGCAGCGGGATCGCGGCGCACGATCGTAATCGCGTCCGCCACAATGGCGTGGAATTCCACCATCGCCAGCCGTAAGGGACGCGGCCGCGCAAACACCATCAGGTCGTTAATCAGCTCACTGAGCGAGTCGATGCGGTTGACGATGTCGCGCATGACCGGCAGTTCGGCATCGTCGGCCGTACGTCGCGACATCAGCACCTGGATAGCGCCCTTGATGCCCGCGAGCGGATTGCGCACCTCGTGAGCGACGACGGCGGCCATCTGCCCGACGCGGGCGAGGGCGGCCTGTTGTGCCAGGCGTTCCTCGGCGGCCTTGCGAGCGGTGATGTCGGCGCGGATGGCTATGTACTGATACGGCTTCCCGCGGGTGTCCAGGAACGGCACGATAGTCGTGTCCACCCAGTAGTAATGGCCGTCCTTGGCGCGATTGCGCAGTTCGCCGTGCCAGACCTGACCGTTCGCGATCGTCCGCCACAAGTCGCGGATGAACTCTTTGGGGTGATAGGCGGAGTTGATGATGCGATGGTCCTGCCCGATCAATTCCTCGCGCGAATAGCCAGAAATTTCCACGAACTTGTCGTTGACGTAGGTGATCCGGCCGGACACGTCGGTCGTGGCCACGATCGCGGCGTGATCAAGGGCACGTTTGAAGTCGGCGAGCTGCTGGACATGGTCCGGCCTGCGGTCGTGAGGGGACGTCTGCGAATCGTTCATCGCGTGACGCGATGGTAATCGGAGTATGGGCGGTGGCGGTAGGGGGCGCCCGCCGAGGCGCGTCCGGCACGTTCAACCCACTGCGGAAGATTCCACACCGCCGCGGAGCATCACGCGCCCGCGCCGGAACCAGACCGCCAGGGCGACGTTTGCCGGCGATGTTCGCTGACGGGAAGGCTGGCGCCGGTATTGCGTCGATTGGTGACGAGCACCAACCGGTTGCTGGTGCTGCCAGAGGAACACCGATGACCAACCCGACTACGGTAAACGGCCCTGTCGCCTTTCTCGCGTTCGACGGCTGCATGGCGCTGCGCACGTCGCGCGACGCGATTCGTCTTGCGTCATGCCGGCGCCTGGAAACGATTGTCGTGAACACTCGGCGGAGTGTTTACGAGATAGTCGTCGTGGATGGCACGACCGGGGACATCCTGGTGCGTGGCGGTTCCGACTTTCCCGAGTTTCGCCGCGCGGTGTTCGTGGGTGCCACCGCAGGTGGCCACGCGCTGAGGGTCAATACCATCGATATTGGCTTGCGCATGGAATTTCGCGTCGGACAGCTGACCGTACTCACGTCCCCCGTCGCATCGGTTCTGCGCACCGAGCACGGGGACGAACCGCCGGTCGGCTGAAGCCGCCCGCGCAATCGACCATCGATGTGGGAGTTGTTCCGCGAGGTGGCTATACTCTGATGCGTGGCCGCAACCGTGCTCATTGTCGACGACGAAGCGCTGCTGCGCTGGTCGCTGAAAGAACGACTGGCTCAGGAGGGCTACACCATCCTCGAAGCGGGAACGGCCGCCGAAGCGCTCGCGCAGGCCGGGAACATCGTCGACCTCGTGCTCCTCGACTTCAAGCTCCCGGATGGCGATGGCCTCTCCGTTCTGCGACGGATCAAGGAGATGTCCCCGGACACGCTCGTCATCCTGATGACGGCGTACTCGACGATCGAGAGCGCCGTCGAGGCAATGAAGCTCGGCGCGTATCACTACGTCAACAAGCCGTTCCATCTCGATGAAGTGGCGCTGCTCGTCGAGAAGGCGCTGGAAACCAGCCAGCTGCGCCGCGAAGTGCGCACACTGCGGAGCAACCAGGAACGCGAATTCAGCTTCGACGCGATCATCGGCGAGTCGCCGGCGATGCGGCAGGTGAAAGCATTGCTGGCACGGATCGCCGCGAGCCCGGCGTCCACCGTCCTGCTCACCGGGGAAACAGGTACCGGCAAGGATCTCGCGGCCAAAGCCATCCATTACAACAGCGGCCGCTCCCCGCGCTCGTTCGTCAACATCACCTGTTCGGCCCTGCCCGAGCAGCTGCTCGAAAGCGAGCTGTTCGGCCACGAACGAGGGGCGTTCACCGACGCGCGGCAGCAGAAGAAAGGGCTCTTCGAAACGGCCGACGGCGGAACCGTGTTTCTCGACGAGATTGGTGAGATGACACCGGCGCTGCAGGCGAAGCTGCTGCGGTTTCTGGAGGAGAAGACATTCAAGCGTGTCGGCGGACTGGCGGACCTGCGAGTCGACGTCCGCGTGATTGCGGCGACCAACCGGAATCTCGAAGACGAGGTGAAGGCGGGTAAGTTCCGCGAGGATCTGTTCTACCGGCTGCAGGTCATGCCCATCCCGCTGCCACCGCTGCGCGAACGGCGTGGCGACGTGCCGTTGCTCGCGAACTATTTCATCGACCGGTTCAATCGCGAGTTTCGCAAGCGTGTCCGTGGCCTGACGCCGGCGGCCGTGGAAGTGCTGCAGCAGTACGGATGGCCTGGCAACGTCCGCGAGATGCGCAATGCGATCGAGCGGGCCATGCTGCTCGTCGAAGGCGACTGGCTGGAGCCGGATCACTTCACAACCCTGACGCGGACGGTCGCTCCCACACAGTTCCGCCTGCCGCCCGACGGCGTCAATCTCGACGAGGTCGAGCGTCAGCTCCTGACGCAGGCGCTGGAGCGGGCCAACGGCAACCAGACACAGGCGGCGCACCTGCTCGGGATCAACCGCGACCAGGTGCGTTACCGGATCGAAAAGTTCGGCCTCGGCAGTAAGACGTAACAACTACGCCGCGAGGCCGGACACCAGCCGCCGCGCGAGCCGCACGCCCAGATCCTGGCGTTCGATCAGATCGCGCGACTCGGGCGGAATCATATCGGCAACCGCGTCGTCGTAGACGTGTACGGCATGCCGTTCGCCGCGTGCCGCTTCGTCGAGGACAGCTCGATCGGGATCGCTCGCCAGACGTGCTTTCACTCTGATCCAGACGCGGTGTACTGCCGCAGCGGCGGTCCCGTCGGCCGCGGACGCCCCGCCGAGCCTCTGGGCGTGCGGCAACAGCTCGTTCGCAAAGGCGTGCCGCTGCTCGGCAAGTCCAGTGAGCACCCGCTGCAGCTCCGGTGATTTCACCTGATCGGCGGCCACCCTGAGCCCCCGCTCTGCATCCCGGCAACTCTCAATCAGTTGGTTTAGAACCGCTCGTTCCGTGCGTTCGCCCATGACGTCCTCCCAAGACTCATTACTCAGGGGCATCGTCCGTACCATGGGCCGAGCGTGCGAAATCATGGGCGTTGTATCTATCGTGGCCTGCGAGTGGGGAAGTCGGTGCGGATTATTTCGCGGTTGCGGAGGTTAGTTCGCATCCGGGCTGGCGCCTTCTCGTCGCTGCGGCGGATACAGTGCGGCATACGTGTTGAATCCCATGTTTCTGTCTACTAACTGGAGAATCCGATGATCCGCATCCTCGTCCCTGTTTTTGTCGCCGCACTCGCCGGAACAGCCACTGCCCAGGAGGCGCCGCAGATCGAGAAAGGAAAACAGGTGTACACGGCCCAGAAGTGTCAGGTCTGCCATTCAATCGCCGGTGTCGGCAATAAGAAAGGCGCCCTCGACGACGTGGGAGCAAGGCTGAGAGAGAACGACATCCGGCAGTGGATCATTGCCGCTCCGGAGATGACGGCGAAGACGAAGGCGGAACGGAAGCCGCCGATGAAGGCATATCCCAATCTCGCGAAAGCCGATCTCGACGCGCTCGTGGCCTATCTGGCAAGCCTCAAGAAAAAGGCCTCGTGAGGTCCGTCGTGCCGACAGCCGACCGCGCAACGGACGCAGGTGCGTGAGATCGCCCGTACTCAGCAGCAACCCTCCTGAGCTGCGGGCACGGACCACGGTGAGTGCGGACTATTCCGCACCGCTGTGACAGAGTTCGCCGCCTCCTGCGCCGCGACCGCTCTTTTCGACGACAAATCCGCTCGATTCAGCATTGTTCGGCCGGCACGTGTGTTGCCCTCAGCGTTGTCATAGGAGTTTGCGCCATGACACGCATCACTCGCATTCTCGTCCCGACTGACTTCAGCGCCACGGCGGACGCCGCTCTCGATTATGCGTTCGGGCTGGCCGAGCGGTTCGGTGCCTCGCTCCAGTTACTGCACGTGCTCGACGACCCGTTCGTCTTCGAAGGGATGTCGGCGGAGGCCTACATTGCCGAAGCGCCCGCCCTGAGGACCGCGATGCTGGATGACGCCCGGGAACGGCTGCGCCATCGCGCCGCTCCGCGGGACGGCGTCGACAACGTCGAGACCGAGGTTCTCTTTGGCCACGGGGCACGGACGATCGCCGAATACGCGGCCGAGCGCGGCGTCGACCTGATCGTGATGGGCACGCACGGCCGCACCGGATTCGCGCATCTGATGGTCGGCAGCGTTGCCGAACGCCTCGTGCGAACAGCGCCATGCCCGGTGCTCACGGTACGGCACCCGCATGCGAAGAGGCAGCGGTCGGAGCTGGTCTACGACGTCGAGCACATTCCGGCGTGAGGGGTGCGAACGGGCTGACGCGGTCGGTGCGACGGTTCTGACGCAGGTCCTCATTCGCACAACGAGGCGCAGCCTGTTCGCACCGACTCGGCGCAGCCGATTCGCGGCGCTGTGCTAGTCTGATCGCTCCGTGGAGTTCGACGTCGCGCGCATTGTCATCGGGTTCACCGTACTTCTGCTCTCGTTGTCGTTCCACGAAGCTGCCCACGCCTGGTCGGCCGATGCCCTCGGCGACCCGACGGCCCGGCATCTCGGCCGGGTGTCGCTGAATCCCATCGTCCACATCGATCCGATCGGGACGCTGCTGTTTCCGCTGGTCGCGATGTTCACGAACCTGCCGCTGATCGGCTGGGCGAAGCCGGTGCCGGTGAATCCATCGAACCTGCACGGCCACTGGAAGCGCAAGTACATGATGATCGCCGCCGCTGGACCGGCGAGCAACATCGTGCTCGCGGTGCTTGGCGCGATCGGTCTGCGACTGATCGGGTGGGATGGTGGCGCGACCCCCGCGACGGAGCAGATTCGTGTCTTTCTGTCGATGCTGGTCGTCCTGAACGTGCTGCTGGCCGTATTCAACATGCTGCCGGTCCCGCCGCTCGACGGCGGAAACGTGTTGATGGGCCTGCTGCGCGGCCGTGCGTCGGAGCTGTTCAACAACCTCCGGCCGTTCGGAATGATCATCCTGTACGGGCTGCTGATCAGCGGCATACTGTGGCAAATCGTCGAACCGGTTCAGGACGCCATTCTGCGCACGCTTCTCTGATGTCAAAGTTGCGAGTGGTTTCGGGTATGCGCCCGACGGGACGGCTGCATCTCGGCCACCTTGTCGGAGCGCTCAGGAACTGGGCAGCCCTGCAGGATCAGTACGACTGCTTCTATTTCGTGGCCGACTGGCACGCGTTGACGAGCGAGTACGCGGACACTGCCGGAATCGCGGCCAACGCCATCGATAACGCCGCCGACTGGATCGCGGCCGGCGTCGATCCCGAGCGGAGCACGCTGTTCATTCAGTCGCTCGTGCCGGAGCACGCCGAGCTCTATCTGCTCCTGCAGATGGTCGTGCCGATTCCCTGGCTCGAACGGGTGCCGACCTACAAGGAACAGCGCGACCAGCTGTCGGAAAAGGACCTGTCGACGGTCGGGTTTCTCGGCTACCCGCTGCTGCAGACTGCGGACGTCGCACTCTACGATGGCCGTTTCGTGCCTGTCGGCGAGGATCAGGTTGCGCATCTCGAGCTGTCGCGCGAGGCGGTCCGCCGCTTTCATCAGTTCTACGGTGAAGTGCTGGTCGAGCCGCAGCCACTGCTGACCTCGATGCCGCGGCTGCCCGGGCTCGACAACCGCAAGATGAGCAAGAGCTACGGCAACACCATCGATCTCACGGACGACGATGAGGCGGTGACGAAGAAGGTGCGTCAGATGTACACCGATCCCAAACGCGTCCGTGCCGACATTCCGGGCACCGTCGAGGGCAATCCGGTGTTCATGTACCATGACGTGTTCAACCCCGATGTTGCCGAGGTCGACGACCTCAAGGCGCGCTACCGTGCCGGCAAGGTCGGCGACGTCGAGGTGAAGACCAAGCTGGCGCGGGCGATGAACGCCGCGCTGGCGCCACTGCGCGAACGGCGCCGCGAGGTGATGGCGCGCCCCGATCGCGTTCGTGAAATCCTGATCGAAGGCTCGCGCACGGCGCGCGGCATCGCGCACGGGACCATGGAACGGGTCCGTGAGGCGGTGAAGCTCCGATATTGATCGTGAACACTGAACATCCGGACTTCGAATCCTCGCCGGACGCCTACAAGGTCAAGCTCGAGACGTTCGAGGGGCCGCTCGATCTGCTCCTCTACCTCATTCGCAAGAACGAGGTGAACATCTACGACATCCCGATCGCGCTCATCACCGAGCAGTATCTGAGCTACCTCGGACTGATGCAGGAGCTGAACCTCGACGTCGCCGGCGAGTTCCTGGTGATGGCGTCGACGCTGATTCACATGAAATCGCGGACGCTCCTGCCGCGCCCCGATCCGACGCAGGAGGACCTGGTCGAAGAAGACCCGCGCGAGGCGCTGGTGCGGCGGCTGCTGGAGCATCAGAAATACAAGGCGGCGGCGGAGCTGCTGCACGAGCGCGAGACGCTGCGCAGCGCGCAGTTCATGCGCCCGGACGCGAGCATCGCGGAAGCGGCCGGCGAAGACTACGAACCCGAGCTGGAAGTCGATCTGTTCAGCCTGCTGGCCGCGTTCAAGGGCGTGCTCGAGCGCGCGAACCGCCGGCCGCGCATGGTGCTGCCGCCGGAGCAGATCACCATCGAAGACCGGATGCACCAGCTGCTGACGCGGCTGTCCGAGCACGAAGCGTGCGGATTCGAGGAGCTGTTCGAGGATGGCGACGGCTCGCGCGGGTTCATGATCGTCACGTTTCTCGCCGTGCTCGAGATGATCAGGCTGAAGCTGATTCGCGTGTTCCAGTCCGGATCGTTTGGCGCGATTCGCGTGTATAAGAGGGCCCGTCCGGCGGATGCCCCGCATCCGATCGGCGATCCTGAGAATCATTGACTGTAGGCCGGGTCCGGCCGGAGGCCGTCGCCGCGAAGACCGACTCGGCGGAACGAAAAATGTCTGAACAAACCCCGAACGTCGACACCACCGAAACCTCCGCCGATGCGACCGCTGTGGCCGATCCTCCTGTTTCCGCCGAAGTGAAGGCGATCGTCGAAGCGCTGATCTTTGCGTCGCCAGAGCCGGTCACGCCGAAAATGCTGTACAAGCTGCTCGCCGATGAGCCGAAGGAAGACGTCGCGGCGGCCGTCAGCGCGCTGCAAGCGGACTACGAGAGCCGTCCGGGTCTCCAGCTCGTCGAGGTGGCCGGCGGCTATCAGATCGTCACGCGCCCGCAGCTGCACGAATGGGTGCGCCGGCTGTTCCACGAGCGCTCCACGCAGAAGCTGACCGTTCAGGGGCTCGAGACACTGGCGGTCATCGCCTACAAACAACCGATCACGGCGCTCGAAATCGGGGAAATCCGCGGCGTGAATACGTCCGGGGTGCTGGCTACGCTGCTCGAGCGCCACCTGATCAAGATCGTCGGCCGCAAGAATGTGGTCGGCCGCCCGTTTCTCTATGCGACGACCAAGGAGTTCCTCATTCGGTTCGGCCTCAAGGATTTGAACGACCTGCCACGCATCGAGGACATGGCCGAGGCGCTTGGCTTCGATCCGCCAGCGGGGCTCATCGAGCAGACGCCGGCCGAGGACGTGCTGCCGCTTGATGAAGCGGAACAAGTGGAACAAGTGGAACAAGTGGAAGAAGTGGAAGAAGTGGAAGAAGTGGAAAAGTAAGGCCGAAAGTACTTTCCACTTACTTTTCCACTTTTCCACTTTTCAACTTTTCCACTTCCTGACGCGTCAGCTCCCTCCATTCGCCCACGCGCAGCCGTCGATCGGTAATCGGCCCGATTCGGACGCGGCGGAGCTTGCGCACCGGATGGCCGACCGCCTCGCACATCCGCCGTACCTGGCGGTTGCGTCCCTCGCGGATAGTGATGAGGAGAACGCCATGTGCCCGCTTGTCGCGGGACTTCTCACGTTCGTTAGGCGACGCCCCTTTACGGGCTGCCGGGCGTTTCTCGGGGGCCGGCCGGCTCAACAGCTTCACGTCCGCGGGCATCGTCCGCCTGCCGTCGAGCGGGATCCCGCGGCGCAGCCTGCCGATCGCCTCCTCATCAGGTGTTCCGGCGACATACGCCTCGTAGGTCCGTTCGACTTCGTGACGCGGATGCGTCAGGCGCGCGGCGAGATCGCCGTCGTTTGTCAGCAGCAGCAGCCCTTCGCTGTCGTAGTCGAGGCGGCCAACCGGGTAGACGTATTCGCGTACGCCATGGAGCAGGTCGATCACCGTGTGACGACGCTGCGGATCGGAGCGGGTGGTGACGACGCCCGCCGGTTTGTTCAGCAGGATGTAGCGATGGCGCTCCGGGGCGCGCAGCCGCCGGCCGTCAACGCGGATGTCGTCGGCCAGCGGGTCGGCTTTGACGCCCATTTCACGGACCGTCCGGCCGTTGACTGAAACGCGCCCTTCCTCGATCAGCTTCTCGGCCGCACGCCGCGAGGCGACGCCTGCCTGCGACAGGATTTTTTGAAGACGGATGACGGAGGACCCGCTGTTCACGCTTCCATGTTCTCACTTCCCAGTTCGTGTTCTCTGTTCGGTTCGCTGTTCGTTGTTCGAGGTGCCCGATTCGAGCGACTCGGCTCGATGGAGCGGAACCCCGAACACGAACTCCGAACCGAACAGAGAACACGAACTCGGAACCAAGCACCTGGAAGAGTGAACTACTGCTTGATTACCGATGCCCAGAAGCTGACGAGCTTCCACGCGTCCATTGCCGTGGCGTGCGGATTCACGCTGGCGTGCGTGATGAGGCCGCTCAGCAGGACCTTCGTCCGCACGCCTTTCGCGCGCAGATGCTCGGCCAGGAGGACGCTTTCGGCCGGCGGAATGATGTTGTCGTCGTAGCCGTGGAGCAGGAACGTGCTGGCCGCGGGCGCGGACGCGAGCTCCGGCGACAGCGCCGGGTCGTTGACGCCGGCCTGATCGAGATGCGGAACGAGCACGGCGCCAAGGCGCTTGACGTCCCGCTCGTTCACGTACTGCATGTAGGTCCGGGACGGTTCAGGGAGCGACTCGGCCATCGTCCGCGCCTGCGCGAAGATCGGCGCCGCGGCCGCATCGCTGATGACCGTCGCCTGCGACGCGCGGAGGTACGTTTCGATCGCCTCGCGGAGGGGAGCAGCCTGATCGTTCGGGACGACGCCGCGATCCGCGAGCGTGTTCAGGATGACGGCGACGCCGTAGTCGTGCGGCGCATGGTTGCTGAGGCCGTCCACCGTTGGCGCGATGCCGGTGGCGAGATACTTCATCACACGCAGCATGTTGCCGTGACCGCCAAGGGACACGACGTAGGCAACCTGGTCGCGGATGCTGTCGCGCCCGGCGGCAACGATCGCGAGCCCGCCCGAGAAACTGACGGCAATGATGCCGACGCGGCCATCAGACGTCAGGCGCGGCTGCTTCGCCATCCACGCCACCGCGTCCTCGATGACGTCGGTCGCGGCTGGCGTCAGCCGGAACTGCTGAAGGTCCGGCAGCGCCAGGGCCATCACCGGATAGCCGCTTGCGGCGATGTCTTCCGCGAGCGCCGCGAGCCGGGCCTCGTCGAGTCCGTTGGAGTTGAACCCCGGCATCACCAGGACGGCACGCTCCGAAACGGTGGCCGGCATATAGAACTGCGCCGGCACGTCGCCGTGCCGCGTCGGCACCATGTGCCGCGGCTGCGCCTCGACACGGTTGTCCTGGATGCTGATGATCGCCTGCGCCGGCCCGCCGAGCGCGGCGACACGGACGATCAGTGCCATCGCGCGCGCGTACGGGGCCGCGACATACACGAACACGATGAGGACGAGCACAACGATCAGGAGCATGCGCAGACGTCGCCGGGTCATTTGCGCGGCCATTTAACCACGAAGACCGCGAAGCCATCGCAGAGCGCGAAGGAACGCTGGTTCAGAAATTGTGGCTTCCGCCTTCAGGCGGAAGAAGTTCGTGTAATGTGGGGCGGAGATGAAACGATTGGTCATCGCGATCGACGGGCCTTCAGGGGCCGGCAAGGGCACGGTCTCGCGCGCCATCTCCGAGGCGCTCGGCTACCGGCACGTGGACACGGGCGCGATGTATCGGGCGGTGGGGTGGAAGGCGGTGCGCGACGGGATTCCGCTCGACGACGAGGCGGCGGTATCCGAGCTGGCGCGCGGCGCCCGGATCGTCGTCGAAGGAGGCGTCGTCGAGATTGACGGTTACGATGTGACCCGCGCAATCCGGACGCCGGAGATCGACAAGGCGGCCACCGCGGTGGCGCGGCTGCCGAAGGTGCGGGAAGCGCTTGTTGCCCGGCAACGCGCCCTCGGAGCGGACGGCGGGGTTGTGATGGAAGGGCGCGACATCGGAACCGTCGTCTTTCCGAATGCGGATGTGAAGATCTATCTCGATGCTTCGGCCGAGGAGCGCGCCAGGCGACGGGCCAGCGATGCGGCACATTCGGGAAGCCAGGCAGGGCAGGCGGCCGTGGCGGAAGCGATCCAGGCGCGCGACACGGCGGACAGGACGCGTGCAGTGTCGCCGCTGTCCGTTGCGGCCGATGCCGTGCACATCGACACGACTGCGATGCCGATTGAGAAGGTTGTCGATGACGTGATGGGGCTGGTCCGCAGCAGACTGTGAAGCGCTACGCGATGCCCACTTCCTGATTGAGAAATCCCACCAGATACTTCCACGCCAGGTAATAGACCGTCATCCCCACCGGCGCCATCGGCAGCACGAACTTCCATTGCAGATGGAACACGTCGAGCGCGCTGGCGAGGGCAACGCCGAGCGGCATGAGCAGCAGCGGCAGGAGCGCGCCGTGAACGCCGATCGACCATCGCAATCGCGATCGCACGGCGAGGTACAGCATGTTCCAGATGCCCCACAGATTCGGCACCACCGCCATCGGGAACACGATGGCGCGATCGAGCGGCGCGCCGGGGAGGGGGATCACGAACTGGCTCGATACCTCGAAATAGAAGCGGTTGTACGCGTAGACGGCGAGGATGATGATCAGAAAGCATGTCGGCACCGCGATCCCGGCCATGTACGCGCGCAAGAAGGGGTGAGGTCGCATCAATGCCTCCCGGCGCCCTGAAGGGTGCGCCTGTAGTGTCCGCCTTCAGGCGGACCTCACAAGTGATACGCGAGCAGCCAGAGCCACTCGGGAAAAACCAGAAACGGTACGGCCGCGGCAGCTGCCAGGCCGAGGTCGACGTACGACCACTCGGTCGTTCGATCGAGCCGGTCCGACAGCCGTGGCCACACCTCGCGCGCAGCAACGCCATGGTCCGTCGGGGGCAGCGCCGCACGCAGCACGTTCTTGAGGTGTTCGTCGGTCATGCCTGGATACCCGCGCGAGTCAATTCGGTCCTCAGCTCACGTGTTGCGCGGAACAGCCGCGACTTCACCGTTCCAATCGGCACGCCGAGCGCGTCGGCGATCTCCGTTTGCGGCAGCTCTTCAATCAGCGCCAGGGTGGCGACGACGCGCAGTTTTGGCGGCAGCGCTGCGAACGCGCGACGGATGTTGTCGGCGCGATCGAAATCCGTACCGCCGGGTCCACCGCGCGTGGCAGGTTCGCGCGGTGGAACCCGGCCTACAACTTCCTGCCTGTCGCGGCGGCGTGCCGCCTTGAGCTGATCGAGGGCGCAGTTTGTCGCGATTCGCCGCATCCACGCACCGTAGCTGCGTGATGGATCGAACCGCGCGCGTCCGCGATACGCGCGCCAGAACGCTTCAACGAGCGCATCCTCGGCGGCGTCCGGCTCGCGGACGATCCGGAGAATCCAGCGATACACCTCGCGCTCGAACTGGCGGAAGAGCGCCTCGAATGCCTCGCGATCGCCGTGCGCGAAGCGCCGGAGCAGATCGCGATCTGGCTCGTCCTGCACGCTTATCTGGTCTTACTGGATGATCTGGATGGAAGGTTCCGCCAAAAAGAAAGGCACCCCCAAAAGGGGTGCCCTACGGGACCAGGGACCACGGGCCACGCACGGACCAAGGACGAAGGATTACCTATCGTCCCAATCGTCCGACGACGCCGGGTCGAGCTCCCAGCGGTTGCGGTCGCGCTTGGCGATCTTTTCCTCGCCTTTGAGCTCCTCGTTGTCCTGGTATTCGACGCCGACCGCGCGGCCGATGTCGTCGACGATGTCCTGGTCCGGCGTCGGGTTGTCGCCGCCAGGCGCCTCGTCTCCGACGCTGTAGGCCGATTCCCAGTCCGCGTCGACGTCGCCGCCGGTGAGCGCAGGACTTGTCTCTGTGTGTTCGTCGTAGCGTTCCTTCAACACGCGGCGGCCGGTGCGCACGGCTGATGCCGATCGGTCGAGGTCCAGAGACGACGGGGGAGTCCCCTGGATAAGCTCGTCCTCGTCGCGAACGATACGCCGCTCGCGGTCCAGGCCCGGCGGCTTCCGGAGAACGGGGATCGCCGGACGTGTACGGGGGCCGGGAGCGGCCGTCGCCCTGGCTACCACTTTCCGGGTGGTCGGGGCCGCCTTCTTCTTGGCGCCCTGTGGGCGCGCGGACTTTGCCGTCCTTGCCGCCGACCGCGTGCGGACAGCCGTCCGTTTGGCGGCACCGGCCCGTGCGGCCGGTTTCCGGGCTTTTCGCACGTTTTTCGCGGCCGTCCGGCCCTTGGCGGCGGTTCGTTTCCGGCTCGCGGCCTTCTTCGTGGTGCCCCGGCGGCCCGCCGCCTTTCGGGCGCCGCTCGTTCTTTTCGCGTGCGTGGAGCGCCGTCGAGGGGCCCGTGCGGCCTTCCGTTTGGCCATGGATCGTCCTTTCGTGGGGCGACTATGCTACCTTGACTGTTTCCGGTAAGTGACGTATCCTCTATGTCTTATCGGCGACGAACATCCGTTCGCAGAGTGCGTTCCGCGGCCCGTCGGGCATCCCACGTACACCAATCGCGGCGTGCTCAGGCGCGTCGCATTTCAGGCGGCCTGAACGAGTGCCACTGTACGAACGTCGCATCATCGCCGTTATAGCCGCGGGGGGCCGGTCCCCGCAACCCTTCGATTGCATCGAGGGTTGTCCTGAGCATAGTCGAAGGACAAGCCTTCAGGTTGAAGGTGCCCGTTCCGGCCGCCCAGAACGAACCCTGACACGAGGGCCACGTTGGAAGGGCGCTTGTCCGTATCGCGCGGGGGAAGCCGCACGCCGGACGTAGGAGGACGCGCAGTTAAATGGCGAACGCAGACAACGGGTTGTTAACGCCCGAGACGACACCGGGCACACAGCCCGCACCTGGTCGGACCCGCTCAGGGAAGCCGGCCGGGCCAGCCTTCAAACCAATGCACCACGAGGACATGGACCCGCAGGATTTCGCGTCCATGCTCGAGGCTTATGACGAAAGCTTCCGCAACATGGCGGAGGGCGAAGTCGTCAAGGGCACGGTCCTCAAGGTGACCGACACCCACGTCGTCGTCGACGTCGGCTACAAATCAGAAGGTCTCATCCCGGTTCACGAGTTCCTCGACGAAAACGGCAACGTCACCGTGCAGGGGGGCGACACCGTCGACGTCCTGCTCGAGCGGACGGAAGACCGCGAAGGCCACATCGTGCTGTCGCGCGAGAAGGCCGAGAAGATGAAGATCTGGGACGAGGTCGAGAAGGCCTACGCCGAAAAGAAGGTCGTCATCGGCCGCGTCATCGAGCGCATCAAGGGCGGCCTGGCGGTGGACATCGGCGTCCGCGCGTTCCTCCCGGGATCGCAGATCGACGTGCGTCCCGTTCGCAATCTCGACGCGCTGCGCGGGCAGGAACTGCGCATGCGCGTGATCAAGGTCAACAAGAAGCGCGGCAACATCGTCCTCTCGCGCAAGGCGCTGCTCGAGGAAGAGAACGCCGAGAAGAAGAAGACCACGCTCGAGACGCTCGCCGAAGGCAAGGTGCTGCGCGGCACGGTGAAGAACATCACCGACTACGGCGCGTTCATCGACCTGGGGGGCATCGACGGTCTGCTGCACATCACCGACATGTCGTGGGGCCGTGTCGGACACCCGTCGGAGCTGTTCAAGGTGAACGACGAGGTCGACGTGATCGTGCTGAAGTACGACCCGGCGACCGAGCGCGTCTCGCTCGGGCACAAGCAGCTCGTGCAGGATCCGTGGGCGACCGTGCAGGAGCGCTATCCCGTTGGCGCGCGCATGAGCGGCAAGGCGGTGAGCCTGACCGATTACGGCGCGTTCGTCGAGCTGGAGCCGGGCGTCGAAGGCCTGATTCACGTCTCCGAAATGTCGTGGAGCAAGCGCGTCAAGCACCCGTCGAAGATCCTGAACGTCGGCGACTCCGTCGAGGCGATGGTTCTCGGCGTGGATCCGGCCGCGCGCCGCATCTCCCTCGGCCTGAAGCAGGTCGAGAGCAACCCGTGGAACGAGCTGGCGGAGAAGTACCCCGTCGGCACGAAGATCAAGGGCAAGGTCCGGAACCTCACCGAGTTCGGCGCGTTCGTCGAGGTCGAAGAGGATATCGACGGCCTGATCCACATCTCCGACATGTCGTGGAGCAAGCGCGTCAAGCACCCGTCGGAAGTGCTCAAGAAGGGCGACGTGGTCGAGGCGATGGTGCTCAGCATCGACGCCGACAACCAGCGCCTGTCGCTGGGCCTGAAGCAGCTGGCCACCGATATCTGGGACGACTTCTTCTCACGGCATCACGTCGGCACGGTGGTCGAGGGGAAGGTCACCCGGATGACCAACTTCGGCGCGTTCGTCGAGCTCGACGAGGGCATCGAAGGGCTCATCCACGTGTCCGAGTTCGACGACTCCCATGGCAGCCCGTCAGCCAACAGCTCCTCAGCCCACGGCTCCTCAGCCAGCAGCTCCTCAGCCAACACTGAGAAGATCGATCTGCAGGTGGGCAACACCTATCAGATGAAGATCATCAAGCTGAGTCCCCAGGAGCGGAAGATCGGCCTGAGCATCCGCGCCATGAAGGACGACCAGTTCCGCAGCGACTGGGAGACGTACCAGGAGAACGAAGGTACCGGCACGGCGACGTTAGGGGACCACTTCCGGAATCGGTAACAGGGCGGAGGCCGGGGCCTGACACCCCGGGCGTCCGGAGGAGCAAGCAGTGACGATTGGCAGCGGCAACGGGAACGGCGCCGGCAGCATGACCAAGGCGGAGCTCGTCGAGGAGGTCTCGCGCGTCTCGGACCTCACGAAGAAGCACTCCGAGGTCATCGTCGATACCGTCTTCAAGAGCATCATCGACGCGCTGCACCGCGGCGAGAAGATCGAGCTGCGAGGGTTCGGCAGTTTCCGCCTGCGGAAGCGCGAGCCGCGGAAGGGCCGCAACCCGAAGACCGGCGACAAGGTCGATGTGCCGCCGAAGAAGGTGCCGTACTTCAAGCCGGGCAAGGAGCTGAAGGATCTCATCAACCGCGAGGCGGAGGCGGCCGAGGCGGCGGACGCCGCGGCCGGTGGGCTGCCGTCGATCCCGGGCGCTGCTGCCGTCTGATTCATCGATGAACGATGAATGATGATCGATGATCTGATAGTTCGATCGGACCACATCATCGTTCATCAATCTCACCTCATCAATGGATCATCTCTGGTCGCCGTGGCGACTTGAGTACGTGATTTCGAAGAAACCGGACGGATGCGTGTTTTGCCACGCATCCGATCCGTCTCACCTCGACCCGCTGCTGGTCTTCCGCGGCGACCTTGCCTACGTCGTCCTCAACCTCTATCCCTACAACAACGGACACCTGATGGTCGTGCCGTATCGGCACGAGTCGACTCTTGCGGGCCTGACCCGCGAGGAGATGAACGAGGTTGGCGCGTTGATCCAGTTGTCCGAGCGCGCCTTGCGCGAGGCCTACCGGCTGGAGGGAATCAACGTCGGCGTGAATCTCGGCGCGCCGGCCGGCGCCGGCATCGAAGCGCACGTGCACCTGCACCTCGTGCCGCGCTGGAACGGCGACACCAATTTCATGACGGTCGTTGGACAGACGCGCGTGCTGCCGGAAGAAATCGCCTCGACCGCGGCGCGGCTTCGTCCGATCTTCGAGCGCCTCGGCTCGCGGTAGGTCTTCGTGGGATAGTGATCCCATGAAAGCCGTTCTTACGCTTGCCGTCGCGGTCGTGCTTGGCGGGGTTCTCCTGGCCGACGAAGGGATGTGGACCTTCGACAACATCCCGAGGGATGCCATCGCCCGCAAGTACAAGGTCACCCTCACGGATCAGTGGCTGCAGCGCCTGCAGCAGTCGGTCGTGCGGCTCGAAAGCGGCTGCACCGGTTCGTTCGTCTCCGCCGACGGCCTTGTGCTCACGAATCATCACTGCGCGGCGGAGTGCCTGTCCAATCTCTCGACGGCGCAGCGCGATTACATCGCGCAGGGGTTCACGGCTGCGACGCGCGACGCTGAAGTGCGTTGTCCGGGTGAGCAGCTCTCGGTGTTGATGGCGACGCAGAACGTCACGCCGCAGGTGGCCAAGGCGATTGCCGGCGTGCCGGCGGCGCAGACGGTCGCCGCGCGCAACAGGATCCTGACGGAGCTCGAAAGCGAATGCGAAGCCGCGGCCAAGAAGTCCGGCGCGCCGCTCAGCTGCGAGGCGGTGACGCTCTATCAGGGCGGTCAGTCCTGGATCTACAAGTACAAGCGTTATGAAGACGTGCGGATCGTCTTCGCGCCGGAGGCGGCGGTGGCCGCGTTCGGCGGCGATCCCGACAATTTCCAGTTTCCGCGGTGGTGCCTCGACATGTCGCTGTTGCGCGCCTACGAAAACGGCAAGCCGGCGGCGGTGCCGGCGCACCTGACGATCGCCTGGTCGGGCGCGGCCGCGGGCGAGCCGGTTTTCGTCGCCGGGCACCCGGGCACGACGCAGCGGCTGATGACGGTCGCACAACTCAAAACGCAGCGCGACGTCTTTCTGCCCTTCTGGCTGCTGCGCTTCTCCGAGCTGCGCGGGCGTCTGATCCAGTACTCGAAGACGTCGGCGGAGGCGCAGCGCACGGCCAAGGACTACCTCGACTCGATCGAGAACTCGCATAAGGTGCGGCGGATGCAGCTCAACTCGCTTCTCGACGACCGGATGATGGACCAGCGCATCGCGGAGGAGCGCGAGCTGCGCGCAGCCGTGCAGCGCGCCAGCAAGGGAAGCACCAGAGCCTCGGATCCGTGGGACGCGATCGCCAGAGCGGAGCAGCGCCAGCGCGAGATCCTGATTCCGTACACGTGGCTCGAAGGAAGCGCCGGGTTCAGCAGTCAGCTGTTCACCTATGCGCGGCTGCTGGTGCGCGCCGCCGACGAGCGTGCGAAGCCGAATGCGAGTCGGATGCGCGAATATACCGATGCCGCGCTCCCCCAATTGCGCGCCCAACTCGAGGCACAGACCCCGATTGCGGCGGAGCTGGAACAGGTCAGGTTGTCGTTCTCGCTCGAACGCATGCGGGAGTACCTCGGTCCGGATCACGCGATTATCAAGGCGGTACTCGGAAGCGCCAGTCCCGACGAGCGCGCCCGGCAGCTGGTCTCAGGCTCGACGCTGGCTGATCCGGCGGCGCGGCTGAAGCTGTATGAGGGTGGACAGGCGGCACTCGCCGCGAGTAACGACTCGATGATCGTGCTGGCTCGCGCCGTGGACGCCGAGTCGCGGCGGCTGCGCACGATTTTCGAGAACGAGGTCGAAGGTCCCGTACGGCGCGCCCAGCAGGTGATTGCCGAAGCGCGCTTCACGGCGTACGGCACCACACTGTATCCCGACGCGACCTTTACGCTTCGTCTGACCTACGGCGCGGTCGACGGATGGGCGGAAGGGGGTACCCGGGTCGAACCGTTCACCAGACTCGATCGCCTGTACGAGCGCGCGACCGGCGCTCCGCCATTTGCGCTGCCGAAAAGCTGGCTGGACGCGAAGCCGCGGCTCGATCTCTCTCGCCGCGCCAATTTCGTCGCCACCACGGACATCGTCGGCGGCAATTCCGGCAGTCCTATGGTCAATGCGCGGGGCGAGATCGTCGGCCTGGCGTTCGACGGCAACATTCACTCGATATCCGGATCCTACTGGTTCGATGCGGAGAAGAACCGTACCGTCGCCGTGCACCCGGAGTACATGCGCACGGCGCTCGAGCAGGTCTATCGCGTCGAGGCGATCGCGCGCGAGCTTGGGATTCGGAACTGAACCAATTCTGAATTCAGAATTCTGAATTCAGAATTACTGCGGTAGCCGAAACGCGACCAGCTCTCCGCTGTAGCTTCCGCCACTGATCGCCACGACCAGATACTGACGGCCGTTCAGCATGTACGTCATCGGCGATCCGGTCTGTGGCGCGGGCATGTAGACCGCGCCCGCATCCGCGCCCGTTCGCTTGTCGTACGCGCGCAGCATCGATCCGCGCTGCCCGGACGGCGTGGGTCCGAATCCCGGCTCGCCGGCGATGACCAATGTCCTGGTGACGAGCGTACCCACCTGCCCGGGGCGGCCGGTGCGCGGAACGTTCAGCCCCTTCAGCGCTGGATGATTGCGGATGGCCTCCGGCGTCTCCCCGTGAGGCACCTGCCACAGGATGTCCCCCGAGTCGAGGTTGATCGCGTTGATCCGCCCGTACGGCGGCTTGATGAGCGGCAGCCCCTGCACCGTCGGAGCAGTGGCCGCTCCGCCGGCCTGTGCTGTTGCGGATCCCGATCCGCCGGTCCGCCGTGCCCCCGTCAACACCGTGCCCTGGTGGTAGCGCACGCCGTCGGCAGTGCCTTCGGCCGGCGGAACGAGCCCGAGCGTGGCGACGGCGCTCTGCGAATACACGTACAGGATGTGCGTCTCGGGATCGTAGGCACCGCCGGGCCAGTTCGTGGCCGGCGCCTGCGTGGCCATTGCCAAGGTTGCGATCGGCCCCTCGGCGCGGCTGACGGCCGGCGGCGTGAAGAGCGGCCCGATGCGGTACTGCGCGACCGCCTTCACCGCTTCGGCGCGCAGCTCCGGCGTGAAGTCGATCAGATCGTCGATTGTGAGTCCCTGCCGGTCGTACGCGCGCGGGCGCGTCGGGAAGGGTTGCGTCGGTGAATACTTCTCGCCCGGCGTATCGCCCTGGGGAACCGGGCGCTCCTCGATCGGCCAAATCGGCTGGCCGGTGACGCGATCGAAGACGTAGAGGAACGCCTGCTTCGACGGCTGGGCAACCGCCTTGACGGTCCGCCCGTTGACGCGGATGTCCACCAGGATCGGCGCGCACGGGATGTCCATGTCCCAGAGGCCGTGGTGGACGAGCTGGTAATGCCACTTGCGCTCGCCGGTCCGGTAGTCGATGGCAACGAGCGACTCGCCGAACAATCCGTTCCCCGGCCGCGCCCCGCCGTAGTAGTCGTGCGTCGGGAGCTCGACAGGCAGATAGGCCATGCCGAGCTCCTCGTCTACCGAGATCTGCGCCCACACGCCCGTGTTGCCGGTGTAGGCCCACGAGTCGTTCTCCCACGTCTCGTGGCCGACTTCACCGGGCTCGGGAATGGTCTTGAACATCCACAGACGCTTTCCGGTTCGTACGTCGAAGCCCCTGACGGCTCCCTTGATGTTGCGACGGCTCTTCGGATTGGCGCCGGTCTCGAACGCCGCGCCGACGATGACGACGTTGCCGGCGACGATCGGCGTCGCGTGAAGACCGATGGGTGCGTTGGTGAGGTCGATTGCCGGGTCGAGATCGGCCTTCAGATCGACGGCGCCGCCTCGTCCGAAGCCGGGCATCGGGTTTCCGGTTCGAGCGTCGAGCGCGATCAGCCGGTACCCGGGCGTCACGTAGAGGATGCGTTCGTCCTTCCCGTCGCTCCAGTACGCGAGGCCGCGGCCCGAGAGCTGCCGCGGGGAGGCGGCGCCGCGAGCGCCTTCGTCCTCGCTGTGTACCCAGAGCAGCTCGCCGGTGCCGGCATCGAGCGCGACCACCGCGCGCCGCGTGCCGCCGGTGGAGTAGAGGCGCCCTCGCACCATCAGCGGCGTTGACTGCAGGTTGAATTCAGGACGAGGGCCGAGATTGTCGGTCTTGAAACGCCACGCGACCTCGAGGTCGTTGAAGTTCGCCGCGGAGATCTGGTCGAGCGCGGCATAGCGCGTGTGCCCGAGATCGCCACCGTAGGTGGGCCACTCACCACGCGGCGCTCCGGACTGCCCGCGAGGCCCCGCCGTCAGCAGCGCGACGACGATCGCCGCGAGGCATCCGCGTCGCTTCCAGTTGTTCATTTCGGAGTCGGACGATACATCAGAATCTTCACGCGTGTCAGCGCTCCGCCCTGTGCGTCGAGCGTCATCTTGCCCGCCGGATATGCCGCGGTGCTGAGCATGTAGGCGAGGATGTCCGCGTTCTCCGCGCGGGTGAGCGAACCGGGCCGATCCTGCGGCATCGACGTCCGCATGCGCTCGAACAGCGCGTCGAGCGTCTCGCCCTCCCAATTGTTGTAGAAGGTCGATCCGACCAGCGCCGGGGCCGCCTCGACGCCTTGCAGCGTGTCACCATGACAGCGCGCGCAGCGGTCCGCATAGAGCTTGTCGCCGCGTTCGGCCTGTTCGCGCGTAAAAACGCCGTCCCAGACCGTCACCTGCTGCGCCGCAAACAAGGCGAGAACGGCCGCCGTGAACCAGGTGAGCACTGTCGCAGTCCGGCGAGATTCTACATCCGGAGGGTCCGCCTGGAGGCGGACACTACGTCGTACAATCCCCGCGTGACCCGTTCGAAGCTGTCGATTGCCATCCCCGCTCTTGTCATCTGGCTCGCGCTGACCGGCAGCGCCCAGCGCGGCCAGTTCTCGGCGGACGAGATGAAGCAGTGGCTCGGCTACATCGCCTCCGACGCGCTGCAGGGACGCCAGATGCTGACGGAAGGCCTCGGCCTGGCCGGTGCCTACGTGGCCGATCATCTGAAGACCTGGGGCGTAGTGCCGGCGGGCGACGCAGGCACGTACTTCCAGACCGTGCCGATCTACGGCATGCGCACGCGCAGCAACTCGAGCGTGGCGGTCACCGCCAACGGCGAGACGCGGATCTTCAAGGACGGCGACGGGGTCACGTTTCCGCGCAACCAGGGAGGAAAGCAGACGATCACGGCCGATGTCGAGTTCGTCGGGTATGGACTCCGTCTCGCCGAGCTGAATCACGACGACTACGCGCAGCGGAGCGCAAAAGGAAAGGTCGCGCTCTTCATCGGCCGCGGCGTACGCGGCATGACTGCTGCGCAGAACCGCCTGATCACCGGTCGCGCCAGGGACGCGGTGGAGCTGCACCGCGCGGTAGGGACGATAAGTCCGGTCGTCATGAATGCCGGGCGCGGCCGCGGCGCGGGACCCGCCGCCGCCACCAACCCGGCGCAGCGGACCGATTTTCAGACGTCGCGCAATCTCGATCTGCCGATTCCGCCGCAACTGACCGCGAGCGACGCGTTCTTCGAGTTCGTGTTCGCCGGGACGGGACACAGCTACGCGACGCTGAGAGATCTCGCCGCGAAGCAGGAGCCGCTGCCGGACATCGCACTTCGCGACGTGCGCATCACGATTACCGTCGACGCCGAGTACGACCGCGTGCAAACGCGTTTCACCCGCAATGTCGTCGGTCTGGTTCGCGGGACGGATGCCAGACTGCGGGACACCTACGTGGCGATCGGCGCACACCTCGACCACGTCGGTTACCAGGAGTTCGCGCCGGCGGGCGCCGGAGGGGGCGCGTTCGCGGCGTGTCCCGGCCAGTCGCGTCCGACCGCCCGGCCCGGTGACAACATCAGCAACGGCGCCGACGACGATGGCTCGGGGATCGTGTCGTTGATGGCCATCGCGAAGGCGTTTGCGACCGGACAGAAGCCGAAGCGGTCGATCCTCTTCGTCTGGCACAGCGGCGAGGAAGTCGGGCTGTTCGGCTCGCGCTATATGGCCGACTATCCGGTGATGCCCGTCGACCGCATGGTCGCGATGCTGAACGTCGACATGGTGGGCAGGAACCGCTGCGACGATCCGGCGCAGGCCAACACCGTCTACGTGGTCGGCTCCGAGCGCATCAGTACCGAGCTGCACAACCTCAATGAGGCCGCCAACGCCTCGCTCGCACGGCCGATGACGCTCGACTACGAGTACAACGACATCGCCGATCCGGAGTCGATTTACACGCGCAGCGATCACTACAGCTACGCCTCCAAGGGAGTGCCGGTGATTTTCTTCACCACCGGACTTCATCGCGACTACCACTACGTGACGGATGAGGCCGAGAGGATCGAGTTCGCCAAGATGGCGCGGATCGCGGAGCTGATCCACGCGACGGCGCTGCGCGCCGGTAACCTCGAGCGTCCGCCGGCGCGCGACTTTGCCGGCCCGCGGGTCGGCAAAGGGAAGACCGGCCCGATACGCTAGTCCACGATGTCCTATGCATAGACAGCTCGCGCAAGTCACAATCGTTGCCTCACTGCTATCCGCAGCCGCGCTGGCCACCGCCAGGCCCTTCGACTCGCGGGCGCTCGCTCAGGGCAAGCCCTTCGAGTCGCTGGCGCTCGCTCAGGGCAAGCAGCTTCAGCCGACGCTCACGTTTGCGTTCGAGGTGCGAGCCACCGTGGGGCCGCCGCTGGACGTGGGCGCCGTCGCTCAGGGAAGACGCCGGATCGTGCCGATCACCGGCGGCACATTCGAAGGAGCGAACTTCCGCGGCAAGGTGATGCCGGGCGGCGCCGACTGGCAGATCATCCGCCCGGACGGATTCACCGAGCTGGACACGCGCTACACCCTCGAAACCGACAAGGGGCAGATCGTCTACGTCCAGAATGCGGGCATGCGGCACGCCGCGCCCGATGTGATGAAGCGCCTGCTGGCCGGTGAATCTGTGGATCCCACGTCGGTGTACTTCCGGACCGTCCCGAAGTTCGAGACGGCGAGCCCGGACCTGCAGTGGTTGACGCGCGCCGTGTTCGTCGGGCTGGGCGAGCGGTATCCCAACGACGTTCGGATTCGATTCTTCAGGCTCGAATAGCGCCGGTTGTTCCCACTTCCGGGTTCCCGCTTCCTGGTTCGTGTTCTGGTGTTCGGTTCACGAACATCGAACGCGAACACGGAACCGGGCACACGGAAGTTGGAACGGCGTAATATCGCGTCGTGGACTTCCACCTCAGCGACGTTCAGCGGTCGTGGCGCGAGAAGGCACACGCGCTCTCGGCTGATCTGCCGCCCGCAGCCACGGCCGCCGACGTCATCATGGGCGCCGCCCGCGTCGGCCTGATTGATCCAGGCGGTGATCTGCTGGCGGCTGCGCTTGCCGTGGAGTCGCTCGCGTACGACGCGGCAGCCGCAGGCGTCTCGCTGGCGCTGCACACGGGCGTGCTGCTGGCGCTGGGCTCGGACGATCGGTTCACGGCGCTGGCGCGCGGCGAGATCGTCGGCGCGATCGCGCTGTCGACCGAGAACGTGCCCGCACACGAGGGTCCGGTTCTGCGCGGCCGCGCGTCGCTCGTCGGCCCGCTCACGGATCATGGCGTGGCGATCATCGGCGTGCGCGAGAGCGCCGGCACCGTGGCCGCCGCCGTTGCGCTGGACACACCCGGCGTGGCCGTGGAAGACATCGAGACGTCCGCCCTCGATGGGTTCGTGTGCGGGAACGTCGCGCTCGATGGCGCGACGGCCATACTGCTTGGCGCGACACTTCCGTTCATGACGCGTGTGCGCGTGCTGCTCGCCGCCGCGGGGCTGGGCATGGGAAGGCGCGCGCTGAACGAAGCGTTACACGCGGCTCACGCGCTTCGCGGCCGTGGCGCGGGAGGCGAGCAGACGGTGCAGGGTCTTCTGGCCGATGCCGCAACGGAACTCGATGCCGCCATGCTTCTGGTGTGGAAGGCGGCGTCATCCGCACGGGTGTCGCTGGCCGACGCGTCGATGGCAAAGCTGGCGGCGACCGAAGCCACGCTGCGAGCAGTCGCCCGCGCAACGCAGGTCATCGGCGTCGACTCCTTCCGCCGCGGACACATCGTCGAAAGCCTCGCCCAGGACGTGCGCGCACTCGAGCTGTTTGCGGGCCGGACCGAGGCGTTGCGCGAAGCCGTCGCCAGCGAAACGCTTCCACAACTTTCAAGTGACAACTAGCCAGTCGCACGTAAGTTGCAACTTGCGACTTACTTGTTACTTGCGACTTGCCACTTGTCACTCAGCTCAATAGCTGCTTGGCGATCGTCTGCAGCTGCAGATTGGAAGTGCCTTCGTAGATCTGGCCGATCTTCGCGTCGCGGTACAACTTTTCGACCGGGTAGTCCTTGACGAACCCGTACCCGCCGAACAGGTTGACCGCCAGCGACGCCACGCGTTCAGCGGTTTCCGACGCCAGCAGCTTGCACATGGCCGCTTCGGTGAGAAACGGCCGACCGGCCTCGCGCAGGCGCGCGGCGTTGTAGACGAGCAGCCGCGACGCCTCGATTTCCGCGGCGGCGCGCGCGATCTGAAACTGCACGCCCTGAAACTCGGCGATCGTCTTGCCGAACTGCGTCCGCTCCCTGACATACGCGATCGTGTGATCGACGGCTCCCTGCGCCAGGCCAACCATCTGTGCGCCAATGCCGATGCGCCCTTCGTTCAGCGTTTCGATGGCGACCTTGTATCCCTTTCCGGGCTCGCCCAGAACGTTCGCCTGAGGAACCCTGCAGTCCTCGAACACCAGCTCACACGTGCTGCTGGCCCGAATGCCGAGCTTGTCTTCCTTCTTGCCGACGGTGAAGCCCGGCGCGCCGCGTTCGACGACAAACGCGGTAATGCCGCGATAGCCGGCCTCGGGGTTGAGATTGGCAAAGACGATGAAGAGGTCGGCTTCGTTGCCGTTGGTGATCCAGAGCTTACGCCCGGTAATTGAAAAGCCGTCGGCGCACTGACTGGCGCGGGTCGTCAGCGCGAACGCGTCGCTGCCCGATCCGGCTTCAGAGAGCGCGTACGCACCGACGGATCGGCCGGCCAGGCGGGGAAGACAGCGCTGTTTCAGCTCGTCGGACGCCCAGCGGAGCAGCGCGTTGATGACGAGCGTGTTCTGGACGTCCACCAGCACGCCGACCGACGGATCGACCCGCGACAACGCCTCCACGGCGAGGACGGCGTGGAAGAACGTTCCGCCGCCGCCCCCCAACGTTTCAGGAATTTCAATGCCCATTACGCCCATCGCGAACAATTTGTCGATCAGGGCCCGCGGCATATGTGCCGTCTCGTCCATCTCGCGGACGTGCGGCCGGATTTCACGGCCGGCGAACTCGTACACGCTGTCACGGAAGAGCCGCTCGTCGTCTGAAAGCGTGGTCAGGGCGGAGGACACGGCCATCGGATGCTATCATCGCGACCAGGCGGGCGAATGGGGCGAATGATGGGCACAACGCGTCGGCTGATCGTGCTGGTGTTGCTGCTGGCCGGGCTCACGCACCCGGGCACGGCACAACAGGCTGCGCCGCCGCAGAACGAACAGGCAGCGCCGCCGCAGACCCAGCAGGGCCAGCCGCAGCCGACCTTCCGTGCCGGCATCAACTACGTCGCCGTGGACGTAATCGTCACCGACCGGCGGGACAACCCGGTCGTCGACCTGCGCAA
Organism: Vicinamibacterales bacterium; assembly: GCA_035711805.1. Classification (GTDB taxonomy): domain Bacteria; phylum Acidobacteriota; class Vicinamibacteria; order Vicinamibacterales; family UBA2999; genus Gp6-AA40. The sequence goes on from DASTBV010000033.1 coordinate 43,919, forward strand.
AGAGGAATTCGAGGTCTTCGAGGACGGCAAGCCGCAGCCGATCGAGGAGTTCCGCCTCGTCAAGATCGACGCCACGGCGAAACCTGGCGACCCGGTGCCGCGGCGCATCCGTTCGCGCGACGACGAGCAGGCCGAGGCGAGCCGCGAAGACGTCCGCGTGTTCGCGATCCTGCTCGACGACTACCACACGAGAAAGTTGACGGCGCTGGGGGTCAAGGAGCCGCTGACGAAGTTCCTGCAGACGCAGCTGGCGCCGACCGATCTGGTCGCGGTCATGTATCCGCTGACGCCGGTGAGCGATCTGCTGTTCACCAACGATCACGCGTCCATCGTCAGCGCCGTGCAGCGGTTCGAGGGGCGGAAGTTCGACTACGTCCCGCGCAACCGGTTCGAGGAGCAGTACTCGCGCATTCCGCCGCAGGACATCGAGCGCATTCGCAACGACGTGGTCATGGACGCGCTGTCGTCGGTGGCCGTGCGGATGGGATCCATGCGCCAGGGGCGCAAGTCGATCATCTTCGTCAGCGAAGGCCTCACGATCATGCTGCCGCCGCAGATGCAGCGCCTGAATGCGCAGGACCCGATCGATCCGCGCAGCGCTGTCGCCGGAGCGGCCGTGCAGGACAGCCCGCAGCAGCAGTCGGCCGAGTTCTTCAATCAGGCGATGGTCGACAGCAAGCTGCGTGAGGTCTATCGCGACGTGAACCGCAACAACGTGTCGATCTATTCGCTCGACCCGCGCGGCTTGACGCCGTTCGAGTACGACATCGACGCGGTGCCCGGCGGTGCCAGCATCAGTTTCCAGACCGATCGTCGGGCCCTGCAGATGACGCAGGACACGCTCAAGTCGCTGTCCGAGCAGACGGACGGCCGCGCGATCGTCAATCGCAACTCGCTCGACCAGGGCCTCGCCAGCGTTGTTCGCGACTCCAGCTTCTATTACCTGCTCGGCTACAACTCCACGCAGGCGCAGAACGACGGCAAGTTCCACGAGATCAGGGTGCGGGTGAAGCGATCCGGTGTCGAGGTGCGGGCGCGGAAGGGCTATTGGGCGCTGACGGCCGCGGACGTGAAGCGGGTGTCGTCAGCGGCGCCGACCCTGGCCAAGCCGATCATGACCGCGCTGGCGTCGATCGCGCCGTCGGTGCAGGCCGGCAAGTTCGTCCGCACCTGGGTTGGCACCGAACGCGGGACGAACGGCAGGACGCGGGTGACGCTCGTCTGGGAGCCGCTCCCCGTGCCTCCGGGCACCACGCGTCGCGAGCAGGCGGGGCGCGTGTCGCTCCTCGCCGCGAACGCGTCGGGCGAGATGGTGTTTCGCGGTGCCGCGCCCGAGCAGGCCGCGACGCCCGCGCCGGCAACGGCCAACGGGCCGCAACGCCTCACCTTCGAGGTCGCGCCCGGGAAGCTCGAGATGCGTTTGACGGTGCAGGATGCCGGGAATGGAACGCTCGATCAGGAGACCAAGACCATCGATGTGCCCGACCTGACCGCACCGGTCGCGGCGATCAGCACACCGCGGGTGTTGCGTGCGCGGACCGTTCGCGAGTTCCAGGCGCTCGCGGCCGACGCCGCGGCCGTGCCGACGGCGGGTCGCGAGTTCTCACGAACCGAGCGTTTGCTGATCCGCTTCGACGCGTACGCTGCCGGCAGCGAGCAGGTGCAGCCGACGGCTATTCTGCTCAATCGCTCCGGCACCAAGATGGCGGATGTGCCCGTCACCGCCGCCCAGGCAGGTGGCACACACCTGATCAATCTGAGCCTGGCGTCGATTCCGGCGGGCGAGTACCTGGTGGAAATCTCTGTGACCAGTGCCAGCGGCGAGGCGAAGGAACTGGTCCCGTTCCGCGTCGGCTCCTAAACTAGGCTCCGTGCACGACGCTGCTGCCGGACCGGCGTCCACGCGGACCGCGTGGTGGTCGTGCGCGGTCATCGTCACGCTGTGTCTTGCCGTCGGTCTGCAGACGATCCGCAGCGACAACTATTTCCTCGGTGACGATTTCGGACTCATCCAGCACCTGCATGGCCTGCCCATCGATCGGTTCCTGACGTATTTCGTCTCGGACTGGACCGAAGGGATCTACGGCACCGTCCTCGACGAGCTGCGGCCGTTTCTCGCGTTCAGCTATTGGCTCGACGCCCGCGTCTACGGTCCCGTCAACGTCAGCGGCTACCACGCCACCAACGTCATCCTCCACGTCCTGAACGCGCTGCTCGTCCTGGCCATTGCCCGGTCGGTCGCTCCACAGGAGCCGATGTTCGCCGTCCTGGCCGGGTCGTTCTTTGCGCTGATGCCGAGTCACGCCGAGCCGATTGCCTGGATCAGCGGGCGCGTCGATTCGATCGCGTCGCTGTTCTATCTGGGGGCGTTCCTGTGCTTCGTGCGGTTCCGGCTCGCGGCGCGTCGTGCCTGGCTGTTCGCTGGGTGGCTGTTGTTCGTGTGCGGACTGTTTGCGAAGCAGTCCGTGGTGACGCTTCCAGTTCTGCTCGTCGCTTTTGACCTGCTATGGCCCGTGTCAACCGACGCCGCGCGCACGCGGGCGCTGTCGCGAATCTGGCCGCACATCCCGTTCGTCGTGATCGCGGCATTGTATGTGGGGCTTCGCCACACGTTGTTCGGCAACGCCTTGCGTGAAGACATCGTGACGCCCGCGGCCATCAACGACTTCATCGGCCGGCAGGATCGCTATTTCCGCGAAATGCTGCCGAGCCCGAACACGGCGCCGCGGCTGGTGCGGACGCTGACCGAGGCGGTGACGATTCTGGCCGTGCTGGTGTGCGCCGGCTGGGCCCTCGCCGCACGGCGGGTGTTCAGAGGCACGATACGGCGCGTGGCGTTCTTCGGCGTGGCCTGGTATGCGATCACGATTGCGCCGATGGTTGTGACGTATATCGCGGCACGCCACCTGTACATCACCGCTGCCGGCGTGAGCATCGCCATGGCGTCGCTCGTCCTGCCCGCCGCGGCGGAAGAGGGCCGCCGCCGGAGAACCCGCGCGGCGCTCGCCGGGATGCTGATTGCGCTCTACGCGGTCGCCGCCATCTGGAATGTGTCGAAGTGGGTCGCGAGCGGGTTGGAGTCTCACCGGTTCGCGTCGGCCCTGGCCAGGCTGCCGCAGTCGGTCCCACGCGGGAGCATCGTGCTGATGAGCGTGCCCGAGTTCTATCGCGAGGGATGGTTCTGGTCGTGGGCCATGCCGTTTGCGGCGCAGCCTCCGTTCACTGACGAGGATCTGAATCAGGCATTTCGAATCGTCGAGCGGCCGCCGACCTACTGCTGCCCGCCGGATCAATGGTGGACCGCACGCAAGGGGGCGGTGATGATGCTGTTCGACGCGACAGTAGCGAAGCCGGTCACGTACGTCGAATTCGAGCGAAATGGAACCCCCCGAATCTATCAGCGGCCCGTGAATGGTTCTCTCTTGAAACAGCACATCGAGGCGGCGCTGGGGAAACCTGTCGACACCCGGACGGCCATGACTCCCGACGACGCGATGGCGTTGAGCCGCGTGCTCTTCGCGCCGCAATGACGCCGCGCTTCCCGCTGCCCGCCGCGCGTGTGCCGTCGGGATGCGGATGACTGGAGGATTGCGTTCGAATGGACACGAACCTGACTGACGAGGGGTATCGCCGTACGCGCTTCGCGCCCGATGCCAATCGCGAAACCCTCTGGGCGACGCTGTGCGGCAGCTACTTCCAGCGATTGATCCGGCCCGAGTTCCATGTTTTGGAGCTCGGCGCCGGCTACGCGAACTTCATCAACAACGTCCGCTGCCGGACGCGCACGGCCGTGGATCTCTGGCCGGGGCTGCCGGAGCATGTTCAGCGCGGCGTGACGGCGCACGTGGGGTCCGTGACCGATCTCGCGTTTCTCCCGGAGACCTCCGTTGACTTCGTCTTCGCGAGCAACCTGTTCGAACACCTGACGCAGGAGCAGTTCGCCGATGTGCTCGCGCAGCTGCGAACGAAGGGGAAGCCTGGTGCGACGCTGAACATTCTTCAGCCCAACTATCGCCGGGCATACCGTGAGTACTTCGACGATTACACGCACGTCACGGTGTATTCGGACGTGAGCCTCCGCGATTTCCTGGAAGCGCACGGCTGGCGCGTCATCGAGTGCGTGCCGGGGTTCCTGCCGTTCTCGCTGAAGAGCGGGCTGCCGGTGTGGCCCTGGCTGATCCGGCTCTATCTGCAGCTGCCGTGGAAACCGCTCGCCAAACAGATGTTCGTGCGGGCGCAGCTGGATTAGGTTGCCTGAGTTGCCTGGGTTGCCTGGGTTGCCTGGGGTGCTGAAGTCTTACCCAGGCTACCGAGGCCACCCGGCTACCCAGGCTACGCATACATTCCCCGCATCTTCGTGACGGTTCCCACGCGCGCGACGGCCACGACATACGCCGCCGTGCGCAGGTCGACGTTGTGCCGCAGCGACGTCTGCAGAACGTCGTCGAACGCCTCGCACATCTTCTTCTCGAGCCGGGAGTTCACGTCCGTCAGATCCCAGAAGTACCCGTAGCGATCCTGCACCCATTCGAAGTACGACACCGTGACGCCTCCGGCGTTGGCCAGAATGTCCGGGATGACGAAGACGCCGCGCTTGTGCAGGTGGTCGTGCGCATCGGGGGTCGTCGGCCCGTTCGCGCCTTCGGTGAGAATCCGCGCGCGAATCCTCGGCGCGTTGTCTATCGTGATCTGATTCTCCAGCGCGGCGGGAATCAGCACGTCGACGTCCAGCTCCCAGAGCTCGTCGTTGGCGAGCGGCGTGCCGCCGGCGAACCCGGCGACGGTCTTGTGCTGCCGCGTGTGCTCGACGAGCGCGGCAACGTCCAGCCCCTTCTCGTTGTAGACCCCGCCCTTCCAGTCCGTGACCGCGACGATGCGCGCCCCGGCCGCGGCAAGCAGTTCGGCGGACACCGAGCCGACATTGCCAAACCCCTGGATGGCGATCGTGGCGCCCTTGATGTCGATACCGAGATGCTTCGCGGCCTCGCGCGTCACGAGCATGACGCCGCGGCCTGTGGCTTCGCGCCGCCCGAGCGATCCACCCAGTTCGACCGGCTTGCCGGTCACCACCGCCGTCGCGGTGTGGCCGACGTGCATGCTGTAGGTGTCCATGATCCACGCCATCACCTGATCGTTGGTGTTGACGTCGGGGGCGGGCACGTCCTTCTCGGGCCCGATCGCATCCATGATTTCGGCGACATACCGCCGCGTCAGCGCCTCCAGCTCGCGTTTCGACAGGCGCGTCGGATCGCAGACGATGCCCCCCTTGCCGCCGCCGAACGGGATGTGCGCTACGGCGCACTTCCAGGTCATCCACGCCGCCAGCGCCGTCACTTCATCGAGCGAGACGTCCGGGTGGTAGCGGATCCCGCCCTTCGCCGGGCCGAGCGTGATGTTGTACTGCACGCGGTAGCCGGTAAACACCTCGATATCGCCGTTGTCCATCTGGACAGGGCACGAGACGACGATTTGCCGCTTGGGGTGCGTCAGAATCCGCCAGATGCCCGGTTCGAGGTTGAGGATCCGCGCGGCGCCATCGAACTCGTGCAGCATCGCGGCGAACAGAGGTCCGTGTTCAGGCACGAGGACATTATCTGCCGTTCCCTGTTCCCGGTTCTCTCTTCCGGGTTCGTGTTCGAGTTCGGTTCTCGGTTCGGGATTCTGGTTCGGGGTTCGGTGCGTGGTTCGTAGTTCGCGGTTCGGGGGTTCTGGGTTGGGGAGTTCGAGGTTCGGGGTTAGAGGTTCCGGTTCTCCGCGCGGTACGCCGGGCAATTCCGCGTTCACGCGCGCGCTGCGCATTTCGCGCGGCCTCAGGCGACTGCAGATATTCCAGCAGGCCAGTCACCTCCTGCAGTGCGCTTTCGGCCAGCGCGTTCAGCGCCGTTCGTTGCTCGTCGGATATATACCGGCGATCGACCAGATCAATCAGATGGTTCTGCGACTCGAGCAGCGATGCACGTGCGATCGCGACGAAACGGGCGAAGTCCAGGGGACTGAACCGCCCGAAACCTTCGGCCAGATGTCCTGGCGGCCCTGCCACTGATTCCTCCAGTTGTCCACGGCGCTTCCAATCGTTGACCAGAGGTTCCTTCTCGCAGACCCGGTATATCGCTCGCTTGTAGGTCACGCACGCCTGCCATGCGCGCAGATCGGTGAACCGCTGCACTCCCTGAGCCATGCGCGGCCAGTGGCATCACTCATGCCGACGTGAAATGAGTGTAAGTCGACTGCGATGTCAGAAATTGTACGCAGTCGGCGACAGCCGCTTGAGCCTCGTTGTACGCAGTTCTTGCCACGGGCTCAGCCGAATCACGAACCACGAACCACGAACCGCGAACCGCGAACCGCGAACCGAACCGCGAACCGCGAACCGCGAACCGAACAGCGAACACGAACCCGGCAGGCGGAACCGGGAACCGGGAACGGTAGAATTCGTCCATGCCCTCCTCCACGGCTCGGTCCTGTGCGACCGTTTCCGGCCGGCACATCGACGAGCTCTACACCGAAGAAAGCGTTTCCTCGCTCGACTACGCACGTGACCTCGCGGACCCGGGCCAGTTTCCATATACCCGCGGCATTCATCCCACCGGCTACCGCGGCAAGCTGTGGACGATGCGGCAGTTTGCAGGGTTCGGGACGCCGGAAGACACCAACGAGCGCTACAAGCAGCTGCTGAAGGCGGGCGGTACGGGACTCAGCGTCGCATTCGATCTGCCGACGCTCATGGGGCGCGATCCGGATCACGATCTGTCGCGCGGGGAGGTTGGCAAATGTGGCGTCAACGTCACGTCGCTGGCCGACATGGAAATGCTTTTCGACGGCATCGACCTCGGCACGATTACGACGTCGATGACGATCAATTCGCCGGCGTCGATGATCTTCGCCATGTATCTCGTCGTCGCCGAGCAGCAGGGCGCCGACTGGCGGACGCTGTCGGGGACGATCCAGAACGACATCCTCAAGGAGTTCATCGCCCAGAAGGAGTTCATCTATCCGCCGCGCGCGTCGATGCGCCTCATCACCGATGTATTCGCCTTCTGTGCGGAGCGCGTGCCCAAATGGAACACGATCTCGGTGAGCGGCTATCACATCCGCGAAGCCGGCGCGACCGCCGCGCAGGAGCTCGCGTTCACGCTGCGCGACGGCATCGAGTATGTGCAGTACGGTGTCGACGCGGGACTGGACGTCGACGCGTTCGCGCCGCGGATCTCGTTCTTCTTCAACTCGCATAGCGATTTCTTCGAGGAAATCGCCAAGTTTCGCGCCGCGCGCCGCATCTGGGCGCGCGTCATGCGCGACCGCTTCGGTGCCCGGAGTCCGCGGTCCTGGCAGCTGCGCTTCCACGCGCAGACGGCCGGCGTTTCGTTGACGGCGCAGCAGCCGTACAACAACGTCGTACGCACGGCGCTGCAGGCCATGGCGGCGGTCCTCGGCGGCACGCAGTCGCTGCATACCAACGCGCTCGACGAAGCGCTCGCGCTGCCGACGGCCGAGGCGGCGCGGCTGGCCCTCCGTACGCAGCAGATCATCGCGCACGAAACCGGCGTCACGGACGTCGTGGACCCGTTCGGCGGGTCTTACTTCGTCGAGCGTTTGACGAGCGATCTCGAAGCAGAGGCACTCGAGTACTTCAGGACGATCGACGCCATGGGAGGCATGGTCGAGGCCATCGAGCGGGGCTTTCCGCAGCGTGAGATTGCCGAGAGCGCCTACCGGTTCCAACAGGCGGTCGAGGCGCGCGAGCGGGTCATCGTCGGCGTGAACGAGTTCATCACCGAGGATGAACCGCCTGTCGGCATCCTCTACATCGACGAATCGGCCGGCGAGAAACAGCTCGCCAAGCTCGACGCGCTGCGAGGAAGGCGCAATAACGTGCAGGTCCGGCACGCGCTCGACCGGCTGCGCACCGGTGCAACGGGCACTGACAATACAATGCCCTTGTTGCTTGATGCGGTGCGCGCGTACGCCACAATCGGAGAGATGTGCGACGCGCTGAGAGACGTCTGGGGCGAATACGTCGAGGAGGCGGTGATCTGATGCCGACGATCCGTGTCGTCATCGCCAAGCCCGGACTCGACGGCCACGATCGCGGTGCCAAGGTCATCGCCCGGGCGCTTCGCGATGCCGGCATGGAAGTCATTTACACGGGGCTGCGGCAGACGCCGGAGCAGATCGTGGCGGCGGCGCTGCAGGAGGACGCGGACGTGATCGGCCTGTCGATCCTGTCGGGCGCGCACATGCACATCTGTCCGCGGATCATGGAGCTCCTGCGCGAGCGGGGCATGGACGATGTCATGGTCGTGGTGGGCGGTATCATTCCGGATGTCGACATTCCGAAGCTCAATGCCATCGGCATCACCGGGATCTTCCTGCCCGGCACGCCGATGCAGGCGGTTGTCGAGTTCATTACGCGGCACGCGCGCGACCGCGCGGCGCTGTCGGAGAGCTCTGGAGCAAATCGGTGAAGCGTAAGCTGCTGCTGGCCGACGACAGCGTGACGATCCAGCGCGTCGTCGAACTGACGTTCTCGGGTGAGGACATCGACGTGGTGACCGTCAGCGACGGCGAGGAGGCGATCGCCCGCATGTCCGCCGACGCGCCGGATATCGTCCTGGCCGACATCGCGATGCCGAAGAAGAACGGCTACGAGGTTGCGGCGTTCGTGAAGGAGCACCCGACGCTGGCGAAGGTGCCCGTGCTGCTGCTGGCCGGCGCGTTCGAGCCGGTGGACGAGGAGCGCGCCAGGCGGGTGAAATGCGACGGCGTGCTGGTCAAGCCGTTCGAGACCCACGAAGTGATCGCCCGGGTCCGTGAGCTGATTGACGGGGAGCGCCGGCCGGCGGCGGCGCCGGCAGCCGCGGCGCGGCCGCCCATCCCGGACGCGGTGGAGACCGTGAAAACGGATCGATCCGAGGAATCGCTCGACGAATACTTCGACCGGCTCGACGTGGCGTTCGCGACACGGGCGCAGACGCCGCCGCGGCCGTTTCCGCATCTGACGCCGCCGGCGCCGGCACCGCTGGCACAGGACACACCGTCCCCCTTCACAACGCCCGAACCCGAGTTCGAGGCCGAGCCGCGAAACCCGATTGCCGACCTGTTCAGGCTGTTTCTGGAGGTCGAGCAGGGTGAGCGCGACGCCTCCTCGGTGAACATCCCCGAGGAGATCGGCCGGCTGCGGAGGAGAAATAGAATCGAGTGATGCCGGACACGGATCAGCCGATCTCCCTGCCAGAGAAGCCGGCGCTGGAGGGCCTCGAGGCGAAATGGAACGCGCGTTGGGAAGAGAACGGCACGTATAGATTCGACCGCAGCCGCACGCGGCTGGACGTCTATTCCGTGGATACGCCGCCGCCAACGGTGAGCGGCTCGCTGCACATCGGCCACGTCTTTTCCTTCACCCACACCGACATCGTCGCCCGCTTTCAGCGCATGCGGGGCAGGGAAGTGTTCTATCCGATGGGCTGGGATGACAACGGCCTGCCCACGGAGCGCCGCGTGCAGAACTACTACGGCGTCAGGTGCGATCCGTCGCTGCCGTACGATTCGTCGTTTCAGCCGCCGGAGAAGCCTCCCAAGCAGCCGATCTCCGTCTCGCGGCCGAACTTCATCGAGTTGTGCAATCGGCTGACGGTGGAAGATGAGAAGGTCTTCGAGCAGCTGTGGCGGTACCTGGGTCTGTCGGTGGACTGGACGCGCACCTACGCCACCATCGGCCGCGCGGCGCAGCGCGTGTCGCAGGCGTCGTTTCTGCGGCTGCTGAAGCGCGGAGCCGCCTACCAGCTCGAAGCGCCGACGCTCTGGGATATCGATTTCCGGACGGCGGTCGCGCAGGCCGAGCTCGAAGACCGCGAGCAGCCGGGCGCGTACCACCGGATTCGGTTCGAGATTGCAGGGGGGCCTGAAGGCGGACACTACGCCGGCGACCGGTTCGTGGAGATCGAGACGACCAGGCCGGAGCTGATTCCTGCCTGCGTGGCGCTTGTGGCGCATCCGGACGACCATCGGTATCGCCCGTTGTTTGGCAGGGACGTCGTCACGCCGCTGTTTGGCGTGTCCGTGCCGGTCAAAGCGCATCCGCTTGCCGATCCGGAAAAGGGCAGCGGCATCGCCATGATCTGCACGTTTGGCGACCTCACGGACGTGACCTGGTGGCGCGAACTGTCGCTGCCCGTTCGTGCGGTCCTTCAGCCCAATGGTGCGTTCCGTCACCTGACCTGGGGTGGCGCCGGATGGGAGACGCGTGACGCCGCGGCGGCGCAGGGCGCCTACGACCAACTGGTGAATCTGTCAGCGGCGAAGGCGCGCGCAAAGGTCGTCGAACTGCTCCAGCAGTCGGGCGATCTCATCGGCGAACCGAAGCCGATCACCCATCCGGTGAAGTTCTACGAGAAGGGCGATCGCCCGCTCGAGATCATCACCAGCCGACAGTGGTTCATCAAGACAATGGAGTTCCGGGACGCGCTGCTCGAACGAGGCCGCGAGCTGCAATGGCATCCGGAATATATGCGCCATCGCTATGACAACTGGGTGAACGGCCTGGCGGGCGACTGGTGCATCAGCCGGCAGCGGTTCTTCGGCGTGCCCTTCCCGGTGTGGTATCCGGTTACGGCCGACGGAAACCGCGACTACGCCCACCCACTCGTGCCGGACGAGTCGCGTCTGCCGATCGACCCGTCGACCGACGTGCCGGATGGCTACACCGCGAGCCAGCGCGACCAGCCGAACGGTTTTGCCGGCGATCCGGACGTGATGGATACGTGGGCAACGTCCTCGCTCACGCCGCAGGTCGCGGGCGGCTGGCTCGAGGATCCCGACCTGTTCTCGCGCGTGTTCCCGATGGACCTGCGTCCGCAGGCGCACGACATCATCCGGACGTGGCTCTTCAGCACCGTGCTGCGTGCCGAGCTGGAACATCAGCAGTTGCCGTGGGCACATGCCGCGATTTCAGGCTTCGTGGTCGATCCGGACCGGAAGAAGATGTCGAAGTCCAAGGGGAACGTCATCACGCCGATGGCGCTGCTCGAGGAGCACGGCTCGGACGGCGTGCGCTACTGGGCGGCCAACGGCCGGCCGGGCGCCGACACGACGTTCGATCCGGGACAGATGAAGGTCGGACGGCGGCTGGCGACGAAGATCCTGAACGCGTCGCGCTTCGCGCTGCTGCAGACGGAGCCGAAAGGCGACGTCACGGCGCCGCTCGACAAGGCGATGCTGCTCAACCTCGCGCGCCTCGTGACCTTTGCGACGCGGAAGCTGGAGGAGTACGACTACACCAGCGCGCTGAGCGAAATCGAGAAATCGTTCTGGAACTTCTGCGACGACTACATCGAGCTGGTGAAGGCGCGCCGCTACGGCGATTTCGGCGCCGACTCGGCGAGCTCCGCCAACGGCGCGCTGCTGGTGGCGCTGGAAACCTACCTTCGGCTCTTTGCGCCGTATCTTCCGTTCGTCACGGAGGAAGTGTGGTCCTGGTGGCGCAGCGGCAGCGTGCACCGTGCTCCCTGGCCGGCTGCCGGTGCGCTGGAGCAGATCGCCGGTGAAGGCGCAGAGGCACGGTTCTACGTCGATGCGCAGCTGGCCAACGGTGAGATCCGCCGTGAGAAATCGCTGCAGGGAATGAAAATCAAGACCCCGGTCAACGTCACGATCGCCGGCGACACCGACATGCTGAACAGCCTCAGGATGGTGCAGCTCGAGATCGGCTCGGCAAACACCGCGACCATCGTGTTCCAGCAGGGCGAGGCGCTTCAGGTTTCCGTCCTGCCATCCGAGGAGCCCGGCGGTTCCGAATCGCATCCGTGAAGCGAGTCCCGTTCGAGCCGCTCGATCCCGGCGTCTATCGCGAGCTGGTTCGGCGCGCGCTGGCGGAGGACTTCGGGTGGGGCGATGTGACGACCGAAGGGGTCATCGACGCGCAGCAGAGGGCCCGCGCGGTGATCCTCGCCAAGTCCCCATGCGTCGTCGCCGGGCTGGAGATCGCCTCCGAGGCGTTCCGGCAGATGGATCCCAGCGTGGCGATCACCGTGCATCATGGCGATGGCTCGCGGTGCGAGCCGGGAACGATCGTCGCCGAGTATCAGGGGCACGCCTCGGGTCTGCTGACCGCCGAACGAACGGCGCTCAACTTCCTGCAGCGGCTGTCCGGAACCGCGACGCTGACACGCCGTTTCGTCGACGCCGCCGCCGGACGCATCATCGTCCTCGACACGCGGAAGACGACGCCGCTCCTGCGCGCGCTCGAAAAGTACGCCGTCCGCGCCGGCGGAGGCGTCAATCACCGTTCGGGCCTGGACGACGGCATTCTGATCAAGGACAACCACGTCCGGCTTGCCGGGGGCGTCGTGAATGCCGTGACCCGGATGCGGAAGAAGAACCGGGAGATGCCGACCGAAGTCGAAGCCCAATCGCTTCAGCAGGTGGACGACGCGCTGAACGCCGGGGCCGATATCGTCCTCCTCGACAACCTCTCCACGCCGGACATCATCGCAGCGGTCCACAAATGCCGCGGGCGCGCGAAGACCGAGATCTCCGGCGGCGTCACGCTGGAGCGCATGGCCGAGCTGGCGGCCACCGGGGCGGATTACGTGTCCATCGGTGCATTGACGCACTCGGCGCCGGCCGTCGATCTCAGCTTCGAGATCGAGCCGGTATAACTTTCACCTGCATGACGGCTCTGGGAAGTCCTCCGGCGCCCGTTCCGCTGCCGGGCGAGGTCGCTGCGGCTCTTGCCGCCGCCGGTCCCCGGCTGGGCCTCTTCGCCGATCGCATCCAGTGGTTCTCCGAGATCACGTCCACCAACGATGTGGTGACGACGCTGGCGGAGGCAGGAACCGCGGAAGGCGTCGTGGTGGCGGCGGACGCGCAGAACGCGGGACGCGGACGGTTCGGGCGCGACTGGGCATCGCCGCACGGGGCTGGCATCTACGCCAGCGTGCTGCTTCGGCCGCCGGCGGCCGCGCTGCGCCTCGTGACGATTGCCGCCGGTGTGGCGCTCGCCGATGGAGTCCGCGCGGCGACGGGATTGACCCTGCACCTGAAATGGCCGAACGACCTCGTCGCCGACGGCGGTCCGGCGGCGCGAAAAATCGCCGGCATTCTGGCGGAAGGCGGGGCCGCTCCGGACGGCCATTCATGGGTAGTTCTTGGATTCGGGATCAACGTGCTGACCGCCTCGCTGCCGCGCGAGGTCGGACGGCGCGCCTCGTCGCTCGAGCAGGAACTCGGCCGGCCCGTCGATCGCGGACTCGTGTTTGCCGAGTGCCTGGCCGCGCTCGCCGCGCGGTATCGGCAGTTGCAGGAAGGCGCAACGGCGCGCGTGGTCGCGGATTGGCGCGTGAACGCCGCCACCACGCTGGGCCGGCCAGTTGAATGGAACGACGGCGCCGACCGGCAGGGAGTCGCCGTGGACGTTGACGAGCACGGATCCTTGATCGTTCGCAGCGATTCCGGAACCGTCAGGATCATCTCGGGGGAAGTGCGGTGGCTGTAACGGACATGGCGGAGTACTGCCGCCAGCTCGAAGATTATCTCTGCCGCAAGAACGACGGGCACCTGATCCGGATCGTCGGCCCCGCCTTCGAACAGGTCTGCGGGTGGGCGGACCGTGGCGTGCCGCTGAAAGTTGCGCAACGGGGGATCGACCGCTATTTCGAGCGCTACTACAGCAAGGGCCCGCGGCGGCGTCCGGTGCACATTCAGTCCTGCGAGGCGGACGTCTTCGACGTCTTCGACGAGTGGCGGCGCGCGGTCGGAGTACCGATCCGCGAACCCGATGTCGATGACCCCGACGCCGAGACCGATCTGTCGCGGCGGCACGGATCGCTGCCGGCCCACCTCGATCGTGTGATCGCGCGACTGACGATGCTGCGCGGCGGAGAGGACCGCTCGCTGGATGACGTGCTCGATCGGCTGGTGCGCGAGCTGGATGCGGCCCGGGCTGGAGCCAGGGGACTGCGCGGTGAGACACGCGCGGCGTTTCTCGAGCGCCTGAGCGCGCTCGATGCCGACTTGATGGATGCCGCGCGCGCGCGCAGCGGCGCGGAGCTGCTGCGCCAGATCGACGCCGAGGCAGACGAGGAGCTGACGCCGTTCCGCGAGCGGATGGCCCCGCCGGTCTTCGAACGATCCCGCCGGGCGGCGGCCGATCGGCTGCTTCGCGAGCGCCGTCGGATTCCGGTGATTAGCTTCATGTAGTGTCCGCCTTCAGGCGGACGTCGCAAGGCGCGCCCCACGATCGATCGAGATGCAACCCGGCACCCTGCTCACGCTCGACATCGAGAAACCCGCCGCCGGCGGGCGGATGCTGGCGCGTCATCACGGCCACGTGGTTCTCGTCTGGGGCGCGATTCCGGGCGAGCGCGTGAGCGCCCGTGTCGAGCGAGCCGGTAAGGGCGTGATCTTCGCCGACACGGCGCAGGTGCTCAGCGCATCGCCGGATCGTCGAGCTGACGCCGGCGACTGGCGCTGCGGCGGAAACATGCTCGCCTTCATCGACTATCCGAGGCAGCTGCAGCTCAAGGGACAGATCATTCAAGACGCGCTCGCGCGAATCGGTCGTGTACCGCTGGCGGCGCCGCCGGAGGTCATGGGCTCGCCCGAGCATGGCTACCGCATGCGCGCGCGTCTGCACGCGGCGAACGGCCGCGTCGGTTTCTATCGAGAGGGGACGCACGTGCTGTGCGGCGCGGCGCCGACGCGCCAGCTCGCGGATGCGACCAACGCCTGGCTCGCCCGGGTCGAGGAACTGCTCGTGCGCCACTCCCTTGCGGGGCTTGCGGCCGTCGAAGTGTCCGAGAACATCGGCGGCACCGAGCGCGCGTGTCACGTCGAGCTGCAGGCGGGCGTGGATACCTCCGGCTACAAGGCGCTTGCCGAAGGGCTCACCGGGCTTTCCGCGGCGCGCGCCGACCGTGCCGGCGTCGAGGTGCTGGCGGGTGCGCCAGTCGTCGTCGATTCATTAGCCATCCCGGGCACCCCTGACGGGGCGCCCTACGCAGGGCACCCGTTCAAGGGTGCCGCAGTCCGCCTGCAGCGCGACGTGCGGGCGTTCTTTCAGGGGAACCGCTTCCTGCTCGAACCGCTGGTCCAGCGCGTGGGCTCGCTCGTCGGAACAGGACCGGTGATCGACCTCTACGCGGGCGTCGGGTTGTTCGGCTTGTCGCTCGCCGCGGCCGGTGCGCCGCGCGTCATCGTCGTCGAAGGCGATCCGGTGAGCGGCGCGGACCTCACGCGGAACGCGGCGCCGTTCGGCGATCGTGTCCGCGTCGAACGCCGCAGCGTCGAACAGTTTCTCGCGCTGGTTCGCGACCGGAACGAAGACGTGACCGGCGTGACCGTGATCGTCGATCCGCCCCGCACGGGAATGACCCGCGAGGCGCTTGCCGGCACCATCGCGCATCGCCCGGGCCGCATCGTCTACGTCTCGTGCGACGTGGCCACGTTCGCCCGCGACTCACGCACGCTGATTGACGCAGGCTACGAGCTGGGTGAGCTGAACGGCGTCGACCTGTTTCCCAACACCGCGCACGTCGAGTCGGTGGCTCTATTTACACGGGTTCAATAGGTTCAGTAGGTTCAATGGGTTCAATAGGTTCGGTGCTTCAATGGGTTTAAGCGGTGCACGAGGTTCATTCCCTCTGAACCGTCTGCACCCGGTGAACCCGTTGAACCTAAGTCAGCGCCGCAGTGCCGCGCGCGGCGTGCCTCCGCGCCGCGACGAAGCCGCCGGTCACGCCGCCAAGGATCTTCATTGCGTGCGCGATCCAGTAGATCAGCGGCTGCGATTCGCCCGACAGCGTCATCGGAATCATGTAGATGACGAATGCCGTAAAGCCGACGAGGAAGCCGTGCAGCACGAACTGCGACGTGAGGCGGCGGGCGACCCACTGCGTCAGCAGCAGCGGGCCGATGAATGACGCGACGACGATCGCGGCGTTAAGAGCGGGTGGCACCGACGAGGGATCACTGTTGCTCAGATCGAATCCGACGGCCAACGCCACCGGCAGGATCATCACCAGCACCAGCACTTCGGCAAGGATGCCGCCCAGGATCGCGCGTAACCAACGCATGCGTCACCTCCTTTCCTGCGCCGCCGTGATGAAGGCCTCGAACAGCGCGCGAAACTCGCCGGTCCGGTAAAAATTTTCCGGATGCCACTGCACGCCGACACAGAAACGCTTGCTGGGATCCTCGACCGCCTCGATGACCCCGTCGGGCGCCGTGGCGGATACGACGAGTCCGCTGCCGACCTTCTGCACGGCCTGATGGTGACGGCTGTTCACCGGGCACGCGTCGCCATCGATCCGCTCGCGGAGCAGGGTATGCAGCAGCGTGCCTTCGGACACCCACACATCGTGCGCGATCGTAAACGGGGTATCGCGAACCTCGTGCGGCATCGCATCCGGCAGCTCGCTGGGAATGTCCTGGACGAGCGTGCCGCCGCGCGCGACGTTGAGCACCTGGATGCCGCGGCAAATCGCGAAGAGCGGCAGGTCGGCGTCGCCGGCACGCGTCGCCAGCTCCAGCTCGTAGGCATCGCGGCCGGGCTCCGCCGCGTCGAACGTCGGATGCGGATCCGCGCCATACAGCGACGGCAGCACGTCGTCGCCGCCGGGCAGCAGAATGCCATCGACCTCGTTGACGACCTCCGCCGGCCGGTCCGTCTCGTAGTTGAGGATGCGCACGTCGCCGCCCGCGCGGCGAACCGCTTCCTCATAGTCGTGCTGCTTGGAGCACGGGGCAATGGCGATGACAGGCATCAGGTGGACATCGGAAATTCAAAATTCAAAATTCAAAATGCAAAAGGCAAAAATGCAAAATGCAAGCACGCTTCGAGTCGTGACTCGGCCGCGCTACCGCGCGCGTTTTGCATTCTGAATCTTGCATCCTGCATTCGCGCGCCAAAGCGCGCCCTACATCCTAGCCGGAACGGCCACGCCCATGAGATCCAGTGCCTGCGTCAGCTGATTGCGCAGGTAGATGACCGCCGCCGCCCGCCACCGCCGCACGTCGTCGCGTTCCTCGTTGAGAATCGGCGACCGGTGGTAGAACGCATTGAACGCCTGGGCGAGCATGAAGGCGTATTTCGCCAGGACAGAGAACTCGAGGGTCCGAATCACCTGTTCAACGACCTCGTCCAGCCGCGACGCCTCGAGCACCAGCGACCACAGCTCGTGGTCTCCGTTCTCGCCCGTCAGCTCGCCGGCAGGCACGTCCGGCAATGTGGCCAGCAGAGCCGTTTCGTCGAGACCGTCGCGCTGCTGCACTTTCTGAAAGATGTTGTTGGCACGGACCACCGCGTACTGGATGTACGGGCCGCTTTCTCCTTCGAAGCTCAGCGCCTCGTCGAGATCGAACGCGATGACCTTGCCGCGGGAGAACTTGATGAGAAAGTAGCGAACCGCGGCGATGGCGATGCGGCGGGCCGTGCGCTCCGTCTCGTCCGCCGGCATTTCCGGGTTGCGCTTGGCGACCTCGCCGGAGGCTTTCCGAATCATCGTGTCGAGCAGATCATCGGCTTTTACTCCGAGCCCCTTGCGCCCCGAGACCTCCACGAACGGCCGCCTGGCATCGTCGGAATCAGGCGGCGGGGCATGTCCCAGTTCACGCGCCGTCGCGTGCGAGAGCGCCACCATCTCGTACGAGAAATGGTGCGAGCGCTCGGCGCCCTCCGGGTGGCCAACCGCGATCAGTGCCTGCTTCAGCAGCCTCTGCAGATACGACTGGCGGACGTCGATCACGTTGTACACGTAGGCCGCGCCGCCGAAGAGCGGATGATCGTTGCGGCCGCCAGACGTGCAGGTTGCCCACAGCGGACCCTGTCTGCCGGAACCGCTTGGCGCGGTTCCCTGGTGCGGCCGCTCGGCGAACACGCGGTAATGGAAGTCGCGCCCGAGCAGCCCGAGCTTCCAGAACTGGTAGGCGATGTCCTTGCCGACGTAGGTGACGACGCCGTTGGATCGGACGATGACCTTTTCGCGCTCTTCGTCGTCAGGGTTGGCGGGATCGGGGGTTGGGGATTGGGGATCGGGGGGCCGGGACTGTGGATCCGTGTTCGGGGATGTCGACGGCTCGTTCTCCTCGATAGGCATGACCCAGCAGCCCTTGAGCCGTCCTTCGGTCCGCAGATACACGGCTTTTTTGGCCTTCAGCACGTCGAAGGCCTGGGCCCAGAACTTGAGCCGCAGGATGTCGCCTTCCCAGGTGAGGAGGTCGTAATCAACGTTCATCCGCGCCATCGTCTGCAGGTGGCAGCGGACGATGCGGTCGGCGATGAATGCGGCAGCGGCCGCGTTGTCGTTGCCGCCGTGCTCGATATCGTGAAGCGTGCTCGCGCGGACGGCGAGCCGCTCCTTGTCGTCGCCGTACCAGTCGGTGACGCGCGCGTAGAGGTCCCAGCAGTAGTAATCGAAGCGCGTCGAGTCGGCGATTGCGCGGATCTCGTCGAGCGATTTCCCCTCGAGCACGCGAAACCCGACCACCACGTCGGCCACCTGCACCCCGGTGTCGTCGATGTAGTTCTGCACTTCGACGGGGATGCCGCGGAATCGCAGGACCCTGACGAGCGTGTCGCCAAGCGCCGAGTTGCGCAGGTGCCCGATGTGCGCCGCCTTGTTCGGATTGATCGCGGTGTGCTCGACGATCGCTTTGCCGGCGGTCGGGTGCGGCTTGATCTCCCGCTGATGCAGGCGATCGAGCAGGAACGTCCGGCGTTCGAGGAAAAAGTTCAAGTAGCCGTTCGGTGCCGCCGATACCGTACGTACGCCCGCGACCGTTCCGAACGCGCCGGCGATCTCCTGAGCGATCGCTCGCGGCGCCTTCCGCAGGCGCCGGGCCAGCTCGAACGCCACCGGGGTGCCCAGGTCGCCGAGCTCGCGGGTGGGAGGATATTCGAGCGCGACCGTTGGCAGCGTCGTCTCGTCGAGCGCATAGATCGTCGTAAGCAGGCGCGCGACGTGCGCGCGCACGCTGTCGTGGACCGGTAGAATCATGGTGGATACGCCGGCAATTCAGAATTCAGTATGCAGAATTCAGGCACGCCTGCATTCTGAATTCAGCATTCCGCATTACACGGTACCATTTTCCCGTCGATGAATGACTCCGGTGTCGGACGCCTTCTCGTCGCGAGCCTGCATCAAGGCATCGCGGATCTGCTGCCGTCACGGTTGGAGTTCTACGAATCGTGGCTGCACCCGTCCGGCCTGCGCGAGGGGCGGATTGGCCTCGCGCCGCTGGCGGCCGTTCTGAGCTTTCTGCGCCAGGAGGGCGAAGCATACAGGCTGGTCGCCGGACGCGCCGGCGAATATTCGGCCGAGTGGACGGTTGCCGAACTGGCGGCGTTCGAACGGACGTGCGTCCGCGCCATGCCGGACGCGATCCGACTGCGGCTGGTCACACGGATCGTGCGGCGGATGGTCAGGCAGACCTACGGCGGCAGCCGCGCGCGGGCGCGCTGGCGTAAAGGCCGCGGCTCATTCGATATCCGCGGCTCGATTTTCTGCGAGGTGAGGGATGCGGCCGAGCAGCCGCTGTGCGAGTTCTACGCCGCGGCGATCCGTCGATTGATGCAGCTGTTCAACATCGACGTGGACGTGGACACAGACCGCTGCCGCGCGACGGGCGGAGGCCAGTGTCTGATGTCCGTCCAGGTTCGCCAGCCGTCGACAACCCCCGAACACGGTGCCGCAGGAGTTGAGACATGACGCGAAGCCGCCGGCTCGTTCTCGTTGCGTGGTGCTGCCTCGTGTTGTTTCCGCCGGCGGCTGGGGCCCAGGCGGTGCAGCGTCATCTGGTGGTTCCGTTCGACAACGTGTCCACGGAAGCGCAGACCTACTGGTTGAGCGAGGCGTCAGCGGTCATTCTGACAGACGACCTGATTGCCCTTGGCGCGCCGGCCATCACGAGAGAAGACCGGGTGCGCGCGTTCGAGCGGCTTCGCGTGCCCGTCTCCTCGACGTTGAGCCACGCCACCGTCATCCGCCTCGGTCAACTCGTCGGGGCGGCCACAGCGGTTGTGGGTTCCGTGCAGGTGAAAGGCCAGGATCTGATCGTTCGCGCACGGTCGATCCGGATCGATGCCGGTCGGATGGCCCCGGAGATCGTCGAAAGCGGTCCGCTGGCGGAAGTCTTCGCCATCTATGGCCGCGTGGCACGACGGCTGGCGCCGGGCTCGACGGTGAGCGTCGAGGAGATGGAGCAGGGGCACCCGCCGATTGCGGCGTTCGAGCAATACATCAAGGGGCTCCTCGCACACGCTCCGGCGTCGAAGATCAGCTTCCTGAGCCAGGCACTTCGCATCGAGCCGGCCTTTCATCGGGTGCGCCTCGAGCTGTGGAATGCGTATACCGACCTGTCCGAGCATCTGCAGGCGCTGGCCGCCGTGCGCGATGTGCCGGCCGGCCACCGCCTGGCCCGACAGGCCAGATTCCTCGGCGCGGTGTCGATGCTGCATCTGGCGCAACACCAGCCGGCCTTCACGGCGCTCAGCGAGCTCAACGCGTCCCGTCCCGATCCGGCGATCCTCAACAACCTGGGCGTCCTGCAGCTGCGGCGGCCGCCGGGTTCGACCGGCGACGCCGCGGTGGCCTACTTCCGCGCCGCGACACAGGCGGACAATACCGACTCCGATCTGTTCTTCAATCTCGGCTACGCCTATTGGCTTCAGAAAGACCTGACCAACGCGATCAACTCGCTGCGCGAAGCCGTGCGCCGCAGCCCGGCCGACGATGCGGCTCATTACGTCCTGGGCGTGGCGCTGCAGGCCAGTGGCAGCAGCACCGAAGCAGCGAGGGAGAAGGAACTGGCGAGGCGGCTGTCGTCGGACTACGCCGAGTGGGATGCAAAGCAGGCCGGGCGTAACGACGTGCCGCGCGGGCTCGAGCGGATCAAGACCGACGTCGATGTTCCCGCCTCGCTCCGTGTCGAGAGCGCGATTGTGGCAGTGGAGCAGCGCGACCAGCGCGACCTCGCCAGATTCCATTTCGAGGCCGGGCGGCGCGCGTACCAGGCCGAGCGTGACGGCGAGGCCATATCGGCGTTGAGGCGCGCCGTCTACCTCGCGCCGTACGACGCCGCGGCGCATGTGCTCCTCGGCCGGGTCTATCTGCGCAGCGGCCGGACGGACGAAGCGATCGACGAGTTCAAGATTGCGATCTGGAGCGACGATACGGTCGCGTCGCACCTCGCACTGGCCGACGCGTACGCGCAGGCGCGCGACACCGCGGCTGCCCGCGCCGAGCTGCAGTGGATCCTCAAGGCGGATCCGCAGAACGCCGAGGCGAGACGGATGCTCGATCGCTTGCCCTGAGCAAGCGTCGGCGAGTCGAAGGGTCTGCCGCCGCCGTAGGAGTCGAAGCGCCCGTGGAGTCCGGCTTCAGGGCGGATTGCCCGTGTTAGAATTGCACCCGGCTAATGCCGGATCACGAAGTTCACGAGATTCAGCTGAACGGAAAACAGCTTGTTTTCATGTTCATGGCCGCGACGGTCGTCGCCGTCGTCATCTTCCTGTCAGGCGTAATGGTCGGCCGCGGCGTTCGGCTTCCTGAAGCTGACGTTCTCGCCGCCAGCACCGATCCTGTCGTCGATCCGATCGCGCCGCTCGACACGCCTGCCCCACGCGCGGATCTCGCTCCCGAGCCCGGCCCTATCGCCCAGGAGAACCTTACCTACGACCAGCATCTTGAAGCTCCTGTGGCTCCGGCCGAACCGCTGAAGCCGGCCGAGCGCAGGCCGTCAGTCCCGCCTCGCGAAGCGGAAAAGCCCGCCGTATCGAAGGTGGTCGCGACGGGTGGGAACAAGGCGCCGGTCGTCCAGGCGCCTGCTGTCGAGAAGCCGGCGAGGCCCGAGCCTGTCACGGCGAGCAGGAATTTCGCGGAGCCGCCGGGCAACGGCTGGGCTGCGCAGGTGCAGACCTTCGGGTCGATGTCCGACGCCGAATCGCTTGCCGGGCGACTGAAGGCCAAGGGCTACCGGACATTCGTCGCGCTGAACGAGAGTGGTCCGCCGAGTGCCCGGTATCGAGTCCGCGTCGGCAAGTATCCGACCAGGAGCGAGGCGGTCGCGGTCGGTCAAAAGCTTCAGCGGGAAGAGCGTTTCGAACCCTGGGTTACCCGCTAGCCGTCGCCGCGGGCGTCCTGCTCGCGTTGAGCTTTCCGAAGTACGGCCATCCGGCAATCGCGTGGATCGCGCTCGTGCCGCTGCTCATCGCGCTGACCGGCCGGCCGATTCCGAGCGTACTCGACGGGCGCGGGCGGGTCGATCGTCTGCCCGGACAGCCGCCCTTCCGCGCGTTTCTCCTCGGGCTCGTTGCCGGGCTCGTCTATTTCGTCGGGACGGTCTATTGGACCTACACGGTGGTGGCCACTTACGGGCAGCTGGCCACGCCCGTGGCCGTGTTCGCGATGCTGCTGCTCGCGTCCTATCTGGCGCTGTACCCGGCGGTCACGGCGCTTGTCACCAGCCTGTTCATCGCGCGTGCCGGAGCGGTGGGTCTGTTGTTCGCTCCGGCGGCGTGGGTGGCAACGGAGTTCCTCCGCGGATATCTCTTCGGCGGTTTCCCGTGGGTGCCGCTCGGAAACAGTCAGGTGACGGTGCTGCCCGTCGCACAGCTGGCGAGCCTTCTCGGCGTTTACGGGTTGTCCGCGCTGGTGGCGTTCGTGAACGCCGGCATTGCCTACTCGCTGCTGACGAGTGGACGACGCCGGATCCGGGCCGTCGCAGGTGTCGTTCTCGTGCTCGCCGTCACGGCAGGCTGGGGCACGTGGCGGATTGCCGGCGGTTCGCACACGCGCGAGGGAACGCCGATTCGTGTCGGGCTCGTGCAGGGGAACATCGAGCAGGAGCTGAAGTGGCGGCGGGATCAGGCGCGGCGGATCTTTACGACGTACGTCGCCATGACGCGCGACGTCGTGCGCCGCGGCGCGCAATATGTCATCTGGCCGGAATCGTCCACGCCGTTTTCGTTCGAGGGCGACCCCGAGGGCGAGCTGGCGATGCGGGACCTGGCGCGTGAAGTGAAAGTGCCGATCCTGTTCGGAAGCGATCAGGCCATCATCGGCGCAGGCGGCGCCGTCGACCGGCACTACAACGCCGCCTTTCAGCTGGCTCCGGACGGGATGACGTCCGCGGTGTATCGGAAGATTCATCTGGTGCCATTCGGCGAGTTCGTGCCGCTGGCGGACTGGCTGACGTTTTTCCCGCCGCTCGTGCAGACCCTCGCCGGGTTCGCACCGTTTACGCCAGGCGATTCGATGATCATGCTGCCCGTCGGCGGGCATCGGGCAAGCACCGCAATCTGCTACGAGGTCGTCTATCCGTCGCTGGTGCGCGAAGCGGTGATCGGCGGAAGCGAGCTGTTGACGACGATCACCAACGACGCGTGGTACGGACACTCTTCAGCGCCGTATCAGCACTTTGCGATGGCGGCGATGCGGGCGATCGAGCATGGCCGCTACATGGCGCGCGCGGCGAACACCGGCATCAGCGGTCTCGTCGATCCCTATGGGCGCGTGGTGGCGCAGTCGGCTATCTTTGAGCAGGTCGGCCTGGTGGAGGAGGCGCGCTTTCTCACCGGCCGCACTGTGTATACGGCGATCGGCGACGTCGCGGCGTATGTCTCGATGGCGATCGTCGTGCTCGCGTTCGTCTTTCTTCGCCGATAGGAGACCCATCATTGGCTTTCGATCTCGACGATCTCCAACGACGCTACGACGAGCTGAGCCGCCGCGCGGCCGAGCTGCGGAGGCATCTTTGAGGCAGCCCGTCTCGACGAACAGCTCGCCGACATCGAAAAGCACATCGGCGCGCCCAACTTCTGGAGCAATCAGGCCGAGGCGCAGAAGGTCATGCAGCGCCGCCGCCGCGTCGACGATGAGCTGACGCTGCTGCAGACGCTGAAGCGGCGCAGCGACGACCTCGGCGTGCTCTTCGAATGGGCGGCGGCCGGCGAAGACGTCAGCGCTGATCTGCAGCGCAGCCTTGACGAGTTCCAGCAGGAGATCGACGCCGCCGAAAGCAAGAAGATGCTGTCAGGCGAGCACGATCAGTCCAACGCCATCGTGACCATCCACCCGGGCGCAGGCGGAACCGAGTCGCAGGACTGGGCCGAGATGCTGCTGCGCATGTACCTGAAGTGGTCCGAGCGCAAAGGCTTCAAGCGCGATCTGATCGACTATCAGCCGGGCGAAGAGGCGGGCCTCAAGAGCGCGACGGTCCTCTTTATCGGCGAGGCGGCGTTCGGGTTGCTGTCGGCGGAAGCGGGAGTGCACCGTCTCGTGCGCATCTCGCCATTCGATCAGGCCGCACGGCGGCACACCTCGTTCGCGTCGGTGTTCGTGTGGCCGGAGCTGCCGGAGGACGTGGACATCGAGATCGAGGACAAGGACCTGCGGGTGGACACCTACCGGTCGAGCGGCGCCGGCGGCCAGCACGTCAACGTCACCGATTCCGCCGTCCGCCTCACGCACATCCCGACCGGCATCGTCGTCTCGTGCCAGAACGAGCGGTCGCAGCACAAGAACCGCGCGAGCGCGATGAAAGTGCTGAAGGCGCGGCTGTATGACTTGAAGATGAAGGAACAGGCGGCCAGGCTCGAGCAGATCGGGGGAGAGAAGCGGGATATCGCCTTCGGCAGCCAGATCCGGAGTTATGTGCTTCAGCCTTACCAGATGGTGAAGGACCACCGGACCAAGCTTCAGGTCGGCGATCCGCAGCGGGTCCTCGACGGTGACATCGACCCGTTCATCAAGACCTACCTGATGAAGAAAGCCAGTGGGACGCTGGAGGCTGGAGGAGGAGAAGAGGACTAGCAGCTGTTCCCAGTTCCGGGTTCTCCCTTCCCGGTTCGTGTTCTGATTGTTCGGTTCTCGAAGTTCTGAAGTTCGTCGTTCTCGGCTCCAGGTGCCGCGTTCGTGTTCCCGATCGAGCTCGAACGCGCCGAAGCGATAAACGACGTGCGCGCGACGCATGGCGCAGCGGCTCGATTATCTCTCGTCGCTCAGGTGTTTCCCGAGGTGCCGGTCCGCCGGTGGGTCTTGAGTCTGCCGCATCGCCTGCGGTACATGCTGGCGTGAGACCATGCGCTATGCCGGGCGGTGAGCGGTGTCTTCGTCCGTGCCGGCTCGCGTTCCTGCGGCGTCGTGCCCGGCATGCTGGTGCCCCTGGGGGCCGCGGCGGGGCCGTGGCGATCATTCCAGCGCTTCGGGCGGCGCTGAATCTCAACGTCGATATCCACGTGCCGGTCCTCGACGACGTGTATGTCGAGGGCGACGGGGGGAGGATCCGCCGGCCGTCGTTCCCCTTAGCGGACTACGAACTGGCGATCAGCCTCGCGGCTTGCCACAAGTCCGCAGCGTGGCGCTCAAACGAGGGCTCGGCGGCGCGGACCAAGATCGCGTTGGCCCCGAATGCCGCGAGAGGGTGGCAATCGCATTCAGGGTTATCACCGATCATCCAGATCGGCGCGCCTGGAATCGCGCAGCGCAGCGCCGCCTCGAACATCTGGGCCTGCGGTTTTTCATAGCCCACGAGACCTGAAGTGATCACGTCGGCAAAGAACTCTCTGATCCCGAGACCGGTCATGATGTCCGCCAACTCGGGCACGTGATTCGAAACGATGACATGCCGCCATCCCGCCTCGCGTAACGCCGTCAACACCGGCACGACGTCGTCAAACAGCGAGTAGGCGCGAGCGTCGAGGATCTCGGCCCGCAGAGCGTCGAAACCGGATTGAGTGGCCGCGTGTGACCATCCGCATCGAGAGAAGCCATCGGCGTACGTGGCGAATACTCTCGCCCACCACAGCTCGGGTGTGCTCAGTTCGGGATGGGCCCGATTCGGCCCATGCCAAGGCATGTCGTTATTCAGCGCTTCGAACAACGGCCCGGGGAGGTCATCGCACACGATCGACATTCGCTCAAGGAGGCGTCTTGCGGCACGTGACCACATCGAGGGGCGCGACACGAGCGTCCCGTCGAAGTCCCACCAGATGGTCCCGCGCGCGCGGTCGCTCACGACGTTACTATTATTTCGGCGGCCAGCCCGCCAGTCCCTACGAATCTTGATGAGGAACGCCGCAGCGTCTACGGTCGCGCCCGCGCGAGCGGCGTTCGCCGCCTCGGCCAGCGTCGACGTTCTTCAACATGTCGGGCCATTCACCGATGCGATTCCAATTGGCGAAAGTAAGGCTCGCGGTGTTGGGGACGCGCGTACCCACAAGGCGACATATCGCGGATAGCGCTTCTCGGATGGCACGCGAAGCTACGCAGAAGACGCATTGGACCGGCCGGGTATACCGGGGTTGGCGCATCGGGGCGTCACCCACGTCCGCGGGAAGGACGGCGTCCACCCCGACGTCGGATTCGTCATCGTCAGGATGATCTCTTTTCCCGCCCGGGAGAGCGGACAACGGGCGCGTATGGCCGTGCCTAGGCACGGCCGGGAGAGGAGCTCGTCATGACCGGTCACCGACCTCACCCGCCCGTTCGCGCGAATGCGCGAGAACCCCGACATCGATCAATTGAGACGACGGGCCAGGGAGCTGCTGGAGGCTATCGCGCGCAGTCGCCAGACGCGATCATCGAGGTGGCCGCCCACCGTCGCACCGCGACGCCTGAGACCTTGGCGCACTTTTAAGCCGTGCAAGCACGGCTAGTGTCCGAAGCTGTCAGAGTGGTTGCACGCAGCTGACCGATCATGTCACCCAGCGCCATCGCCTCGACGAGCGTATGCCTCTGGAGGGAGCCCTCCCGCTGAGGTTCCGTCAACCGAACCCAGACGCATGTATGAACGTGAACTTCAGAACACGGACCGGGAAGAGGGAACCTGGAAGGGAGAACTGCTGAGGACGTCAACTTTGCTCGCCGAGTTGACGTCCTAACCAGCAGGCGTATACTCCGTGGACCACAGCGGGTGGCACGCCTCGCAACTCATCCTGGAGGCGTCGGACGGCGTCGAGAGGAGGCACTGATGATCTCTTGGCTGCGCAGCTGCTGGACGGAACGGGTCAGCTACGAAGGCGGTCTTTCCCTGCTGTGGATGGACGGTCTGCTGCTGATTCCGCTGATGATGGCGGCCTTTTTCTATCCGGTGGAAGCGTTGCTGGCGGCCGGCGGGTTACTGCTCGTGACGTTTCTGATTTACGAAGGTTGCGTGCTCTGGAAGCGGCATCACGTGCCGCAGCCGCGGGTGTGAATCGTTCGAATCGTTCGAATCGTTCGAATCGTTCGAATCGTTCGAATCGTTCGAATCGTTCGGACCGTTCGAATCGTTCGGACCGTTCGAATCGTTCGGACCGTTCGGACCGTTCCGACCGTTCGAACGATTATCCCGCCGGCGGCGGCGTGGCTGCCGGTGTGACAGCCGGCTCGGCCGGCGCGGCCGCCTGCGGCTGCGTCCCGTTGATGAACGCCTCCATGACCCCCGAATCCAGCGCGACAAACACGATGTTGCCCGGCGCCTCGAACTCAGGAGGCGCCTTGCGGTCCGCCCGCTTGTCGATATACGCGCGCATGAACTCGATCCAGATCGGCAGCGCCGCCGATGCGCCGGTCTCGCCGGGACCGAGCGAGCGCTTCTCGTCGTAGCCAATCCACACGCCGACGGTAATGTTCGGATCGAAACCGATGAACCACGCGTCCGTGTATTCATCCATCGTCCCGGTCTTGCCGCCGAGCGGCCAGTCGAGCGCGGCCGCGGCCTGCGCCGTGCCGCGCTGCACGACGCCGCGCAGCAGGTTCGTCATCACGAACGCCGTGTCGGCGCGAACGGCTTCGTGCGGCTCGGGCCGATGCTCTTCGAGCAGGTTCCCGTCACGATCGGTAATGGTCACGATGCCGTACGGCGTCATGCGCACCCCGCGGTTGACGAACGCCGAATAGGCGCTCGTCATCTGGACCAGCGTCGATTCCGCAGAGCCGAGCGCCAGTGACAGGTACGGTGGCGCTTCGCTGAGGCCGAATCGTGTGGCGTAGTTCACGACCTGGCCAGGGCCGATTTCCTGCATCGCTTTCACGGCCGGGATGTTCCGCGACTGCTCGAGCGCACGTCGGAGCGTCACCGGCCCTTCGAATTTGCGATCGTAGTTCTGGGGCGAATACGGCGGCTGATTCGGGCCGGCCGAGTAGGACACCGGCTCGTCGATGAACACCGAGACGGGTGTGAACCCGCGATCGATGGCCGCGGTGTAGACGATCGGCTTGAAAAGCGAACCGACCTGCCGCCGGGCCTGGGTCGACCGGTTGAACTTGCTGCGCGTGTAGCTGAACCCGCCGACCATCGCGCGGATCTGGCCCGTCCGGTTGTCGATTGCCAGCAGCGCCCCTTCGATGGCCGGTGCCTGCTCGAGCATCAGCTCGGCAGGCCTGGTTCCCTGCAGGCTGCGGACTTCGACGTCGATCAGGTCGCCAACCTTGAACAAGGCGGCCGGGGACGTTTTGCGAGTCCATGCGAACGCCGGCCGTGGAAGCTCGACTTCGTCGGCGCCAATTCTTACCCGGGCGCTGTTCTCGCCGACGAACGTCACCACCGCGGGAACGATGTCGCCAGCCAGGATCGACTGGTCCCAGCGATCGAGCGCGAACTGCTCGACGCTGTGCCCTTCGGCGATCACGTTGCGGGCCGGTTTTCGGAATCCGCCGCGGCGCTTGTCGATGCGGCGCAGGCCGCGGTCGACGGCGGCGTTCGCCGCTTCCTGCAGCTCGGCGTCGAGCGTCGTCTGTACCCGCAGTCCGGCCTGGTAGAGCGAGTCGGCGCCATATGTCTCCTCGAGCTTCTTGCGAATCTCCTCGACGAAGTAGGGCGCGATCGACCGATCCGCCGACGGCTGGCCGACGACGACCAGTGGGGTCCGGGCGGCTTCGCGCGCGCGTGCCTCTGTGATGAAGCCGTTTTCGACCATGCGCGGCAGCACCGTCGTGTTTCGCCTGGCGAGCGTGCGGTCCGGATTGACGAACGGCGTCAGGCGTGCCGGGGTCTGAATGATGGCGGCAATCGCCGCCGCTTCCTCGAGGGTGACCTCTTTCGCGGACTTGTCGAAATACGCGCGCGCCGCCGCCTCGACGCCGTACAGCCCGGGACCCAGATTGATCTGGTTGGCGTACATCGTCAGGATCTCGCGCTTCGTATAGCGCTTCTCGATCTGGATGGCGACGAGGATCTCTTTCGCCTTGCGCTCGAGCCCGGTGAGCCCCGAGCGGGCAAACACGCCGTCCTTCATGTAATCCGTGAGAAAGAGCGTGCGCGAGAGCTGCTGCGTGATCGTGCTCGCGCCGTAGCGCTCGCCTTTCACGACGTCGCGGATCGCCGTGATGATCATTCGCGACACGCTGATGCCGAAATGCCGCTCGAAGCCGCCGTCCTCGGTCGCGATGATGGCCTGCCGGAGGACGGGAGCCATGTCGTCGTAGCCGATGACGACCCGCCGTTCGGTGGCGAACTCGCCGATCTCCTGGCCGTCGCGCGCCAGGATTCGGGTGATGGTATGCGGGCGGTAATCGTCGAGCGCGCTGATCTCCGGCAGATCGCCGGCGTAGGCGAAGAGCACACCGCTCAGCGTTCCAAGCGTCGCAGCGATGAGGAACAGGAGGACGAGAAAAGCCTGCAGGCCGACCTTCAGCACCAGGCGAGTGCCCTTCGGTCGCGGCTGGTCGTCAGCGAGCGTCATCGTCTCGTTCGAGTATACGAGGCATTAGAGGTGGACGGAGAAAACGGTCTCACAGGAGGAACGGAGGAACGAAGGCGAACGG
>DASTBV010000034.1:0-21190 GCA_035711805.1 Vicinamibacterales bacterium
CGGCTTGCTGATGCGATCGACGAACGTCAGCGGCGATCGCGACTCGAGGAACTTCCGCCCTTCCGGCGTCCGATGATCGCCCAGGCGGGTGGTGAACAGCTCGATCTGCGGCGCCCAGTACGGCGGAATCGTGTTCAGCAGCGTGATCAGATTCGACGGTCCGACGATGTCCACGCCGGCGGCGAAGACGTCGGGCGTGAAGGTCAGGCCGGCCAGCGTCGCATAGCCGCCGTACGAGCCTCCCATGATGGCGACACGCTTCGCGTCGGCGATCTTGGCCGCCACGGCCCAGTTCACGGCGTCGATCAGGTCGTCGTGCATCCTGCCGCCCCATTCGCGGTTGCCGGCGTTGAGGAACTTCTTGCCGAACCCGGTGGACGCGCGGAAGTTCACGGACAGCACGGCGTAGCCGCGATTGGCGAGCAGCTGATGATCGGCGTTGTAGCCCCACGTATCGCGGCCCCACGGACCGCCGTGGACATGCAGGATCGTCGGCAGCGGCGCGCTGGGCACGCCGTCGCCGTCCGGATCGGTCCAGACCGGCAGCGTCAGGTAGCTCATGAGCGTGAGGCCGTCGCGCGATTTGATCTCGCGGGCGTGCATCGACGCGAGCTTCGCCGATTCGAGCATCGGCCGGTTGGTATAGAGAAACGTCGCCGCCTTCTTCGGGCGGTCGTAGAGATAGAAGCGCACCGGCCCGTTGTCTTTCACGTAGGCCACCGTCCAGCGCGAGTCGTCCAGCGTGCGCGACATGACGTTGATCTCGCCGTCGGTCACGGTCTTCAGATACTCGAGGTCCGGCGCAATCGCCGGATCGACCACCTGCCATCGCACGCGGTCGTAGTTGAACGCCACGGCCTGCACCAAACCGGTCTGCGGATGGGCGATCGCGTTCTCCGCGTCCACGCGCGCATCCTGGGCGAGCACGGTGCTCGCGCCCGTCGCCATGTTCCGGCTGACGACGGCTGCCGTGTCGCGGCCACGTGAGTCGATGAAGTAGAGGATCTGCCCGGACCGGTCGAAGCCGACCGGGTTCGTCGTCAGCGAATCGTCCGGCGGAATGGTCTCGAACGGTGTAAACGATCCGTCGGCCGCCCGCTGCAGGAGGTCGATGCCGCCGTCCTGACGCTGTCGCGAGGCCAGCCGCACGTTGTAGTCGTCGTCGGTCAGGAACCCCGCAAACCCGCCGTCGTTGCGCTGCACCAGCGTGCGCTTGCCGGTCACGATGTTGATGCGGTGAACATCGTGGACTTCCGGCTTGCGATCGTTGAGGGCGACGAGGATCTCCGTCGGGAACTTGTTGCTCACCCCCTGGATCTGTGCGGCTACCTTGTCGAACGGCGTGAGGTCCTTGGTTTCGCCCGAGGACAGGTCCACCACGTACACGCGCCAGTTCTCGTCGCCGCCCTTGTCCTTCAGGTAGATGATGTGGTTGCTGGTCGTCGCCCAGGAGTACTGCTGGATGCCGCGCGTCGTGTCGTCCGTCACGGCCCGTGCCGCCTCGAGGTTGCCGACCGGCGCGACCCACACGTTCATCACGCCGTTGAGCGGCGCACGAAACGCCAGCTGCTTTCCGTCGTCGCTGAGGATCGGACCGGTTCTCTCCGGATTGCCGAAGATCAGCCGCCGCGGAATCAACGGGACGTCGGCTTCCCTCGTCTCGGTTGTAGTGGCGCTACCGCCAGCGCCTGACTGCCCCCCGCGGCACGCAACGGCCTGAAGCACGGTGAGCGATACAGCCGGCACGAGAATCACGAGCGGCCAGGACATGCGGCGAGGTTTCCTCATGAGTCCTCCGAAGGCCGACAGTCTACCCGGGAGCGGCAAAGATTAGGAATCGCGGCGACGGCCCACACCGAGCGTTCGTTCGCGTTTCACTGCCCGTTCAGTTCCCGTGAGGGAATTCGGTAGAGCGCGTATTCGAAACGGCCGTGCAGCCAGGCTTCGGATGTCGCGTCATTATGCTTCGGCTCGATCGATTCGCTGAGCACGTGCGCGCAGTCGCCGCCGAGACGCGAGATCTCCTGCTCGAGCCGCTGCACGGTTCGCCGCATCAGGTCGGCGTGACAGGCCTCCCACACCTCGTCGCGGTATGCCAGCGTCCCCGGGACGCGCACACTCTCCGCCTCGATGGTGTGCTCCTCCATGATTTCGGCGTCAGCGGGTGGCAGTTCCCGGTGCCAATACACTCGCTTGGGCACGCCCCGTTCTCCTACCTCTCGCTTTCTTAAAAGGTCGTGCAAGTAGACGACCACCACAATGCCCCGTCTGCACTGCCACCGGGCGCGCCATAGTGCCTGTGGTCGCGCGCCGCAATGACGGGATTTTTAAAGCCGACGGGGATTTTTCCCCGGCGCCGCGGGTTCCCATTGGCCGTGCGCTCCGCTTTTCCAGCGGTTGACAGGACACGCGGAGCCCGCTTCGCCAGGCACGAACGTTGCCGGTCCGCTCCGGCGACACGGATGAACATCTGCTTGCGTGCGGCCGATGTGACGCCGTCTGGAAGGGAGGCCGCCAATGAGGATTCAGAGCAAAACATTGCGCGTCGCGGTGGGCTGCGCGGCAGTGGTCGGCGCGCTGGGTGCCGCCGCCTGCGCACGCAGTGCTCCGGCAGAGAACAAGACGGCCGCGGAGGAAGTGTCGGCCGCCTGGACGCGTGCCTTCGACGCAGGTGATGCCGCCGCCTTAGCCGCCCTGTACGCCGAAGATGCGCAGTCGTTCCCGCCCGGATCGACAGCCATCACCGGTCGCAGGGACATCGAGGCGTACTGGCGCGAAGACATCGGATCGGGTGGCGCGGTGACAAAGTTGAAGCCCGATCGCTCCGTCGCTCAGGCAGACCTGCTGCAGGTGTCCGGCGTCTACGACGTCGTCGGCAAGGATGGCGTGCGGCTGGCGAATGGACAATACGATCAGCTGTGGGCGCGAGTGGACGACGCGTGGAAGGTCAAGCACGAGATATGGCGGACCGACCCATCGCTGCAGCGGAACCCTGACGCTGCGCCGCAGCTGTCGGCACGCTGGGTGAACGCCTATAACGCCGCGGATGCCGACGCCCTGATGGCGCTCTACGCTGAAGAAGCGGAACTCGCGATCGAGCCGACCGGCAGCGTACGCGGCAGAGAAGCCATCGGGTCGTTCTGGAAGGACGACTTCGGCGAGGCGAAACCGTCGACCGCACTGAATCTGACGGACGTCTATGTCGCCGGCGATCTCGCGCATCTCGAAGGAGATTACGAGGTCACTGAAAAGGACAAGGTCACGAAGGGCCGCTTCGTACAGTTGTGGATGCGGGACGGCAATGCCTGGCGTATCCATCGCGAGATGTGGTGGCGCAAATAACAACGGCCACGTTTCACGCCACGGAGGCACGAAAACACGGGGATTCTTTGATCAGATTTCTCCGTGACTTCGTGTCTCCGTGGCTAGCCCGGTCTGCTATTCCGGATGAATAACGGACAGGTGGAGCAGGCGTTCGAACGGATCGAAATCTCGATCGCGATGCAGCAACGAATGCCCGCCGTGTAGACAGAAGGTGGCAATCAGACAGTCGATAGTCTTCCGGACCGTTTGGCCACGGCTCCGCAGGAGCCGATAATTACGCGCCGCCGCCCTCGCCAGGTCGATCCCGCCCGTCTCGAAGACCTCCAGCGTCAGCAACTGACGCTCAACACTCGTCGCCGCGGCCTCATCACGGACACCCTGCAGCACTTCGCAGAGGATGACGTCCGTCAGAGCCAGCCGCTGGCGATCCAATTCCGCGTCGAGCCAATCCGTTTCCGGATTACGAACGTCGTGGAAGTAATCGATCCAGACGGTGGTATCGACGATCACCATCGGCGGCTATCGACTGACGCGGCCCACACGCGACTTTTCGAGATCCCCCTCCCAGCGCACTTTCCCGCGCAGCCGGCGGAGACGGCCCTGGCGGCGGGTGCGGATCAGCAACCGAAGACCTTCTTCCACTGCCGCGCGCTTCGTTTTGGCGCCGCTCGTTCGCATCGCCTGACGCATCAAGTCGTCGTCGATATCAATGTTTGTGCGCATGTCTCAGGACCTGATGTGTAGAAATTTCACAAGTATGTGTATTATGCCATTCTGCGGGTCTATCGCGGTCGTGGTGAAGTGACGGTGAAGTAGAGGCCGACCTTCAGGTCGGCCTTTCCACGTCGCCAATCATCGGCCGCCGCCGCGGGCCTCGATCAACCGGAGCGACTCTCTGCTCACGAAGATCCTCGCGTCGAACTGCTCACCCCAGCCGAGCGGCGTCACATTCCGGTACTCGTGCAGTGGGCCTCCGCCGTGTCCTTCCTCGAGGCGTGCCCGAATGGACGCCCGTATGTTCGGTTCGGCGCCGCGATCGAGGAGGAGGCGCGTGAAGCGCGCTTCGTCCGGCTCTCCCTTGCCGTAGTTGACCCAGAAGTTGCGTTGGGAAACGACCGTCGAGAAGAGCGCCGTGTAGCCGCCGAAGCCGTCGGCGTCGATCGCGGCGCGCGCATCGGGATCCATGCCGCGCTGCAGCAGCCACTCGCCGATCTCCACCTCGTCGAAGTAGGCGGCAATGTGGAGGAGCGTCGTCCCGTGTACTGGCGTACCCTGCGCGGTGTACGGGTCCCGCCAGGAAGCCGGGGCGAGTGGGAAGATATCGACGATATCGAACGTGCGCGTGAGCAGGTTCGGATCGCGCGCCAAGTGCGCCTCGAGAAGATCGATGCGCCCGCGATGGAGCGCCATGACCGGCGTGTCGGGCGGTTGGAAGCCGTGTTCGACGTACATCTCCAGGATTTGATGCTTGGCTGACGGTTTCCGGCTGTCGGTCCCCAGGAGGTGCTCCATGGTGTTCGTGTCCACCCCGTCGGGACCGATCAGGCGAACGCCGAGCGCGAAGAGCGCAGCGGTTCCTTCCACGCTCAGCGTGTACGCGGGGCCGGCAAGAGAAAGCTTGTCGAGCGGCGGCCGTCCCGCGAGGTCGTAAACCAGGTGCACGGTTTCGATCTTCCCCTGCAGCGCCGCCCGTCCCGCTGCTGACTCGAAGTCTCTGGCGCCGTGGGAGTGAAGCAGGCGGATGATGCGGTCGCGGCCAAGGTTCGCCGCGTAGGTCATCGGCGGTCCCCAGTTGCTGTCGGTGCGAATCAGAACGTCTTCCTGAATCAGCGCCGGATGCCGCGTGACGAGCTCGCGGACGGTGTCAGGATCGTCGCGCCAGATTGCCTCCGCCAGTTGCACCGCCTGGACGAGCCTCGTCCAGCTCGAGGTGCCGTAGCTTCGGGCGACTGCGAGGTGTGCATCGGCCAGCTTCGCAGCGGCGGGGTCAATCGATTCGGGATGGTGTTCGCGCAGCTCGGCGATCGCGTTCTCATCACCGGCGTGGATCGCGCGGAGGAACTCCTTGGTCTGACGATGAAGCTGTTCGAGATTGGGGCGTACCGGCAGGCGACGAACGGGCATGGCGAGCCTCCTTCAAGGAGCCCGTTGTCCGCTGGCGTCGGGCAAAGGAGGTTCGGCGATCACGTCCGAACGTCTCGAGAGTTGATCAGG
This sequence comes from Vicinamibacterales bacterium, assembly GCA_035711805.1. GTDB lineage: Bacteria > Acidobacteriota > Vicinamibacteria > Vicinamibacterales > UBA2999 > Gp6-AA40. The sequence goes on from DASTBV010000034.1 coordinate 5,539, forward strand.
TGGACTCAGTCCTGTCCGCGGACGGGAGGCGCCCTGCGCGCCGCCTCAAGCTACCACCGGGCGGCGAGCCTCACAAGATGGGCCTGTCGGTTGCAAGGTGAACGCCTGGAGGTCCACATGTCATTACGCGGAACGTACGCCTACTCAGTCGATATGGCGCAGAAACTCGGCTTCGACGGCACGATTGAGGAACGCGACGGCAAGCTTCGTTTCAAGGGAACCGTCGGGAATCAGGCTGATGCGAACAAAATCTGGGACGCGATCAAAACGATCCCCACGTGGTCTCAGGACGTCGTCGCCGATATTCAGGCGAAGCCCGGCGCGGCAGGTCGAACTTATACGGTCCAGGCTGGTGACTCGCTGAGTAAGATTGCCAAACAGTTCCTGGGCGACGCCAACGCGTATCCGAAGATCTTTGAAGCGAATCGAGACCAGCTGAGCGACCCGGACAAGATCAAGCCCGGGCAGGTGCTGAAGATCCCTTCATAGTCCACGCCGGATCGTCTCACGACGCCTCGGTCGTGGAGACGATCCAGCCTTCGCGGCCGTCCGGGATCCTCACCAGCAGGAATTCATGGAAGCGACCGAGCACGGGTAGGCGCAACGTCGAATCGAGGTTCGCAATTGGCGCAGCGGTCGCGATCGGACGATCGAGGAGCTCCTTGGCACTCGCGCGCGCCGTGCGCAACGGCTGACGGGTCGATTGCGTAAGCCGTTCGCTCACGAACCCTGACGTACCGTCCGGCACCTGCACGCGATACCAATCCCGTATCGCGCCCTCGACGCGGACAACCGTGTGGCGTGGCAGATCCTCGTCGATACCGGTCCGCTGGTCGCCTTGTGCGACGCGCGCGACACCAAACATCGCGTCGCCGTACGGCAGCTCGAATCGCTCGCCTCTAACTCTTTCGTGACCTGCGACGCGGTTCTGACTGAAGTCTGCTTTCATCTACCTCATCGGCCAGCGGCTCCGGCTCCGCGTTGCTGCACGACTCGACGTCGATCCGCAGCCGGCGATCGCCGATGCCGATTTCTGGTCCACCGCGTTCGCGTGGCTGGCGAAATACAGCGATCACCAGCCCGACTGGGCCGACGCGTGCCTGGCGGCGGCCCAACGGAACGGCGATCCCCTTGGCCTAATGTCCTGCGTCTGCACCTGAGTTCCCGACTTAACCAGGTCGATTACTCGATCGAGAACCGCAACGCCGCCGAAAGCGTGCTCGCGTTCGCGCAGGAGCGGAAGGTTGGCGTGCTGATCAACGTGCCGTTCGGCGGGCGCGGCCGCGGCGCGGCGGGCGCGGCCGCGGCGCGGCGGGCACGTTCGCCAAGGTCAAGGGCCGCGAGCTGCCCGACTTCGCGAAAGAGTTCGATGCCACCAGCTGGGCGCAGCTGTTCCTGACGGACATCGTCTCGCACCCGGCCGTGACCGCGACGATTCCAGGAACCACGCAGCGGCGCAACCTCGAGGACAACCAGGGCGCGGGGCGCGGCAGGCTGCCCGACGCGGCTATGCGCCGCCGCATCGAGCAGTTCTGGGATTCGTTGGGCTAGTTGAGGGCGAAGAGAACCGCCGCTTCCCCGAGCGTCGCAACTCTCTCCTCGAACAGCTTGACGATCAGGTCGCGCCGCGACATCAGCGCGTCTATTTCTGGCGCGGTCAGGGTCTTCCCGACGGCCGCCGCCAGCGCCGGACGGGTGAGCCCGCGCAGCCGGTCCAGCAAGGCCCTGTCGCAGACGGTGAGCGCCTTCGGTTGCAGAAGCGACTTTCCGAGACGGAAGGCGCGTGTGTGATCGATCATCCACAGCCTCCAGTCGCTGGACCATAGGATGTTGCCGCCGTTGCGATCCCGGTTCTGAATGAGCTCGTCGAACACATTCATCACCGCCCAGTAGTTGCGCCTCCGAAGCCCGTTGCCTTCGATCTTCTTCTTGGCGCGGTCGCCTTCCTCGATGGCGACGTCGTCGAGCCACCAGGTGACCGCGGCAGGTTTGCCGTCGACGATCCGTTCGACGGACACCGGGACGTTGTCCAGCCCGAGCAGGCGAGACAGCCGATACGCCGCGGTGTTGTAGCGGAACAGATCCTTGAAGTTTATTTCCGTGTGTTTCGGGCTGACCTCGAAAATCGCCTTCTCGATGTCGACGTCCTGTATCTGGGCGTCATGCGTCATTCGTCCGTCGGACATCGACACCCGTCGAGCCTTCGTCACGCCCTTCGAGAACGACTTGGTCCTGAGGACCTTTGCATTCAGAAGGAACTGCTCCATTTCGTCATCGGTCAGTACGGACGGGGGCGACGCGGTCCCATCCACCTGACCGGCCGCCGCCGCCGGCATGCCCGCCGCAGCTGCAGCGAAGGTGGATCCCGCAAGCAGAACCACAACCACCAACGCCGGTGCCCAAGCGCCTTCATTGATGCCGGCGTGTTTGAGATGTTTCATCTGTGTCCTCCGTTCGTGCGAGGACTTATACGCGGCAACCACGACAAACTCCATGAGCGGAACATGAGCAGGCGCTGATCTGTGGCCGCGCGGTCAAGTCCAGCGTTGACAACGACTTCCGCTCCCAGGTGTGGAGCGGCATTCGGATGAAGTGATAGGCTCGCCACGCCGATGAGCACAACGCACAAGACGACGGTCCTGCATTTCGGTGCGTTCGAGCTCGATCTCGAAGCCGGCAGGCTCCTGAAGAACGGACGGATGGTTCGGCTGCAGCCCCAGCCTTTCCGGCTCCTGTGTCTCCTGGTCGGTCAGCCCGGCAGGCTGGTTACCCGCGAAGAAATTCAGTCGGCGTTGTGGAAGGACGAGACGTTCGTCGACTTCGAGCAGGGCGTGAACTTCGCCGTGAAACAGGTGCGCGACGCGCTCGGCGACCGGGCCGAATCATCTGTGTACATTCAAACCGTTCCCAAGCGCGGATACCGGTTCGTCGCACCGGTAGCGTCCGGCGAGCCGCATGAGCCGGTATTGCCGGGCACGGCCGATCCCGAGCTGCTCAGAGCCCTCTGGGAAAACATCGTTGATCTCCGACTCTCGGAGCAGCGCCGCCGCAGGCAGGTGCAGCTCATCACCGTGGCGATTGCCGTCCTCGCCATCGCTGTCGCTACTCTCCTGATCCTCCGCGCCTGAACTGCTCGACTCGGCGCCTCTATACTCGCGCTGGTTCCATTCGTGCCACTTGCACCCAGGAACGCGCTTCGGTATCTATGAGTTCGGCAACGCGCAGGGCGCGATCATCAACGTCGTCACTCGCCAGTTACGCACAGCAGTTAAGCTGACTGCGTGATCCGGTGGCTCCTGCTTTTCGGCCTTCTGCTGTCCGCCGCTTCTGCGGCTGCCGAATGGACGCTGACTGTTGCCGCGCCTGTCTCGCTCGAGCCGGCGGCTCAGCGCATTCGCAGACTGGACGCACAACCCATTGCCGAGGCGCTGCAACGCGCGGGTCTGGAATTGCCGTCGCGTGTGCACGTGACGCTCGTGACCGAGGACGCCCCCGGCGCCAGCAACATACCCGCCTGGTACGTCGGGCACGCGTCCGGCGTCAGCGACATCGCCATCTTTCCCGATCGCGTGCTGTCCTATCCCTACGATTCGCTTGAATCGGTGATGCGCCACGAGCTCGTACATCTCGCGCTGAACGCCCGCGCCGGAGGCCGCCCGCTCCCGCGCTGGTTCCATGAGGGCGTGGCCGTGTCGATCGAATCGGGCTGGCGGGTCGGCGAGGGCCTCCGCCTGATCGCCGCCGCCTTGAGCGGTCCTCCGCTGGACGATGTGACACGGTTGTTTGCATCGGATGCGCGCCCTGATACGGCGGAGGCGTATCTGCTCGCCGCCGCCCTCGTGGACGATCTGCGCCGCGTGCACGGCGCGGCACTCCCTGGCCGCGTGGCGGCGCGCGTCGCCGCGGGCGTGCCATTCGCCCGCGCATTCGAGCTCGAAACCGGCGAGACACCCGCCCTCGCGGCCGACCGCGCGTGGCGAAGCTATCGGCGCTGGACCACCTGGCTGCCGATGGTGACGAGCCCGTCCGCCCTGTGGGGGCTGATCCTGGCGCTGGCGTTCGTGGCGTTCTTCGTCACGCTGTCGAAACGCGCACGGCGGCGGCGGCAGTGGGACGACGAAGCAGGGACGCCTGCAGGATGACGACAGTTGACGAGGCGATGGAGTGAGTGAAGCCGTTATCTCGCTGGCAACGCGCGGTTCCGCCACTTCACGATGCGACGCCGCACTCCCAACCCGTACGCGAAGTAGTAGCCGATCACCATCCCGGCCGCGGCCAGCGATTCCGGAATCCCGAAGGCCATCACGATCGGTGCGCCGGAAACACCGCTTTGCGCGACGGTCCACGATCGCCAGAGCCCGTACAACACACGAGCCGAGACCGCGAACGTCACGATCAGCACCAGCCACCGGTTCGGTGTGTAGTGCAGCGTCGCAGCCGAGGGCTCCCATCGTGTCAGCGCAAGACCGGCGAAACCCAGAACCGCTCCGAGCGCGAGGCCGGCCGCAGCACCGGTGAAGGCGTTCGGCACCCACACCGCCGTTACGGCAGCGCAGGCGAGGAAGCAGACGGCGGAGAAGGTCATCAGGGCGACGTTCAACGTCGCCATCCACGGCCGCGCCATTCGCCGTGCGGTGCCAACGCGGTACCGCTGAATCAGAATCAGCGGCATCAGCGCGATCAACACCAGCGGGAGCAGGAGCACGAGGAGCAGCAGCGGCACCTCTTAAGGCTAGCAACGACTTCGAGCCCAGCTGCACTTCTCATACGCGTGGCTCAGCGGCGCGATCCAGGGCACAGGTTATGCGTTTGAAGGTGTCATGAGGTGCATATGAAGCACAGCCTTCTCGCAAGCGCCATCGTAAGCCTCGGAATAGCCGCGTCCGTGGCTGTGCCGTACGCGCAGGATCAGCGCGCGCCTGTGCCGACGACAGAACCGGCGCACAACGTGTTCGTGCTGACTGGATGCCTGATGTCAGACGCAGTGACAGCATCGACCTTCAAACTGACTGACGCGACCTCCATCGGCCAGCCGCCTCCCGGTCGAGCCGGCGAAGCGGGTGCCGTGGGCACGTCGGGCCAGAAGGCCACCTACGAACTGCGGCCCGTGTCGGGTGTGAGCGCGCAGGGAAAGGATGCCGAAGCCCTGAAGGCGCATGTGGGCCACCGCGTCGAAGTGGTCGTGCGCCCGATCGAATCGCCGGCGCCGGCCGGTCCGGCTGCAGGACTCGCTTCAGCGGAGGCGGCCAAGCCGGTCGAACCTCCGCTCGAGCGGTTCACGGTTACGGAGATCAAGCGCGCGACCGGCCGCTGCTCGTAGCGGACCTCGCTCGGCGCTAGTTGGTAGTCGGCAGCCGGCTACGTCAAACTACCGGCTACCAACTACCAACTCCGAACCCCCAACTACCAACTACGAACTATCCAACTACCCAACTACTTCCCCGTCAGCACCACACACGGTGTTCGCACGTCGAACGTCCCCGTCGCGTTGACCACGCGCCACCGGAAGTCGGCATGTTCCCCTGAATCGAACGTGCCGAAGAACGCCCCCTCCGGCACCGGAAATTTGACGTGCGCGCTGACGCTGCCGCCGGCGGATGTATGCAACAAGCCCAGGGGGAACGCGGGAGGCATCGGCGGACACACACCATCGCCGCGCGTCGCCGGATCGATATCCGCCACGAACTGCAGAAACAAGTCCGTATCGGGCGGCGCTCCGTGGACGTTCAGATTCAGCTCGAAGCTGTTCCAACCGGGCGTGCCGATCTGCGGATCGTTCAGCCGCCCGCCGCCGGTCGTCTCCGCCTCCGGAATCAACGGGACGCCCATTCCGCCATACGGCGACAGCGCCAGGCCGGAAACGCCCGGGGCGACAGGGCTTCCGCCGCTCCCCTGACATCCCGCCGCCACCGCGCCAATCACGGCGGTCAATCCGACTGTCCACGCGAATCGCACATTCCATCGCGCCATAGGACCTCCTTTCGGCGGCGCGATCCCCACCCACGGGTCTCACCAGTCCGCACAGCAGGAGCGCCGATGATCAGCGAGCCGCACCCCGCCGCCGCGACGACCCGTCAGCGCGAGTACGCCTTTGGTGCGTTCACGTTGAACGTGGATGCCGCAACGCTGCGCCGCGGCGCCGAGGAAATCGCCCTGCGGCCAAAGGCGTTCGCCGTGCTCGCCTATCTGGTCGAGCATCACGGCAGGCTGGTCACGAAGACAGAGCTGATCGACGCCGTCTGGCCCGACGCGGCGGTCACCGACAACTCGCTCGCGCAGTGCCTGCTCGAAGTGCGGCGTGCGTTGAACGACGAGGCGCTGGAGATGATCCGGACGCGGTCGCGGCGCGGGTACGTCTTTGCCGCGCCCGTCCGGCAGACGCCGCTCGCCTTCACGCGATGGCCCGACGAGGTGCGTGTCGAGCGGCCGCCGTCCGCGGGCTCGGCCGGAGGCTTCCGTCCGCGCGCGGCACACTGGGCCGTCGCGCTGCTCGTCGTCTCGATCGCCGGCGGCCTCGTCGTGCTGCGATCGACTCGTGCACCGCACGGAGTCACCTATACACAGCTGACCGACTTCACCGATTCGGCCACCAGCCCGGCGGTCTCGCCCGACGGTCGCATGCTCGCGTTCATCCGCGGGTCGCGGACGTTCACCGATCCGGGCCAGCTGTACGTGCAGATGCTTCCCGGCGGCGAGCCCGTGCAGCTTACGCGCGACGATCGCTCGAAGATGGCGCCGGCGTTTTCGCCAGATGGAACACGCATCGCATACACGGTGGTAAGCCGCGCGGACAAGTGGGAAACGTGGAGCGTCCCCGTGCTCGGTGGTGAGCCGGAGTTGATGCTGGACAACGCGGCGGCGCTGACGTGGCTCGATCGCGGCCGCGTGCTGTTTTCGGAAATCAAAGGCGGCGTTCAGATGGGCGTCGTCACGGCAACTGCGCAGCGGTCGAACGTCACCGACGTCTACCTCCCGGACGGCATGGCGCATCGATCCGCCGTCTCGCCGGACGGCCGCTCGGTGCTCGTCTCATCGGAGATGAATGCGACGGGCTGGTTGCCGTGCCGGCTCGTCCCGATCGAGGACAGTAAACGGGCGCGCGCCGTCGGACCTGCGGGCGCGAAGTGCACGCACGCGTCCTGGTCGCCAGATGGCAGGTGGATGTACTTCTCAGCGGAAACAGGCGACGGGTTTCACACGTGGCGTCAACGGTTCCCTGAGGGCACTGCGGAGCAGATCACGTTCGGCCCGAGCGAAGAAGAGGGGATCGCCATGTGGCCGGACGGCCGCTCGTTCGCCTCGTCTGTTGGCCGGACGATCAGCTCGATCTGGGTCCACGACAACGGCACCGAGCGGCAGATCACCTCGGCTGGGTATGCGCATTCGCCGGCGTTCTCTCGCGACGGCGAGACGCTTTATTACCTCCTTCGCGTCGCCGATGCGCGGGAGTGGACCGCGGGCGAGCTGTGGAGCGTCGACCTCGAGACGCGCAGGGAACGGCGGATTCTTCCCGCCGTCTCGATGGGGCACTATGACATCGACGCCCGCGGCCGAATCGTGTTCACCCGGACCGATCGCGGCTTCGAAGGCATCTGGCTCGGGCACCTGGATGGACCGACTGCGCCGATCCGTCTGACGAGAGACACGAGCACACGGGTGTTCTTCGGGCCCACGGGTACGGTCTTGTTTGCAGCGGCGGAGGGGTCGCGGCGATATCTGTTCCAGGTGCGCGAGGACGGATCGGGCCGGCAGAAGACCTCCGCGGATCCGATCATCTCGCTCAAAGGCGTGTCGCCGAACAAACGTTGGGCGATTCTCTGGGCGGCTGCCGACGAACAGCAGCAGCTCGTCGGCTATCCGCTCGACGGCGGCGAACCGGTCGTGATCTGCGATCAGTGCGCCGACAGCGACGGTGGACCCGCGCACGATCGCACGCCTCCGGCCCTGTCGTGGTCGCCAGGCGGAGACTTTCTCTTTCTACGTCTCGGCCGCACCAGCGATCCACTCTACGACACCGGCACGACCTACGTCGTCACACTTGATCGGCCGGGCGACCTGCCTGCATCGTTCCGGAGCGACGCGGAGATTGCGTCACGCCCGGGCGTGCAGGTCGTGCCACATGGGGGCCTTTTTCCAGGTCCGCGCCCGTCGCTCTACGCTTACACACGCGCGGTGATCCATCGCAACATTTACCAAATCTCACTGCGGTGAAGACCACCGAACTACCAACTACCACACGCTTCGGCTCGACATCGCACGGCGGTCCCGCGCATTCAACACGACGCTCAGCAGAGCGGCCGCGGCAAGCGTCGCCACCGCCAATGTATCCGCCCACACCGGGCCGATGTCGATCCCGGTCAGTTCCCGAATCAGCAGCTGGACGTAGGACGGCGGATCGTCGTGGCCCAGGCGCGCCCGGACTTCCCAGTGCCAGTCCGTAAATGGACAGTACCCCCATCCATACCGTGCCCCGAGCCCAAACCACGACAGCGCGGTGAGCGACACGGTTGCAAGCTGCCAGCGGCGGGTTCGCCGCCACATCCAGCCGAGGCAGTTGAATGCAATCCACGACGTGTGGAATACGAAGAAGACGATGTTGAGGACGCCGTCCGTCATGCGGGTAGCTCGTAAACCCCTTTATTTTGAGGGTTTACGCGCCCCTGATCTATCTAGTTGGTAGTTGGATAGTTGGTAGTTCGTAGGTGGTTCGTAATCCGGCCGCCGCGACCGCGTCCGCAGGCGTCACCGCCGTGCGCGGTGTAGGGGTCCCGCCCGCTCGCCGGGGCGAGCGGGAAGATCTCGACGATATCGAACGTGCGCGTGAGCAGTGCTCTGACGCGACCCATCCGCCGGCGTCTATGTGGAAAACCCCTCGGTGTCCCGGCGCCATGCCAGCCTGTCGATCGAGGCCGGGCGCGCGCGTCTCCAGTCACCGCGAACGCCAGCGGCCGGTGTTCCGTGGACCCAGGCGCTCGCATCCGGACGTTGGCCAGCCGCCCGGCGACACACGGTTTAAGGCGCTCGTGCGCCGCGTGGGGTTGCCGCACACCTAGAAGCGCATCGCAACGCATACGAGGTCGGCTCAAGCGGCGAGGCACCAACGATTATCACTGCAACCCGACCAAACTCGTTGGGCTTCGGCGGCGTCTGGTTTGCCGTGCGCGCCTGCACGCGAGGAGGACGTATGGCCGGGGATCGATACATGAAGGCAGTGCTGACGGTGATTGCGGTGTGTCTGGTCTGGCTCTCGCTGGGTGGTCCGTCGCTGATGACGCCCGTCAGCGCGCAGGGTGATGGGCAGCGCGTGGTGCTGTCCGGTTGGGTGGATGAGAGGGGCTCGGTCGTCGCGTTCCCACAGGCCCCGCCCATCTACGATTTCAGCCGTCCCCGTTTCGGCAATGAACCGGCTCCATCGAAGCCGCGCGCGTCGTGGCCGCTGCCGATAACCGAGGCAGTGAAGTAGGGTCGGCACTTGGGTTGACGCGCACGCACCAAGGACCAAGGACCGGGGACGGACCACGGACCAGGTACGGACCCGGAACCAAGCACTAAGCACCAAGGACCTAAACCCCTGTAATTTGAGGGTTTACGCGCCTCGGGTTATCATTTCTAGCCTTCGGTATCCCTCGGTTGACCCCGTTGACGCCTGACACGGCGCTCGACACGATCTTCTAGGTGGTAGTTCGTGGTTGGTGGTTGGTAGTGGGTAGTTCGATAGTCGTTGCTACGAACTACCAACTATCCAACTATCCAACTAAAAGAGGAGCATCGATGCATCGCGTCGCTCACTTATCAATGGCGTGTCTCCTGGCAACGGCCGTCTTCGTGACGGTCACGCGCGCGAGCGGCGACAGCCCGCTGATCAAAGCAGCGAAGGCCAACGACGCCGCCGGCATGCGCACGCTGATCAAGTCGGGCGCGAACGTGAACGCCAGGGCGGGCGACGGTTCCACCGCGCTCCTGTGGGCCGCGAACAACGGCAGCCTCGAGATCGCGCGTGCGCTGATCGCCGCGAAGGCGATCGTCGATGCCGCCAACGACTTCGGCGTCACGCCGCTCCTTCAGGCGAGCCGCGTCGGCAACGCCCCGATGGTGGAGCTCCTCCTCCGCTCCGGCGCGAACCCGTCGAAGGCGCATCCGGAAGGTGAAACGCCGCTCCTCGCCGCGTCGCGGGCTGGGAGCCTGCCGGCCGTGCGCCTGTTGCTCGCGCGCAGCGCGGACGTGAACGCCGCGGAGAAGTTCCAGGGCACCACAGCGCTGATGTATGCCGCGGCGGAAGGCCATCTCGATGTCGCCGGCGCGCTGCTCGAAGCCGGCGCCGATCCGAACAAGCAGGGAAAGATCACCGCGCTGACGCAGCGCAAGAACGCCGACCATCCCACCGGCGGCATGACCGCGCTGATGTTCGCGGCGCGCAACGGCAACGAGCCGATGGTTCGCCTGCTGGCCGGCAAGGGTGCGGACCTCAATCTGAAGAACGGAGACGGTGCGTCGGCAACGATGATCGCCATCTGGAACGATCGCTTCGACATGGCCGCCACGCTCGCGGAGCTTGGCGCCGACGTGAACGACGGCTCGCTCTACATGGCCGTCGAGATGCGCGACGCGACCACCGATCAGTTCGCCTTCGACGGCTCACGCCGTCGTCCGGATCATCCGAACACGCACACCGCGCTCAGCCTGATGGAACTGCTGCTCCAGAAGGGCGCCGATCCGAACAAGCCGTTTGCCGGGCAGCTCCACTCGACGTCGATGCCCAACTCCGATCGCTTCGACAACACGCCGTTCTTCCGCGCGGCGATCCAGTCGGACGTCGAGTCGCTGAAGCTGCTGATTAAGTACAAGGCCAATCTCGAGCAGACGCCGCCCGCCGCGCCTCCATCCGCCGCAAAGAAGGAAGGCGCGGACGATGACGCTGCGGACGACGCGCCCGCGGGGCGTGGCCGTGGCAATCCGAATGCTGGACGCACCGCGGTGATGGTGACGATGACCGGCGGACGCGGGCCCGGAATGACCGGCGGCCCCGGATACATTCGCGACGGGGCCGTCCCGTATCGAGAACCTGGCAGCCGCAAGCCGGACGACGCGTTCGCGGTGCTGCTGCAGGCCGGCGCGAATCCGAACGCGAAGGGACCGGACGGAGTTCCGCTGCTTCACCAGGTCGCGCGCGCTGGCAACCTCGACATGATCCGCGCGCTGGCCGCGGCGAAGGTCGATTTTCATCAGAAGAACAACGACGGCTTCACCGCGCTCGATGTGGCCGAGGGCAGGCAGCCCGCGGCCGGTCCCGCGCGCGGTGGCCGTGGCGCACCGCCGGCTGGCGGACGCGGTCGCGGCGGCCGCGGTGCCGCGTCGCAGCAGGACGTCGCCAAGCTGCTGCGCGAGCTGATGGGACTGCCGCCGGCAGCACCTACTGCACCGACTGCACCCTCTGAACCTACTGAACCCACTGAACCCAAAGCGGGAGCCGCGGAACCCGAGGAAGCCCAGTAATGAAAAGAGCACTGTTCGCGGGGGCAGCGCTTTTCACCGCAGCCGTCGTTTCCACGACCGCGTACGGTTTGAACCACGAAGGACACGAAAAATCGAAGAACACGAAAAAAGATCTTTCCTTCGTGATCTTCGATCCTTCGAGTTCTTCGTGGTTCAACCTCCAGTCCGGTGCGGTCCCGTCAAAGCAGCCATCGGCGCAATCATCGAAACCCGTAGGGGCCGGCCTTCAGGCCGGCCCGGCGCAATCAGTGGCCGATTTCCAGCCGATGGTGGCGAAGTACTGCTTTGGCTGCCATAACACCAGGAATCCCCTGCCTGCCGGACTGCCGCTCGCGCTCGACACCGCGAACTTCGCCGATCCAGGCGCTGACGCGCTGACCTGGGAGCGTGTCGTGAAGAAGCTTGGCGTCGGGGCGATGCCGCCGCAGGGCGTCCCTCATCCCGGCCAGGCGGAGCTCGCGAAGTTCCGCGCCGCGCTCATCGCCAGCCTCGACGCCGCGGCGGCGAAAAAGAATGCGCCCGGCAAGTTCGTCCTCCATCGCCTCAATCGTCTCGAGTACGCGAACGCGGTGCGCGACATGCTCGGCGTCACCGTTGACGTCGCCGATCTGCTGCCGAGCGACAGCGGCGACTTCGGCTTCGACAACATCGCCAGCGCGCTGCCGACTTCCCCGCTGCTGCTCGATCGTTATCTCACCGCCGGCCTGCGCATCGCCGAAGTGGCGGTGGGCAACGACGCCGCCGAGCCGAGCGCAGTGACGTTCACCGTCAGCACCACGACGACGCAGACGAAGCACGTGGACGGCCTGCCGTTCGGCACGCGCGGCGGACTGGTGGCTCAGCACAACTTCCCCGCCGACGGCGAGTACGTCTTCTCCGGCCGCCTGCTCAAGACCGTCGCCGAAGGTCTCGTTGGTGTCGAGGGCCACGAAACGCCGCACAACTTCATCGTCACCATCGACGGCAAGCAGGTGTTCTCCGCGCCGATTGGCGGCAAGGAGGATCACGACGCCGCCAAGGGCAACACGCCCGTCGCGCGCGAGGTGTTCGACAAGCGGATGGCCTCGCCGCGCATCAAGGTGACGGCCGGGCTCCACGACGTCGGCTTCACGTTCGTCGAGCGGCCCGGGCAGGAGCAGAACGTCTGGCAGCCGACGCTGCGCGACAGCCAGGAGGCGCACAACCCCTCCGGCCTGCCGCGGCTGCGCAACGGGATCATCGAGGGGCCGTTCAACCCCACCGGCATGGCCGACATGGCGTCGCGCAAGAAGTTGTTCGTCTGCACGGTGCAGACCGAGGCATGCGCTAATCAGATTCTTTCAACCGTTGCGAAGCGTGCGTTCCGTCGTCCGGTCACCAAGGTCGACATGGACGCGCCGATGGCGCTCTACCGTCAAGAGCGTGCCGCCGGCGGCAAGTTTGACGACGGGATTCGGACGGCGCTGGCCAGGATCCTCACCAGTCCCGCGTTCCTGTTCCGGTCCGAGCAGAGTCCTGCCTCGCTTCCTGTTGGCGCGGCGCATCGCATCAGCGAGCTGGAGCTGGCGAGCCGGCTGTCGTTCTTTCTCTGGAGCAGCATCCCGGACGATGAGCTGCTCAATCTGGCGATTGCCGGGAAGCTCCGTTCGCCCGGCGTGCTCGACCGGCAGGTGCGGCGGATGGTGGCCGACGAGCGTGCCGACGCGTTCATGAACGCGTTCACCGGCCAGTGGCTGCAGCTGCGCAATCTGGACAAGATGACGCCGGACATCCTGATGTTCCCGGACTTCGACGACAACGTCCGTCAGGCGTTCCGCAAGGAAACCGAGCTCTTCTTCCAGAGCATCGTCCGCGAGAACCGCTCCGCGTTCAGCCTGCTCGACGCCGACTACACGTTCGTCAACGAGCGGCTGGCGCGGCACTACGGGATTCCCGGCGTCTACGGCTCGCACTTCCGCCGCGTCACCGTGACCGATCCGAACCGGCGCGGGCTGCTTGGCCAGTCGAGCATCCTGTCGATGACGTCGGTGGCGAACCGCACGTCGCCCGTGCTGCGCGGGAAATACATCATCTCGAACCTGCTCAACGTGCCGCCGCTGCCGCCGCCTGCTGTCGTGCCGGACCTGGCTGAGAGCGCGCACAAGGATCGGCCGTCCACGGTGCGCGAGCAGCTCGAGCGGCATCGCGCCAATCCCACGTGCGCGACGTGCCATCGCAACATCGACCCCGTCGGCTTTGCGCTCGAGAACTTCGACGCCGTCGGGCAGTGGCAGGTGAAGACGCGCGAGGGGCTGGCGATCGATTCCGCCGGGATGCTGGCGGACGGGACGAAGATTGACGGCCCGGTGGCGCTGCGGAACGCCATGAAGGCCCGGCCCGACGTGTTCGTGGGGACCATCACCGAAAAGCTGCTGATTTACGCGCTCGGCCGGGGCCTCGAGCCGGTAGACATGCCCGTCGTCCGGGGCATCGTCCGCAGCTCGGCCGCACGGAATTACGCCATGCAGTCGATTTTGCTCGGAATTGTGCAGAGCACCCCGTTCCAGATGCGGACCAAATTGGGCAATACTGGCGCGTAACGCGATCGTGGCGCGGGCCTTGTCAGGCCCGCGTGACTAGGCGCACTCTATATATCTGTGGAGTCCGGCTTCAGCCGGATAGCTGTAGTGTCCGCCTTTAGGCGGACCTCGCGGGGAGTCCGGCTTTAGCCGGATTGGAGCTATCGAATGATCGTCACGAAAAAGCACCTCCCTCGGCGCACCTTCCTGCGCGGCGCGTTCGGCACCCTCATCGCGATGCCGTTCATGGACGCCATGATTCCCGCGCTCGCGGCGCAGGCGTCGCGGCCGTTCCGCTTCGGCGCGATCTACATCCCGAACGGGATCTTCCCGCAGCAGTGGCATCCCGACGCGGCCGGCAGCAGCTTCGACTTCAAGCCGATCATGCAGCCGCTCGAGCCGTTCCGCAGCCATCTGGTGACGATCAGCGGGATGAAGGCGCCCGACGGCAACCCCGAGATGGGCGGCGTGCACATGGGCGCCAGCGCGGCGTGGCTGAACGGCACCGGTCCCGACAGCGGCCAGGCGAACTACTTCGTCGTCCGCTCGCGCAAGAGCATCGATCAGTTCATTGCCGACAAGATTGCCGGCGACACGCCGCTGCAGTCGCTGCAGGTCGGGACCGAGGACATGGGGACGTCCGCCGGCGCGTGCGACGGCTATCCCTGCGTCTTCTTCAACTCCATCTCGTGGCGCGACGACACCAGCCCGCTGCCCGTGGCCGTCAACCCGCGCGTGACGTTCGAGCGGATGTTCGGCGAGGCCGGATCCACCGGACGTCGGCTGGCGCAGATGCGGCGCAAGCAGAGCCTGCTCGACTCCGTGGTCGAGGAAGCGAAGCGGATGCGCAGCTCGCTCGGCTCCGCCGACGGCGCCATCCTCGACGAGTATCTGACGAACATCCGCGACGTCGAGCAGATGCTCGATCGCATGGACGCGCGCGCGGCGGCCGTGCCCGAGGGCGCCGTTGCGCCGCTCGGCCTGCCCGACAACATCGACGATCACCTGACCGTGACCTACGACCTGATGCTGCTGGCCTTCCAGGCGGACCTCTCGCGTGTGTTCACGTTCATGGTCGGCCACGAGGGCTCCGGCAGGAGCTACGCGCACATCGGGCTGCCCGAGCCGCACCATCCGATCTCGCACCACGGCGACACGCCGGAGGGCATCGCCAAGTACGCGAAGCTGACGACGTATCACGTGGCGAAGCTGTCGGAGTTCATCGGCAAGCTGAAGGAGACGCAGGACGGCGACGCGTCGCTGCTCGACCGGTCGGTGATCTACTTCGGCAGCGGGATGGGCAACGGCAACGCGCACGATCGCAACAACCCGCCCGTGCTGCTGATGGGCGGCGCGAACGGGAAGCTGAAGGGCAACCGGCACCTGAAGATGGAAAACAAGGAGCCGACCGCCAACCTGCTGCTGGCCCTTGGCGATCTGGCCGGCGCGGAAGTCCCGTCGATCGGCAAGAGCACGGGCCGCCTTAGTTTGTAGTTGGTGGTTGGTAGCTCGTAGTGTCCGCCTTCAGGCGGACGCCGATGTGGAGTCCGGCTTCAGCCGGATCGCAATCCCCACGGGCACGTGCTCCCGCGCGCCTTCGCGGTTAGCACGGCGCCCCTGAA
>DASTBV010000035.1:0-18469 GCA_035711805.1 Vicinamibacterales bacterium
ATTTTGCATTTTGAATTTCATCCATGACCAATATCGTCGTCCCGGAACTTGGTGAATCGGTCGTCGAAGCGCGCGTCGCCCGCTGGCTGAAAAAAGAAGGCGACCGCGTCGAGGTCGGCGACCCGCTCGTCGAGCTCGAAACGGAGAAAGTCGACCTGGAAGTGAACGCGGACAAGGGCGGCGTGCTTGCCAGCATCAAGCGGCGCGAGGGCGAGGACGTCAAGATCGGCGAGCTGCTTGGAGTCGTCGACGAGACCGCGGCGGGAGCAGCGGCGTCCTCCGGGAACGGCTCGAGCGGCTCCCCCGCCAAAACGGCGGCCCCGTCGGCGGTGCCGGCGGCAGCGCCGCAGACGGACCAGAAGGCGACTCCGACGGCGCGGCGAATGGCGCGCGAGCACGACGTTGACCTCGGTGCTGTCCAGGGATCTGGCGCGTCTGGACGGGTGATGAAGCAGGACGTCCAGGACGCGATGGCGAAGCCGGCAGCCAGCCCTCGAGGCGTGGCGTACGAGTCGAAGGAGGCGCCAGCCGCACGTCCGCGTGTCGCACCGTCACGGCCGTCCGGCGACCGCAGTGAGCGGCGCGAGCGCATGTCGAAGCGCCGAGAAACGATCGCACGACGTCTGGTCGAGGCGCAGCATAACGCCGCGATGCTGACGACGTTCAACGAGGTGGACATGACGGCGATCATGAGCCTCCGCGAACGTCGCAAGGAAGCCTTCAAGAAAGAGTACGGGGTCAGCCTCGGCATCGCCTCGTTCTTCGTCAAGGCCGCCGTCGCCGCGCTGCGCGCCTTTCCACAGCTGAACGCCGAGATTCAGGGCACCGACATCGTCTACAAGAACTACTTCGACGTCGGTATGGCCGTCGGCGCCGAGGGCGGCCTGGTTGTTCCGGTGATTCGGGACGCGGATCGGTTGTCGTTCTCGCAGCTGGAGCTGGCGATCCGTGGTTTCGCGCAGAGCGCCGCCGATGGCACGCTGACCCTCGACGATCTGAAGGGCGGCACTTTTACGATCACCAACGGCGGCGTTTTCGGCTCGCTGCTGAGCACGCCGATCCTCAACCCGCCGCAGGTCGGAATCCTCGGGCTTCACAAGATCCAGGACCGTGCCGTGCCGGTGAACGGCCAGGTTGCGATCCGGCCGATGATGTACCTCGCGCTGTCGTACGATCATCGAATCGTGGACGGGCGGGAAGCGGTGCAGTTCCTCGTGAAGATCAAGGAGTTCATCGAGGATCCGGGTCATCTCCTTCTGGAAAGCTGAGTGATGGTGAGACGTGTGTTTCTGGCCGGACTTCTGCTCGCGGCGTTCAGCGCGCCGGCGGGTGCGCAGCTGTCGCCGTACATTCCGCCGCCGGACCTGACATCGCCGCCCGGCGATGCCGCCAAGGCTGCGTCGGGCTTGATTTCGAAAGTGCTGACGCCCGGCACAGGCACGCGGAAGCCGGATGCGACGGACATCGTGACGGTGCACTACACCGGCTGGGTCGCCAGCGACGGACGGATGTTCGACAGCTCCATCGCCCGTGGAGCCGCCTCCACCTTCCCGCTCACAAAGGTCATGGCCGGCTGGCGCGAATGCGTTCAGCTCATGACTGTCGGCGAGAAGCGCCGATGCTGGATTCCCGAGAGCCTGGCCTACCGGGGCCAGGCAGGGCGGCCAGCCGGGACCGTGGTGTTCGACCTCGAGCTCATCGACACGCGCGTCAGCCCGACGATCCCGCCGCCGGACGTCAAAGCGCCGCCGGACGACACGAAAAAGACGGCCACCGGGCTCGCCTATCGCGTGCTGCGTCCCGGAACCGGCGCGCGCAATCCGGCCGCCTGGTCGAAGGTGACGGTGCATTACACCGGGTGGACGACCGACGGGAAGATGTTCGACAGCTCGATCCTGCGCGGAAAGCCGGTGACGTTTGAGCTGAGCGGGGTCATCCCCGGCTGGACCGAGGGCGTGGCCCTGATGGTCGAGGGCGAACAGACGCGGTTCTGGATTCCGGAAAGCCTGGCGTACAAAGGCGAGGCCGGTCAGCCGAAAGGCATGCTCGTCTTCGACGTCGAGCTGATTCGGATCGAATAAACCGCTTGATTCCGGCCACGGAGTCACGAAGACACGGAGATTCCTTACTCAACTCCGTGCCTCGGCGTCTCCGTGGCTGTCACTCCTCGGACATGTACGGATACCTGTAATCGCGCGGCGGCGCGAACGTTTCCTTCGTCGTCCGCGCGCTGACCCAGCGCAGCAGGTTGATCTTCGAGCCTGCCTTGTCGTTCGTTCCCGACGCCCGCGCCCCGCCGAACGGCTGCTGACCGACCACCGCTCCCGTGGGCTTGTCGTTGACGTAGAAGTTGCCGGCCGCGTGCCGAAGAGCCTGCGCCGCCTCGCGAATCGCGCCGCGCTCCCGCGCAAACACCGCGCCGGTCAATGCGTACGGCGACGTCTGATCGATCACTGAAAGCGTCTCCAGCCACGCGTTGTCCGCGTAGACAGAGGCCGTGACGACCGGTCCGAAGATCTCCTCGCACATCAGCCGGTAGCCCGGTTCAGGCGCCTGCACCAGCGTCGGCGCCACGAAATAGCCGGTCTCGTCGGACGCCGTTCCGCCCTCGATGATCGTGGCGTTTTTTCGCGCGTCCTCCAGGTACCCGGAGATCTTCTCGAACGACTTGCGGTCGATCACGGCGCCCATGAAGGTCCTGAAGTCCGCGACGTCGCCGACCTTGATCTCGCGCATCATCGCCACGACGCGCTCCGTGACCTCCGGCCACAGCGATTTCGGAACGTAGATGCGGCTCGCGGCCGAGCATTTCTGGCCCTGATACTCGAACCCGCCGCGGACGATGGCCACCGCAAGCTCCTGCACGTCGGCGGACGGGTGCGCAACGATGAAGTCCTTGCCGCCGGTTTCGCCGACGAGCCGCGGATAGCTCTTGTAGCGGGCGACGTTCTGGCCGACCTTCGTCCACATCGACTGGAACACGGCCGTGCTGCCGGTGAAGTGAATCCCGCCCAGGTCCGGTGAATCGAGCAGGATGTTCGAAATCTCGACGGCGTTCCCAGGGACGAAGTTGATCACGCCGGGCGGCATGCCGGCAGCCTCGAGCAGCTTGAGGATGTAGTAGCCGCTCAGCATCGCGCTCGACGCCGGTTTCCAGATGACGGTATTCCCCATCAACGCCGGCGCGGTCGGCAGGTTGCCGCCGATCGACGTGAAGTTGAACGGCGTCACCGCGTAGACGAACCCTTCGAGGGGGCGGTATTCGAGGGCGTTCCATGCGGCGCTGGTGCTGATCGGCTGCTCTTCGTACAGCTGCTGCGCGAAGTACGGGTTGAAGCGCCAGAAGTCCACCATCTCTGCCGCCGCGTCGATCTCCGCCTGGAACACGTTCTTCGACTGCCCCAGCATGGTCGCCGCGTTCATCGTCGCCCGCCACGTCGTGTTCAGCAGCTCCGCCGCGCGCAGCATCACGGCCGCGCGCTCGTGCCATGCCCAGCTGGCCCATTCGCGATGGGCCTCCGCCGCCGCGGCAATCGCCTGCTGCACGTGCTCCGGCCCCGCGGCGTGCCATTCGCCGAGCACGTGACGATGGTTATGCGGCATGACGACAGGCTGCGTGCGTCCGGTGCGGATTTCGCGGCCGCCGATGACCAACGGAATGTCGACTCGCTCCGCCGCCATCGTCTTCAGGCGCGCTTTCAGCTCGGCGCGTTCAGGAGAGCCGGGAAGGTATGACCGGTTGAAATCGTTGACTGGTGCGGGAACTCGAGGAATTCCAGAGAAGGACATAGGGTGGATATTACTAGGAGAGCAGGAATGCAGAATTCAGAATGCAGAATGCAGAAACAAACGCGATGATCGCCATCCGCCGCTTTGTGCTGATGACGATCGCCGTCAGTATCCGCACGATCGCGTCGGCCTCGCCGACGAGCTCGCGCACGGTCACAGGATCACCGAGTTCAAGCTCGCTGTATATGCGCAGCCAGTACCACGCCTCACGGGCTTCGCGAAGCGAGATCTCGACATCACGAAGGAATTCGCGTTTGGTGGAAGCAGCCTTCGCTTCCTCAAGGTTCGCACCTACGGCCGTACCTGCTCTCAGCAGCTGGTCGACGAGCGACCGAATACCAGGTCGCGGCGTCAGGCTCAACGCGAGGCGGGAGACTTTGCATCCGAACGCGAACGCACGATCACGAATGTCTTGGGCTGAATCGTTGGGCATGCCATCGGTCAATGCACGCCGATGGCCGAAGGACCACTAATCAGATTCCGGCCATTTTTTGAGTCTCTCGGGAATCACACGTTTCGAAGTACGAGATTTTTGCGACTAACAGCGTGAGTCTGCACTCTGAAGTCTGCACTCTGAAGTCTGCTCTCTGAATTCTGCATTCTGAATTCAGAATTCAGATTTACGGCCTCGCCGGCTCGATATCCACCGCGATATTGCGCCACTTCTCCTGCTTGAATCGCATGAAGCTCAGCGCGGCGCGCGTGAAGTGACCGACGACGATGGCCAGCCAGATGTCGTTCGGTTGCAGGCCGCGCGCGGCCTGAAAAATCGAGCACAGTCCGAGGGGCACGAGCACCTGGGAGATCACGGAGATGAAGAGCGGGCTGCGGGTATCGCCGGTGCCCTGCAGCCCACCGGTGTAGCTCAACGCCACGGTGATGAACAGTCCCGATACGCTGAGGAATCCCAGCAGCGAACCGCCGATGGCGAGAACAGTCGGATCCGTCATGCCGAACACGGCGAGCAGATACTGAGGCACCAACACGAACAGCGCTCCGATGACCGCGGCCACGCACAGCCCGACCTTCGCCGCGACGCGCACGCCGTCAACGGCCCGTTCCGGATTGCCGGCGCCGAGATTCTGGCCGGCGATTGTCGCCGAGGCGCCCATCAAGCCGACCGACGTCCAGGTGATCAGCGAGAAGAGTTCCGTATAGCCGACGGCGTATGCGGCCTGCGCCGCGGCGCTCTGCTCGAGCGATCCGATGAAGCGCAGCAGCAGCACGCCGCCGACGTTCATGGCAATGCCCTGCACCCCTGTCGGCAGGCCGAACCGGAAGAGCGACCGGATGATGGTGAAATCCGGCTTCAGGCTCATCCCGGGCTCGAAGTGAATCACCGAGTGGGGCCGCGTGATGCGCCAGATGCCGTAGACCGCCACGATCGTGCTGCTGGCAATTGTGCCGAGCGCCGCGCCGAGCGTGCCGAGCGCGGGGATCAGCATCACGTTGAAGACCACCGTCAGCACCGTCATCGCGACGCCCAGCCGCAACGGCGTCTGCGGGTCGCCGGCGGCTCGAAACGCGCCGCTCAGCATGAAGAACATCATCATCCCGAACATGCCGAGGAACATCGCCCGCAGGAACGGGAGCGCGTCGGCGCGCACCTCGGGCGCGGCGTTGACGAGCGTCAACAGCAGCGGCGAAACGAAGTAGCCGATCGCGGCGAGCAGCACCGAGCATCCGGCGGCGGTGAGGAAGGCCTGATACACCGTCCGGTTGACCTTGTCCGGCTGATTGGCACCGGCAAACCGCGCCACGAGCACGGCCATGCCGGTGAAGACGGAGCTGATGAAGACGATGACGACGAGGATGATCTGCCAGCTGACACCGATGGCCGCGTTGGCGGTGTAGCCAACGAAGTGCCCGACCATCGCGTGGTCGATGATGCCCTGCAGTCCGGCAATGACGTTCTGCAGCATCGTCGGCCACGCGAGCTTCCAGACGGCGGGACCGATTGGACCTTCGATGATTGATCGATCGAACTTTCTGGGTTGGGAAACGCCTTGAGCCACCGGATGCGGAAGTGTACTACGCGGCCCCTGGCACGGTCGTTTACCCTGGAGCCGGCACGGTTTTGTGCGACGTGCGCCGTCGTACGATTGAGGCGACCGTAGCATCACATGGACGAGCATCCGGTCCGCGCGCGGCGAACAGGAACTCCAGCCGGACCCTGTCATCGACGCATGCAAACGCGACGTCGACAGAACGCTCATCCGCGAGCAGCTGAGGCGGTCGATCGACGAACGAGTCAGGAACATGATCGCGGCGCTGCGGCCCGAACGATCTTGAGGCGATCGCCGAGCTCGAGGCACTCCTGGAGGAGCGCGTCGGCGGTGACTAGCTCGATGCGATCAGCGCACCTGGATTGGAATGGCCCGGGCCTGCCGCGGCCGATCACCCACGTTCGCGGTCGCTTCGACGTGCAGAACGTATGCCCCTGACGCGACGCCGTTCAGCGGTATCTCGAACAGGAAGCCGTAGCCGTCCTGTTGACGATTCATCACTGCCGATGATCTCTCATCGGAGACGCTGTGCACGGCTGCCCCGGCCGGGGTGCGCAGCTCGGCACGCACCGTAACGGTGTGTGGATTCGCATCGGTGATGTTGTCGTATACCTCGGCATAGATAGCGATGCGATCGGCGACGGTGAACTCACGCGTCGCGGTCATTGGTCCGGGCATCACTTCCGCCAAGGCATTCTTTCCGGAAGAGACATGGAGGCCGGATGTTTCCACCGATGTTAAGGAAATGCCGCTCAGCGCCAGTGGACCCTTTGTGAAATCGGGCACCTCGAGGTCGTAAAGAACACTTCCTGAGCGGCGCCCGACCTGCGCAATGCCGAGACGAAGTTGGTAAATGCCCGGCCGAAGTCCGGGGGGGTCGAGCAGAATCCTGACGCCCGTTTTGCGCGCCGTCTCGTAGCTGTCGGGTTTGAGCGCCAGGTCCATGCGGTATGTCACGGGCGGCAAAGCACCTGTCGCCGCGCTGACGACGTAGCCAACCTCAAGTTGCGCCGTGAATGCGTCGCCTTTCCGGTCGAATTCGAGAGCGCTGCCACCTACTTCGATGGCAGCCGCGATGGTCGCCTCCTTTCCCTGTCCCCGATATGGTGTGGCGACGACTCTCATCGGCAGCCCGGAGACCGCCAGCGGATGGCTCAACGCATCAAGGACGCCCGGTTTCCTCGGGACCGCCGCTACTCGCTCTCTCGGGGCGAGATACCCGGTGATCGTGTGTACTCGCAGACCCGGACGCTTGACGCGAACGTCCAACCGGCGGAACTTGCCGTCGGTCTTGTCCTGCGTCGAGTAGTAGCCAAGGCTGTAGTAGGTGCTGTTCTCACGAACCAGTCGCTCAAACGCTCCCTCGACGTCGTTGGAGGATACGAGCGCAAAACCGCCGGTGACATCACCAAGCGACCGCAAGGCGATGCGCCTGGACATCTCCATTCGCCGACGGGCGCGTTCCATTTCAACGCTCGGAACACCCTCAAACTCGCCACTCACGGTATCCGCGAGACTCAGACGATTGGGATCGATCGGATATATCGCCACATTGGACCGAAGGGCCGTGCGCGCGATCTCGCGAACGACATCCCCCAACACGCCCAGGGACGCCGAAGGGGATGTATCGATTGCATTCTGGTAATCGAGTCCAACGTCTTCGGTCAGCAACAGCATCGCCTTGCGGCGCGAGGGGATGCGCGCGAGGAACTCCACCAGGTCTCGAAGAGCAAATATGCCGTCCGCCGAGGCTCGGCGAAAGCCGATCGCCAGAGGCCCGCTGATGCCCTGGATCGGCGGCGGCTCGGCAGGCCACCCGGAGACGAGGTCGATCGCGCGAAGCAGGAGCCGCCGGTTCGATGTGAACTCCTGGGTGTCGGTTCTGCGCCCACGGCCAATCAGGACGACCGCCGCCACATCATGCTCCCCCATGTGGCGCTCGACGAACTGCCGCAGGAAGACGCGTGTACGCAACCCATTCTCCGGTCGCAGTTCGTCGACGGCGATCACATACAGACGCCCTTCGCGCGGCCCGTTACTTTGCACATCCGGTTCGGCGAACGTCGTGACAGAGAGGGCACCTTCTCGTCGCTCCTCGATCGGGATATTGAAAGGCAGGAAGTACGCGATGGATTGAGGTCTTCGATCTTCCCGCACCTCGAAGTCGTCCGCAGTGAGGCCGGTTACCGGATTCCCTTGCGAGTCCGTCACGTAGGCGTCGACCTGAACCAGGTCGACGGCGGATCGGAACACGGGTGGTGTGTTCCGATCCTGCTGGCTCAGCACCGGCACGGCCAACGCCAGGATAATCGCCGCTGCCGAACCCAACCGCTTCATGGTTCGCCCGTCGCGCCTAGTTTAGGCCTTCCGACCGTCAACGCCGAGCTGTCAGGAAAGAGACGCGGGCTTTCACGTTGCACTCCATCGAACTCTATCGCGCGTACTCCGGTCGAGCGTCAGACGTCGAGTTCCTGCGCGTCCTCGGCTCTGTCCATGATGAATCTGAAGCGCGCGGAGGCGTCTTTGCCCATCAGCTCGTTGATGACGCGATCGGTCACGATCTGATCCGCGATCTCGACGCGCAGCAGGCGCCGCGTGCGCGGATTGAGCGTCGTGTCCCACAGCACCTTCGGCATCATCTCGCCGAGACCCTTGAAGCGCGTGATCTCCAGGCTGCCGCGCCCGTTGCCGTGCTGCTTCACGAGCCTGTCGCGCTGGGCGTCGTCCAGCGCCCAGAAGGTGTCCTTGCCGATGTCGATGCGGTAAAGCGGCGGCTGCGCGAGGAAGACCTTGCCGGCGGAAATGAGCTGGGGCAGGTGGCGGTAGATGAACGTCAGCAGCAGCGTCGCAATGTGATGCCCGTCCGAGTCGGCGTCTGCGAGAATGATGACGCGGCCGTAGCGCAGCCGAGACAGGTCGAAGTTCTTGCCCATCCCGCAGCCGAGCGCCGTCACCAGATCCGCCAGCTCGCGGTTCTCGAGGACCTTCGCGAGCGTCATCCCTTCCGTGTTCATCACCTTCCCGCGCAGCGGCAGGATGGCCTGGCGTGCGCGGTCGCGCCCCTGCTTGGCCGATCCGCCGGCCGAATCGCCCTCGACGACGAACAGCTCGCTGTCGGCACGGTGCGCGGTGGTGCAGTCGCTCAACTTGCCGGGCAGGTTGAGGCGTCCGGAGGTTGCCGTCTTGCGGGTCACTTCCGCCTGCGCGGCGCGGCTGGCCTCGCGCGCGCGCGCGGCAAGGATGATGCGCGCGACAATCGCCTCGGCGATCGTGCGGTTGTGGTTCAGCCAATGCTCGAGCGCCGGGCGGACAGCCGAATCCACCGACGACAGCACTTCGGGATTGTTCAGCCGATCTTTGGTCTGTCCCTGGAACTGCGGCTCCTCGATGAACAGGCTGAGGACGCCGGTCAGCCCTTCGCGAATGTCCTCTGCGGCAAGCGTCACACCTTTGGGCGACAGGTTGTGCGTTTCAATGTAGTTGCGGACCGCTTTGCCGATTCCCGCCCGCAACCCGTTCTCGTGCGTGCCGCCCGATCCGGTGGGAATGCCGTTCACGTAGCTGCGAATGTGCTCGTCCGTCGATTCGGTCCACTGCAGCACCAGGTCCAGCCGCGGGCCGCTTTCGCGCTCGAGGATGAAAGCCGTTTCGTGCACCGCTTTGGCGCCGCGCTCGGCGACGATCTTCGCCACGAAATCGGCCAGTCCCTCGTGGTGCTGGAAAACGTCCTTCGTTCCTTCGGCTTCGTTCTCGAACGTGACACGGACGCCCTTGTGGATGTAGCTGACGATTTCGAGGCGCTCGCGGACCAGCGCCGGATCGAACTCGACCTTTGGAAAGATGGTCGGATCGGGATGGAAATAGACGCTGGTTCCTGACCCGCGCGCGGCGCCCACCTTCTTGAGCGGACCAGCAGGCTTGCCCCGCTTGAACGTCATCTCCCACAGTGCCCCGTCGCGTTTGACCTGCGCGCACAGCTCGGTCGACAGCGCATTGACGACGCTGGCGCCGACGCCGTGGAGGCCTCCGGCTGTCTTGTAGCTGCCCTTCTCGAACTTTCCGCCGGCGTGGAGCACTGTGAAGATCACTTCCAGCGCGCTCTTCTTCGTCGTCGGGTGCCTGTCCACCGGAATGCCGCGACCATCGTCGCTGACCGTGATCGAGCTGCCGTCCTTGTGCAGCGTGACGACGATGTTCGAGGCAAAACCGTTCATCGCCTCGTCGACGGCGTTGTCGAGCACTTCCCAGACCAGGTGATGCAGACCGGCCGTGCCAACGCCGCCGATGTACATGCCGGGACGCTTCCGAACCGGCTCGAGCCCTTCGAGAACGGTGATGTCTTTGGCTGTGTAGTTGGACACTGGGAACTAGAGTAACTGGTAAGTCAAAAGGCAAAAGGTAAAAGGCAAAAGTCGAAAGGCAAAAGATTCTCTTTTGCCTTTTCCCTTTTGACGTTTGACTTTTTATCGGCTCAACACGTCGTAATGGGCGTTGATGACCACGCGGCGTGGTTTCTGCGGCAGGTTCCGTTCAACCGACACCTTCTGCGTCGTGGCGCCGGTGAGAGCGATCGATCCGAGGAGCGCGACACGGTCGTCGCCGAAATCGATGTAGATGGGCACGCGCGTTCTGAATTCCGCCGGAACGCCGCTCTGGGTGATGGTGCCCGCGATCCGGTATCGGCCGTTGCCAAGGTCTGTCGCCTGGATGGATGACGTCAGCGTCGGGATGTCGGTGCCGTGCACCCACTGGTCGAAGAAGTAGTCGAGTTTCCCGTCACCCGCGAGGTTCAGGTCCCTCGTGATGTGCTTCTCCGCGATCGCCTTGAAATCGTCCGTCGAGGGATTCCGGCCGGACCAGGTTTTCACGAAGTCGGCCATCATCGCCTTGAACGGCCTGTCCGGGTCTGGCGCGCCTTCCTCGCGCATGACCATCCGCAGCATGTGCACGACGAACGCACCCTTCGAATAGAGCATGGCGCGCGCCGCGCCCGGCGAACGGGGCGAGCCGAGGCGGAAGCCTTGCGTGATGGCGCCGGCCTCGGCATTTGGCACCCCGGTCGTCCGTCCCAACACCTCGCTTCGCCGTTCCGCCCAGAACGCATCGGCCTTTTTCCGGCCGCTGTTCACTTCGAGCATGAGCGCCGAGGTAAATTCGGCGAGCCCTTCCGATAGCCACTGGTCGCGATAGTTCGACCAACCGACCTGATGGCCCCACCATTGGTGGGCGACTTCGTGCCACGTCACGGTGTTGCCGAACTCCTTCAGACTCTGCAGCGCGCGGGGATCCAGTCCCTGGAAACCCATCGCGAGGTCGCTGCCGCCAACAAACGAGATGGTCGACAGGAATATCAGCGTGGGCCACGACTGCGCGGAAGCCAGCTGCACCTGCTGAGTGATCGCCATGCGCGGGAACGGCGAGGGGCCGAAATACTGGTTGCCGACCCGCACCGTATTCACAGCGTCCGCCAGTGGAGTTCCAGCCATCGCGACGTACTCAGGGCCACGCAGGACATGCACGTCGACCGCGACACCTCCCTGCTCATCGACCCTGGAGACTTTCTGAAAGTCACCGTAATTGAAGCCGGCGACGCGGATTGGCCGTTCGCTTCGCCACACCGCGATCTTCTGCCCGCCTTCCGTCCTTTCGCTCACCTGTTCGCCGACCGCAATCAAATCGTTCTTCGCCGAGAATCGAAACGTCATCGAGTAGGTGGCAAGGTCGTCCAGGATGCCGACGTTGGGGAACCAGCTGTCGCGCGCGCCAACGGAGTAGCGGCCTTCGGCGCCCTGCAACACATCGCGGCCTTCGTAGGTGAACGTCAATTTGACCGCCACACCGCGGGAGAGCGGTTCACTGAACTGGACCGCGACCTCCGGAGCCGTTCCTGACTCCTGCAACACGGCGACGGGGACCGCCGCGCCGGCGCGGTCGATCGTGGCGGCCCGTATGCGAAGCCGCTGGAACAGCTCAATCGGCAGGACACGAATGCCGTCGACGTTCGGCGTAAAGGTCACCGTGGTCGTTCCGCGCAGGGCGCCGCCATCGAGCGTCGTGTCGATGTCGTAGTGCGACGCGTCCGCCAGCATGCGGACCGGTTTCCCGCGGCCATTTTTTGCCTGCGGCGCGAAGGTGCTCGAGTACCAGAGTCCGCTGTTCTGGTTGTTGAACGAGAAGAGCACCACTTCCTCGCCGCCATAGAAGGAAAAGCGCGGCGTCAGGTTCGAGACGCCAAGTGGATCGATGGCCAGGAGGACCGGCGAATGGTTCTGGCCCTCGACGAAGGCCAGGAACACGCCATCCGTCCGCGCCGGCCGATTGAGCAGATCGGCAAGCACACGAAGGTGGAGATTCGGCAGGACGTCGTCCCGCTGCCGGTTGAGGTAATCCTCATACGCGCGGACGGCTGCGGGATCCGGCGCGCCAGTCGCAACGGGCGCATGCGCCAGCACTTCCGCCGCCGTCTTGTCCGTGAAGAGCAGGATCAGCTTGCTGAATCGATCGGTGAGCACGTCTTTGGCGCCGGCGACCAGCTGCAGATGACGGCGCTCGGCGGGAGTGGCGGGATTGAGGAGGTAGCTGCCCTGCCCGATGAACACCGCACCGAAAGTGTCGCGCCCGAGCGGCGCGAGCAGATGGACGGCCCCGGATTCGAGCGTCAGGCGATAGGCGTCCCGCTCCAGGATCAGACGCTTGACCGGAATGGTTCGTCCATCGGGACGCGAGGCGCGAAGGTCACGATAGGCGGTCGCGTCCTGAGGAACGCCGTTAAGGCGTTCCGGCAGACGCTGGGCCGATGCCGTGGACGCGACCAGTAGAACGAGCAGGCAGGAAATCACGCGCATGGCGTGGTGGATTCTACGCGCTTTTTGCCACGGACTTTCTCGCGCGCGGTCTGGGCGCACGCGCGGTTTTCGCGGCTTTCGGCGCGCGCGTGGATGTCCTGCGCCTGCGCGCCGGCTTCTCCCCCTCGACAGGCTCCGCGACCGGCACGTCCGCCGCCAGGACGGCTTCCCCATCGAGGATTGGAGGATCGGCAACCGGCTCGGAGATGATCTCAGCCTCCGGGACAGGCGCATAGACTTCGTCCTCGACGTCGAGGATCTCGGGCTCCTCAACCGGCACGGCCGATTTCGCGGCGAGATTCACCCCGGGGAAGAGACGAATCGCCCCCTGGCGATCGCGCTCGACCTTGAGGACGCCCTCCTTGCCAGCCGCACGCAGCAGGTCCACCACGGATGCAAACCCGTACTTCCGCTCATCGAAGCCATCGATCGCGCTGCGCAGATGCTGCTTCGCCTGGCGGACGTAGAGCGGCCATCGTGCCGGGGGCGTCTCGCTGAACGCACGCTGAACCGCGCGGATGCCGTCCTGCAGGCTCATCGGCGATACCGGCATCTGCTCGTCTTCGTCGCCCTCGTCGTGTCCGCCTTCTTGCCCGCCGGCTCGGTCCGCGTCAGCGGACCGAGCAGACAGCGCTGCTTGGTGTCGGGTCGCTTCGCGACCCGACGGGCGAAGGCGGTTGGGCGGGCCCTCCGGCGGAGGCGCCTCGGCAGACGGCTCGGCGGCGGTGGACTGGGACTCAGCCGGCACTCCATCCTCAACCTGCTCGACGAGCATGCTGCGCCCGGCGTGCTTGAGCGTGACTGCGCCTGCCTGCGCCACCTTCTCCATGAAGTCGCGGAAGCTGCTGACCCCGTACTCGCGCTCGGAGAAGGTCGAGTCGAGTTGCAGCAGCGTGCTCTTCAGCAGCCCGAGCTGAGGAGTGACCTCGCGCTCCGACAGAACCTTCAGCGCACGTTTGACGAGCGGCAACGCCTTGCTGATGTCGCTTGTTCCTGTGACCGCCCGGCCGGAGCGCTCCGTCTGACGGCCGCCGCGGCTGCCGACGAGATTCTCGTAGGCGATGAACTCATGGCAGTTCCGCTGCATCGTCGCGCTGGTGAACTGCCGTCCCCCGACGACGATGACCTTCCGCCCGTACTGCTTCAGCTTCTCGACGAGCGATATGAAATCGCTGTCGCCGCCGACGATGACGAAGGCGTTGATGTGGTCGTGGGTAAAGGCCATCTCGAGCGCGTCGAGGGCCATGGTGATGTCGGCGCCGTTCTTGTCGCCGCCGGGTGTCAGGTTCCGCTGAACCATCCTGATGGCGTGCTGTGTGAGGAGGCGGCTGTAGTCGCCGGCACGTTTCCAGTCGCTGTAGGCGATCTTGGTGACGATCTCGCCGCGTTCCTTGATGGCTTCGAGGACGAGGCCGATGTCGAACTGGCCGCCGATGGTGGATTTAACGCCGATTTCTACGTTGTCGAAGTCGATGAAAACGGCAATACGAGTACTGCGTGTATCTGTTGTCGTGATGTTCATTTCACGTCGCGTCCGCCTTCAGGCGGACCTCAGGGACCCGGGAAACTTGCGTCAACGGCAGTTCAGGCGCGCGCGCGCAACAAGATAGGACAAACTGCCGGATCCCGGTTCCGTTGGTGTTAAGAGCAGTATATCGCGATATCCTCCCGTAACCGGAGATCACTCAATGCGCCGTGCCGCTCTCGTCGCCGCCACTGTTCTGCTGCTCCTCATCGCCGCGCTCGTCAATCACGGCGGCGATACCCTGGCGGCGCAGGGTCCGCGTCCCGCCGGAACCACGTTCTCGGGCAAGGCGTTCCGGTTCAACAAGGTCAAGGACGGCGTCTACCACGCCGTCGGCACCGGTGCGCTGACGGTTGTCGGCAATTCGACGGTTCTCGTCAACGACCGCGACGTTATCGTCGTCGACGACCACGTTTCTCCGGCTGCGGCATGGGTGCTGCTCGAGGAAATCAAATCGATCACCGACAAGCCGGTGACGACGGTCGTCAACACGCACTTCCATTTCGACCATGCGCACGGCAACCAGATCTTCGCGCCAGGCGTGCAGATCATCGGCCACGAGTTCACGCGCCGCGCGCTGCTCGACGATCCGGTGTCGAAGCCGCTCTACCAGAGCTTCTACAGCGTCAAGACGCTTGAAGGTCAGATCGAGAATCTCAGGAAGCGCATCGCCAGCGAGCAGAACGCGGCGGCGCGCGACAAGCTGCAGACGCAGCTGACGTCGGTCGAGAACAACTACGCGTCGCAGAAGGAGCTCCGCCCGACGCCGCCCAACGTCACCCTGACGACGCAGATGACGCTGTTCAGGGGGGATCGCGAGATCCAGATTCGTTACCTCGGTCGCGGCCACACGGCTGGTGACGTCGTCGTCTACCTGCCGAAGGAGAAGGCGGTCATCACGGGCGACCTGCTGACAGCGAGCACCTCCAACCTGAGCGACTCCTACCCCGTCGAATGGGCGGCCACGCTCGAGGAGCTGAAGAAGCTCGACTTCGACACGGTCATCCCCGGCCACGGCGAGGCGTTCACGGACAAGGCGAAGATCGACTACTTCGCGGCCTATCTGCGGGACGTGTGGAGCACGGTCGGCGAGTTGAAGAAGCAGGGCGTCTCCGCTGAGGAAGCCGCGAAACGCGCGGATCTCTCGAAGCACAAGGAGCGGTTCCCGAACCCGGCGGTCCCCGTGATCGGCGTGCAGCGGATCTACGCGCTGCTCGATGGCAGCGCGCGATAGTCCGCGCTCCCTCGAGACTAGAAGGTCGGCCCGCCGCCGAAGGCCAGCACGTCGCCATTCGACAATCTGATCTGCCCTCCGCCCACGATGCGCGAGGATGTCTTCGGGTCGTCCGGCCGCGTCAGCAGCACCGTCTGCGTGTCGTTCAGATACAGCGGATTGCGCGGGGGATACACGCGAGCCGCCACCGAAATGCCCGCTTTCAATCGCTCCTTCAACTCGGGCTTGCGGGTGAAGTTGACCGGAGACGTGCCCTGGATGATCCAGGTCTCCAGCTCACCTTTGTCGTTCTTCGACTGGAGAAAAATCAACGCGTGCGGATTGATCCATTCCACGCGCAGTATCAGTCCTTCCAGCGTGATTGCCGTCGTCATGTCGAAGTAGAGCGGATTCGAGTGGTGCGCTGTTGCCGATGCGCTCGACACGACGGCAACCGCCAGCACGGCTATTCCGCGAAGTGCAGTTCTCATCGGATAATCCTCCCCCTGCCGTGTTACCGGCGTGTTACCGCAGGCCAAGGAGTCTCGGCATGTCAAGGTTGAGTGCGCGACGCGCCCTCGCGGCGATGACCATCGTCGCGGCATTCGTCGGAACTCCGGATGTGCGTGGCGCGGACGACGAGCTGTCGATGCTGCAGCAGCGCATCGATCGGATCGAGGTGTCGATCGGGCGCGTCGAGGCGTTCTCGGCAATCAAACGCCTGCAGCACGCCTACGGGCACTACTCGGAACTCGGGCTGTGGCACGACTTCGCCGATCTCTTCGCCGACACGGGCATCGGCTATTACACGCAGGGAGCGCTCGATCGCGAAGGAATTCGATCGCTCTTTCTGAAGGAGGTCGGAGGCGGACGGCTCGGCCTCGCTGACGGGCGCATCTACCCGCACATCTCCATGCAACCCGTTATCACGCTCGCCCCCGACGGCCAGTCTGCGAAAGGCCGCTGGCACATCATGGCGATGCTGGGTGGATACAACGCGAACGCCTCGTGGGCCGGCGGCGTCTACGAAAACCAATACGTGCGCGAGAACGGCGTCTGGAAGATGAAGGAAGTCCGCTACCACGCGCAGTACTCAGGCCGCTACGAAGCGCCGGCCTGGACCTCCACTCGCGAGCCGGCGCCGTTGCATTACAACGCGACCGACGTTGGCAGGTGGATCGTCGATGTGCCGATGCCTGCGCCGCCCGGGAAGCCGGCGACGCTCGCCACGCTTGGCAAGCGACTGGCCGATCTCGCCGATCGCGCTCAGCGGCTCGCCGACGAGATCGCAGTCGCGAATCTGCAGCATACCTACGGCTATCATCTCGATCGCCGGATGTGGAAGGACGCCGCGGAGTTGTTCGCGGCGGACGGCACGATGGAGCTCGGCCTGCAGGGTGTGTACGCGGGCAAGGCCAGCATCCGCCGCGGGTTTGACGCACTTCACTCAGCCGGACTGGTGGGGGCGGAGGTCAACGATCACGTTCACCTGCAGACCATCGTGACCGTCTCGCCCGACGGCCGCACGGCCCGTGCGCGCGGGACCGAGCTTGGCATGATCAGCGCGGCAGGCAGGGCATCGTGGTCGCAGTCCATCTACGAGAACGAGTTCGTGAAGCAGGGCAACACGTGGAGGTTCAAGGCCATGCACGTCTACCCGCGCTTCATCGTCGACGCCGCGCAGGGATGGGGTAAGAGCGCGATCCCGGCACCCGGACCAAGCCGGGAGTTTCCTCCGGACCGGCCTCCGACCGAGTCGTACGAGATCTTTCCGCGCTTCCACATCGCGCCGTTTCACTTCGATCACCCTGTGACCGGCCGGCCGCCTCAGTACCCACCAGGCACGAGCACAACGGCACGCGCGCGATCCACGGCGCGGGCAACACCGCCTCCCGCGTCAGCGCGCGCGCTCGAGCAGCTCCTGGCGTCGACGGAACGCGCTGTCGAACGCAGCAGCGCTTACCACGCATCGGAGAACCTGGCGACCGCCCACGGTTACACGATCGACGAGTCCGCACGAGCCGCGAACACGCTCACGTTCCACCAGGTCGTTCAGCCGGTGATCGCTGTGTCGGCGGACGGACGGAGGTCGAGGATTCGCGCGCGGCTCTTTCAGCTGGGCAACTCGGCCGGGGGCGGAGGTTCCTGGGCCTCCGGAATTTACGAGGGAACGGCAGTCGTCGACAACGGCGCGTGGAAACTGTCGCGCATGGATCTCACTCGCACGTGGACTGCGCCCTCACGAGGCGGCTGGGTGCGTCCCGTTCGGTAGAGGCCGACGTTTCCGTCGGCCTTTCAGCCGGACGTGCGTAGAGACGTGATGAACTCGAGCACGGGCGCCCAGTAGTCGGTTCGCGCCGCGTCGATCAGATCGTTGTGATCGGCTCCACTTATTTCGATGAACCGCTTCGACGTCTCGAGCGTGTCGTACAGTTCGCGTCCGAGCGCGAATGGCACGATCGAATCACGGCTTCCGTGCAGCACCAGTACAGGCCCTCTGAAATCTTTCAACAGCTTCACCGTCTCGAATCGGTAAGCAGCGAAGACATTGAGCATCCGCAATACGGGGTGCGATCTGACGACTGCCGCCTTGTCGGCGAAGCTGCTTTCGAGAATGAGCCCGTCGGGACGGACCACTCGCGTTGCCGCGGCAGCAATCGGACCGCCGAGGGATCTGCCCCAGAACACAAGAGGCCGCCCGGCTGATTTCGGCTGGCCGGCGGTCGCGTGCGTCACCACCGCCTCGGCATCACGGTAAACCCCCTCTTCCGACGGACGGCCGCTGCTCAGCCCGTAACCCCGATAGTCCACCGCAAGTACCCGCAGTCGGTGAGCGTGCAGCGCCGCAAGCACCGGGAGCCAGACGGACAGGTTGCCGCCGTTGCCGTGGAAATACACGACGTTGGCGATTGGGTCCTTGGGCTCGAGCTGCCAGGCGACCAGACGCTCGCCGTCGGACGTCCGGATGCGCACCGCTTCGTAGGCGATGCCGAGAGACGCGGGGTTGCCGTCTTCGCCCGCGGATGGGAAGAACACCAACCGAGGCTCGAGCGCGCCGATGAGCGCCTTGAACATAGCCAGCCCGGCGATC
>DASTBV010000036.1:0-50735 GCA_035711805.1 Vicinamibacterales bacterium
CGGTTCATGGGGCGTCGCTTCGAAGAGGTGAGCGACGAAATGAAGATGATCCCGTACAGGGTGGAGCGCGCCGACAACGGCGACGTGCGGGTGAACATCGACGGCAAGCTGTACTCCCCGCCGGAGATCTCGGCGATGATCCTCGGCAAGCTCAAGCAGGCGGCCGAGGACTACCTGGGCGAGAAGGTGACCGAGGCCGTGATCACCGTCCCGGCCTACTTCAACGACGCCCAGCGCCAGGCGACCAAGGACGCGGGCTCGATCGCGGGCCTGAACGTGCGACGCATCATCAACGAGCCCACGGCGGCGGCGCTCGCGTACGGCCTCGACAAGAAGAAGGACCAGACGATTGCGGTCTACGACTTCGGCGGCGGCACCTTCGACATCTCGATCCTCGAGGTGGGCGAGGGCGTCGTCGAGGTGAAGGCCACCAACGGCGACACGCATCTTGGCGGCGACGATCTCGATCAGCGCGTGATCGAGTGGATGGTTGCCGAGTTCAAGAAGTCCGACGGCATCGATCTGGGCAAGGACCGCATGGCGCTCCAGCGGCTGAAGGAGGCCGCGGAGAAGGCGAAGATCGAGCTGTCGACGGTGATGGAAACGGACATCAACCTGCCGTTCATCACGGCGGATCAATCAGGTCCGAAGCACCTGCAGATGAAGCTGACGAGGGCGAAGTTCGAGCAGCTCGTGGACGACCTGCTCGAGCGGTCGATGGCTCCCGTGCGCCAGGCACTGGCGGATGCGGGGCTGCAGCCGTCGGACATCGACGAGATCGTGCTCGTCGGCGGCTCGACGCGCGTTCCGAAGATTCAGCAGCTGGTGAAAAGCTTCTTCGGCAAGGACCCGCACAAGGGCGTGAATCCGGACGAGGTCGTCGCGATTGGCGCGGCCGTCCAGGGCGGCGTCCTGAAAGGCGAGGTCAAGGACGTCCTGCTGCTCGACGTGACACCGCTCTCGCTCGGCATCGAAACGCTGGGCGGCGTGATGACGACGTTGATCAACCGCAACACGACGATTCCGACGCGCAAGAGCGAGATCTTCTCGACGGCGACCGACAGCCAGACAAACGTCGAAGTCCACGTGCTCCAGGGCGAGCGTCCGATGGCGCGCGACAACCGCACGCTCGGCCGCTTCCAGCTCGTGGGCCTGCCGCCGGCGCCGCGGGGTGTGCCGCAGATCGAGGTCGCGTTCGACATCGACGCCAACGGGATCGTCAACGTCACGGCGAAGGATGTGGCGACCGGCAAGGAACAGAAGATCACCATCAGCGGGTCGTCCGGCTTGAACAAGGACGAAGTCGAGCGGATGGTGAAGGACGCCGAGGCGCACGCCGCCGACGACAAGGCGCGGCGCGAGGTGATCGACGCCCGCAACCAGGCCGACTCGCTGGCCTACTCGGTCGAGAAGACGATTGCGGAGAACCGCGATCGACTGCCGGCGACCGATGTGAGCCGCGTCGAGAGTGCGATTGCCGCCGTTCGCGAAGCGGTGAAGGGCGAGGACCTGCAGACCATTCGCGCGGCGAGCGAGGAGCTGCAGAAGGTGTCGCACGCGATTGCCGAGCAGCTCTACAAGCAGCAACAGCAGGGCTCAGGCCACGGGCCTCAGGCCTCGGAGAACGAAGACGTCAAGGAAGGCGAAGTCGTCGACGCGTAACGAGTTCGACGTGATCGTGGGGCGGACCCTGTCGGGTCCGCCCCACGAAATCTTGAGGGAGGAAGAACAACATGGCGATTATCAAAGTCGATCCGCTTCGGGAATTTGCTGTCATGCAGGACCGTCTGAACCGCCTGTTCGGCAACGTCTATCTGCGTGACGAGGACACCGGCTTCCGCGGCAACTGGGTCCCCTCGGTCGACATTTACGAAACCGAGAAGCACGATCTGGTGCTCCGCGCCGAACTGCCGGGCATGACGCAGCAGGACATCGAAGTCACCGTCGAGAACGGCACCATCATCATCAAGGGCGAGAAGAAGTTCGACCCCGAGGTGAAGGAAGAGCACTATCGGCGGATCGAGCGCGCGTACGGCACGTTCCATCGTTCGTTCACGCTGCCGACCACGGTGGACGCGGGGAAGGTGACCGCCGAGTACAAGAATGGCGTGCTGACGATCACGCTGCCGTTCAAGGAGGAAGCGAAGCCGCGGACAGTGAACGTCGCCGTCGTGTAAGCGTCGGCGACGCCCGATGGCTTCAGGGTTCAGGCCTCGGGCCCCAGCACTCTGGGGCCTGAGCCCTTGGGCCTGAGGCCTCCCCAGTGCTACTGTTCTCCTCAATGGAACCCACCGACGACGCACCGGAGATCCAGGCAGATCCAGAAGTCGAACAGCCCGTCGAGCGGCCGCAGGCGCCGCCCATCGAGAGCCGATTCCTGTTCGTCGACGTCGCCGCCATGCGCGCGAAGCAGTTGCGGCGCGGCGCCCGTCTGCGGCTGAACGAGGAGGACGGCTGGGATCCCAACCGGCCGACGGTCTACAAGGCTGAACGCCTGGCGATGGAAGAGGTCAAGCACGGCCTCGTGCTCTACGAAGTTCCGCCGATCAAGCCAGCCACTGCCTGACAGCACGTCGCCGGGCCGCACACGCACGTCGCGTCCCTCTGGTAGGCGGACCGCCCGCGTTCCTGCTAATCTCCTCGTTCATGCAGCGAACCAGGGTTCTCCTCGCGCTCTTCGTTGCGGCTGTCTTGCTCGCGCCGGTGTCTGCGCAGCAGCGGCGGCAGCCGCCTCCATACCGGATCCTGGTGAGCAACGACGACGGGGTGAACGCTCCCGGCATCGCCGCGCTGGCGCAAATTCTTCAGGCGATCGGCGACGTGTCGATCGTCGCGCCGGCCGAGAACTCGAGCGGCGCCGGGCATTCGATCTCCACGGCCAACGACGCGATCATCCGTGAGGACCTGACGCTGCCCAACGGCCTCAAGGCAATCGGGCTCACCGCCACACCGGCGAGCACGGTCAACGTCGCGATACGCAACATCCTGAAGCCGCGTCCCGACCTGGTTGTCACCGGCATCAATCGCGGCTACAACCTCGGGTACTCGGCGTATGTTTCGGGAACGCTGGGCGCCGCGCGTCAGGCGGTGATGCTCGGCGTGCCGGCGATCGCCGCATCGCTGGCCGCCGTCGGCGTTCCGCGCGATCTGCCGTACGCGGCGGAAGAAGTGCTGGGTGTGGCGAGGCGGCTCAAGATGTACGGTCTGCCGCCGCGCACGTTCCTCAACGTCAGCATTCCCCAGATGCCGAAAGACGGCTACAAGGGCTATGTGGTGACGACCCTGGCCGCGCAGCATGGCGGCGAGGAGAGCTACGGCGAGACGAAGCACCCGGGCAACGGGCGCACGGTCTACTGGAACGTCTATAAAGAGGGTGCGTCAGCGGGCGCGCCGCAGGGAACGGACGTGTGGGCGGTCGCCAACGGGTATGTGTCCGTTACCCCGATGAAGGTGGGCGAGACGGACGAGTCGCAGATCAACACGCTGAAGGGCTGGTTCAAGTAAACTTCGCGCAGACCGTGGCGCGGACCTTGTCAGGTCCGCGAGGCGCGCCTGACAAGGCGCGCCCCACAACGGAGTGAAACATGCGACGACTGATCATCTGCTGTGGAATCGCGCTCATCGCTGTCGCGGCCTACCCATCCGGCATCACGGGGCAGAACGCGCCGCGCGCGCTTGCCCCGAACGAGCGAAGCGAGTCGAGGGGCGAGGTCACGTTCGCGCGCGACGTCGCGCCGATCCTCTTCGCCAACTGCGCCTACTGCCATCGTCCCGGCGAGGTCGCGCCCTTCTCGCTCCTGTCCTACAACGAGGCGCGGCCGTGGGCGGCGTCGATCAGGAAAGCCGTGTCCTCGCGCCAGATGCCGCCGTGGAATGCCGACCCGCACTTCGGGAGCTTCCGCGATCCTCGCCGTCTGACGGACGCGGAGATCGCCACCATCACCGCGTGGGTGGACGGTGGAGCGAAGGAAGGCAACCCCGCTGAGACGCCGGCGCCGCCGCAGTATGCAGACGGCTGGCAGATCGGCGAGCCCGACCTCGTGCTGACGATGACCGAGCCGGTGAAGATTCCGGCGAGCGGAACGATTCCGTACATCACCGTGCCGACGAACTACGAGTTCCCCGAGGACACGTGGATTCAGGCGATCGAAGTCCGCCCCGGCAACCGACGTGTCGTGCACCATGCCGTCGCCTCGGCGTCGGTGCCGAGCGACAACGGACCGGGCGGCGGTCAGAACGTCCATCTGTATTCGCCCGGACTCGAAGCGATGGTGTGGCGCGACGGCTACGGCAAGTTCTTTCCGAAGGGGACGCGCATCTCGTTCCAGATGCACTACAACGCCATCGGCACCGAGACGACCGATCAGAGCAAGGTGGGCTTCCGGTTCGCGCGCACGCCCGTCCACACGCCGGTGAATACGACGATCGTGCTCAACAGCGCGATCGTCGTGCCGCCGATGGTGCAGAAGCACGAGGTCATTGGCGCGTTTCAGTTCCCGAGCGAGGCGCGGATTCACGGGCTGCGCCCGCACATGCACCTGCGCGCGCAGCTGGGAACCGCCTCGGTGATTCGACCGGATGGCGCGCGCTCCGTCCTGCTGCACATCCCGCGCTGGGACGATTCCTGGCAGAACTATTACGTCCTGTCGAAGCCTGAGCGCGTGGCGCAGGGAACGATCCTCGAATACCTGGCCAGCTATGACAACTCGCCGGCGAATCCGCTCAACCCCGATCCGACGCGGCCCGTGCCGTGGGGACAGCAGGTCTGGGACGAGATGCACTCGGTGTATATGACGTGGACCGCGGTCAACGACAGGAACCGCGACGACAACGAGCCGATCCAGATTCCAGCGAAGCGGCTTTTTGCGGGGAAATAAATCGTTCGGATCGTTCGGATCGTTCGGAACGTTCGGATCGTTCGGATCGTTCGAATCGTTCTTTGCGAACGACTCGAACGACTCGAATGTTTCGAGCGATTATTTCTTCGGCGAGATTCGGATCA
The DNA here is from genome assembly GCA_035711805.1 of Vicinamibacterales bacterium. Classification (GTDB taxonomy): domain Bacteria; phylum Acidobacteriota; class Vicinamibacteria; order Vicinamibacterales; family UBA2999; genus Gp6-AA40. The sequence goes on from DASTBV010000036.1 coordinate 5,003, forward strand.
GCCGGCCCGTCGACGGCGGCGGGGCGCCACGGCCTCCCTGCGGATCCGTCAGCACATAGAGGTAACCGTCCGGTCCCTGCACCACGTCGCGGATGCGCTCCTTGTTCTCCATCAGGAAGCGCTCCTCGCCCACCACTTTGTCGCCTTCGACGGCGAGCCTCACCAGCGCATTGCTGCCGAGCCCGCCGATGAAGAGACTTCCTTTCCACGCGGGGAACGCGGAGCCCGTATAGAACGTCATGCCGCTCGGCGCGATGTTCGGATCCCAGTAGTAGACCGGCTGCTCCATCCCCGCTTTCACCTGCTCGTCGCCGGTGATGCGGCCGCCCTGATACTCGATACCGTAGGCGATGGTCGGCCAGCCGTAGTCCCTGCCCTTGCGCGCGATGTTGACCTCGTCACCGCCGTTCGTCCCGTGCTCGACTTCCCACAGTTCGCCAGTCGTCGGATGCAGCGTTGCCGCCTGAACGTTGCGGTGGCCATAGGACCAGATCTCGGGCCGTACCCCGGCTTTTCCGACGAACGGGTTGTCCTGGGGAATGGAGCCGTCCGCATTGACCCGCGCAATCTTGCCAATCAGGCTGTCCATCTTCTGCGCCTGCATGCGTCCGGGAATGGCCGAGCGATCCCCCATGGTGATGAACAGGGTGCCGTCGCGACCGAACACCAGACGGCCGCCGAAGTGCGCGTTCGACTGCAGGGACGGCGCCTGGTGGAAGATCACCTCCACGTTTTCCAGCCGCGGCGCGGTGGCGTCGTCGACGAACCGTCCGCGTGCGACGGCTGTGTTGTTCGTCCCGTCAGCCTGCAGTTCACTGAAGCTGAAGTAGAGCAGCCGGTTGGTGGCGAAGTTCGGATCGAGCGCCAGGCCGAGCAGCCCGCCCTGCCCGCGGCCATCCACTTTCGGCACGCCGGCAACCGGTGCGGCGACCAGCGAGCCGTTCGCGTTCACGACGCGCAGGAGGCCAGGCGTTTTCTCGGTGACCAGCATTTTTCCGCCCGGCAGGAACGCCAGAGCCCATGGGCTCTGCAGGTTCGAGACGATGGCGGTCTGGTCGAACGCCACGTTCGACTTGCGTTCCGGTGCCTGGTACTGGCCGGCGACTGCCGGCTTCTGGTGCGGCGCCTTGGCGGGCCGCGGATCGAGGTACGGCGCCTGCGCGAACACCGCGACGCCCGCAATCAAGAGAAGAGAGCCGACAAGCGTGTTTTTCATAAGGGGTGAATTTTACACTGTGGAGCCCGGCTTTGGCCGATCCAGGATCTGAATCCCTAGACGTTCAGAATCGCGAAGCACTGCTCGAGGCTCTTGACCGCATCGCGGCCGGGCCCCGGCCTCCACTCGTGCGCGACGAAGCCGTCGTAGCCCGACTCGGCAATGGCGTTCGCGATGAACCGGTGATTGAGCTCCTGCGTGTCGTCGATTTCCTGACGGGTGGGGACGCCGGCGACGTGGATGTGGCAGATGTACTGAAGGTTGTCGCGCATGTTCCGCACGATGTCGCCGTTCATGATCTGCACGTGATAGATGTCGTACACGATCTTCATGCGTGGTGAATTCACCCGCTTACAGACGTCCCAGCCCCACTCGAGGCGATCGAAAACCTGATCCGTCCGCTGGTCGGCCACGACCTTGGAGTTGGTGATCTCCATGCACAGGTTGACGCCTTTCTCCTCCGCGTAGCCCTTCACCTTGCTCAGGATCGCGGCGGCGTTCTCGGCGCCTTCCTCCCTGGACATGCCGCGGCGCTCGCCGGGCAGCGCAATCAGATTCGGACAGCCGACGTCGACGCACATGTCGATGCCGGCGCGAATGGCCGGTTCGAACTTGGCGTGGAGCTCCTTGCGAATCAGGCCATCCTGGAAGCTGGTGCCCGTGCCGGTCATCATCGTCGGCGCCAACCCGTATTTCCTGAGGGTGGGGACCTGTTCGCGCGTCGGCAGATCGACGCCCTTGAATCCAATCTTCGACAGAATCTGGCACCGCTCTTCGAACGAGTACTTCGTACCGGTCCAGACCGACGCCATGACGCTCTGACGGATCGGCATCCGCTTCGCCGTCGCCGGTTTCGTCTGTGCCGCCGCAACGGAGGAGGATTCGCCAAGGGCCAGCGCCAGCGGAGCCGCGGCCACACCTGCCAGGAAATCTCTTCTATCCATGGCGCGGAATATACCCCGTGCGCGACCGGTTTGTCGTGCGGCTATTTCGCGCGAACGACGTTCAGCGCGATGGAGAAAGGGGCGCGCGCCGCAGGCTGAGGCGGCCTGGCCGCGGCCGGCGGGAGCAGTGCGTCATCGAGTTTCGCCGTCACCTGGATCCGCGTCCCGCGCGGCAGACTTATCGGCTCTCGGAACCAGTAGCGCCGCGCCCAGTCTGCGCGCGGGCGAAACGAAATCAACTCTTCACGCGAACCGTCGGGCCTCAGCGCCACCGCAGTGAGACTCGCGCCGGACAGATTCGGGTCTGCATAGACGGCAACCGCGCGCACGTCTTCGCCGACCGTCGTCGTGACGGTTTCGGGGGTCGTGCCGTTCGCCTGGCTGAGCGCGCGCAGCACGTGCACGTCCGCCGCGCCCGCGTCCGCGAAATACAGTCCAATCGTGCTCTGATCCGTCATCGCCTGCCGCTCGTGCTGCCACGTTTTCCGATAGTGGATGCGCACCGCGAGTTGGCCGCCGGCTTCGAACGCGAGGCCTGAGTCCAGCGCGACCGGATGATCGCCCGGCAGCCAGAGCGCGACGAGCCGCTCCGGCGCAAGACCAGGAAGGCCGCGCTCCGAGAACCCCGCCCGGATGGAAATCGTGGCGCGCCGGACGATTGCCGGAGTTCCCGGCAGCAGATCGACAGCGCGCAGCGGCCGGTTCGGAACCGGAATCTCAATCTCCTCGACGTGCTCCGAGGTGTCGCTGCCGATCTGCACGGCACGCAGGGGAATCGTCTGGTCGGGCGTGCCCAACGCCCAGTGTGGCCGGAACGCCGCGACCGGATCCTGAGAGGTCTGTCCGGGAGGCGTTCCGCCGCTGGCCCACGTCAGCAGGACGTTCATCTCGCGCGCCGAAAAGTGCTGCAGGTTTCGGAAGCGGCCGGCACTGACATCGACGCCCCACGGCGGCATGTGACCGGCCATCAGCTCGACTCTGATCGATTCGCCCCACGGCACCGCATCCGCGTGAGTCAGCAGCGACATCGGTGCCACGCCCCCCGGTGCATGACACGACGCGCATCGTGCTTTCACGATCGGCAGCACGTCGTCGCTGAAGGTGAACGGCGAGGTAATCGGCTTGTGCGCTTCGATGAGCCTGGTCGACGAGCACACACACGCGGCAAATGTGGCGGCGACGATGCCCCCTGCCCGGAGCGAGCGCACGCGAGTCGAAGGGGTCATGGCGCGGCCCCGAACACCTTCGACACCTCTGCCATAGCCTGCGCGAACGCAGTGTAGCCGTCTTCGACCTGCTGCCGGTTGCCGAGATCCCCGAACGAGTCGAGGAGCCAGGCAAAGCGCACGACGCGCTGGAGCGCAGGCTCGGCCGCCTCGCGCGCGGCAGGAGCAAGGTGCCCGATGTGCGGTTCGAGGGCGATCGCGAGGTCCTTGGCCTGAAACGCGGGGACCCAGACTGCTGCGAAGTTGCCCTGGCGAATCAGGTCGCGAATCTCGGCGTCGCGCGCCTTGAGCTGCGCAAGGATCTCCGGAATCGTTTCCGGAATTTCGGTGGTCGGTGGAAGCGGCGGCGCGGCCGCGGTGTCGGCGCTTTTCGTTTCAGGCGCCGGAGCCGCGGGTGTCGTCGCGCGCGGCGCAGGTGTTGTGCGCGCGTTTCCGGCGGCGCTGCGGACCGGTGTTGCCGCGGCTTCTTTCGTGATCGCCGCGAACGTGAAGTCGAAGCGGTATTCGGGCGCGTCGGGCTTGAGCCTGATCTTCGCCGTCATTGCCGCAGGGAATGCCACCCCGGTCACGCGTGCCTCGAGGTACGCACCGTCGCGCGACGGCCGCAGCTGAAAGGCGGTCACATCGGTGGATGTCCGCGTCTTCGCGTCGTAGCGCTCGTTCGTGACGACCCGCGCGGCAACGCGCCGCAGCACCGCCGGTGCCAGCGGCCTCGCGTAGTCGTCGTACACGTACAGCCGGAACACGCCCGGGCGCGGATAAGTCCCTTCGACGTGATGCCAGTTGTCCGCGGCCATGAAGAACTGTCCGCCGTGCTGCGGATTGTGATTGCCGTGCGGCCGCAGCGTGCGCCGCTGAACGGTCGGACTGCCGTCCGGGCACGTGCCTGGCTCGATCCGATCGATTCCCGGCTGCGATGCGCAGGTCCACGTCACGGCGACCCGCGCCGCAACGAGTGCACGCCCACAGATGCGGCACGTCCCTTCTTTCTCGGAGATTTCCCTCGTGTGTATCGGACACAGCCACGACGTGTCGAGCCGGACAGGAACCAGGCTCATCTTGCAGATGGGGCACGAGCCGGGCTTCGCCTCGACGACGTCCGGATGCATGGGACATGTCATCGATAACCGTGGAAGGGACCTTGTCAGGTCCGTCGACGGAGTTCCGGCGCGCTGTGCCCCGATGAGGGCCGCCAGCAACAGCAGCATGCAGACCGATAGTCCGCTCGTCAGCCCGACGATTCCTGTGACTCGCACCGCATCCCGATATCACCGCTTTTTGACCCACGGGTCAAGTTCGCCATCGATTCCGGACTCTGTTCATTGGGCGGCAGCCTCACCACAAACCGCTGGTCCAGATCGCGGAAGTGAGCGAGAGTTGCGGTCGCCTTTCTTCGCTGTTTCTGACTGGAAAGAAACTCGATCAGCCGGTCACGCTTCGGCTTCACGACAAACGACCGGATCAACGCCTCTTCTTCGTTCATCATCTCTCTCGATGTGCTGGTCAGTTTACGCTCTCTCTTCGGCCTGCTGGCGTGACCACGGACTAGGTCAGAGGCGCCACGTTTTTGGTCATCCCGTCGAGGCGTTTGGCGATACGATGCGGACCAATGAAACGGGGACAGCGTGGAAGTTGGGCGTTGGGCGTTGGGAGTTTCCTGGTGCTGGCGAGCGTAGCGAGCGGGCAGGTCCAGCCGGCCGCCGTTCCTGCGGCCCGTTTCGTCGGCACCTGGGTCGGCACGCAGGCGTGGGCGATCCCGAATCCGCCGCCTGGCGCGAATAACGAGCAGCCGGTCACGCTCGAACTGCAGGCAGTGGACGGCAAGATCACAGGAACAATGCGCCCGTTTCTGGGCGGCGACGATGGCGCGACGATTACGGAGGCGACGATCGTCGGCGACGAGCTGCGCGCGACGGCTGTTGTCGGCCGTCCGCGCCCGACAGCTGGCCGAGGTGGCGGCCGTGGAGGCAACAACGCGACGCGGATCGCCTTCGTGTTCCGCAACGACGGTGTGAAGATGACCGGCACGGCGGACGTGCGGATGGGCGAGGTGCCGTGGACGAAGTTCAAGTACGACCTGGGGAAGAAGCGCTCCCGGTACTAGTGGGTTGCCTGGGTTACTTGTGACCTAGGCTACGCAGGCCACACAGGCACCCAGGCTAGTCAAGCGGCGGCGTCGCCGTGTGCCAATCGGTGGCCCGCTCGAAGGCGTCGGCAACGCGCAGAATCGTCGCTTCGTCGAACATCCGCCCGATCAACTGGAATCCAATCGGCAGCCCCTCGGACAATCCGCAGGGAATGTTGACGCCCGGCAATCCGGCCAGATTGACGCTGACCGTGAACACGTCGCCGAGATACATCTGCAATGGATCGGCGGTCTTCTCTCCAAGCTTGAACGGCGGCACCGGGCTGGTCGGCATCGCGACGACGTCCACCGAGGCGAAGGCCTGCTCGTAATCGCGCCGTACCAGCGTGCGCACCTGCTGCGCCTTGAGGTAGAACGCGTCGTAGTAGCCGGCGCTCAGCACGTAGGTGCCGAGCATGATCCGGCGCTTGACCTCTGCGCCGAATCCCTCATCACGCGTCCGGCTGTACATCGTCTTCAGCGGACCGTCCTTCGCCGCCGGGGAGCGATAGCCGTACTTCACGCCGTCGTAGCGGGCGAGATTCGAGCTCGCCTCGGCCGTGGCGATGAGGTAATAGACCGGAATCGCGAACTTCGCATGCGGGAGCTCGATGTCCACCAGCGTCGCCCCGCGATCGCGCAGTGTCGCCAGCGCCGCGTCGAATGCGGTGCGCACGCGATGATCGACACCCTCGGAGACGAAGGCCCGCGGTACACCCACGCGCACCCCGCGGATGTCGCCGTTCAGCCCGGCGGCGTAATCGATCACGTCCGTCGTTGCCGACGTTGCGTCGTTCGGATCGTGTCCGGCAATGATCGACAGCGCGATGGCGGCGTCGCCGACGGTCCGCGCAAACGGTCCGATCTGATCGAGCGACGAGGCGAAGGCGAGCAATCCGTAGCGCGACACGCGTCCGTAGGTCGGCTTCAACCCGACCACGCCGCAGAACGAGGCCGGCTGCCGGATCGATCCACCAGTGTCGGAGCCGAACGCCAGCGGCACACACCGGGCGGCGACGGCCGCTGCCGAGCCGCCACTCGACCCGCCCGGCGTCGCGTCGAGATTCCACGGATTGTGGACGGGGCCGTATGCCGAGTTCTCGTTCGACGATCCCATCGCGAACTCGTCGCAGTTCGTCTTGCCGACGATGACGGCGCCGGCGGATTCGAGGCGGTTCACAACCGTCGCGTCGTAGGGCGGAATGAACGAGTCGAGGATTTTGGACGAGGCGGTGGTGCGCATGCCGCGCACGCACATGTTGTCCTTCAATGCGATCGGCACCCCGGCGAGCGGTCCGAGCCGTTCGCCGGCCGCGCGCTGGCGATCGATCGCGGCCGCGCGCGCCAGCGCGCGTTCACCGTCCACGTGATTGAATGCATTCAGCGCCGGGTTCACCGACGACATCCGGTCGAGCGTTGCGCGGCAGGCTTCGACCGCCGAGATGCTGCCAGCGGCGATGTCCTGGCGGAGGTCGCGGGCCGTGCGATCGACGAGCGTCACCCGATCACCCGTGGCACGCGGAACAGGCCGGAGTCGTGCGCGGCGTCGGGTGCGTTGGCGAGCGCGTCCGCGACAGGCAGCGACGGCCTCGGCTCGTCCGGGCGTTCGGCACCCGTTGCCGCAGTCACGTGCGCCGTCGCCGGCACGCCGGTGGTATCGACGGCCTGGAGCTGCTCCGCGTAGTTGAGGATGTCGGCGAGCTGCCGCGTGAAGAGCGGCTTTTCGTCGTCGGTCAGCTCGAGGTGCGCCAGCGCGGCGATGCGCTCGACGTCGGCAATCGTCAGGGAGGACATTGGTTGATTATGTCCGACAAGCGTCCGCTACAATTCCTCGTCATGCGGGCCGGCACACTTCTTGGCGCGTTATTGCTCGTCTCAGTTCCAGCCGCGGCCGCGGAGACGCATGACATCGGGCTCACGGCCAAGGGCGGAACGATTCGCGCGGCGATCGTGCGCGGTTCTTCGGATTCCGCGCCCGTGGTTGCGATCGTCGGCGGACTGTCCGGGCAGGACGCATCGAGCCGCGCCGTGCTGGACGCCATCGACGAATTCGACCAGCAGCCGCAGGCCAGGCGGCGATACACGCTCATTGGCATCGCGGCAGCGAACCCTGACGGCTCGGTGCTCGTGTTTCCGCCGACCGGCACTGCCTACCGGGTCAGCACGGAGTCGCACGTCCTGTGGCGGTGGATCGGCATCCACGCGCCGGATCTGGTGCTTATTGCCGGCGCCGACTCCGCCAGCCTGACGCTGGCACTGTCCGAGCATCCGGTTGCCGGCATCGGCCGTATCCCGGCACGCCGCCTCGACGCGAACGCGCGCCTGCTGCAGGCAATTCCACAAACGATCGTCGAGTCGGAGGCGCGCCGTGAAATCAACGGCCGCCGCCGGCGTTCACCTCGTGAGGTGGCCGGGCAGCTGGCGAAGATCTACGGGCAGGACTTCGAACAGTTCACCTACATCCCCGGCATGGCGTTGATCGGCCGGCTGCGGCTGGGACAGACGGCGGACGTCGAACGGCTCGTTGCGCCGTACGTCACGGGTGTACGGGATCCACTCGAGCGGCCGAACTCGCTCGTGCTGGCCGGACATCTGGTGATGGCCGAACTCGCGGCGCGGACGGAGAACCCTGCGTATCTCGCGGCGCTGCGGAAGGCGGTCGATCTCGGGTTCACCGAAAGCGGCGAGATGAAGGAGTCGATGCCGTTTCACGACGAGATGAGCGACTCGCTGTTCATGGCCACGGCGATTCTGGCGCGGGCCGGCGTGTTGACGGGAGAGCGCCGCTACTTCGACATGGCCGCCCGCCACGTCGCGTTCATGCAGAAGCTGGTGTTCCGCCCAGACGGTCTCTACCAGCATTCACCGCTGACCGACGCGGCGTGGGGCCGTGGGAATGGGTTCCCCGCGCTCGGCCTGGCGCTGACGCTGGAATCGTTTCCGAAGGATCACCCGGGATTTGCGCCCGTTCTCCAGTCCTTTCAACGGCACATGGCGGCACTTGCCCGGTTCCAGGATTCGGACGGCTTGTGGCACCAGGTCATCGATCATCCAGGTTCGTATGCCGAGTTCTCGGCGACGGCGATGATTGGCACGTCGATGCTGATTGGAATCCGGCATGGCTGGCTGGACGCGAAGACGTATCAGCCGCTCGTCGACGGGGCGTGGCGCGCTGTCAACACGCGCACGGCATCCGACGGCGTACTGCTCGACGTCTGCGAATCGACGAACAAGCAGCGAACGCTCGACGATTACCTGCGCCGTGCGGCGTTGACCGGCCGCGATCCGCGCGGTGGTGCGATGGCGCTCGTTTTTGCGACGGAGCTGGCGGGTCTCGGGCGGTGAACAGACGCGCCGCGGTGGCAGGGACCTGGTACTCGGACAATCCATCGCGTCTGACGGACGAGATCGATCGCTACCTCGATCGCGCGGACGTCCCATCCGCAACCGGACGGGCGCGCGCGCTCATCGCACCCCACGCCGGCCTGATGTACTCCGGCCCTGTGGCGGCATTCGCCTACAAGCTGCTTGCCCGCCGGAGCCGGTTGCCGCACACGCACCGAGAACGCGGGTCGTACGGCGCCGTCGTGCTGGTGGGGCCGTCGCACTTCGTCCCGTTTCGTGGCGTGTCGATCTGGAATTCCGGCGCGTGGGAGACGCCGCTCGGTCCGATCGCCGTGGAGCGCCAGCTCGCGGAGACGATTCGCGCCGAATCCGAAGCGATCGTCGAGCTGCCGGCCGCTCATGGGCGCGAACATTCGCTGGAGATGCAACTGCCCTTTATCGCGCGCCTGCTGCCGGGAGTGCCCATCGTGCCGCTGGTGATGGGGGACCAGACGCGCGAGACGGCATTCGAGCTCGCTGACGCACTGGCGCGCGCGATCCGCCGCTTCAGGAACGACTCGAACGTCCCGAACGATTCGAACGACTCGAACGTCTTGTTGATTGCGAGCTCCGATCTCTCGCACTACTACGACGCAGATGTCGCCGCTCGAATGGATGCGGTCATGATCCGGCATATCGAGGCGCTTGACCCTGGGGGATTGATGACCGCGCTGGAAGAGGAGCCGCGCCATGCCTGCGGCGGCGGTCCCATGGTGTCGGTGCTCCACGCCGCGCGGCAGCTGGGCGCCACTGAGGCGCATGTGCTGCGGTATGCGGACTCCGGCGATGTGTCCGGGGATAAATCGTCGGTCGTCGGTTATCTCGCCGCCGCGGTGCTCTGAATGATGTTCGAACGCGACGATCGCTTGCGGTTGTTGTCGATAGCCCGCCGTGCCCTCGAGGCGCGCGTCCGCCGCGAGCGCGAGCCGGCTCCTGAAGGCGGCGGTGCGCTCGACACACGCCGCGGCGCGTTCGTGTCGATCCACCTGCGCCACGCGCTGCGCGGGTGCCTGGGACGCCTCGAGCCCGACTGGACGATCGCGCGCGTCGTGCAGCATCTCGGACGCGCGGTCGCCTACTCCGATCCGCGCTTCGCGCCCGTGCAGCCCGATGAGGTGGACGATCTGTCGATCGAAATCTCCGTGCTCAGTCCGGAACGGGAAGCGGCGTCAACAGAAGAGATCGAGATCGGGCGCCACGGTCTGATCGTCGAAAGCAACGGCCGTCGCGGCCTGCTGCTGCCCCAGGTCGCGAGGGAGCATTGCTGGGACGTGGAAACATTTCTCAGGCACACCTGCCTGAAGGCGGCGCTGTCACCGGACGCGTGGCGTGCGGGCGCGCGCATCTTGCTCTTCGAAGCGGAAGTGTTCGGCGAGTCGAGGCAGGAAAGCCGCCCGGAAAGCATCTACTGAGCGACCTCAGCCGTGGGGCAAACCCCCACACGACGCGCGACCGCACGATATAGTTACATTTCCCTCCGGCGCTGCGAACGCACCCAGGGCACAGGACGAGATGCAACAGATCCTTGTCGTCGACGACTCGCCGACGATTCGCCGGATGGTGCGCGCCGCTCTCGCGCGATGCTTTCCGACCGTTGAATTCCTCGAAGCAGACTCCGGCCTGCAGGCGATCGAACGCCTGGCAGTCGGCTCCATCGGGCTGATTCTCCTCGACCTGAACATGCCGGACATGCACGGGCTCGAAGTGCTCCAGTTCGTTCGCTCACACGCGAAGTACCGCAACGTGCCCATTGCCGTGCTGACGACTCGCGGCGACGAGGAGAGTCGAGCCGCGGCGCTGAAGGCAGGGGCATCGGCGTACCTCACGAAGCCGTTCTCGCCCGACGCGCTTGGACGGGAGGTGCGAAAGCTGCTCGCCGGCGGTGATGGGCTCACCGTGAGTGCGTGATGAGCGACGAGTTCCTCGACCGCTTCCTGAACGACTACTACGCCGAAAGCGAGGAGCATCTGGCGACGATACGCCGCGCGCTCCTGACGCTCGAAGGCGGGGTCGGGCAGGCCCGCCCTGATCCGGCCGTGACCGAAGAGCTCTTTCGTAGTTTTCATTCGATCAAGGGCATCGCGGCGATGGTGGAGCACCGGGAAGCGGAAGCACTCGCGCACGAGATGGAAAGCTACCTGCGCACGATTCGCGACGGGCAGGTCCGGGTGACCACGGCCGGCGTTGACGGGCTGATCACCGGAACGCGTCATCTCGAACTGGCGCTCGGTGCCCATCGCTCGGGCGAACCTCAGCCCGATACGACCGCGGCGCTTTCAACACTGCGCGCGCTGTCCGCGGCCGATGAGACGGCGGCGGGTACCGCCGCGTCCGCGGTGGTGGCCGTCGATGCGCCGTGGCGATGCGTCTTCACGCCGTCTCCGGGCCTGCTGGCCCGTGGGATCAACGTCGACCTCGTGCGATCGCGCCTGCGCGCACACGGAGAGATTCTTCGCGCGCAACCGCTGATCGGCGATGAGGGCGCGATTTCTTTCGAGTTCTTCGTCACAGCGGCGCCGGACGCGAGCGTGCGTGACGAGTGGGCCGCCGATGGCATCGTCTACGCGACCGTCGAACCCGGCGACGCGCTCCCGCCGGTACCCGCAGCGGCGCCAGCAGAGACGTCCGTGCTGTCGTCGGGCCATTACGTGCGCGTCGATCTGGCGAAGCTCGACGATCTGATGCGGATGATCGGTGACCTGGTCATCATGCGAGCCCGCCTCGTCGATGGGCTTTCCGCCGTGGAACCGCATGTGCCGGCGAGCGTCTGGCGGCCGCTCCAGGAAACGACGGCCGGCATCGAGCGCCACCTGCGCGACCTGCGCGAAGGCGTGATGCGCGTCCGGCTGGTCCCCGTCGGCGAAATATTCCGCCGGATGCCCTTCGTCGTTCGCGATCTCGCGCGCGACAGCGGCCGCCGCGTGAAGGTCGAGATGCGCGGCCAGGAGACGCAGATCGACAAGTTCCTCGTCGAGCGGATGATGGATCCGGCGCTGCATCTCGTCCGCAACGCGATGGCGCACGGCCTCGAACCGGTCGATGAACGCATCGCGGCGGGCAAGCCTCCGGAAGGCACCATCTGGCTGACCGCCTCCGCCGCCGGTGAAGCCGCGACCATTGAAATCAGCGATGACGGACGCGGCATCGACGCCGACCGCGTTGTGTCCCGCGCCCGCGCCGCCGGTCTCGCGGTTCCCGCCGTTGTCGACGACAGTGCGCTGCTGGATCTGATCTGCTCGCCGGGCTTCTCGACGCGCGAGGAATCGGACCGCGCCAGCGGCCGCGGCTTCGGCATGGCCGTCGTCCGTCGTACGGTCCAGGAACTCGGCGGATCGTTACGGCTCTCGACGGAGCGTGGCCGCGGCACGAGATTCACCGTCGAGCTGCCGCTGACGCTGGCGATTACCGACGCCCTGCTGGCCCGCATCGGCGCGCACCAGTTCGCGGTGCCACAGGCGGCAGTCCGCGAGGTCGTCGAATTCGAGGAGGCTGCCATCCGCCGGCTGGAAGACGGCGAGGTGGTGCCGTACCGCGGCGTCGCGCTTCCTCTTGTGCGGCTGTCGCAGCTGCTCGGAATCGAATCGGCAGGTGGGAAGCGTCCGCACGCATTCATCGTTGGGCAGGGGGCCGCAGCCGTCGGTCTGGTCGTCGACCGCATCGTCGGCCAACGCGAAATCGTTGTGCGGTCCACTATTGATCCGCTGATTCGCGTCGACGGCGTCGCCGGGGCAACCGATCTCGGCGATGGGCGCGTCGTCCTGATTCTCGACGCGGGCGCGATCGCGCGCGCGGTCAGGCAGGGCGCGGCGTCGCCGGCGCGAGCGGCGACGGCGTAGGAGCACGCATGTCCGAGACCAAAGATCACTACATTCTGTTCAGCGTCGCCGGGACGACCTACGCGCTGCCCAGCCAGCAGGTGGCACACGTCGAAATGGTGGAGCAGATTACGCGTGTGCCGAATGCGCCTCCGTTCGTCGACGGCGTCGTGTTCTCGCGCGGGCAGGTTGTCCCCGCCGTCAACATGCGCGCGCGGTTCGGATTCGAGCGCGCCGCTCATGATCTGCGGACCAGGCTGCTGGTGGCCCAGGCCGGGGGGCGCAGTGTCGGACTGCTGGTCGATGCCTGCCGTGAATTCCTGACGCTGCCGCCGGCGGCGATTCAGCCGCCGGGCGAAAGCCTGGTTGCAATGAGCACGCGCTACATCACCGGCATCGCGACACTCGGCGACCGGCTGATCGTGATTCTCAATCTCGGGGCGCTGCTCGACTCGGCAGAGCCGATTCTGGCCGCGTAAGCGGATCTGGAGAGACGTAATGGCGACGCAGAAGCGAACCACGAGCGGCAACGGCAACGGCCACGGCCGGCAGGGGGTGTTCGATCCCGGGCTGGTGCTGGCGCAGGCGCAGCAGGTCACGGCCTCGGCGAATCAGATCGCCGTCGTCGCGGGCGAAGTATCCGATGGCGCCGAGGAGCAACTCCGGTCGCTGACTGAAGCTACCGCCAGCCTGAGCGGCATGAGCGGGTCGCTCACCGAAACCGCGAGCAACGCAGAAGCCGTTGCTGCCGCCACGGAGGAGCTCGTCTCCGGGATCGCCGAGATGGCGGCGTCGATCGAGCAGGTATCCGCCGGAGCGTCGCACGTCGCGGCGGCGATCGCACAGAACGCCTCCGCGCTGCAGGAGACAGCCGCGTCGATCCACAGTGTGACCGACACAGCACGACAGATGGCGGGATCCGCCGAAAACGTCTCCACCTCGATGGCGCAGATGGCCGCGTCGATCCGTGGTGTCTCCCGTGATGCCGAAAACGTCACCGTGTCGGTCGAGCAGACATCCGCGTCGTTGACGCAGATGTCGGCCTCGGTGAAATCGATCTCCGGCAACGCCGACGACCTGGCCGCCGCGGCCGAGGAAACGGCGTCATCGATCAACGAGATGGCGGCGTCCATCGAGGAAGTCGGCGCGATGAGCGAGAACCTGGCCACGATGGTCGAGCAGAACGCGTCGGCCATCGATCAGACGTCCCGGTCGACCGAAAGCGTCGCGCGCAACGCCCGTCAGATTACCGAGGCGGCCACGTCGGCCGCCGCGAGTGCCACCCAGATGGAGCGGTCGATCGAATCGGTCGCCACCCTCGCGCGCCGTGCCGACGAAGTCGGCCGCCGCGTTGCCCAGGACGCGGAGGAAGGGGGCGCGGCCGTCCAGCGGTCTATTCAGGGCATCGGCCGGCTTCGCGACACCATGTCCCAGTCGTCGTCGGTGATGAAGGAGATGGGCAAGCGCACCAGCGAGATCAGCTCCATCGTCGACACGATTAACGTGATTGCCGAGCGCACGAACCTGCTGTCGTTGAACGCGTCAATCGAAGCCGCCCGTGCCGGAGACGCCGGCCGCGGCTTCGCGGTCGTCGCCGAAGAGATCCGCAACCTTGCCGATCGATCCGCGAAAGCGACGGCCGACATTGCCGCGATCATCAAAGGGCTGCAGGAGGTTGCGCAGGAAGCGGTCAGCGCGTCCGCGGAGAGCCTGCGGATCGCCGACGACAGCAACGCCGTCGCCGAGACCGGCGCGGCCGGCTTGCGCAAGATTCTGAAGGGGATCGGCGAAACTGTGGACTTCGTCGGTCAGATTGCTCGCGCCACCGACGAGCAGCGTGTGGCCGGACGGTCGGTTGCCATGGCTGTTGCGGCAACCGCCGAACAGGCGACGCAGGTGGCGGCGGCAACCGCCCAGCAGGCGACGGGCAGCGCCACCCTGGTCCAGTCGACCGGGCAGATGCGCAAGATCGCGCAGGAAGTCACGAAGGCGGTGGCGGAGCAGAGCCGCGCGTCACGCGACATCATGAAGGCCGCGCAAAGCACCGCACGCCTGGCCGTGGAAGTGCGTCGTGCCACCACCGAGCAGACCACGGCGATGACGCAGATGACGCAGGCGACCGAGTCGCTGCGGCGTGGCGCGGCAACGACGGCGGGTGCGTTCGCCGAACAGGCGACGGTGAGCGAGCAGATCACCGCGGCAGCGGCTCAGCTGACCCGGCAGGCGGCCTCGGTGACCAAGGCCATGACCGAGCAGACGTCAGCCGCATCGCAGATGATGGCGGCGATCGACTCGGTGCGCATCCAGAGCGACCAGACGGCACAGGCGGCGGCGGAGCAGACGCGCACCGTGCGCGACATGGCGATGTCGGCGCAAGCCACCGCCCGCGACATTCAAACCATCACGAAGGCAAACCGTGAGCACTCGGCGACCGCGGCGCGCCTCCTGGCGCAACTCGATGACGTCAGGCGCATCACCGACCGCAATACCGCCGGGGTGAAACAGACCCGCGGCGGAACGGCGGATCTGCTCCGGCAGGCGGAAACGCTGACCGGCATCATGAACGGGGCGTTCGGATCCAGGGGCGGCAACGGCCGCGCGCGGCGCTGAGCGGGTCCTTGAACGACGCAGCGGGAGTCGGGGTTCTCACGACCGACCGTCAGCTTCATGTCCGCAGCTGGAATCCCTGGCTGGCGGCGGCAACCGGGCGCGATGAGGCACAGGTCCGGGGTCTCGCGCTCGAGGAGTTGACGGGCGGGCCGACGTCTGCCTGGTACCACGATCTCTTCGTCGAGGTGATCGAGAGCGGTACGCCACGCGTGCTGGCGCCTGCCTTTCATCGTTTCCTGATCCCCTGCCCGCCGCAGGAACCTTCCGCGCACTTCGATCGGATGCAGCAGCGCGTCACCGTGGCGCCACTGCGTCACG
Organism: Vicinamibacterales bacterium; assembly: GCA_035711805.1. Lineage (GTDB taxonomy): Bacteria > Acidobacteriota > Vicinamibacteria > Vicinamibacterales > UBA2999 > Gp6-AA40. The sequence continues at coordinate 20,641 of DASTBV010000036.1, forward strand.
ACGCGACCATTGTCGGGTTGATCATCACCGTCGAAGACGTCACGTGGCGGCTGGACGCTGAACGCGAGTTGGCGGCCGAGTTGCAGCGCACGGGGAACGTGGCCGCAGCGGTGGCGAATGTCGGCGCTCCTGACTGGAGAATGCGGCGAATTGCCGTCGAGACGCTGCGGCGCGCCGCCTCGCGCCACGACATCGAGCATCTGATTCAGACGCTCCGGCGCGATCACCACGACATTAATGTGCTGAGCAGTGCCCTGCAGGTGCTGGTCGCCGCCGACATCGACGTCGCGCTCGCGCTCGTCGAGCTGCTGTCCGACAGCGACGCGAACCTGCGCATGCATGCGTGTCTTGCCCTCGGTCAGCTGCGCAGCCACGCCGCCGTGCCTGCGCTGATCAGCGCGCTCGAGGATTCCGACGCGAACGTCCGTTTCCACGCCATCGAGGCGCTCGGCGACCTCGCCGCGGCCGACGCGGTCGAGCCGCTCGCCGCGATTGCGGCGTCCGGCGACTTCTTCCTGGCGTTTGCGGCGATCGACGCGTTGGGCAAGACCGACGACGCGCGGGTTGCGCCCAGCCTGTGCGGCATGCTGGACGACCAGTCGCTGCGCCGGGCCGTCGTCGACACTCTGGGATCTCTCGGCGACGAAGACTGTGTGGCGCCGCTCGTCGCGCTGCTCGGCGACGACGGCGATAACGCCGCGGCGATCGCGGCGGCGCTCGAACGGATTCATGGGCGCTACGAAGACGCCTACCAGATGGGCGCCCACATCGCGGACCTCGTGCGAGCCACGATTACCTCCGCAGGCATCGCCACGCTTTCCGATGCCCTGGCGCGCGCCTCCAGTGATGGCCCCTCGCGGCCGCTCATCACGGTGCTGGGCTGGGCCGGAGCGGCCTCGCTGCCGGCGCTCCTCCGTGTGCTCGACGATACGAACGTGCGCGCGTCGGTGGACGCGGCGTTCCTCGCCGTCGGCGGCGAGGCGGTTGCGCCGCTGCTTCGTCAGCTCGAGGACGGTACGCGCGAGGCCCGCATCGCGGCTGCCACCCTGCTTGGCCGGCTCGGCGACGAGCGCGCCGTCGGGCCGCTCATCCAGCTGCTGGACGCCACCGATGCCGAGCTTGCCGCCGCGGCCGCCGGCGCGCTCGCCTTGCTGGGGGATCCACGCGCGCTCGACGGACTGCTCGCGTTGTTCGCGCATCCGCGCGCGTCGGCAAGGCAGGCAGCGATTTCTGCGATAAACGCTATCGGTGCAGAAGGCACTGCAGCTGCGATCGCCGGACGGTTGACCGATTCCGACCCCCGTGTCCGCGAATGCGCGATCCGAGTCGCCGGCTATTTCGGGTTCGCCGACTGCATCGCGCCGGTGCTGGCGGCGGTGGACGACGCGGATGAGGATGTCCGCCGCGCGGCGATCGAGCAGCTGCCGCTGCTGAGCCATGCCGCCGCCATTCCGGCGCTGGCGTCGGCGATGAGCCGCGACACGCCGCGGAACCGTGCGGCGGCCGCACACGCCGCCGGATTCGCGGACGAGGCGACGACGGAACAGGCGCTGACGCGGGCTCTGGACGATGCGGACGCGTGGGTGCGGTATTTCGCCGTGGGCAGCATCGGCCGCCGGCAGATCCTGTCCGCCGCTCCGGCGATGGTCCAGCTCGCCCTGCACGATTCCGCCGCCCAGGTTCGCATTGCGGCGATGCATGCGCTCGGCGTGCTCGATGCCCCACACCTCTCCGGCGTCGCGTCCACGCTCATCCGGGAGGACGATGCGGACCTCGCCGCCGCGGCGCTCGCGGCGCTGTCGTCGGTGAGCGACCCGGGCGTGGACGATCTGCTCGACGAGACGGCGCGCGGAGCGAACCGCGCATCGCGAATTCCAGCCGTGCAGGCATTCGCCTCGCGCCCGCGCGTGCGATCGGTCGACGTTCTGTCCTGGGCGGCTCGCGTCGACGACCCGCGCGAGCTGCGGAGCGTGGCGATCGAAGGGCTGCGGCGGCTTGCGCAGGCATCCTCCGCGGACGTGACCGCGGCGGCGGTCGAGGCGCTTCTCGGCTTGAGTGCCGAGCGCGAGACGCGCGAGGACGCGCTCGCCGCGCTGGCGAGTCTGCCCGAGACGGCGGTGGAACCGGCCGGTGCGCTGCTGACGAGCGGCCCGGTGGCGGTCCGCCTTGGCGCCGTCGAAGCGCTGGCGCGGATGCGCCATCCAGCCGCATCCGCCGCGCTCGCCCGCGGATTGGACGATCCTGCCGCGGCCGTGCGATCCGCCGTCGTCGGCGCGTTCGGCCGGTTAGGGACCCGCGCGGTCGGCTCGCGCGTCGCGGCGATGCGGCAGCACGATCAGGACGACGGCGTGAGGCGTCGCGCCGCGGCGGTGTGTGAGCGCTACGGATGGGGAGCGGATTAATGACCCAGGCTCGCTCGACCGGGGTGGCGAGGCCCCAGCGGTTGGACGCGACCGGTGTCCGCGTTCCCGAGCGCACCCTGCCACTGCTGCGCGACCTGGTCAACGCGCACACCGGAATGTTCTACGACGGCGAGCGCCTGGCGTACTTGCGCGATCGTCTGTCGCCGCTCGCGTTGGAACGGGGCTTCGACTCGCTCCTCGACTACTACTATCTGTTGAAGTACGACGGGAGCGCCGCCGCGGAGTGGCCGCGCGTCATCGACGCGCTGTCCGTCCAGGAGACGTACTTCTGGCGCGAAGTGGATCAGGTGCAGGCGCTGGCCAACCGGATCCTGCCGTCGCTCGTCGAGGCCGGGCGACGGAATGTCCGGATCTGGAGCGTGCCGTGCGCGACGGGGGAGGAGCCGCTGTCGATTGCGATCGCCCTCGAAGAGGAAGGCTGGTTCAACCGTCTGGCGATTGAGATTCATGCCAGCGACGCCAGCGAGGCAGCGCTACGCAAGGCCGAGGTCGGCCGCTACGGTCCACGTGCCTTCCGTCAGTTGCCCGAGCCGCTGCGGGAGAAGTATTTCGACTGTGTCGCGACCAACACTTGGGCGGTGAAGCCGGCGCTCAAGGCTCGCATCGCACGGTGGGACCGCATCAACGTCGTGCAGCCGCAGGAAGTGGCGCCGCGGGCGGCCGTCGACGTCATCTTCTGCCGCAACCTCTTCATCTATTTCCACGAGACGACGGTGCGCTTCGTGGCGGAACAGTTCGCCGACTGCATGCGGACGCCAGGGTTCCTGTGCGTCGGTGCGGCGGAATCGCTCCTGCGCGTCACGAACCGGTTCGAGCTGCAGGACATCGGAGGGGCGTACGTGTACGTCAGGTCATGAATACGATTGCACCAGGTCCCAACACCGCTACCACCGCAATCGTCCGCGTGCTCGTCGTGGACGACTCCGCTTACGTGCGCAAGATGGTGACGCAGATGCTGTCGCGCAGCCCGTTTGTGGAAGTCGTCGCCACCGCACACGACGGTCTGGAGGCACTGGAACTCGCGCAGGAACTGCAGCCCGACGTCATCACCTGTGACCTGAACATGCCGGAGATGGGCGGCGTGCGCTTCGTTCAGGAACAGATGACCCGGCGCGCCATTCCGATCGTCATCATGAGCATCGCCAACCGTGCCGGCGACGAGGTCCTCGCCGCACTGGATGCGGGCGCGATCGATTTCGTCCAGAAGCCGACGGCGCTGGCCAGCGAGCGTCTGCTCGACGTGGCGGACGAGCTCGTGGAGAAGGTGAAGGCGGCCGCGCAGGCGAGCGTGCGCCGCGCGGTCGCGTCCGCGGACCGCCCGCTCCCCGTGGCGATGCCGCGTCTCGGGTCGACGAGTGTGGACATCGTCGTCATTGGTATCTCGACAGGCGGCCCGCAGGGTCTGAAGGCGTTCATACCGAGGCTTCCCGCCGATTTTCCCGTTCCCGTCGCCATCGTGCTGCACATGCCCGTTGGCTACACGGAGATGTACGCGCGCAAGCTCGATGAGCTGTCGGAGCTGCATGTCGTCGAGGCGCAGGAAGGGGACGAGATCGTCGCCGGACGGGTGTACGTGGCCCAGGCGGGCCGTCACCTGACGTTCCGCCGGATCGATCATCGTGTTGTGGCGCACCTCGACCTGCGGCCGCTGGACACCCCGCATCGTCCTGCCGTGGACATGCTGTTTCAGTCCGCTGCGGACGTGTATGGCGCGCGCACCCTGGGAGTTGTCATGACCGGGATGGGCAGCGACGGCAGAGAAGGCGCCGCATGGATCAAGGCCCGGGGCGGACGTATCCTTACCGAGGCCGAAGAATCGTGCGTGGTCTACGGCATGCCGCGGTCGGTGATCGAAGCCGGTCTCTCGGACAGCAGCGTGACATTGGAAAACATGGCCACGGCCATACTGGAACGTTTATGAAAGCACGCATCCTCGTCGTCGACGATTCGGGTCTGGCACGTCGCCGGGCGCGCACAATTCTTGAAGGCGCGGGGTTCGAAGTGCTCGAAGCCGAGGACGGTATTGCCGCGCTCGAAAGCTATTTCGTCGCCAAGCCTGATCTGGTGCTGCTCGATCTGGTCATGAAGGGGATGTATGGGCTCGACGTGCTGTCGAAGCTGCGCGAGCTGGACCCGGCGGTGAAAGTGATCGTGGTTTCGGCGGACGTCCAGACGTCGTCGCACGATCTGGTCGCCGACGCCGGTGCGTCCGGTTTCGTGGTGAAGCCGTTCGAGCCTGACGAAATCGTGGCCAAGGTCACGTCCACGTTGAGCGAGGCCCACTGATGCAACTCAACGACGTGCAGCACGACGCACTCGTCGAGCTGCTCAATATAGGCTTCGGGCGGGCCGGCGCGTCCTTGTCGCGATTGACGGGCCACCGCGTGCTGCTGGAAGTGCCGCAGGTCTCGATTCACCCGATTCATCAGCTGCACGGGTTTCTCGAGCAGGTCGTCGAAGACGAAGTGGCGAGCATCCACCAGATCTTCTCGGGGTCGGTTGCCGGTGATGCCCTGCTGATGCTCGATCCTGTCGCCGCGTCGGCGCTCAAGGAGCTGCTGACCAGCGAACCGGCGCTGCCGCTCGCGCTCGACGCCTCGACGCGCGAGGTGCTGACCGAAGTCGGCAACATCGTCCTCAACGCCTGCGTCGGAACGTTCGGCAATCTTCTGCAGATGCAGATCGGTTTCTCCGTGCCGTCGATCCATGTCGCCACGGTCAAGGCAATCCTCGACGAGCTCGACACGGCTGCAGACGGGTTTCGCTACGCGCTCGTGGTGACCGCCGGCTTCCGCCTGCGCGACGCCGAGGTCACCGGCTATGTGGTGATCGTCCTCAGCGTGCAGTCGCTCAATCGGCTGCTTGGCGCCGTTGACGAGTGGGAGCGCCGGCAACGGCTGATGTAATGGCCCACGTCAACACCGCCATCGGCGAGGCGACGCTGCGCTGGTTCCGCGACTCGGCCAGCTTCGGCATGCTGACGACGGACGCCGCGCTGCAGATCACCAGCTGGAACCGCTGGATGGTCGGTGCGACGGGCATTGCCGAGGAGGCGGCGATCGGGCGGCATCTGCTGGATGTACTGCCGTCGTTCATCGAGCGCGGGTTCGACCAGTCGTATGACGACGCACTGCGCGGCGTGGTCACCGTGTTGTCACACGCGCTGCATCGCTTCATCCTGCCAGGCCGGTCCGACGATCCGCGCGAGCAGGCGAAGCCGCAGCGCGGACGGATCGCGCCGCTGTGGGACGGGCCCGTGGTCGTCGGCACGATTACCTTCATCGAGGACGTGTCGGAGCGTGTGGCGACGGAGCGCGAGCTGCGCGCGCAGATCGCGACGTCCGAAACGGCGCGCAAGACCGCGGAAGCCGCGTCGCGGGTCAAGGACGAATTCCTCGCCACGCTGTCGCACGAAATCCGGACTCCGCTCAACGCGGTGCTCGGATGGACGCGCATTCTCAAGTCGCGCAATCTCGACGCCGCCACGATGCAGCGGGCGATCGATGTGATCGATCGCAACGCGGCCGCGCAGCTGACGCTCGTCAGCGATCTCCTCGACATGTCGCGCATCGCCGTCGGCAAGCTGCGGCTCGAGATTCAGACCGTCGATCTCGAGCCGGTCGCGCTCGGCGCGATGGATGTCATCCGGCCGGCCGCGGAAGCCAAGGGCGTCCGGCTGGTCACAGAGCTGTCGCAGGTGCCGCCGGTCAGCGGCGACGCCGACCGGCTGTCGCAGGTGATCTGGAACCTGTTGTCGAACGCCGTGAAATTCACGGAGGCCGGCGGAACGGTGACCGTCGTGCTCGAACCGCAGGGCGGACAGGTGGTGCTCAGCGTGTCCGACACGGGGCAGGGCATCGACGCGAAGTTCCTGCCGCACGTCTTCGAGCGCTTCACGCAGAGCGATTCATCGGCGTCGCGCCGTCATGGCGGACTGGGCCTCGGCCTGGCCCTCGTGCGCGAGCTGGTCGAACTTCATGGTGGTACGGTGAAGGTGTCGAGCGGCGGCGTCGGGGCCGGCACGATGTTTACCGTTGTTCTTCCGGCGCGCCTCGAAGGCATGGTCTCGGTGACGCCGCGGCGCGTGCTGGTGGAGCAGCGCCCGTCCAATCTCGACGGCATCCGTGTGCTCGTCGTCGAAGACGAGCACGACGCGCGCGAGATCCTCAGCCGCTCGCTGCAGGAATTCGGCGCCGGCGTGGCCGCTGTCTCCTCGGTCGAGGAGGCACTGGCGCACGTACGCGCCTGTGCCGGCGCTGAACTGCCGCATATCGTGGTCACGGACATCGGCATGCCCAGTCAGGACGGCTACGTCCTGATCGAGCAACTGCGCCAATTGCCTCCCGAGCAGGGCGGTGCGTTGCCCGCGATCGCCGTCACCGCCTATGCCGGTCCCGCGGATCGTCAACGGGTTCTCGATGCCGGCTTCAAGATGCACGTGGAGAAGCCAGTGGCGCCGCTGGCTCTCGCCGCGGCCATCGCGCGCGTCGCCGCGGGCACGACCTAGCCCGCCTCCTCACGATTGGACAATTTCTGCCACACGCTCGTTGGTGCGGCCTGCGGCGAGGCCGGGCTCAAGCGGCGCACCCGTTACGGCAACGCGACGCTGATGATCGCGGCCAACCTGCCCGACATCGACGTGCTGTCGTTCGTCACCGACACGGCGCCGATTTCCTTCCGCCGCGGGTGGACGCACGGGATCCTGGCGCAGCTGCTGCTGCCGGTGGCGTGCGCCGCCGTGGTGTACGCGATTGGCCGGTTTCGCCCGCGTCGAGGTGATGGTGTCGGCCCTCCTCTGCACGCCGGCTGGCTGCTCGTCCTGTCGTACGTCGGCGTGTACTCCCACGTGTTTCTGGACTTCCTGAACAACTACGGCGTCCGCCTCCTCAGCCCGTTCGACTGGCGGTGGTTCTACGGTGACGCGGTCTTCATCGCGGACCTGTGGATGTGGCTGGCGCTCGGCGTGGGCGTGTGGCTCACCCGCCGGCAGCGGCGCTGGGGTCCGTCGCGCGCGGCACTCGCGTTCGTGTCCTGTTACATCGCCGCGATGCTCGTGTCCGCCCAGGCGGCGCGCGCGGTGGTCGCCGACACGTGGCGCGAGGTGAGCGGCACCGCGCCACGGGCGCTGATGGTCGGACCGCTGCCGTTCACGCCGTTCACCCGCGTGGTGATCATCGACGCCGGCGATCGCTACGAAACCGGCGTGTTCAGGTGGTGGCCGACGGGCGTCGGGTTCGACGACGAGCCGATCGCGAAGAACGCCGGCCATCCGCTCGTGAAGCAGGCGCGCGCGCAGGATGCGCAGATTCGCGAGTTCCTCGTCTGGGCGCGGTTTCCCTTCTGGACGATCACGCCGGAGAAGGGCGGCACGCGCGTCACCGTTGGCGACGTCCGCTTCATGTCGCGCTCGATCCGCCGCGCGAACTTCCAGGCGTCAACGCTGATCCGGGATCCCTAGCTGCGGCGACGCGCGTAACGCGCGCAGCGTCTCGAGGTTCTTCACGTCGAGCGGATCGGTTTCGATCGCGTGCGGCCGTGCCGACCGCGACGTCTTCTCCGTTTCGATCAGGATCGGCAGGTCCGCGAAGCGGGCGTCGTTGAGCAGCCGCCGGAACGGTTCGAGACCGAGACAGCCCTCGCCGATGTGCTCGTGCCGGTCCACCCGGCTGCCGCACGGCTTCTTCGAGTCGTTGCCGTGGAACACTTTCACGCGGTCGAGACCGACGATCCGGTCGAGCGCCGCGAACGTGTTGCGGTACCCCGCCTCGCTGACGATGTCGTAGCCGGACGCGACGAGGTGGCAGGTGTCGAGGCACACGCCCACACGGCGCGAGCCGTCGAGATGCTCGAGAATCGCGGCCAGATGCTCGAATCGATGCCCGACGCTCCGGCCCTGTCCCGCCGTGTGCTCGAGCAGCACCAGGGTTTTCCTGCGCGGCCGCGCCTTGAACGCCGCGCCGATCGCCTCGGCAATCAGTCTCAGCGCACCCGCTTCGCTGCCGGCCGTGCACGTCCCCGGATGGATGACGACGCCGAGCAAACCGAGCGCGTCGGCACGATCGAGCTCGTCGATGAAGGCGGCAATCGACTGCTCGCGCAGCAGCGGGAACGTGGTGGCGAGGTTGATCAGGTAGCTGGCGTGGGAGACGACCGGTCCGATGCCGGCCGCGTCGACGCGCCGCCGGAAGGCGCGGACGTCTGCCGGATCCAGCGGCCGGCCTTTCCACTGGTTGGCGTTCTTGCTGAAAATCTGCAGCGCCTCACAGCCGTGTAACATCGCGCGCTCGACCGCCCGGGACACGCCGCCCGCCGCCGACATGTGCGCGCCGATCCGCATCTCCTCACTATAATCAGCGCCATGACACGAGCTGTCGCCGTTGCGGCGGCCCTGCTGCTGATGTGCAGCGGGCGCGCGCACGCCTGGGGCTTCGAGGCGCACAAATTCATCATGGAGCGCGCCCTGGCACTGCTCCCGGCGGAGGTGCGGCCGTTGTTCGACAAGCACCGCGCCACGCTCATCGAGCGCTCGATCGATCCGGATACCTGGAGGACCGCTGGGTTCGCGCACGAGGAGGATCCGAACCACTTCCTCGACCTCGACTGGCAGGGCTTCGGACCGTATCCGTTCAACGGGCTGCCGCGCGACTACACCGCAGCCATCGCCAAGTTCGGACGCAGCCGGATGCAGGAGATGGGCACGCTGCCCTGGGCTGTCGAAGAGCGCTACGGCGCCCTGCGGCGCGCGTTCCAGGACTACCCGCGCCGCGGCGCGTTCGGCCAGAACGACATCATTTTCTTTTCTGCCTGGCTGGCGCACTACGTCGCCGACGCACATGTGCCGTTTCATGCCGTCATCAACTACGACGGGCAGCTCACCGGGCAGAATGGCGTGCACGCACGCTTCGAGTCGACGACATTCGAACGGTATCGCGAGCGGCTGACGATCGTGCCGAAGCCGATCGCCCCGATCAGGGATCCGCGTGACTTCGCCTTTGCCACGCTCCTCGCGAGCAATCAGCTGGTGCCGGCGATCCTGCAGGCGGATCTCGAGGCGATCGGTGCGCGCGACGTCTACGACGAGGCGTATTACGACGCGTTCTTCACGGCGAACCGCGCCGTGCTCGAGCGGCGGCTCGGCGAAGCGATCGCCGCCACCGCCGCCATCATCGCCGGGGCGTGGGAGGCCGCTGGAAAGCCGGCGCTTCCGGTGAACCCGGCTCCGCGTCCGCAGCGCCGGGCCCGTTGACGTGCCCGTGCCGTGGCGGCGGTGTCCGGCGCAGCGTCACGTAGACGCCATCGTCTTCCTTCCAGTTGTCGAGGATGGCGCGCTCGTGCGCCAGTCGAGGAGTCGGCAGCGGTGGAGTGCGGTGGTTCACCGGACCAGCCTATGAAACACTGACCGGGCGCGCCATCCTGTGCGAACCGGATACCGCGCGGCGGCACCGTCCCATATAGTCGCCGGATGCAGATGGAGATGGCGCATTCCGGCGTGCACACCGCGTCTGGTACGCTCGTGATCTTCACGCGCGTTGACGGGCTGCTGCGCCAGCGCGCCGCCTCGCCGTGCGAATTGTCGCGGGAGGCGCTCAACGCGCTGATCTCGACACGCGTACCGATTGTCCTCGTCAGCGATTCGGGCGCGGCCGACATGCGCCAGATGCAGCGCGAGCTGGGCCTGATGCAGCCGTTCATTTCGCGCGGAGGAGCAGCCCTGCACATCCCGCCGGAGTATTTCACTCAACTGGACGATGTGGCGGCGCCGGACGACCAGTGGGAAATGTTCAGCTTCGACACCTTCGGCCCCGCGGCGGCGATGCGGCTGCTCGGCGCCCTGTTCCTGGCGCGCGGGCACGATAAGATTTTGACGGTTGGATTGGGCTGCGACACGAGCGACGGCGCGATGCTTGCCGCCGTGGACATTCCGATTGTCGTGCGCGATCAGCGCCTCGATCAGTCGGCGCTGCTGCGATACGTTCCAGGCGCGTACCTGACGACTGCCACCGGCGCCGCGGGCTGGCTGGAAGCGGTGGTCGGGCCGCCCCGTTGAATGTCTGATTCCGTCATCCGCAACGTCGTCAAGGGCATCGAAGGCGCGTCGGCCAGCGTCTCGTCCATTATCGGCGCCCTCACCGCCGGCTTCGCCGTCGTACTCGCGGTGTGGGTCTTCGCCGGCTACGAACTGATCAGCAGCCTCGGCGACGTCAGGGATCGCGTCCAGGCGGAGCACGCCGCCTATGCGCGTGCGGCCGATGCCGTGTCGGTGATTCGCCGTAACGTGCTCGAAGGGTCGATCAACGTCCGTGACGCGCTTATCGACGCCGATGACGTCGCGCGCCGGACGTACCGCGACGAACTGCGCGTCCTCCGCGAAGCGACCGAACGGCGCGTGGCGGAATACGTGCCGCAGGCGCAGTCGGCGGCAGAACGCGACGAGTGGGCCAAATTGGAGGCCAAGCTCGCCGAGTACTGGCCGTCGCTCGAATTCGTCTTCGCCGACGATCTGCCGACCAATACCACCCGCGCGGCGACGATGCTGCGGCGGAACGTACGGCCGATTCGCAAGGACGTCCTCACGCTGCTCGATAACCTGAGGACGCTGCAGCAGGCGGCGCTCGCGCAGCACAATGCCGATGTCGCGCAGCTCTATGCCGATGCGCGCGCGCGATTCGTGTGGATCGTCGGCGTCGCGCTGCTGCTCGGGCTCGCCGCTGCGTGGTTCGCCACCTGGCACGTCGCCGGCCTCGAACGCGAGATCAACCGCCAGCGTCTGGCGGAAACGCACAATCGTCTCGACCTCGAGCGCCTGTCGGCGCGCCTGGTCGACGCGCAGGAGCAGGAGCGCCGCAGCCTGGCGCGCGAACTCCACGATGAAGTGGGACAGGCGCTGACGGCGATCAAGATGTCGGTCGGCGTCGCGCTGCGAACGCCGGGCACGCATCCTCGCGCGCACGCCGCGCTCGAAGAGGCGCGCGGCGTGGCGGAAACGACGCTGCAGGGCGTCCGCGATCTGTCGCAGCTCCTGCACCCGTCGATGCTCGACGACTTCGGCCTGCCGGAAACGCTGGCCGCGTACCTGCGGAATTTTTCGAAGCGCACCGGCATTCGCGCGCACTTCTCCCATGAAGACCGCAACGACCGCATGCCGCCCGACGTCGAAGTGTGCCTCTACCGGATCGTGCAGGAGGCGCTGACCAACGTCGCGCGGCACAGTGGCGCGCTGTCGTGCGCCGTGTCGCTGCGGCGCATCGACGACCAGGTGGAGCTCGTGGTCGAGGACTCCGGCCGCGGGATGGCCGAGGCGTCCGGCGGGGCCGATGCGCGCCGCGGCCTCGGCCTGATGGGCATGCGCGAGCGCGCCCAGTCGCTGGCCGGCCGCTTCAGCATCGACAACCGTCCCGAAGGCGGCACACGCATCGTGGTCACGCTGCCGCTCGGTGCGCACGCCACGCGGAAGGCCGGCTGATGGGACGCGTTCGTATCCTCCTGGCGGACGACCACACGGTGGTTCGCCAGGGACTGCGCAAGTTGCTCGAAGAGCGTCCGGACTGGGAGGTCATTGCCGAAGCGGGCGACGGCAGGGAAGCCGTTCGGCTCGCCGAACAACACAAGCCGGACGTGGCCATCCTCGACGTCGCCATGCCGCTGCTGAACGGCATCGAAGCGACGCGCCAGATCACCAAGCGCGTGCCCTCCACGCGCGTGCTCGTCCTCAGCATGCACGCCGACGAAGCCTACGTGACGCAGATCCTCCAGGCCGGCGCCACCGGCTATCTGCTGAAGGACTCAGCGGACGTCGATCTGCTGAAGGCCGTCGGCGAAGCGGCACAGGGCCGTTCGTTCTTCAGCCCCGCCATCGCGCGCGTCATGCTCGACGACTACGTGCGCCAGCTCGCCGACAAAGGCGTCACCGACCGCTACGAATCGCTCTCCGAGCGCGAGCGCGAAATCTTCCAGTTGATTGCCGAAGCCAAGACCAACAAGGAGATCGCCGCGCTGCTCAATGTGAGCCCGAGCACGGTGGAAACCCACAGGGCTCACATCATGGAGAAGCTGGACCTGCACAGCGCGGCGGAAATCGTTCTCTACGCCGTTCGCCGCGGCGTCATCCGGTAAATCCGTAGCTGGGTAGCCTGCGTTGCCTTGGTGGTCTGGGTAACAACTCAGCCACCCGGGCTACCGAGCCGAGCCAACGAAATATCGGGTCTATGCGGGATGGACTGGCCGGGGCTGGACTGTCAACATTGCCCCTGGACGCGCCCCCGCAGTGCTTCCCCCGCGTCCAGGTCGCCTCCCCAGGGCCGGTCGAAAGGCCGGCCCGATTTATCCCCCGATTGCGTCCGACGCCTGGCTTGGATTCCGCCGGTAGGCATCCACCAGCGCGAGCGCCTGCGACTCGAGCTCGGAGGTGCCCGGCCGGAAGCGATATCGCAGGTCTCCGGTGATCCGTATGTCCAGCAGGTTGTTCCGGGCGAGGTGATCCAGAGCCGCGCGCGCGGTACCGCGCGTCATGCCGAGTGTCCGGGCGATGGCCGGCGCGTCGTGCCAGCGATCCCGTTCCTCGACGCAGAGCGCCAGGACTTTCAAATCTTCGAGCGAACCAAGGTGGGTGGCGGCAAAGCGCGCGAGGGGTACGGGCAACGCATTCATGGGGTGATCCGGATGGTAACGGCCGTCGCAGGCCGGCGGTATCCGGTCCTCACCTTATCCAGACCATGGCACACCCCTTGCCAATTGTCTTGGTCGAGGTGGCTATGCTCTGGACGCTGCTCGTTCTGGTGTTGCTGGTCTGGGTGATTGGTTTCCTGTTCGACGTCGCCGGCGGCCTGATTCACCTGCTGCTGCTCGCCGCGCTCGCGTTGCTGCTGTTCAATCTCTTCAGTGCGAGGAGGAAGGCGCTTTAGACTAGTAACCACCAACCACTTACCACCAACCACCAACCCAACGATGGACGTCTTCGTCATTCCGGTCGGTCCCGGCCGGTACGAGCTGTATTGCGAACAGCCGGTCGCAGGGGAGGAGCCGGTCGAGCCCGAGACCAGCGGTTTGTTCGCCAGGATCCGTCGGCGGTTCGGCGGGATCGTCCGGGCGGCGGAAGAGCGTCACCGCGCGGGCGACACGCCCGATCCGGAGCCCAAGAGCTGGATCGGCCGGATGCAGGATCGCGGCATGGCGTGGGCCGCCGAGCGAATCGCGGAGCAGCGCCTCCTCTGGAACCTTCGCGGCCAGACGTCGGCGACGGCGGCGCACCCGGCCGATATGAGCTTCGACGAAGTGCACGCCCTCATTCGCGATTCGCTGCGCCGCGACTACGACCGCCACCGCCGGTGGATGTATATCGACGGCGCATTGTTCGTCGTGACGTTCGTCGCGTTCTTCCCGCTGGTCGTCATTCCCGGCGTGGCGAATCTGCCCGCGGTGTATTTCGGATTCCGCTTCATCGGCCATTTCCTGTCCATGCGCGGAGCGCTCAACGCGCTGCGCAACGTCGCCTGGCGCGGCCGGTCGTGCCCGCCCCTCGACGAGCTGCGCGAACTGGCCCTCCAGGATCCGCACGCGCGCGAGGCACGGGTGCGCGACGTCGCCGCCCGCGTGCGGCTGGAACAGCTGCCGAAGTTCTTCGATCGGGTCGCGATCGCACGATCCCCGGCTTGATTTCCGCGCCCGTCGCCACCCGAAATTGAACCGCTGTCACGGTACAATTCCGGCACGTGAAGCTCAGCGATCTCGCGGCGGCCCTCGATTGCGACCTGGAAGGCGACGGCGGGATCGAGATCCTCCGCGTCGCCGGCATCCAGGATGCCGGGCCCGGCGACGTCACGTTCGTCGCCAATCCGAAATACGAAAAGCTGCTGGCGGCGACGCGCGCGTCCGCCGTGATTCTCAAGCGCGCCTCGCCGTCCGCTCCGGTGGCGACGCTGCGCGCGGACGACCCCTACCTCGCCTTCGCGCGCGCCGTGCGGTTGTTCGCTCCCGACTGGCGCCCGGCGCCGGGGGTCCATGCCCACGCGGCCGTGGCGGACGACGCGCAGCTTGGCCGCGAGGTCTCCGTCGGCGCGTTTGCCGCCATCGAGTCGGCCGTTTCCATCGGCGACCGCACCGTCATCTTCCCCAACGTCACGATTGGCCGCGGCGCGCGAATCGGCAGCGACTGTGTGATCCACTCGAACGTCTCGATCCGCGAACGCGTCACGATTGGCGACCGCGTCATCCTGCAGAACGGCGTGGTCATCGGCGGCGACGGCTACGGCTTCGTCCGCCGGCGGGACGGCACGCACGAGAAGATTCCGCAGACCGCGGCCGTGGTCATCGAAGACGACGTCGAGCTCGGCGCGAATACCACCGTGGATCGGCCCGCGGTCGGCGAAACACGGATCAAGGCCGGGACGAAGATCGACAACCTCGTGCAGATCGCGCACGGCGTCACGGTTGGCCGCAATGTGCTGATGGCGGCGCAGGTCGGGATTGCCGGCAGCACCGAGATCGGCGACGAAGTGATGTTTGGCGGACAGGTCGGCGTCGGCGGCCATCTCACGGTCGGGCGCGGCGCGATGGCCGTCGGTCAGTCGGGCGTCACGAACTCGCTCGACCCGGGCGTCATGGTCGCCGGCTATCCGGCCATCGACAGCCGTGAGTGGCGGAAAGCCTCCGTCCTCTTCCGCCGGCTCCCCGAATTGAAACGCCGCATCGAGGAGCTGGAGGCCCGCCTCGCCGCTCTCACCGGCCAGACGCCGAAATCCGGCTGAAGCCGGACTCCACCGATGATGGTAGAGGCCGACCTTTCAGGCCGGCCTTTCCGTTAACCAGGATTTGCGAATGATTCGTACGTTCCTCATGACAGGGTTGATGACGGCCTGGGCTGCATCAGCCGCCGCACAAACAGGCGTGTCGTTCTTTCCGCGCGCCGAGTTCCGCATGGGCGCCGAGCACCTCAGCGGAATCGACGACGAGCGCTTCCGATGGGATGCCAACTTCGGCGGCGAGGTCGATTTCATCGACTACACGGCCGGCCGATTGATCTTCACGGCCAACTATCAGGCGATCCTCGGCGAAGAGTTGCAGAAGTTCGATCCCAATCAGGGAAACTACATCCTCGCAGGCGCGCTGACCGCACGGCTGAGGCAGACGGAGGCGGCGCTGGTGTTCTTTCACCAGTCGCGCCACCTCGGCGACCGGCCGAAGGAACAACCGGTTGACTGGAACATGCTGGGTGGACGTGTCCGGCGCGCGTTCCTGCTTGGCGGGACGTATCTCGACGCCCAGGGCGACCTGCGCTGGGTCGTCCAGCGCTCGTTCGTCGACTACGAGTGGGAGCTCGATACCCGCGTTCGTGCCGACCGGCTCCTGCGCCCTGGCATTGATGTGATGGCGTCCGGCGGCCTCCGCGTGCTGGGCGTGGACGGCACGGCGGGCAGGGATGGCCAAACGGGCTACCGCGCTGAGGGCGGCTTCCGGTTCGAGGGAGGAGGCGGCGCCGTCGAGCTTTTTGTGGCCGTGGAGCGCCGGATCGATCCGTATCCCACGGAGTTCGGGACCGCCACGTGGATGTCGGCCGGCTTCAGGTTGTTGGGCCGTTGATCTGGGATAATCAACGGGTGACTCGAACGATTTCGGCTCTGGGTTGTGCGCTTCTTCTCGCTGCCGTCACACCGCTCGTGGCGGCCGTCAAGCCGCCCAAGCTCCAGTACCAGCTCCTGACGCTCCCGAACGGGCTGCGCGTGATCCTGTCGGAGGATCACTCGACGCCGATCGCGCACGTCGCCGTCTGGTATCACGTCGGCTCGAAGAACGAGCGGCCCGGGCGGACGGGGTTCGCACATCTGTTCGAGCACATGATGTTCAAGGGGTCGCAGAACGTCGATCCCGATTCACACACCTCGTTGATTGCCGGCGTCGGCGGACGCAGCAACGCGTACACGACCGAGGACGAAACGGTCTTCTGGCAGACCGTGCCGGCGAACTACCTCCCCATCGTGCTGTGGCTCGAGGCCGACCGGATGGCGACGCTGCGGATCGACGAGGAAGCGTTCAAGCGCGAGCGCGAAGTCGTCAAGGAAGAGCGGCGGATGCGCATCGAGAACCAGCCGTACGGCCGGCTCAACGAAATCATCTTCGACCACGCCTTCACCACCCATCCGTACAAGCACCCGACGATCGGCAGCATGAAGGACCTCGAGGCGGCGTCGGTCGAGGACGTCCGCGAGTTCCACAAAACGTTCTACGTTCCGGCGAACGCCACCGTCACGATCGTCGGCGATTTCGACTCGGCGCAGACCATCCAGCTCGTGAACCAGTATTTCGCGCGGGTCCCGAGGGGCGCGGGTCCGGTGCCGAGGAGCATTCCGAAGGAGCCGGAGCAGAAGCAGGAGAAGCGCGCTGTCGTATCCGAGTCGTGGCCGCTGCCGGCGGTCGTCGTCGGCTATCACGTCACCTACGACGGGCATCCGGACGCCTACCCGCTGCACGTCGCGGGCAAGATTCTGTCGGACGGCAACAGCTCGCGCATCCCGCGTGAGCTCATGTACAACAAGCGCCTCGCGTTGACGGCGTTCGGCAGCAGCAACATCACCGAGGACCCGAATCTCTTCTATGCGGTTGCCGTGCTGCAGCCGGGGCGGACGGCCGCGGAGGCCGAGAAAGCGCTGATCGAGGAGTTCGAGAAGCTGAAGCGCGAGCCGATCAGCGCCAACGAGCTGCAGCGGGCGAAGAACCAGTGGGCGCGCGACTACATCCTCAGCCGCGAAACGATTCAGGAGAAGGCCATGCACCTCGCCCATGCGGCCGTCATCCACAACGACATCGGCACGGCCGACGGCGAGTTCGAGATCTTCATGAACGTGACCACCGCGGACATCCAGCGGGTCGCGAAGACATACTTCAACGAGGCCAACCGCGTAGTCCTCCACGTGCTGCCGAAAGAGGGAGGGTCGCGGTGAGGATCCTCCTGCTCGTCGTGCTGTCCGGCGCGATCGTCTCGGCGCAAACCGCGAATTGGCCGATTGAACGCATGCCGCGGCCGCTGCCTGCGAAGCAGGTCACCTTCCCGCCCTACGACATCCGCACGCTGTCGAACGGGATGCAGGTCGTCACCGTGCTGCATCACGAGCAGCCCGCGGTGTCGATGCGCCTGCTCGTGCGCGCGGGTGGCGCGAACGACCCGGACAAGAAGCGCGGCGTGTCGCTCCTCGTCACGAACCTGCTCGATCAGGGAACCACCACCAGGAGCTCGCAGCAGATTGCCGATCAGATCGACTCGATCGGCGGCGTCCTCGGGACCGGATCCGGCGACGACTTCACCTCGGTCAGCGCCATCGTGATGAAGGACTCCTTCGACCTGGCGATGGACCTGGTGGCGGATATCGCCCGCAATCCCGCGTTCGCGCCGGAAGAAATCGAACGGCAGAAAGAGCAGGTCACCTCCACGCAGCAGGTGAACGCCAACGACCCCGACTACATCGCGTCGGCGGTGTTCGATCGGCTCGTCTACGGCTTCCACCCCTATGGGCTGCCGGGCAGTGGAACCCCGGAGACGATCGCCAGCATCACACGCGACGATCTACGGCGGTTCCATCGCCAGCACTTCGTTCCCAACAACATGGTGCTCGCCATCGTCGGCGACATCACGCAGAAGGAAGCGGCGGCGGCGGCCGAGCGTGCGTTCGGCAGCTGGCCGCGCGGCGAGGCATCCGTGTGGCGCGGTGCCGCTCCCCCGGAGCCGACGCGCCGCATCATCGTCGTCGACAAGCCGGATGCCGTGCAGACGGAGATCCGCGTCGGGCAGCTGGCCATTCCGCGGAAGCATCAGGACTACCTGAAGTGGGATCTGGCGATCAAGGTGCTGGGCGGGGAGGGAGCAAACCGTCTGCACCGTGTGCTGCGATCGGAGCGGGGCCTGACCTACGGAGCGTCCGCGGATACCGAGGGCCGCAAGCTGGCCGGCGACATCGTCGCGGAGACGGATACGCGCACGGACACCACGGCCCAGGCGCTGCGGCTGATGGTGCAGGAGTTCACGCGCCTGCAGCAGCAGCGGGTTCCCGAACGCGAGCTGATGGACGCGCAGGCGTACCTCGCCGGCAGCTTTCCGCTGACGATCGAGTCGCCCAACGACATCGCCACGCAGGTGATCAATTACGTGCTCTACGAGCTGCCGCTGGAGGATATTCCCACCTACACGCAGCGGGTCACGGCAATTACGCCGGACGACATCCAACGCGTTGCTCAGGCGTATCTCAAGCCCGATCGGCTGTCCGTCGTCCTGGTGGGAAATGCGAAGGCGTTCGTGCCGCAGCTGCGGGACCTTGGCCTGACGGACGTCGAAGTCATTCCCGTCGGGCAGCTCGATCTGATGTCGGCGTCGCTCAGGCGCGAAACCGGACGAAGGGTATCGGTCGAGCCGTTCGGATCGGTCGAGCCGTCCGGATCGTTCGAGTCGTTCGAGTCGTTCGGACCGTTCGCCAAGGTGCGGCCCGCGTACCTGGCCACTCAAGTGAATCCGCGCGCCGGTGGCGGCGCGCCGAATGCCTCGGCGCTGAACGATCGGGCGGCGCTGGACCTGCTTCGCCGCGTCGTCGACGCCCGCGGCGGTCTGATGGCGCTCAAGGCGATCAGAACTGTGGTGGCGGAAACCATCACGACGCTCCAGATGCAGCAAGGAACGCTGCCGTCTACGACCAAGACTTACATCGCCTATCCCAACAAGTTCAGGGTGGACGCGGAGATCAACGGCGCGCAGACGACACAGGTCTTCAATGCGGGCACGGCCTGGGTCAAGAACCCGGCGGGAATCCAGGACGCGCCGCCGGGGATGGCTGCCGACTTCGCCGCGAGCGTGCGGCGCGACATCATCCCGCTGCTCATCGACGCCGCCGAAGGCCGCCTGACCGTACGGAAGGGAACCGACCAGGCCGCGCGCGACGGCCGGCCCGTGCAGGTGCTGGAGATCAGCGGGCCGGCGCTCGATCGGGTGCGCCTGTTCATCGACCAGCAGATGCTGATCGTCGGACAGGCGTACACGATTACGACGCCGGGCCCGCAGCCACGGACCCTTCTCAGCGAGGAAGTCTTCTCGGACTACCGGTTCGTGAGCGGGATCCGTGTCCCGTTCGAGACGCAGCTGATGCAGAACGGCCAGGCCGTGATCAAGCGCACCATCACCAAGGTCTCATTCAACGAACCCGTTCCGGACAACCTGTTCATCCGACCGTCATAACTTGCGCATCATGATTTCGTGCGGCGAAGCCTCCGGCGATCTGTACGCCGGGGCGCTGGCCGCGGAACTCAGGCGCCGCGTGCCCGACGCGGAGATCTTCGGCTTCGGCGGACCGGAGCTCGGTCGCGCCGGCGGCGAGCTGCTCGGCGATTTCACACGATTCTCGGTGACCGGCCTGGTCGAGTCGCTGCGCGTCATCCCGCGCTCCGTGCTGATGCTCCGGCGGCTGATCGATGCCGCGCGCGAGCGGCGTCCCGACGTATTCGTTCCGATCGATTTCCCCGACTTCAACTTCCGGCTGATGGCCGGCGTGCGGCGGCTCGGCGTGCCGATCGTCTATTACGTCAGCCCGCAGCTGTGGGCGTGGCGGCCGGGCCGCATGAAGACCATGCAGGCTTCCGTCGATCGCGTGCTCGTGATCTTTCCGTTCGAAGAGCAGATCTACAAGGATGCGGGCGTCGATGTGCGCTTCGTCGGTCATCCGCTGATCGACGCGGCGAAAGCGGGCGAGTCGCGGCCGTCGTTTCTCGCCGCTCGCGGGCTGGTGGCGGATGCGCCGACGGTGGCCCTGCTGCCGGGCAGCCGCCGCAACGAAGTCGAGCACACCGTTCCGGTGTTCGCCGAGGCGATGCCGCTGATTCGCGCGCGCGTGCCGGCGGTGCAGTTCACCGTGGCATGCGCCTCCACGATTGCCGACGCCCAGTTCGCCCCGCTGTCGGCCGCCGGCGCGGCGCTGGTCCGCGGCGGGACAGACGAGGTAATCGCGTCCGCGGACGTCGTCCTCACCGCTTCCGGTACGGCGACAGTACAGTGCGCAATGCACGAGCGGCCGATGGTCGTCGTCTACCGGCTCTCGCCGCTGACGTATCGGCTTGGCAAACGGTTCGTGAACGTCGACATGTATGCGATGCCGAATCTCGTCGCCGGATCGCGCATCGTCCCGGAGCTGATTCAGGAAGATTTCACGCCCGATCGTGTTGCCGGAGAAGTCGTGGGCTTGCTGACGGATCGCGTTCGTCACGCGCAGATGACCGAAGCGCTGCAGCGGGTAAGAGCGCAGATGGGATCGTCGGGCGCGAGCGCGCGCGCGGCTGAGGCGATTCTGGAAGTTGCTGCCGCCAAACGCGCGGATCGGACGGCGGGCGGCGCGAAGTCTGCATGAACGGAGCTCCCATGAGCGATTCCCTGCGCTTCAACGATGGTCCGCGTAACGGCGGACGCTCCCTGCCATCGCTTGTGGGTCCGCCTAAAGGCGGACACTACGTACGAGCGTTGATCGCGGCGTGCGTGTGCGTCGCGGGGGCGCCGCTCTCCGCGACGACGCTCGTTCCGGCGGATTTCGGACAGATGGCTCGCGAATCCGAACTGATCGTTCGCGGTACGGTCGTCAGCGTGCAGACGCAGATGGCCGGATCGCGTCAGACGATTGAAAGCGTGATTACGCTGTCCGTCGCCGACACGATGAAAGGCACCGCTGGCGTGCAGACGGTCTTCCGCGTGCCGGGCGGCCGGGTCGGCCGCTACCGCCGCGTCATGCTGGGCGCTCCGGAGTTCACGGCCGGCGACGAGGTGATCCTGTTCCTCAAGGGGCGGGCGCCGGCGATTGCGATGCCGTACGGCCTGAGTCAGGGTGTCTATCGCATTGCGCGGCGTGCGGGCGGGGCCGTGGTCACGCCGGCCGTCGCGACCGCAGCCGGCCGTGTCGTTCGCGGCGATCCGTCGCGCCGGCCGCTCGATCCGGCGGCGTTCGCGCGTCAGGTCCAGCTGGCGTTGACCGGTCCGTCCGTTCAGCCACCGGTTCGCCGCGCCGTTCCGAGAGCGCGGTGATGCCGCGGCTGCTTCTTGTCGCGATCGTCTGCGCGTGGACCGCGCCGGCCCTTGCGTACTCGCATTTCGGGACCGGCGTCGGAACGGCGCGCGTGCATTGGGACGATACGCCGGTGCGGTGGTTCGCAACCGAGCGCGGGGTGCCCGGCGTCACCGCGTCGGTCTTCCAGACGACGATCGCTCGCGCGTTCGCGACCTGGCAGGACGTGCCGACCGCGTCGATCGAGTTTGCCTTTGCCGGCTTCACCGCGGCGGAGCCCTTCGACGAGGACGGTCTGTCAGCGATCGGGTTCCAGGATCACCCCGAGATGGATCGGGTGCTGGGCGCCACGACGTTCCTCTACGACGACGAAACCGGCGAGCTGATCGAGGCGGACATTTTCTTCAACTCGATCTTCGAGTGGTCGACCGCCGCCGGGGGCGACCCGGATCGGTTCGATGTCGAGTCGGTGGCCGTGCACGAAATCGGGCACTTCCTCGGTCTCGGCCACTCCGCCATCGGCGAAACCGAGCTCAGGCCGGAGGGCGGCCGTCGCGTGCTTGGATCCGGCGCCGTGATGTTTCCGATCTCGCTCGGCCGCGGCTCGATCGTCGATCGCGTGCTGGAGGCCGACGACATCGCCGGCGTCTCCGACCTGTACCCGGACGGCAACTTCGAAAACTCGACCGGCGGCGTGCACGGACGCGTGCGCCGGGGCAGCGCGCCGGCGAAGGGCGCTCACGTCATCGTGTTCAATCCACGCACCGGGGATCTGATCGGCGGGTTCGCCCTGGGCGACGACGGCGGGTTCCAGATCCTGGGACTGACCCCGGGCCCCTACGTCGTGCGTGTCGAACCGCTGGACGATGCGGACATCGACAGCTTCTTCGCGCTCGACGACGTGGATATCGACTTTCTGGTCACGTATTACCCGCGGCTCGTCGCCGCGCCGTCCGGTGGCGTGGGCGACAGCTTCGACGTCACAGTGCGGCCGAAATGAAGGCACGAAGCATGTGTCTCTTCGTGGTTTTCGATCTCTTCGTCGCCTTCTTGTCTACCGCGGCGGCGCAGGCGCCTGCCGCCCCTCGTCCCCCGCGCAGCCCGCGCGTGGAGTTGTCGGTCGGCGCCGGCTTCCTTGGCGGCAGCAGTCTGGGAACGGCCGACGCGGATCTGCGCGGGCGCAGCAACCAGCCGTTTCAGTTGTTCGATACGTCGTCGCGCATCGGCGGCAGCGTCCCGCTGGAGGTCCGTCTCGATTTCCTGCTCGGACCCCGCTACGTCTTCGAGATCCGCGGCGCCTGGTCGCGGCCCGAATTGGAGACATCAGTGACGGGAGATGTCGAAGGGGCGCCTCCAGTGAGTCTCGGGGAACGCGTCGATCAGTACTCCCTCGATCTCGGTTTGCTCGTGAATCTGCGGCAGGCGCGCTCGCGCTCGGTCGTGCCCTTCGTATCCGCCGGCGCCGGCTACGTCGGCGCCGTGCACGAGGGCCTGGCGCTTCTGGAGAGTGGGATCAGCTTCCGCGGTGGCGGCGGGTTGAAGTACCCGCTGGTCATGCAACGCCGGGGTCGCATCAAGGGAGCCGGCATCCGGGCGGATGCCGCTCTCATCGTCATGACCAGCGGGTTGGCGGCTGAAAGCGGAGCGACGCGTCAGCTCGCCGCTACGGGATCGGTGTACTTCAGCTTCTAGCTACCGATCTGATTCCGACCGTCCGCGCTCCGGGAGCTGATCCTGCTCGCACTCTTCCCGGCTCAGCTCGCGGTTCGAGATTCCACCGCTGTCGCTCGAGCCGCGCTTCATTCCTGAGCTGCTACCGCTTCCGCGTTCGCTCGAGCTCCCGCTGCCGCGCATCTTCTCGCTCTGCATATCGGTACGGCTCTTATTCATGAGAAAAACCTCCTGAACCGTACCGTCGCAAGGAACAAGCCGAAAGCACGTCGGCGCTGTCGAGCGGGCCGCCCGACCTCTGCAGCGAGTATGATGATCTTTTGAGATCACTGAGCGAATGACTGCGAATACGTTTGGAACGCGCACGGACCTTCGCGTCGGCGGACAGCCGGTGCAGATTTACAGCCTTCCAGCCCTCGAGAAAGCCGGTTTCAGCGGCGTGTCGCGGCTGCCGTACTCGATGAAGATCCTCCTCGAGAACCTGCTGCGGCGCGAAGACAACGCGTTTGTGAAGTCCGGCGACATCGCCGCGCTTGCGCGCTGGAACGCCGCCGCGGCCGTTGAGAAAGAGATTTCCTTCATGCCGGCGCGCGTCCTGCTGCAGGACTTCACCGGCGTGCCGTGCGTGGTCGATCTGGCGGCCATGCGCGATGCCATCGTTGCGCTCGGCGGCGACCCGGACAAGGTCAATCCGCTGCAGCCCGTCGAGCTCGTCATCGACCACTCCGTACAGGTCGACTACTTCGCGCGGCCCGACGCGTTCGCGCTCAACGCGGAGCTGGAGTTCTCGCGCAATCGCGAGCGCTACGCGTTCCTGCGCTGGGGACAGCGGGCGTTCAACAACTTTCAGGTCGTCCCGCCGGACACCGGCATCGTTCACCAGGTGAATATCGAGTACTTGGCGCGCGTGGTGTTCTCGCAGACGATCGGCGGAACCACTGTCGCGTATCCGGATACGCTGGTCGGCACCGATTCCCATACCACGATGGTGAACGGGCTTGGCGTTGTCGGGTGGGGCGTGGGCGGCATCGAGGCGGAAGCGGCCATGCTCGGCCAGCCGATCTCGATGCTGATTCCGCACGTCGTTGGTTTCCGGCTGACCGGTGCGATGCCTCAGGGCGCCACCGCGACCGACCTGGTACTGACGATCACCGAGGTGCTGCGCAAGCATGGCGTCGTCGGCAAGTTCGTCGAGTTCTACGGCGAGGGGCTTGGCGCGCTGACGATTGCCGATCGCGCGACGCTTGGCAACATGTGCCCGGAGTATGGCGCGACGGTCGCGATCTTCCCGATCGACGAGATGACGCTCGACTATCTGCGTCTCACCGGCCGGGATCCGGAGCGCGTGCAGCTCGTCGAGGCCTACGCGAAAGAGCAGGGCCTGTTCCGCGCCGCCGGCGCGCCCGACGCCACATATTCGGAGGTGCTGGATCTCGACCTCTCGACGATCGAGCCGAGCCTCGCCGGACCGAAGCGGCCCCAGGATCGTGTGACGCTGAAGCGCGCGAAGTCGGCTTTTCAGGTGGCGTTGCCGACGATGCAGGTGCCGTCGAAGCCGCTCAAGGGAGCGAGCGCCGCCGAGGGTGGTGCCCGCCAGGGCGCGGCCGCGGCAACAGGCGTGCTGGCGCAGAGCGGGGTGGCTGTCGCGGACCCGGCGCTGGAGGCGCTCGATCACGGCGCGGTGGTGATCGCGGCCATAACCAGCTGCACGAACACCTCGAATCCAAGCGTCATGATCGGCGCCGGCCTGCTCGCGAAGAAGGCCGTCGAAAAGGGACTGACGCGGAAACCGTGGGTGAAGAGCAGCCTGGCGCCGGGATCGAAGGTCGTCACCGAGTATCTCGACGCCGCGGGGTTGACGCCCTACCTCGACACGCTCGGTTTCAACCTCGTCGGCTACGGCTGCACGACGTGCATCGGCAACAGCGGGCCGCTGCCGGACGAGATCTCCTCGGTGGTCCGCGACCGGAATCTGGTCGTGTGCTCGGTGTTGAGCGGCAACCGCAATTTCGAGGGACGGATTCAGCAGGATGTCCGCGCCAACTATCTGGCCTCGCCGCCGCTGGTCGTCGCGTATGCGCTCGCCGGATGGATTACGAAGGACCTCACCGTCGAGCCGCTCGGCCAGGATCAGGCCGGCAATCCCGTCTACCTGAAAGACATCTGGCCGTCGGAGCAGGAACTGCAGGCGACGATGCTGCGGAGCGTCACGTCGGACATGTTCCGGAGCAGCTACTCGGATGTCTTCAAGGGCGACGAGCGGTGGCAGGCGCTCAATGGGCTGCAAGGCAGCCGCTTCACGTGGGACGCGGCGTCGACCTACATCCGCAAGCCGACGTTCCTCGAGGGCATGACGATGACGCCGTCGAAGCCCTCGGACATCGTGGGTGCGCGCGTGCTGGCGCTGCTTGGCGACAGCGTCACGACCGATCACATATCGCCGGCGGGATCCATCAAGGCGGACAGCCCCGCTGGACGTTACCTCATTGAACAGGGCGTCAAGCCGGCCGACTTCAACTCGTACGGCGCGCGCCGCGGCAACCACGAAGTCATGGTCCGCGGCACGTTCGCCAACGTGCGGCTGCGCAACCAGATGGCGCCCGGAACGGAAGGTGGCTGGACGCTGTATCAGCCCGGCGGCGAGCTGATGACGATCTACGACGCGTCGGTGCGCTACCAGGCCGCCAGCGTGCCGCTGCTCGTCATTGCCGGCAAGGAGTACGGTTCCGGTTCGTCGCGCGACTGGGCAGCAAAAGGCACGCAGCTGCTGGGCGTCAAGGCGGTTATCGCCGAGTCGTTCGAGCGCATTCACCGCAGCAACCTGGTCAACATGGGTGTGCTGCCGTTGGAGTTCAAGGCGGGGCAGAGTGCCGCGCTGCTGAAGCTGACCGGCACGGAGGAGTTCAACCTGCTCGACGTCGCCGACGGTCTCAAACCACGCGGCGACGTTCGCGTGGTGGCGACGGCCGCCGGCGGGTCACAGCTCGAATTCACGGTCACGGTCCGGATCGACACGCCCGAAGAGCTGGTAGCCTTCCGCCACGGCGGCATCCTGCCGTACGTCGTCCGGCAACTGGTTTCAAAGACTTAACCGCATTGTTCGTGGGGCGCGCCTTGTCAGGCGCGCCACGCGGACCTGACACGGTTCGCGCCACCATGTTTCGTTCAGCGAATGATTACCTCTCAGGCGATTAAGACGCGAGCGCGGGAGCTCGGATTCGATCTGTGCGGCGTCGCCCGCGCCGAGAGCTATCCGGAGCTCTCGTTCCTGCCCGACTGGCTCGAGCGTGGCCACGCCGCCACGATGACGTGGATGCACCGCTCGGCCGACAAGCGGGCGGATGTCCGGCATGTCGTTCCGAACGCACGCAGCGTGATCGTGACGGCTACGCTCTACAACACGGCGCGCCCCTACTCGGACGACCTCCCCCCCGATGTGGCCCGCATCTCCCGATACGCCTGGGGCGATGACTATCACGACGTCCTGAAAGCGCGTCTCGATGCCCTGCTTGCGTGGATGCGGGCGGAATCAGCCGACCGATTCGACGCTCTCACGTATGTCGACACCGGTCCGGTGCAGGAACGGGTGTACGCGCAGTACGGCGGGCTGGGCTGGATCGGCAAGAACACGTGCCTCATCCACCCTGAGCTCGGGTCGTGGCTCTTTCTCGGCGAGATCATCACCACGCTCGCTCTCGAGCCCGACACGCAGGGGCTCGAGCAATGCGGCAGCTGCACCAGATGCCTGGACGCGTGTCCCACCCACGCGCTCGTCGAACCGGGAGTGCTCGATTCAGGCCGGTGCCTGTCGTACCTGACGATCGAGCATCGTGGGGACGTGCCTCCGGAGTATCACGCGGCCATCGGCACCCAGGTGTACGGCTGCGACATCTGTCAGGAAGTCTGTCCGTACAACCAGCCGGCTCCGACGTCCGGCGATTCGCCATGGCAGCCGCGCGCCGGTCTCGATCTGCCGCGCCTCGTCGATCTGGCAAGCCAATCGGACGATGAGCTGCGCACGCTCATCAAGGGCACGCCGATGACCCGGGCGAAGGTCGCCGGCCTGCGCCGGAACCTGGACATCGCCCTGGTAAACGCCACGCGCTGACAACGGTATTATTCGGTTATGTCGGGCACCGCGCCGATTCTCCTCCTCTCGATGCCGCAGATGGCGGATCCAAACTTCGCGCAGACGGTCGTTCTGCTGTGCGACTACACGGAAAAGGGCGCCTTCGGCCTCGTCGTGAACCGCCAGATGGAGGAGCCGGCCTGGACGATGGTCAAGACCGACCCGCCGGTGAAGGTCGATCCCGAAGTGCGGCTGTGGGTCGGCGGGCCGGTCGAGCCGCAGCAGACGTGGGTGCTCAGCTCCGATGCCCAGGGGCCGGACGACGAGCAGCGCGAGATTTGTCCGGGGATCGTGCTGTCCATGTCGCACCAGCTCGCGCTGCAGTTGCTGCAGGAACCGCCCTCGAACCGTGCCCGCATCGTCGTCGGCTGTTCCGCGTGGGCGCCAAGTCAGCTGGATGAGGAACTCGCGGCGTCGGCGTGGCTGACGATGGAGGTCGACCCGGCGTTGATCTTCACGGTGCCCCCGGAGCTGATGTGGGAGACGGCCCTCCGCCGGCTCGGGACCGATCCCGCCAAGCTGCAGACCAGCTTCGGAGTCCATTAGTAGAGTCCGGCTGCAGCCGGATAACCGAAGAACGCGAAGCGCGAAGAGCCATGATGCCAAAAACAGTTGGTGGAACGTTGCTGATCGCGTTGTCGCTGGCCGTCGCGTGCCGGCAACCGCAATCCACCGAACCTGCCCGACAGCCTGAGGCACCCTACGTGCAAACCGATGACTTGAAGCGCCTGGAAGGCATGATCCGCCGTTTCGCGCCCGTAGATCTCACCGCGGACGTGAGCCGGCTGCCGTCGAACGAACGCGACGCGTTGGCCGTTCTGGTGAATGCAGCAAAGATCCTCGACGCGCTGTTCCTGCGACAGGTCTGGGAAGAGAACGAGAGCCTGATGATCGAGCTGGCGAAGGACGCGTCGCCGCTGGGTCAGGCCCGGATGCACTATTTCCTCATCAACAAAGGTCCGTGGTCACGTCTGGATCACAACGAGCCGTTCATTCTTGGCGTCCCGAAAAAGCCTGAACGAGGAAATTTCTATCCCGCGAACGCGAAGAAGGAACAGGTAGAGCAGTGGATTAATCGTCTGCCCGACGCCGAACGGCGGCGCGCGACCGGTTTCTTCACGACGATCCGGACGGACGGGCAGGGCAACTTCGTGATCGTTCCGTACAACCTCGAGTACCAGAACGAGCTGGCACGCGTCGCCGTGCTGCTTCGGCAGGCTGCGGCGCTCACCACTCAGCCGACGTTGAAGAACTACCTCGACAAGCGCGCCGCCGCACTGCAGTCGAATGACTACTACGACAGCGACGTGGCGTGGATGGAGCTGGACGCGTCGATCGAGCCGACCATCGGTCCGTACGAGGTGTACGAGGACGAGTGGTTCAACTACAAGGCGGCGTTCGAGGCGTTCATTACGCTGCGGGACGACGCCGAGACGCAGAAGCTGGCGCGGTTCTCGGGCGAGCTGCAGGAGATCGAGAACAACCTGCCGATCGATCCGAAGTACCGGAATCCGAAGCTGGGTGCGCTCGCGCCCATCCGCGTCGTCAATACCGTCTTCTCGTCGGGTGACGCCAATCGCGGCGTGCAGACGGCCGCGTTCAACCTCCCCAACGACGAGCGCGTGACCGCCGAAAAAGGCTCGAAGCGGGTGATGCTGAAGAACAACCAGGAAGCCAAGTTCCGCATGGTGCTGCAGCCGATCTCGAAGGTCGCGCTGTCGGCCGCAGACCAGCAGAACGTCAGCTTCGAGGCGTTCTTCACGCACATCCTGATGCACGAGCTGATGCACGGCCTGGGGCCGCACAACATCACCGTCAACGGCCGGGCGACGACCGTGCGGCAGGAAATGAAGGAGCTGTCGAGCGCGATCGAGGAAGCGAAGGCGGACGTGTCGGGCCTGTTCGCGCTGCAGTTCCTCGTTGATCGCGGCAAGCTGGACAAGGCCTTCGATCGGACGATGTACACGACCTACCTCGCGTCGATGTTCCGCTCGATCCGGTTCGGCATCAACGAAGCGCACGGGCGCGGCGTGGCACTGCAGCTCAATTACTTCCTGGACAACGGCGGCGTGAAGGTTGCCGCAGACGGGACGTTCACCGTGGACGCGCCGCGGATCCGACAGAACGTCGTCGATCTGACACGCGACATCATGACGATGCAGGCCGTGGGCGATTACGCGGCGGCGAAGCAGATGATCGACAAGCTGGTGTCGATCCGTCCGCCGGTGCAGGCGGTGCTCGACAAGCTGAAGGACGTGCCGGTCGACATCGAGCCGAGGTTCGTGACGGCAAACGAGCTGCTTTCAAAGTCCAACTGACCACGAAGGACTCGATTTCCTAGATGACGATGGGCTACCCCGCAGGGGTAGGAGTTCTCTGGCACGCCACGGATCGGATGGCGATACGTGGGGAAATCGATTTCTCGCGAACGGCCGCCAGCACCGAAACGAACTCGACGCTGCTTCCAAATGAGACCGAGGAGCTGACGACACGGCTGATCCGTCCCGGGGTGAGCGCGCTGTTCTAACGGCTGGAGCGCTTCCAAACCGCATAGCCACGGAGACGCGAAGTCACGGAGAAGTCGGACCTGAGAACTCCGTGTTTCCGTGCCTTCGTGGCTACGTGGAAGTAGAAACTACTCCAGGTATCCTTCGCTACTGACCGCGTCCGCCGGCTCCGTCGCCGCGGCCACCGCCGCGGCCGCCACCGCGACCGCCGCCCCGTCCGCCACCGCCGCCAAACGACGGATAGGGCCGTGGGTTGATCATCAGCCGGTCGAGGAAGAGGTCGATCGACGCCGCCATCACTTCAACCGCGTCGGGTGCGTTGTTGTCGAACGCGTGGTCGGCGCCCTGG
>DASTBV010000037.1:0-65284 GCA_035711805.1 Vicinamibacterales bacterium
TCACGGGCCAGGAGGTAATCGAGCAGCGACTGCGCGGTGCCGTATCCGATGACCCCCTTATTGATCGCGCGAATCGTCGGAAGACGATCGCACAGCGATCCACAGGACGCTTCGAGCAGGGAGCTGAACCGCTCCTCCACACGGACCTCGTCGCCCCAGGTGAACGAGTCGCCAAGAAAGAGGACGCCGAGCTTCCGTGGGTCCTCGACGCCCACCGGCTCACGGTCCCGGTAGCCGCGCGAGTTCGTCTGAATGCGAATGCCGTCCTTCGTCGCCGCGAAGTTCGGGTAGCCCGACCAGCCGAGTACCGGGTGGTACCGCACCGTCTGCGCGGACCAGTGACGGTCCTCATTGGTGGGTGATGGGAGAAGGAGCCGGACGGCCTGATCGAACGCAAGGGCGAGGAGGACCCCAAACCCGAGCGCGGGAAGAACCCGCCACACAGGTGCTGATGTTAGTAGGAGAAAGGAGGAAGGAGGAAGGAGGAAGGGGTTGTCCTCCTACCTCCTACCTCCTATCTCCTACGTTCCGAACCGCACGGCGACGCCGGCGGTGAACCGCCACACGGACGGGACGTCGTCAATGTGCTTGAAATAGCGGAAATCGCCGCGGAACGCCGTGGTGTTATTGAGCGGATAGGTGACGCCGGCGCCGAGATTGAAGCCCAGCTCCGTCGTGCTGAAGTCCGGACCTCCCTCGACGTCCACGGCGTATTTGCCGAGGCCGAGGCCGGCGGCCAGATAGGGCGTGAGCACGTACGGCGTGTTGATGAAATAGAGCACGCTTCCGTGGACGGTCGTGAGCGACACGTCGACGCCGACATTGCCCGGAGAGATGTCGAACACGTGGCCGAGCTCGCCTTCGACCGCAAGCTCGGAGGTGAAGGGAAACGCCGCCGCTCCGTGGACGGTCAGCGAACCGTTCGCATCCGCATCAAGCGCCAGTCCCAGCGCTCCTGAAAGAAGCCATGTGTCCCGCTGCAGCGGGGGCTGCGCATGCGCCGCATCGGGCACCGATGCCAGCACAACAGCCGCAAGGATCATTACAGGAGCAATCCGCACATTCATCGTCACGTCCCTTCGGAATAGAGGCCGCGGGCAATCCACGGCCTCTTGAGGAATGCAGAATTCAGAATGCAGAATTCAGAAGGTATTACGGCCACGGAGGCCGCGCAGTTGCATCTGCATTCTGAATTCTGAATTCTGAATTCTGAATTTCCCTTCTACCACCCGATCTTCCGGCCCTTGTTCTGTTCGTCGAGCCACGTCTTCAGCGGCGCGAAGTAGTCCGCGATGGCGGTGGCGTCCATATCGCGCTGCCCCGTCAGCGCCTCGAGCACGTCGGGCCACGGGCGCGAAGCGCCCATCGCCAGCGCCTTCTTCATCCGCTCGCCCGCCTCTTTGTTGCCGTAGATCGAGCAGCGATGGAGCGGCGTCGTGCAGCCGGATGCCTTCGCCAGCGCGCGGTGAAACTGGAACTGCAGCACCGCCGCCAGGAAGTAGCGGGCATACGGCGTGTTGTTCGGCACGTGATACTTGGCGCCCGGGTCGAAAAACTCGTCGCCGCGCGGCGCCGCGGGCGCCACGCCCTGGTATTTTTGACGGAGATTCCACCACGCCGCGTTGTAGCCGTCCGGCTTGACCGCTCCGCTGAATACCTGCCAGCGCCACTGGTCGATCAGCAGCCCGAACGGCAGGAACGACAGTTTCTCCAGCGCCCGCCCGAGCAGCAGCGGAATATCGCCGGAGGCGTCGGGGGCCTGCTTCAGCATCCCGATCTTCACCAGGTACTCCGGCGTGACCGACAGCGCGATGGTGTCGCCAACGGCCTCGTGGAAGCCGTCGTTGGCGCTGTCGCGCAGGATCACCGGCAGCGTGTTGTACGCGCGCTGGTAGAAGTTGTGACCGAGTTCGTGATGGATCGTCGTGAAGTCCTCTTCCGTGGGATCGATGCACATCTTGATGCGCAGGTCATCCACGCTGTCGACGTCCCAGGCGCTGGCATGGCAGACGACTTCGCGATCGCGCGGCTTCACGAACAGCGAGCGTTCCCAGAACGTCTTCGGAAGCGGATCGAACCCGATCGAGGTGAAGAACCGTTCGGCAATCCGCGCCATCTCGAGCGGTTGCGTGTTGCGCTGCTTGAGGATGGCGTCGAGTGGAACCGCGCGCGCCATGCCCGCCGGCGCCACGAGGTCGTAGATGTTCGACCAGTCCTGCGCCCAGATGTTCCCGGTCAGGTATGCGGGAATCGGACCGTCCGCCGGAACTTCGTTGCCGTATTTCTCGTGCAGCTTCGCGCGGACGTGCGCGTGGAGCGATAGATACAGCGGCTGCAGCTGCGACCACAACCGATCGAGTTCCTTGGCGAACGCATCCGGATCCATGTCGTAGCGCGACCGCCACATCGCGCCGGTGTCCGCAAAGCCGACTTCCTTCGCCCCTTCGTTCGACAGCTCCACGAAGCGCGCGTAGTCCTGCTTCATCGCCGGACCGATGCTGTGCCAGCCTTCCCACACCTCGCGGAGCCGCTTCGGATCGCGGCTCTCCGCCATAATCTTCGTCACGGCTTCCACGTCGAGGCAGCCTTCCGCGCCTTCGGCGCCCGGCGGGCAGTACTTTCCCGACCCGTACGCGGCCGCCATCCGCGACGTAATCCTGGTCAGCTCGGTCGTCTTCTGCGGATCCGACGGCGCCGCCATCGTCATCGTGTTCTTCAGCACGAGGAGCTGGCGCTGTTCCTCCGGAGTGCCCGAATCCGCCGGAAAGCGGGCTGCGCGTTTGGCGTAATCGGTCAGCGCGCTCACGTAGGCCTCGTCGGCGCGCGCCGACAGCGCCTGGGTGTCGGTAGTGATGTAGGTTTGCATCACCCAGCCGGCTTCGTTGGATTCGTTGATCGCTTTCAGCAGCCTCGCGTTGGCGTCGGCAAGGAATCCGGTGACGTTGCTGGTGTCGCCGGTGTCCGTGCGCCCCGGAGCTTCGGCGCGGCGGCAGGCGGCGCTGATGGCGAGGACGCAGACAACCGCAGCCACGACGAATAGTCGAGTCTTCATTCAGGAATGATAACCACAATGGGTTCGGGCAGGCACCCGACGATAAAATCGACCGATGTCGGCACTCCAGGAAGACACGGACATCACCCGCTGCGCGGACCAGTTCGCCATCAGGCTGGCCGGAGACGAACCGTCATTTGACACGGCGCGACAGCGCGCCGAGCCGGAATATCTGGCGCTGCTCCATGCGGTCCGCCAGGCACATGCCCGCTTCGCGTTCGATCGCGAGGGACGGCCCGGGGCGATCAACGCCGTCCGGGAAGCGCTGCCGGTGATGGAGCGCGACCTGTTCGGCGCCGTGCTCGAGGATCACGCCTGCGAGCTCGCCGCCGTCGAAGAGGCGCTCTATCAGTTCGCGCGGGCGCTGGCGCGCGGCCGGAAGTAGCGCTGGCCGGGCAGCGGCGGAAGCATCAGTCCGAGCCCCGCCGACACGACGAGCGCGGCGACAAACGCCCAGAGCGCCAGGTGCTGACGCGCGGCGCCGCCGGCACCCGGTGCAAAGGCAAGGCTCAGAATCAGCGTGCCGGCAATCGCGCCGAAGTAGCGCAGCATCGACACGGTGGCCGAGGCCATGCCGCTCTGCTCCTGCGGTACCGCGCTGATCGCCGACGCGTTGGCCGGCCCGGTCGAGAGGCCGAGTCCGAAACCGACGAGCAGCAGGCGAAGTGCGACGGCGTTCGCCGGCGCGGACGCAGGCAGCGCGCCAAGGCCGACGACGCCAAGCGCGCCAATCAGCCCGCCCGCGGACACGATCAGCTTCACGCCGACCCACTCGGCAAGCCAGCCGCCGAGAGGCGAGGTCGCGGCCATCGTGAAGGTCATCGCGATGATGGCGAGCCCGAGCCCTGCATCGGCGCCTTCTCCGCCGCCAAACAGGAACGGCACCTGAATCAGCAGCGAATACATCGCCAGGTTCTGCGTCGAAATGACACCGGCGCTGGCCACGAACGCCCGGTTGCGAAAGAGCGAGAGATACCCGAACTGCCGGCCGCGGCCGCCCGTGCGTTCCTCGGCGACACGCGGCTGGAGCATCCAGGAGATCACGAGCAGCGGCACGTTGATCAGGAACAGCGATCGCCAGCCGAGGTGCTCCGTCATCCACGAGCCCAGCGCGGGACCGATGGCCGCCGCGCCCCCCATCACCGAGCCCATGATCCCGAACGCGCGCGGGCGCCGCTCCACGGGCACGGCAATCCGCACCAGCGCCATCGCGGTGGGAATGATCAGCGCGCCGCCCGCGGCCATCAGCAGCCGCCCGGCCACCACCAATCCGAGCGACGGCGCCAGCATACCGATCGCTGCGCCAAGCCCGAACGTCCAGCGGCCCCACGTCAGCGCGCGTGCGTAGCCCACGCGATCCGCCAGCGCACCCGCCGGCATCTGCGAGACGATCGTGGCAATCAGATAACCGGTCACCACGAGCAGGGTGACCCGCGCCGCCGGCGCGTTGAACTCCACGCTCAACGCCGGCAGCGCGACCGCGACCATGGTGGAGTTCAGCGGGGTGAGCGCCGCGCCGAGCGCGGCGGACACGAGAACTGACCCGCGCTTCGATTCCGTTGTCACGTAGGGCGGACCTTTGTCAGGTAACGCTTCCTCTTTTGTCACGTGGGGCGGACCTTGTCAGGTAACGCTTCCTCTTTTGTCACGTGGGGCGGACCTTGTCAGGTCCGCCAAGGGTGGTGATCGGCCGGCATTGCAGCAGATAAATCGTGTCGTCGCCGTCGAGCGCCCACTCGATATCCAGCGCGGGTCCCCAGACGCGCACACAGCGCTCCGCGAGATCGTGGAGCGCGGCGAGATGGTTGTCGCCGATGCACGCCAGCTGCCGCAGCGAAGGATCAACCGGCACTTCGATCGTGCCATCATCCTCGCCGTACCAAATCTTCACGTCTTTGTCTCCGGCGATGAATTCGAGAACGCTGCCTGATGCGCTCATCCTGACGCGGTCCGGCACGATGATGCCGCTGACGACCGCCTCGCCGAGGCCCCACGACGCTTCGATCATTCGCTCGTTCGCCCCGGTCATCGGGTTCCGCGTGAAGAGGACGCCGGCGGCAACCGGCTCCACCAGCACCTGAACGACCGCGGCGATCGCCGGTTGCTCTGATAGCCCCTTGCGGGCGCGGTATGCGAGGGCGGATTCGGTGCGCGCCGACTCCCAGACGAGGCGTACTGCCTCGTGCACCGTCGGCTTCCGGACATTCAGCTTCGTCACATGCTGACCGGCGAAGCTTGCATCCGCCGAGTCCTCACCTACCGCCGACGATCGAATCGCTAACCGCGCGTCCGGGATGTGGGAGGACGCAAGAACGGCGTCGATTGCCGCCTGATTCCCCTCCGCCACGCGGTTCACTGTCGTCGTGTCAACGGCCGCGCCCGGAGGTACCGGCAGGCCGGCGCGGATTGCAGCACCCAGACTGACCGCCTTGCCGCCGAAGGCTACTTCGTCGGCGGCCTGCGCAAGCGGCACTACGCGATCGTCCATACCTCGCCCTTGTCGCCGTCGACGCGGACACGCATGCCCGTCTTCAATTTCGTTGCCGCGCCCACGCAGCCGACGATGCCGGGCAGGCCGTATTCACGGGACACGATCGCGGCATGACTCAGTACACCGCCGCGCTCGGTCACCAGCGCCCCAATGAGCGGCAGCACGACGTTGAACGCCGAACCGGTGGACCAGGCGACGAGCACTTCGCCCTGTTGAACCAGGGGCAGTTCCTCGATGCCGCTGATCAACCGCACCGGACCTTCGTAGACAC
This sequence comes from Vicinamibacterales bacterium, assembly GCA_035711805.1. Taxonomy (GTDB): domain Bacteria; phylum Acidobacteriota; class Vicinamibacteria; order Vicinamibacterales; family UBA2999; genus Gp6-AA40. The sequence goes on from DASTBV010000037.1 coordinate 5,815, forward strand.
CGGCACTCACGGCGAATCCCTTGAGCGGCGCCTGTTGAACCGGTTGAACCGGTTGAACCTTCTGAACCTTCTGAACCTTCTGAACCTTCTGAACCTCGTCGGGCACGGCCTCAGCCGTGCCTGGCTTATGAACGTCGAACAACAGGCTGAGGATGAGCGCCGTGATCTGCTGCAACCTGCCGGCTGCCGCGGGCAGCCATTCCGGAGGCGGTGGCGGCGAGGGCGGGAACCCGAGATTCGCCGGCGCGGCGCTGATCGGGGTCTCCTCCCGCCATCGGAACCGCGCTGCGAGCTCGTCCGCCGAGGGCCCCTCACGTCCTTCCAGCAGTGCCACGATCTCGTTCGCCGTCGCGTCGACGAGGTGCTGGGGGTCATGCGCCCGCCCGTGACTCACGAGCCGCTGTCCCGCCGCGAGAATGGCGCGTCGCGCAATGCCGATCGCCATCATGTCGCCGTGGAACACGCGTTCTTCGCGGACGCGGTAGACGAGCTGCGCCTCCGCGAGCAGTTCGTCGAATCTGGTGCGATGCTCCGCCGGCACGCGGGCGCGGATTGTCGCCAGCGCCTTTGCCGCCGCCGCGAGACGATCGGCGTCCTCCCCGTCGAGTGACGCCCGGATTACCTTCACGATCATCTCCGGGTGCTCGATCGCATGGCGGTCAGAAACGTCGTAGCCGCCCAGAACCCGCAGCCCGACGACGTCAACGAAGGCGCGAGCGGCGGCGCCGGCCTTGTCCGATCGCGCCTGCAGCTGCGCGAGGATGTCGCTGTCGGCGGCTCCTGATCGGATTAGCGCCAGGGCATCCGGCGTTTCCAGGAGTGCCTGACGCAGTGCCTTCAACTCATCGAGCGCGCCTGCTGACACCGGCGAGAGCCCGCGCATCGTCTGCAGGAGCTCGCCGGGGGGCATGCCGGTCCACTGCATCGCCGACAGCAGAAAATCGCCGACAGCCAGGAGCGCGCAGAAGTTCAACCGGTGATGGTTGAAGATTGCGGTGCGCAGCAGTTCGGTTGCGCGGCGGACGTGATCCGCGAGCTGCGCGTCGGAGGCATGCGACAGATCCTCAGCAAGCAGCGCGCGCGCCTGTTCCGCCATGCGCGGCTTGAGCTCGCGATCCCACATGTCCACGTCCCGGCGCCAGATGCGGTCGCGGAACACCGTTTCGGCCCGCGCCACCCGGCGCCGGATTTCCGGGTGAACGCGGCGCATGATCTCGAAGATCAGACGAGGCGGCGCACCCTTTGCGCTCTTCGGCGCGCCGACCGGCCGCACGGCGAAGTAGAGGAACCGGTTGATGACGGCGACTTCCATGTAATCGAGCAACAGGCCGTAGGTGCGAGTACCGGCCTTGAAACCGGACATCATCGCATCGGGAAGAACGTCGGCAACGAACACCGACGGTGGACGTGTCGCGTGTGTCTGTTCGAGTTCCCACGCGCCCGGTGACGGCGGCGTGAAGGTGCTGGCTGTCATGAAACGTGTCTCAGTTCAGGGGAAATAGGCAGCGGCGGTGTAGTCGGATCAGACAGTTAACAAATCATGGGGCCGGAGCCAGCACAGCGAGCACGAGCAACCGGCCTGTGCCCGTATTACGGATGCCGTGCGGCACGCCCTCGGGCGCAACCAGCAGGTCGCCGGCGGTGGTCCCGATGTGACGCCCTTCGAGCAGGAAGACGCCGTCTCCTTCGAGCACGTAATACAGCTTGTCCATCCCTTCGTGCGAATGAAGTTCGTGCACTTGACCTGGCTCGAACGCGTTCAGCCCGACCAGCAGCCGCTCGGATTCGAACAGCGTGGCCTTTCCCATCTTGTCGGGGCGCCACTGGGCGTGGCGGCCCGGTTGAATGACCGTCGGATGGTCCATGCAATCTACCTCAACTATTGATCCGGCCGTTTCGGCACATCGTTTGAAGCATTTTTGCCCGAACTGACACGCATGAGGATGCGCAAACAGATTCCGGGGGACTCAGAAGCGCCGTCGACGCGGTCCGAGCTGCATCAATGGGTGAGGCAGCAGTTCCACCTCGCAGCTCATCAGGAACATGCGCTGCTGGACGCGATCGACAACGTTTTCCTGCAGCACGAGCGCCTGTGGCAGCAGTCGAAGCAGGACGCGATTCAGGCGGTTTCGGCCGGCTTCACCGAGCGGATGAACAAGATGCGCGAGGAGCTGTCGGCGCGCGACGCGACGGTCAGCAGCATCTCGAAATACTTCGAGGAGCTGGTGGCCGACCTGACGGATCGCGTCCATCGCGACCCGAAGACGCGCCTGATGAACTTCCGCCGCTTCATCGAGCAGCTCGAAGCGTTTCTCGCGCTCGAGCAGCGCGGGCACTGGAGCGCCGTCGGGCTCGTCGATATCGCCTCGTTCAAGTGGTACAACGATACCCTCGGGCACGCCCTCGGCGACCGGATCATCGATCGCGTCGCGCGGCTGCTTCGCGAACAGATCCGATCCGACGACCTGATCGCCCAGGAGGCACCGGACCCGCGCGCCGCGCAGGAGCTGCACGCACGGTTCGGCGGCGACGAGTTCTGCTTCCTGATCCCCGAGCTCGATCATCCGAACGACGCCTGGGTGATCGCCGAGCGCTTCCGCGAGGCGGTGGAGCGCTTCGATTGGACCAGCGAAGACGCGCAGCTGTCACAGAAGCCCGTTCGCGTCGACGTCGGCGTCGTCGTGATCCGTCTGGGTACGGTTGCCGAACGGCGTCCGATCGCCCGCGAGCTGGCGCACGACCTCCTCGCGCGCGCCGACAAGTTGATGTACGAGGCCAAGGGCACACGCGCCGGGCACGTCCATCGCGTCGGCGTCCGCATCGAGAACAAATCGCTCGTCGAAACCACGCCGGAAGACCTCGCAGACAGCCTGACGGCGCACTGAACCCCCTTTTTGCTGTGCTACAGTAAATGGTTCGCGCACCACAGAAATGGCGGGTGTAGCTCAGGGGTAGAGCGCCTGACTGTGGCTCAGGAAGTCGCGGGTTCGAAGCCCGTCACCCGCCCCAGACTTAGGCCTTAGGCCTTCGGCCTTGGGCCTGTCAGAATCACCCCTATGTCCCCCATTCCGTGGGCAGCGATCCTCACGCACGGTCCGGCGATCGTCTCCGCCGCGCGATCGCTCCTTGCCACCCAATCCAGAAGACTCGACGAGCGGAATCAGAGCGTGGACGCGCGGCTCGCACAGCTCGAAAAGGCGTCGGTCGAAAGCGCGCGTCTCATCCAGGAGATGGCCGAGCAGCTGCAGGCCCTCACGCTCGCGCAACAGGAGATCCAGCGCCGGCTGCGGCTCGCGCTGATCGCCACCATCGTCGCGGCGCTCGTCGCGATCAGCGCACTCGCGGTCGCCCTCGCGTCCTGATCTCCGATCCCTGATCCCTGATCCCTGATCCCTGGTCCCTGGTCCCTGATCCCTGGTCCCTACACCCGAAACGTCTCCTTCACCTGCCCTGTGGGTGGTTCCCCGTCCAACTCCCTTTCGAGCGTCGTCCACATCAGCGCAGCTCCAACGAAGAACGCCCAATACGCGAATCCTTTGCCTGGTACGTTTGCCGCCGCAAAACGAACGTGTTGGCCCGGTGCCGCATCGAATTCCGCGCGCTTCCGCGACAGCGTGTTGTGCACCCTGAGCTCGTGGCGCCCTGGCGGAATGGCGACCGTCGCAACGTCTTCGTACAGGATGATTGCGATCCGCTTGCCGTCGAGCGACGCGTAGAGCTCACGCTGCTGGACGTCCTCCGCGGATGTGCGCCGGATCGTCAGCCAGGCGGTCGACGGCGTGGACTCGGAGGTCACAGAAACGATCCTCCCTCAAGATTTAACAATTTCACAGCGAACGAAATCGCTGTTCGGGGCGTCCATTGTTGCAACCGAGGGCGTGCGCATCCGTAATTCCGGTCATAGGCCACCGGGACGGCAGATGCGCCGCCCTTCGGCGTTCCAACGGTAGTGGCTGTTTGTTGATGGTTACCCCAGCTCTCGCGCGTTGGCGCCACAGCGGCGTTCGCACTCGTCGTGTGTCGCACGGGTCCCCGGATCTCAGGCAAGCGTTGACTGTGCAAAGGAGGGCACGATCTGGTGAGAAGCGTTCGGCACCTCGCGCACTGTGCCGTAATCGCTGCACTCACAGCCAGTGTGTTTGGCGCCGTCGCCCTCGGCGGACAGCTTCATCGCTATCGCAACACCGCATCGGCCTGCATTCGCGTCACCACGAAGGATCATCTGTCGGGCCCCGCCTTCAGGACCGTTCAGAACGAAGCGTCACGCATCTGGCTGCGGCATGGAGTCGCGCTCGCCTGGACGCAGGCGGCCGCCGCACACTGTGACACGGTTGAAGAGATCGTCTTCGACGACGACGAACTGATAAAGCTCGCGGGCGGCAGAGTAGACACGGCCCTTGCACGAACGGTGTTTCTTGGCCGCTCACGAACGATCTTCGTCTCCGTGCCACGCGCGTTCGAGATGCTGGCGCAGTTGAAGGACAGGTTCGTCACGTTCAGCAACGACGGCGAAAGCGATTTCCGGGGAGGCACGCTGCTCGGGCGGGTTGTCGCGCACGAACTGGGCCACGTGCTGCTGACGACAATGGCGCATTCGAAGACAGGATTGATGCGGCCCGTCTTCGGACTGAAGGACGTGCTGTCGGACGACGATCAGGTGAACGATCTCACACCGGCCGAGTCGAACCGCCTCGCCCTGCGATTTTCGCTCGAGCCAGTCGACTCGCCGTCTGCGCCCTCGCTGCTGACGCGGCGCGAAATGACGAAGTGATTCAGCGGGGCGGGCCTTGCAGGCTCGCCTCGCGAACCCGCAGGGTTCGCCACGTACGGCTCGCGTGAAGTCGCTCGCGCCCAGCCTCGTCCGGTGCGTATCGATCTACCGTTCGTACTGCTTCTTCGCCTGCTTCCCCGACAGCCCTCCTTCGCGGGCGTGTTCTTCCGCCGTGATCCGATCCAGCCACGGCAAATGATCCTCCGGGGGAATGTCAGCGCCCGTGAACTGTCCGCCGACAGCGCCGGGTTCACGTGTCGTCAGATTGTGCGGATCCCGCTCGCCAGGGATCGGCTGGTGGGCGGCCTGGGGAGGTCGCGACTCGTTGGCCATGGAAGCCTCCGCTACAAAGCACATACCTACGCCCGCCCGGCACTTACCCGCAAGCACATCCTCCGGTCCGGCGGCCTACGGTTGGGCTTGCCCGCCGTAGCCGCGAGGCGCGAAGCGCCGCAGCGCGACGGCGGGCAGGGTTCTTGAACCTACGGATGGGTCTATGCCCGTCTCGCCAGGTCAACCGTATCCGCTCGGGGCGGCCTGGCCGGCTTCGTCTGCTCGCCACGGATCCACCTCCGATCTCGCCGGCCCCATTGCCGACGCACGACGAGTCGTCGTCGAACGGCTGCGCCCGGAGATCGACGGGGGGCGGTTTCCGATCAAGAGAACCGTCGGGGAACTCGTGTCGGTGAGCGTCGATATGTTCGCCGACGGGCACGATGCGATTGGTGGTGTTCTGAAATACCGCCTGACAGCTCCTGAAGAGTCCTCGCCCTGGCTCGAGGTTCCGCTGACGGATCTCGGCGACGACCGGTGGGGAGCGACGTTCACGGTCACCGAACTTGGCGAGTACGAGTACACCGTGGAGGGGTGGATCGATCGCTTCGAGTCGTGGCTTCGGGGACTGCTCGCCAAGAGCGGCGCCGGCCAGGACGTCGGCAGCGAGCTGCTGGAGGGGGCGGAACTGATCGAACAGCTGGCGTCGAGTCAGGACGACCAGCTGCTCGAGGTCGCTGATCTCCTCCGCGGCAACCGTCCTCAAGCCGACCGCGTATCCGCCGCCGCCGACGAACAGCTGCGGGCACGGATGCGCGCCCGGCCCGATCGCCGCGCGTCCACGATCTACGCACGCATCCTGCGTGTCACCGTCGATCCGGTTCGCGCGCGTTCCGGAGCGTGGTACGAGATGTTTCCACGGTCGTGCACACCCGACCCGGCAAGAAGCGGCACGTTCCGGGAAGCCGAGGCGCGTCTGCCCGAGATTGCCGCGATGGGCTTCGACGTCGTCTACCTGCCGCCGATTCATCCCATCGGACGTACGAATCGGAAAGGGCGCAACAACTCGCTGGCGAGCGGGCCGGCCGACCCGGGCAGCCCGTGGGCCATCGGCGCGGACGAAGGCGGTCACACGGCCGTCGAACCCGGACTCGGGACGCTCGACGACTTCGCTCGATTTGTCGACACCGCGTCGCACCTCGGGCTCGACGTCGCGCTCGACATCGCCTTCCAGGCGTCGCCCGATCATCCCTGGGTGCGCGAGCACCCGCAGTGGTTCAGACATCGTCCCGACGGATCGATCAAGTACGCGGAGAATCCGCCGAAGAAATACCAGGACATCTATCCGTTCGACTTCGAGACGGCCGATCGTGATTCGCTGTGGCGCGCGCTGCGCGATGTCTTTCTGTTCTGGATCGCGCATGGCGTGAAGATTTTCCGGGTCGACAATCCGCACACGAAGCCGTTCCGGTTCTGGGAATGGTGCATCGGAGAAATCAAGCGGACGCATCCCGACGCAATCTTCCTGTCCGAGGCGTTCACGCGTCCGAAGGTGATGCGCCACCTGGCGAAGGCCGGATTCACACAGTCGTACACCTATTTCACGTGGCGCAACAGCGCCGCCGAGCTGCGCGACTACCTGACCGAGCTCACGCGGACCGAGGTGGCGGAGTATCTGCGGCCCAACCTGTTCGCGAACACTCCCGACATCCTGCACGAGTTCCTGCAGCATGGCGGCAGACCGGCGTTCGAGGTGCGGCTGATCCTCGCCGCCTCGCTCGGCGCGAGCTACGGCATCTACAGCGGATTCGAGTTGTGCGAGAACGTGCCGCTGCGACCTGGTTCGGAGGAGTACCTCGACTCGGAGAAATACGAGATCAAGGTGCGCGACTGGAACCAGCCGGGCCACCTGAAAGAGTTGATCGCGCAGGTCAACGCGATCCGGCGCGCGCATCCGGCGCTGCAGCAGAACGCCACGCTCCGCTTTCACGCGTGCAGCGCCGACGCGGTGCTGTGTTTCAGCAAATCGGAAGGCCGACCTGTCGCCTCTGCTGAAGCTCCGGCGCCCGGGGAAGGTCGGCCTCTACCGGCGCATCGCGACTTCGTCTTTGTTGTGGCGAATACGACGCCAGCCCATATGCAGCACGGGTGGGTCGAGGTGCCGATTGGCGAGCTCGGTCTCGCGCCTGACGCCTCCTACATCGTCGAGGACCTGCTTGATTCGGCGACCTACACCTGGCGCGGGGCCTGGAATTACGTGCGCCTCGATCCGGCGGACCGCATGGCGCATGTGTTTGTGATCAGGCACCCGTGAAGGGGCGCCCTACGAGCCGATGACCGACCCACTCTGGTACAAGGACGCGATCATCTACGAGGCGCACGTGCGCGCCTTCTTCGACAGCACCGGCGACGGCATCGGCGACTTTGCCGGCTTCACGCAGAAGCTCCCCTACCTGCACGATCTCGGCATCACCTGCATCTGGCTGCTGCCGTTCTATCCCTCGCCGCTGCGCGACGACGGGTACGACATCGCCGATTACACGTCGATCAACCCGATGTACGGCACGCTCGACGATTTCAAGCGCTTCCTCGATGCCGCGCACACGCTGAACATCCGCGTCCTGACGGAGCTCGTCATCAACCACACCTCCGATCAACACCCGTGGTTCCAGCGGGCGCGGCGCGCGCCGAAGGGCTCGTCCGAACGCGATTACTACGTGTGGAGCGACACCGACACGAAGTACAGCGGGACGCGGATCATCTTCGTCGACACCGAGAAGTCGAACTGGACGCTCGATCCGGTGGCCGGGCAGTACTACTGGCACCGTTTCTTTTCGCATCAGCCGGACCTGAACTTCGACAACCCGGCGGTCCTCGAAGCGCTGCTCGACGTGATGCGGTTCTGGCTCGACATGGGCGTCGACGCCCTGCGGCTCGACGCGATCCCGTACCTGATCGAGCGGGAAGGCACGATCAACGAAAACCTTCCCGAGACCCACGACATCCTCAAGCAGATCCGCCGCGCCCTCGACGCGCGCTACAGCGGACGAGTGCTGCTGGCCGAAGCGAACCAGTGGCCGTCCGACGTGCGCGCGTACTTCGGAGACGGCGACGAGTGCCACATGGCGTTCCACTTTCCGCTGATGCCGCGGATCTTCATGGGCCTGCGCCAGGAGGAACGCCACCCGATCGTCGAAATCATGAACCAGACGCCGGAGATTCCCGAGGCGTGCCAGTGGGCCCTCTTCCTCCGCAACCACGACGAGCTGACGCTCGAAATGGTGACCGATGAGGAGCGCGACTACATGTACTCGCAGTACGCCGCGGAGCCGGAGATGCGCCTCAACGTCGGGATCCGGCGCCGGCTGGCGCCGCTGATGGAAAACAGCCGGCCGCGCATCGAGCTGATGAACAGCCTGCTGTTCTCGATGCCGGGCACGCCGATCCTCTACTACGGCGACGAGATCGGCATGGGCGACAACGTCTATCTCGGCGATCGCAACGGCGTCCGCACGCCGATGCAATGGAGCAGCGATCGCAACGCCGGCTTCTCCCGCGCCGACCCGGCGCGCCTCTACTTTCCCGTGATCATGGACCCGGTCTACGGCTACGAAGCCATCAACGTCGAGGCGCAAGAGCGGTCCCCCTTCTCGCTGCTCCACTGGATGAAGCGGCTGATCGCGCTCCGCCGCCAGCATCCGGTCTTCGGCCGCGGCTCCATCGAGTTCATCCGTACCGGCAACCGGAAGGTCCTGACCTACGTGCGGCGCGACGAGACCGAAACCATCCTCTGCGTGGCCAATCTTTCCCGTGCCGTGCAGCCGGTCGAGATTCCCCTCGCCCAGTTCGCCGGGTTGACGCCTGTGGAGCTCCTCGGACAGACGCAGCTGCCAAAGATCGGCGACCAGGCGTATTTCCTGACACTCGCGCCGTACGGCTTCTACTGGCTGCGCCTCCAGGAGGTGGTCGTGCCGACGACGTCGCGGATCGTGCCGGTCGTGGACGAGCATCCGGCCGTGCCGTCGCTGTTTGCCGGCGTGGTCTGGGACGCGACGCTCGACGGCAGCATGCGCGGCATCATCGAAAAGCAGGCGCTGGTGCCGTTTCTCGAACGGCAGCGATGGTTTGGCGGCAAGGCGCGGCCGGTGTCGGCGGCGCGGTTCGTCGACTGGGCCACGCTCCGCCGCGGCGTGCATCCGGCGTTTCTCAGCCTCGTCGAAGTGCAGTATCGCGACGGCGGGCGCGAACACTACGTGCTGCCGCTCGCCATGGTCAGCGGCCCCGACGCCGACATCGTCGATCAGCAGCACGGACACGCCGTGCTGTCGCGGATCACCGGTGCACGCAAAGGGATCCTCTATGACGGCTTGTTCGACGACGGCGTCTGCGGAATGCTGCTCGAGCTCATGCGCCGTCCCGGCGAGATCAAGATGCGGAACGGACGGATTCAGGGAGTGGCGCAGCCGGAGCTCGCCGCCGTCACGCTCGATACCAGCGCGCCGCCGTTGATTCGACGGACGGCCGATCAGAGCAACACGTCGGTGCTCTTCGCGTGGCAGTTGATCATGAAGATCTTCCGGCGCGTGGAGCCGGGCGTGAATCCGGACGTCGAGATCGGGGCGTTCCTGACGTCGCGCGGCTTCAGCCGTATCCCACCATTGGTCGGCGCGCTCACCTACGAACACACCAGCGGCGACGCGACGTCAGTCGTCATGCTGCAGCGCTTCGTCTCGAATCAGGGAAACGCCTGGGACGTCACCATCGAGGAGCTCGGGCGCTACTTCGATCGGGTGAAGGCGCTGCCGGCGGCGGCGACCGCCGCCGAAGCCGAGGTCATCCGTCCGTATCTGGCGCGGGCGGAGCTCCTCGGCCGCCGCACGGGCGAGCTGCACGTGGCGCTCGCCTCGGCCGGTCGAGACGAAGCGGCGTTCACGGCGGAAGCGCTTTCGGCCGCCGACGTCGCCGCGACCGCGCGGCGGATGCGCGAGGACGCGCTCGGTCAGCTGCGACTGCTCGAAGCCGCCTTGCCCCAGCTCGACGAGCGGCGGCGGCTGCTGGCCAGCGAGCTCCTGATGCAGCGCGACGAGCTGGCGCAGCATATCGACGCCATGACCCACGTGCGGTCGGCTGGCTCACGCATCCGGTGCCATGGCGACTATCACCTCGGTCAAGTGCTCGTGGCCGAAGCGGACATCGTGATCCTGGACTTCGAGGGTGAACCGGCACGCCCGCTCGCCGAACGGCGTCAGAAATGCTCCCCGCTGCGCGACGTCGCGGGCATGCTGCGCTCGTTCAGCTACGCCGCGCTCACAGGCCTCGATGTCGCCACCCTTACGCGGCCCGAGGATCTCGCCCGGCTGGCGCCGTGGGCCCGGCTTTGGGAAACCTGGGTCAGCTCGGCGTTCCGACACGCGTATCTCGCGGCGACCGAAGGGACGACGCTGGTTCCTCGTGATCCTGATGACTTCGACACCCTCTTGCGCGGCTTTGTTGTCGAGAAGGCGCTGTATGAACTCGCGTACGAGCTGAACAATCGTCCCGACTGGGCGCACATTCCGCTGATGGGGCTGCTGCATTCGAGATCCCTCCATCACGCGTAACCGCCTCCGCTGCAGGCGTTGTGGCCAGGGCTCGTGTCTTGCACGTGGGCGCCGCTGAAGCCGGACACGGCGTCTATCCGTAGTGTCCGCCATCAGGCGGACAACTGACGCGTAGTGTCCCCGTTCAGGCGGACCCCAGCCCCAACCATCCCGGATTAGGAGACTTTGATGGCGATGCAGACGATCGAAGAACTGTTCGAGCACGAGCTTCAGGACATCTACGCGGGCGAACAGTCGTTGCTCGACGCCCTCGAGCAGATGGCGAACGAGAGCTCGGATCGCGAAATCAAGAAGGGCTTTACTCAGCACCGGCGGGAAACTCAGGGGCAAATCAAGCGTCTCGAGAAGATTTACAAGGTGCTCGGCCAGAAGCCCAAATCGGCGTCATGCCCCGGCATCGAGGGGTTGATCAAGGAAAAGAAAGCGCTGATGCGCGAGAAGCCGTCCGACGAGCTTCTCGAGTTCTACAACATCGGGGCCGCGCAGAAGGTCGAGCGTTACGAGATAACGGCCTACGAAGGCCTCATCGACATGGCCGAGAAACTCGGGATGGCCGACGTGGTAGACCTCCTCGAGCAGAACCTCCAGGAAGAGGAAATGACGCTGAACAAGCTGAAAGCCATCGCGTCGGAATTCGACGTCACGGAGGAGTCCGACGAGGGGATGGAGGACGAAGAGGAAGAGGACCGCGCGACGAAATAAAGACGTCAGTTACGCCGGCGTGTCACGGTCCCGCTACAATTGATGCTGCACCATGGCGAAGAAGAATTCCCGTTCCGACAAATCCACGCCCCCGACAAACCTGCCGGCGCCCGAGCGGCGCCGGACGGCCCGCGCCGCGACGCGCAGCACAGCAACAACAACGCCTGATGCCCTGATTGCGGAGCCCGACGGCACGCCGGCCGGCGTACGCGACACCGCCGACGACACGCCGGGGCAAGGCGACGGACCTGTCACGACGACCCCGACGTACGAACAAATCGCCGAGGCCGCTTATCACCGCTACCTCCAGCGTGGCGGCCAGCATGGCAGCGATTTCGACGACTGGATCGACGCGGAGCGCTCGCTCCGCTCGCGCTAAAAAGCAGGCCTCAGGATTCGGGCCCAAGGCCCAAGGGCTGGTCCAGGCGTAAGCCGCCTGATCCCTAGACCAGCCCTTCGCCCTGAGGCCTGAGGCCTTTTCCTTGCAGGGGCCTCCGCGTATGGCTCGTGCACTCTGGAAAGGCTCGCTCGCCTTCGGCCTGGTCAATATTCCCGTCGAGCTCCACACTGCCGTCCGCGACTCGCGGCCGCGGTTCCGGATGCTTCACGCCAAGGACAAATCACCGGTGAAGTTCGAGCGTGTCTGCGCGCGCGAGGGCAAGCCGGTGGCGTGGGAGGATCTGGTCAAAGGCTACGAGTATCAGAAAGGCCACTTCGTCGTTCTCAGCAAGGAGGATTTCAAGCAGGCGGCGCTGGAGAAGAGCCGCACGGTCGACATCCGCAACTTCGTCAACGGCGAAGAGATCGACGACCGCTTCTTCGAAACGTCGTACTACCTGACGCCGCAGAAAGGCGGCGAACGCTCCTATGCACTGCTCCGCGAGGCCATCCGGCAGACCGAGCTCGTCGGCATCGCGACGATCGTCCTGCGCGAGGCGCAGCACCTTGCGGCGCTGGAGGTGAAGGGCGAGGCGATGGTGCTGACGATGATGCGGTATGCGGAGGAGCTGGTGGAGACCGACGAGTACTCGTTCCCCGCCGCCGGCAACATCCGGCAGCCCGAGCTGAAGATGGCGCGCACGCTCGTCGAGCAGCTGGCCGACAAATGGGATCCGTCTCAGTACACCGACGAGTACCGCGCCAACCTGATGAAGATCATCAAGGCGAAGATGAAGGGCAAGACCGTCGAACTGCACGAGACCGAGGAACCGCGTTCCGCCGAGGTGGTGGACCTGATGGAGCGGCTGCGGCAATCGCTGGAAGGAACCGGCGCGCGGACGCGGAAAACGAAGAAGAAGACGGCGGCTGGGGGGAAACGGAAGAGGGCGGCCTAAACCACGAAGACGGCGTGAACCACGAAGAACACGGAGGGTCGAAGAACACGAAAAGAAGAAGTTTCTTCTTCGTGATCTTCGAGCCTTCGTGCCCTTCGCGGTTAGTCTTTAGAAACCAACACGCACTTCCCCAACGATCTGCCGCCTCAGGATGTCGCCGAAGATGTGCTGCTGCACTTCCCCGTTGCCCAGATTGACCGCCTTGATGCTCGTCGTCAACCGATCGCCCATCCAGCGCACGCCAAACGCGCCGTTGACCAGCGTGTACGCGTCGGTCGTTCCGGCGTAGCGCACGTCGAGCACGTCCTGCCAGTAGGCCTCGTCGGTGAAATTCACCGACAGGTTGCCGAGGAACCGCCGGTAGCTGAAATCGACGCCGGCGTTGAACCGGTTCTCGGCCGGCCAGTTGACGTCCGCGATGCTCGTTCCCGGCGGGAGATCCCGGGCCACGGGCTTCCACTGGTGCGAGTAGTTCGCGAAAAGGTTGACGTAGCGGTTCAGCGCGGCGTCGACGCCGAGCTCGATGCCTTTGTCACGTAATTCGCCAAAATTCAGGTAGGTGTAGCTCGAAGGCAGCAGGACCGGCGGGTTCAACGCGGCGAGCCCCGTAAGAATCAGGGTGGGGAGCACGGGCGGCCACGTCGGGGGCGGGTTCCCCGCCGTATAGAACGCATTCGGCGTGAAGAAGATGCCGTCCTCGGTTTTGTTCCAGTACATCGCGGCGCTGACGTTGACATTGCGGACCGCCCCCACGTAACCGAGCTCGAACGCGGTCAGGGTTTCCTGTTCCAGCGACTGGTTGCCAACGGCGCGGATCGGAAACACGAAATTCGACAGCAGCGGATTCACGACGCCCAGATTGATCTGGTTGAGGATTGTCGTCTCGATGTTGTTGTTGATGAACGACGGTGCCCGGAACGCGCGGTTGAACGACACGCGGAACGTCTGCGAGGCGGCCGGCTTGATCATGAACGTCGTCCGCGGTGAAAACACCGCGTCGTCTATCGACGAGAACTTGTCGACGCGGCCCCCGACCACCCAGCGGAAATGGTCGCTCAGGAAGATCTCGTCCTGGATGTAGCCGCCGCCCTCGTTGCGGTCGTCGCCGTTCGGCGCGAGCGAGATGTCGAACGTGTTGTGCCGGAAATTGCCGCCGAAGCTCAGGGCGTGCCGCGTGCCGATGACGCGGACGTCGCTCGCCTCGACGTCGAACGTCTTGGTGTCGAAGAGCAGCGGCAGGAACGCTCCAGTCGGTCCACGCGCCAGCAGGTTGATGGCATTGCCGTCCAGCATGTTGGAGAAGAAGGCAATCCGCCGCGCCCCTCTTTCGTAGCGGCCGGTGAAATACGTCATCCGCGAGTCGCTGTCGATGTCGAACGGGCCGACGCCGCTGTGGATGATGCCTTCCGTTCCGGCGACGCCTCCGGCAAACGTCAGACGCCCGCGATTGCCCCCGGCGAAGTCGTAATCGACGCGCGCGTCGAACTTCGGCTGCGTGGTGCCGGTATTCCCAACGTCCGGATAGGGTGTCTGAAACTGGTTGGGGATGACGCCGAACGGCCGCGGGAGCGGATCCTGCGTGAAGTAGCCGGCGGACAGCTTGTACGACCAGCGATCGTCGACGGCCCGCGCATGCGATCCGTTCACGTAGAAGAGGGAGCCCGTGTCCTCGTCGCGGCCGGTGACGTTGCGGTTGAAGGCGCCGGCGCCGATGACGACCGAGTTGCCTCCCGCGGTGGCGGCGAGCTCGCGCGGCGTCTTCGTGATCACGTTGACGACGCCCGACATGGCGTTGGCGCCCCACACCGCCGACGCCGGACCGCGGACCACCTCGATGCGCTTGATTTCGTTCAGGTTCGTCGGCACGAGGTCCCACATCACCATGCCGAAGAAGTCGAGATAGATGCTACGGCCGTCCACCAGGGCGAGCTGCGAGGTGGCGAGCGTGGACGTCGCGCCGCGCGTGGTGAAATTCACGTCGCGCGCCGAGGTCTGCGTGACGTTGATCCCCGGCACCGCGCGCAGCAGGTCGCCCATGTTCGAGCCGGGCGAGCTTTGCAGCGTCTGCGACGTGATCAGCGTGACGGCGGCCGGCGCGTTGATGAGCGCCTGTTCCGATCGCGACGCGGAGACCACGACTTGCTCCTCGAACGTGGGGGCTTTTTCCTCCCCGGCCGGTGGCTGCGCCGGAGGCGGCTGCTGGTTCCCTTGCGCGAACGCGGATCCCGCGCACGCGACCACGAAGATCCCGGCGAGCAGGCGAGCAATCATCGATTCTCTCCTTTGGGGGAACCACGAAGGGCACGAAGAGTTCGAAGGACACGAAGAGCCGCCTCTTCGTGCGCTTCGACTTCATCGTGAGCTTCGCGCTGTCGAGGCAGATGATATGATCAACGACCGCTGCGCCCGTAGCTCAGTTGGATAGAGCGCCGGACTTCGAATCCGTAGGTCGCAGGTTCGAGTCCTGCCGGGCGCGCCATGGAAATGGTTGATTAGTGACTAGAGATTAGTGATTTAGGGGACCTCCACGGAACCGCCGAACCGGAACTCTGGACGCAATCACCATTTCACAGATTAATCATTCATTGATTTCGCGCCCGTAGCTCAGCTGGATAGAGCGTTGGCCTCCGGAGCCAAAGGCCGCAGGTTCGAATCCTGCCGGGCGCGCCACTTTGTTGTGGTCGCGCACCAGAGCGACAGGCCCGCTCATGGCGATGGGTGGAACGGAATCATCGATGTGGCGCCCGTAGCGCGTCGGGCCGACACCCCGGGTCGGCCCGGGTACCGTTCGGATCGGCGGCCGCTGAGCAGTCGATTCCGTCAACCAACCCCACTCGACGGTCGTTGACACAGGGGTGCGCTCCGCGGCCATGTCGGACGCATGCCCTCAGACCACTGTTCTCCTGCCACTGATCAGCCCAACGATGAACAGCACGATCGCGATGACCAGCAGCACGTGCACGAACGCGCCGATCGTGTAGATGCCGACGAAGCCAAGCAGCCACGCGATCAACAGAATGACCGCAAGCGTGTACAGCATATGCGCCTCCTTTCATCAGAGCTCAACTTACGCAACTGCCGCGCCGCGGTTTCACCGGCGGACTGCATCGATCCGGCGAGATTTCGCGACACGCGCAACGGATGGTGCGTGCTATTTCACGGGCGCATCACGAAAATCCGCATCCCCCGATGGCGTAGTGACCGCGTGCCTGATTGGCGCACGTAGAATCGCGTCTTCTAATGGCGCGTTTTGTGAACTCGGCGGCAGTTGTGTCATGACGGAAACAGAGCAACTGCTGTCAATCGAAGCGCTCGACGCGCTTCCGGCGCACATCGCGATCCTGGACGCGAACGGAGTCGTCGTGCTGCTGAATCGGGCCTGGAAATCCTTCGCTCGTCAGGCCGGCCCCGCCGGGGCAGCATCCCTCACGGGGCTGGACTATCGAGCGATCTGCTGCGACCCGGCGACCGCCGGCGAGGCGGCGGAGGATCTTGAACGGCCTATCAAAGAAGCGCTTCGAGGCGACCGTGAGACTGTCCCGCTTGAGTACCGGTGCCGTGTGATGGGTGAGGAACGCTGGTTCCGCATGTCGGCCAGCAGATTCGGGCTCCGGCCCTATGTCGTCGTCACGCGCGAGGACATTACCCGCCAGAAACGGCACGAACGAGTGCTCGAACAGAGCGAGCGGGTCCTGCGGTCGGTGCTCGAGGCGCTGCCCGTCGGCGTGTGGATTCTGGACGCGAGCGGCCGCATCCTGCATGGCAATGCGGCAGGCAGGGCCATCTGGTGTGGCGCACGCTTCGTCGGGCCGGAACAGTTTGGCGAGTACAAAGGATGGTGGCTCGACAGCGGCAAACCCATTGCCGCTGATGAATGGGCCGCTGCGCGGGCCGTCATGAAAGGCGAGACGTCGATCGACGAAGAGATCGAGATCGAGGCGTTCGACGGCACTCGCAAAGTCATCTCGAACTCGGCGGTCCCGCTATTCGATGGCGAGCACCGGATCACCGGTGCCATCATCGTCAATCAGGAGATCACCACCCGCAAACGCGCAGAGGCAGAGCGCGAGGCGCTCATTGCCGAGCACGATCGCCTGCGCCAGGTCGCTCAAGACGCAGAGCGAATGAAGGACGACTTCATCGCAACGTTGTCGCACGAGTTGCGGACGCCACTGCAGTCGGTGCTCGGCTGGTCGACGATCCTGAAGCGAGTGCTGCCGGACGTCCAGGCATCCCGACGCGCCGCGGCGGCTATCGAGCGCAATGCGCGGGTACTCTCGCAGCTGCTCGACGACACGCTTGACCTCAGCCGGATTATCCGGGGAAAGCTGACGCTGACCCCGTCAGCTGTCGACCTGACGGCGGTCGTCGCCGAGGTCGTCGAGAGCATGCGTCCGGGTTTCGCCGAGAAGAACGTCACGCTCGTCGATCGGCTCGGCGCGCCGCTTGTCGTGTTCGGAGACTCCACGCGGTTGCTGCAAATCGTGTGGAACCTTCTCGCCAACGCCCTGAAATTCACTCCGGCGGGAGGCCGGGTGAACGTGCAGATGGACTACACCGCCGACTGGGTGGACGTATCGGTACGCGATACTGGCGTCGGGATCGCTCCGGAATTCCTCCCGTTCGTGTTCGAGCGATTCCGGCAAAGCGACGGCGCTGAGCGTGTGACACGGGCCGGACTGGGGCTCGGCCTTGCGATCGTGAAGGAGCTGGTTGAGTTGCATCGTGGAACGATCAGCGTCGAGAGCGCGGGCCTGGGACAGGGCGCTACATTTCGGTTGCGCCTTCCCATCGTCCCGACAGCGGAGCCCGAAACCAGCCGGACTTGACTGCGCCGTGTGGCACCGGCGCGTGGCATCCGCTGTAAACACCTGAACTCTAAACTCTTGCATCTGTGCAGTAGTGCCTCCGGAGCCAAAGGCCGCAGGTTCGAATCCTGCCGGGCGCACCACTCAATCTGGGTCTATTCCGGAGACATAGCTAACCTGTCGCGCGCAATCGTGACGACGATCTTGCCGTGCGCATGTCCAGACTCGAGGTGACGGAGCGCCTCGGCCGCCGCGCTGAGCGGATAGCACCTGTCGATCACCGGCGTGACAGTGCCCGCCTCAATCAGGTCGGCAAGAACCTGCAGATCGGAACGATTTGGCTTCGTCACGAATAGCCTGATCTTCTGGCTGATGAAGGGCCGCATCACAAGCATTCGCATCAGCCGATGCACGCTGAGCCCCTTGTCCGGACTGCCCCCGCCATTCGGGACGAGTATTCCGCCGGGCTTCAACACACGCAGGACGTCGGGGAGCGCGCGGGTTGAGACGTTATCGAAGATCACGTCGTAACATGCGTCGCCCGACGTGAAATCTTCATTCGTATAGTCGATCACGCGATCGGCTCCGAGCGAGCGCACCAGGTCGAGCGCAGCCGTGCTCTGCACGCCGGTGACGTCTGCGCCGAATGCCTTCGCGATCTGCACCGCGAATGTGCCAATGCCGCCACCGGCTCCGACGATCAGGACTTTCTGGCCGGGTTGCACCCGCGCCGTGTCGCGCAGTGCCTGCAGTGCGGTAAGCCCCGCCAGTGGAACACTCGCAGCCTGCTCGAAAGTCAATCGTTCCGGTTTCAGCACGGCGTCCCGCTCGGGCGCCACTGCCAGATATTCTGCGAGAGCTCCTTTACCCATGCCGAACACAGGCTGACCGACCGTGAATCCCGTAACGTCCTGTCCGATCGCCTCAATCGTGCCCGAGTAGTCGCACCCGACCCCTCGATGGTGACTCGGTCTGTTGAAACCACCGGTGGCCATCCGGAGGAAGTAGGGAGCGCCGCGTACGAAGTGCCAGTCCACAGGATTGAGGGCGGCCGCATGCACCCTCACAAGAATCTGGTTCGCCCCCGGCGTCGGCTTCTCGACCTCCGTGAGCTGGAGGACCTCCGGTCCGCCGTACTCGGAGTAGACGACCGCTTTCATGCCTCTCTAAAGACGGAAGCTTACGCCACGATATTGTGGCGGCGGCAACATTCGCGTGGCGCGTCCGCGTGGCGGCAGCGGCAAGTAACTCAATGCACAACACTTAGTGCTCTGTCCGCTGCCCTCCGGAGCCAAAGGCCGCAGGTGTGAACATGGTTGATGGTTCGTGTATATCCTCCGCAGCGACCAGCGGATCGTCTTCCTAGCGGGATTCCAGCGATGTGAACGCGGAGAACGCCGCCTGCAAAGCTGCGTCTTCGACTTGGCCAGACTGTGCGACGCTACTGGTCAGCCACGTCTCAGAATTCAAGTCGAAGACAATGACACGTCTCACCGACGGATCGTGCGCCAGCGAAAAGGGAGCCACAGAGTCAGAGAGGTCCACGTAATGATCGCTGCCGCCAAGCCGGAAGGTCGCATCGCTGCTGAGTGTTATCCCGCCAAACCCCGAACCGGCCGCGATAGACGCTGTCACGCCCTGCAGGACCAGCCTGACCCGGTTATACGACCCCAGTGGCGCGCTCTGTTCTCCGTGAACGGTCGCCGGCACTGCACTGGTGTTCGCAACATGGACTCGCATCACCACGGTAATTCCGTTCGGGCTCCCCAAGCTCACCCAGCGGGACCCGTCCCAGATTGATGCGGTGAAATTCCCCGATAGCGTTCCCGTGAATGGTGGGGGCGGGAAGGGGCTGCCGAGCTTGCCGGAGGTCAAATCGACTACACGTGCGTCAACGTATCCCCGAGTCGGGGGCGCGGTCGGTGAATCGTCGCACGCAGCAGATGCGACGGCAATCAGCGCGACGAGCGTGACAGGGCGCATCAGAGCCCTCTTCCGTAGATCTTCTGCATTCACTCTCGATCGATCGAGGACGGCGTTGACGCCGTGCGGGTCCTGCCACCCGCTGGAAAAGACTTCGTCAACCCCGCCAATCCGCAATCGCGAGTTCATCTCCGGCGAAGGCCGGAAGAGCGCTTTTGTTATTATCGCCGACAGGGTGGAGCACACCCGATGACGAAATGCATCGCGATCGCCGCAGCGGCTGTCCTCCTTCCCGCGCTTCACGCGGACGCGCAACAGCCTTCTCAGCCGCGCTTCGAAGTTGCCTCGATCAAGGAGAACAAGACCAACGACGGCATCGTCGCCATTCAGACCCAGAAGGGCCGGTACGTCGCGCGCGGATTCACGCTGGCGGCGCTGATCCGCAATGCCTACCGGGTCCAGGAGTTCCAGATCATCGGCGGGCCCGAGTGGATCAACAGCGAGCGCTTCGATGTCGAGGCGACCTTCGCCGAAGCCGATGCGCCGCAGGTCAATCTGATGCTCCGTGCGCTGCTGGTGGAACGCTTCACGCTGGCCGTTCACAACGAAAAACGGGAACGGCCGATCTTTGCCCTCACGGTTGCCCGCGCCGACAAGCGGTTGGGACCGGAACTGCAGAAATCAACGACAGACTGCGCCACTGCGAAGGGACCGGACGCGTGCGGCAGCACCGTCGCCCCGGGTTTCATCCGTTTGCGCGGCCGGACGATGGCGCAGTTCGCGGAATCGCTGTCGACGCTGACCATCACCGGTTCATCGCTCAACCGGCTGATCGTCGATCGCACCAGCCTCGAGGGCGCATATAACGTGACTCTGAAGTTCACTCCGGACAACATTCCGCCCGTCAATATCCCTGGCCTTCCGCCGGTCGATCCGAATGGACCGTCGATCTTCACCGCCCTGCAGGAGCAGCTTGGGCTCCGGCTCGAAGCCACAAACGGAATGGTCGACGTCCTCGTGATCGACTCCGCCTCGCGTCCGACGGCGAATTAGGTTGCCGGTGGGCTACCTAATCGTCTCCAGCTTCGCCGTAATCGCCGTGGACTGGTTGGCGACGACGCTCACGCCGCGGGACCAGGGGGCGTAGCCGTCAAGGCTGAGCCGGACGGCGCGGGAACCCGCCGGGACTGCGTTCATCACCAGCGGCGTCCGCCCGGCGAGGCGGTTGTTCACGTAGACGCTCGCGCCGGCTGGCTGCGACGTGACGATGAGCGTTCCACGGTGCCCCGGTGATCGAGCCGGGAGCGAGGGAGCTACCAACGCTGTTCCAACGGCCCCTGGCAAAGTTGCGCTCGGCGACCCGACAGGGTCCGCGCCACGTTCTTTCAAGCCACGGTCTTCCAAGGTTGCTCTTTGGGACCCGACAGGGTCCGCGCCGGGATCTTCCAAGCCGCCGTGCGGCCGGTTGCCGGGCGACGCGGTGAGCGCACCGACGACAATGCCGGCTGCGAATATGGGAAAGGGCATCGAAAACGGCATAGCCCAGCGCGACACTTCGCGATGTTCGCGTACGGTTTTCAGACGGCGGATTGAATTCCAATTCTGTGATTTCGTCCATTGCCAGCGCACGAACGCGCTGAGACGCTTCCATCGAGTCGGTGGACGGCGATGGAGTCGCCTGCGATTCGCGCTGACGCGCGGCACCGAACTCGTGTGAATTACCGGGACTTCCGCGACGGTTGGAACGACGCGGATCATAAGGTCGGCTGAAACAGCTTCGCCCGTACGGTCCTCGGAAGGAAACGAACCGAGCGGATCGCTTTCTTCGAGGGTTCGGTCGACGACAGGTTCGGTGCTATCCACGGGCACAGGTGCTCGCGGCGGAGCAAGTTTGCGGCCCGCAGGCCTGTTAAGGCCGTCGCTATTTCGGACGGAAGGATGGCGCGGCGAGCACAGCGCTTGCCCGGCAGAGCTGGACTCGGCATATCTCACGCATATACTGCCGCTACGAATGGCGCTCGCCGATCAAACGGCCCTTCTCCAGGGCACCGCATCCACAGGCATTCCAGGTCTCGACCACATCCTCCGCGGCGGGCTTCCCCGCGATCGCGTGTATCTCCTCGAAGGCGACCCCGGCACGGGCAAGACTACGGCCGCGCTTCAGTTTTTGAGACAGGGTGTTGGCCAGGGCGAATCGTGCATCTACGTCACCCTGTCGGAAAGCGCGAACGAGCTCAACGCCGTCGCGGCGTCGCACGGCTGGACGCTCGAGGGCATCGACATCTTCGAGCTGACGCCCGCCGACGTTCGCCTGGGAGAGGACGAGCAGTACACGATCTTCGATCCATCGGAAGTCGAACTCTCCGACACGATTCGTGCCGTCATCGAACGGGTCAACAGGCTCAACCCTTCGCGCGTCGTCATCGACTCGCTGGCCGAGTTCAGGCTGCTCGCCCGCGAGCCGATTCGCTACCGGCGTCAGATCCTCGCGCTGAAGCAGTTCTTCGTCGGACGTCATTCGACCGTACTGCTGCTCGACGATCGGTCGGGCTATCAGCCGGATCTTCAAGTGCAGAGCATCTCGCACGGTGTGATTCGGCTCGAGCATTTCGTGGGCGAATGGGGCGCCGAGCGCCGGCGGATTCAGATCACGAAACTGCGCGGTATCAAATATCGCGGCGGCTATCACGACGTCCGCATCGAGACCGGCGGCCTGAAGGTCTTCCCACGGATCGTGGCCGCAGAGGAAGAAGGTGCGCCGTCGTTGACGGACGTTGTCAGCGGCATCGAGGGGCTCGATTCGCTGCTCGGCGGCGGCCTGTCCACCGGCACCAGCACGTTGATGATTGGCCCGGCCGGCGTCGGGAAGACGATCCTGGCATCCAAGTACGCGTCGATGTTCAGCAAGTCCGGCGCACGCTCGGCGTTGTATCTCTTCGACGAGCGGCGGAGCACGTTCCTGCATCGCAGCAAGGGGCTCGGTCTCGAGATGGAACCGCTCGTCGAGTCGGGCCACGCGATCGTTCGTCAACTCGATCCCGGCCAGCTCTCTGCCGGCGAGCTGGCGTCAGATATCTGCCGTCAGGTCGAGCACGAAAACGTGAAGCTGATCCTGATCGACAGCCTCAACGGCTACATGAACGCGATGCAGGACAACAAAGCCGTGCTGCTGCAGCTGCATGAGCTGCTGTCGTACCTGAATCACAAGGACGTCCTCACCTTGATCACCGTCGCCCAGCATGGACTCGTGGGCCAACCGATGGCGTCGCCGCTCGACATCAGCTACCTCGCGGATACGGTGATCCTGCTGCGCTACTTCGAAGCCGGCGGCGCGGTGCGCAAGGCGATTTCCGTGCTCAAGAAGCGTACGGGCACGCACGAACGCGCGATTCGCGAGTTCAAGATCCGCGGCGATCGCCTGGAAGTCGGCGAACCGCTCTCCGCATTCCGAGGCGTCCTGACGGGAGTGCCCGAGTTCACGGGCGCCAACGAGACCCTCTTCGGAGCGCACCGTGACACCCCAGCGTGAGGAGAGCCGTGACGAACGGATCCTGGTCCTCACGCCGCGCGGCAAGGACGCGCCGCTGGCAAGCGAGGCGATCAACGCCGCCGGCCTGACCGCCCACATCTGCCCCGACCTCGACAATCTGATCGGTGAATTGGCCGCCGGCGCGGGCGCGATGCTGATCGCCGAGGAAGCAATCCCTCCTCATCGCATCTCGCTCCTGACGGGGGCACTCGACGACGAGCCGAGCTGGTCCGAACTTCCCATCGTGGTGCTGCTGGCGGTGTCGACGCGGGACGGACGCACCCAGGCGGCGCGGCATCTCGAGGTGCTGCGCAACGTCACCATGCTTGACAGGCCGGTGCGCATCGCGGCACTCGTCAGCACGCTTCAGTCGGCCCTGCGCGCACGCCGGCGTCAGTACGAGAATCGGGATCTGATGGCCGCGCTGCAGCGTGCGCTGCAAACGCGCGACGAGCTGATCGCCTCGGTGTCACACGAGCTGCGCACGCCGTTGAACGTGATCCTCGGATGGACGGCGACGCTGTATCGCCGCGCCGCGGATCCGGAGCGAACCAGGGAGACATTGTCGATTGTGGAGCGCAACGCACGCGTCCTCTGGCAGCTCGTCGAGGACTTGATTGACGTGTCACGAATCACGAGCGGTCGGGTGCAACTGCGAATGGGCCCCGTCGATCTCGGAGCGGCGGTACGCTCCAGCATCGACACGCTCCTGCCATCGGCACGTGCCAAACGCCTGGCGTTGAACTGCTCGGTCGATCAGAACGTACCCGAGGTGCGCGGAGACGAAGTACGGCTGCAGCAGGTGGTCTGGAACCTGATGTGGAACGCGCTGAAGTTCACGCCGGCCGGAGGACGGATCGACGTGGAGCTCCACGCGACGGAGGATGGCGTGGAGCTGGTCATCGCCGATACCGGGATGGGCATCGATCCCGTCTTCCTGCCGCACGTCTTCGAGCCATTCCGCCAGGGAACCCCATCCGGTGTCGATCCCAACCGCGGCCTCGGCCTGGGCCTCGCCATCGTCCGCCATCTCGTCGAACTGCATGGCGGCGACATCGATGCGCACAGCGAGGGCGTCGGCCTCGGCGCCCGCTTCCGGGTTACGTTGCCGGCAGCCGAGACGGAAGCCGCCGTGCAGCCGCCACTGCCCGAACCGCAAACGAGCGCAGCGCTCTGATCGCGGAAGAGTTCGGGTCCCGAAGTCCAGAAAGGCGCCCCAGGCATCGACTTCAGCATCTGCCCTATGGTCCGCCTGACACCGTTCTCCAGTGTAAATAACGGTCAGGAAACGCCTTATTTGCTCGTGTGCAATTCCTTCAGCCGTGGCAGTACCTTTGCCTGCTGTGCGAACGGCTGGCACTTAAGTGCCTCCTGCACGAAGGGACCTAATGCTCCTCTGGCGACTGAAAGCCATGCTGCCTGATGGCGCCGACCGGGTTGAATGCCACCTGATGCGGCGCGACATGGAATATCGCCTCTCGCTGAGAGTGGGAAAGACGATCGTCCTCCATGAAACCCATCGGACTCCGGTGGCCGCGGCCGAGCGCGCGGAGGAAATGCGCCGCCAGGCGAAGCAGGGAGAGCTCGCCTTACCGGCGTCGGCTCAGATCATCGAAGAATGAAACGACACTCGTAGCGGGAACTAACGCGGGCTGACTGGTTTGCACCTCTGACAGAGTCGTCGCAGACGACAGCTCATCGGCACGCGCGCAACTCAGACGTTACTTGACAGTGATCGCATGGCGCCGCTACCGTCAACATCAGATGCTGAAGTGCTTCCGCACGCGGGCTTCGGCGATAGCTCCTCTCCTGCTGCTATCGCTGGCGTCGCTGGCGCTGCCGCACGCGGACGACAATCACGACGCCGACGGCGCGTTCGCACTGCTCGTCGTGCACGACGCGAGCGGCCACGGCGTCGGCGCGCCAGCCTCGGAGGAGGCGGATCCCGGCCACTGCGCGATCTGCCACCTGTCGCGTCCCTTCCGGCCGCTCACGCAGACAGCCATCCCGGCGATCGCTTCTGCGGCGAGAACCGGCTTCTTCCACGTTGACGACTCCAGGACTGCCAGGGCCGACACCGCCGCGCAGCCGCCGCTGCGAGCTCCTCCCGCCTCTCCAGACCACGCGTAGTCCGCAAATTACGTCGTAGTGTCCGCCTTGAGGCGGACGTCATGTAGTGTCCGCCTTCGGGCGGACCGGTTCTGGAGACGAACATGTGCTTCCGTACGCGCAGATTCTCGTGCGCCGTACTCGCCGCCGTCGGATTGACGACCCATCTCGCGGCGCAGGGCGGCGTACCGCTTACCGGCCGTTTGTTGAATTCGCTCTCCGGCGCGCCCATCGCCGGCGCAACCGTTCAAATCGACGAGCTGAAACGAACGGCCGTGTCCGGCGCCGACGGCATGTTCGCGTTCGCAGACGTGCCAGCCGGCTCGTATCACTTGTCGATTCATTCAGACGGGTACTCGACCAGGCGTACCGAGGTAATCGTGAGCGCCACGGCGGTCACGCTCGAGCTGACGGTTGATCCCGAGCTTCATTTCGAGCAGGTGACGACGGTGACCGGGGATGCCCGCAGCCAGTTCGAAGTCTTCCAGCCCACCGCGGTCCTCGCCGGCCAGGATCTGACCAAACAGCTTGGGATGTCTCTTGGCGCGACGCTCGAAAACCAACCCGGCGTCAGTTCGCGCAGCTTCGGTCCCGCGCCTGCGCGTCCCGTTATCCGCGGACTCGACGGCGACCGCGTGCAGATCCTGCAGGACGGTCAGCGAATCGGCGACCTCTCCAGCCAGTCGGGCGACCACGGCGTCAATGTCAACCCGGCAGCCGCGACGCGGATCGAGGTGGTCCGGGGGCCAGCCACGCTGCTCTACGGCGCCAACGCGGTTGGCGGTCTGGTGAACGTCATCACCGAGGACATTCCCACCAGGCCGGTCATGGGCACATCCGGCAACATGACGTTCGACCTCGGCTCCGCCGCGAACGAAGCGGCGGGCGCTGCCGACGTGCGGGTGGGCAACGGAACGTTCGCGCTGCACGCCGGCGGCGGCGGGCGTCGATCCAGTGACGTCTCGACGCCGGAGGGCGATCTGGCGAACTCGCAGTCGCGCAACGGCTTCGGCAGCATCGGTGCGTCATGGACCGGCGGCAAGGGGTACGTCGGCGCCAGCTACGGCTACGACGACACCAAATACGGCGTGCCGGTCGTCGAAGAAGGCCAAGTGCAGCTGACGCCACGGCGGCACTCGTTCAGCGTGCGCGGCGGCGCGCAGGGCCTGAGCGGCATTCTCGATTCGTTCAGGACGACACTCGCGGTTCGGCGCTACAAGCACGACGAGCTCGAGGGCAGCGACGTGGGAACGGCGTTCAGGAACGACACGGAAGAAGTCGAGCTGATGGCCTCGCATCGCGCGCTCGGCCGCCTGAAGGGCAGCTTCGGCAGCTGGTTCCTCAATCGCGCGTTCGGCGCCACCGGGGAAGAAGCGCTCTCACCGGACGTCGATCAACGGGGCCTGGCGGCGTTCCTCTACGAAGAGATCACGTGGCCGCACTTCACGTTCCAGTTTGGCGCCCGCCTCGATCACACCAGGTACGAGCCGGTTCTCGAACCCGCGCGGACGTTCACGAGCGGGTCTGGATCGCTGGGCCTGCTCTTCACGCCGGCCGCCACGAACGAGCGGCTCACGTTCGCCGTCAGCCTGGCGCGCGCCGCGCGAAACCCGGCGCTCGAGGAGCTGTTCTACTTCGGCCCGCATCCCGGCAACTTCGCGTTCGAGATCGGCAACCCCGACCTGCGGCCCGAGCATGCGATCGGGTTCGATCTCTCGATGCGCTGGCGCGGTGCGCGCGCATCCGGCGAGGTGACGTATTTCCGCAACGACATTCAGGACTTCATCTTCAGGAGCCCGCTGACGCCGGAAGAATTCGCGGGCCGCCTTGGCGAATTCGGCGAGCGCTTCCCCGGACGCGACGTCGAACTGCCGGACGAGGAGTTCCCAATCGTGGATTATGTCGGCGCCGACAGCGTGCTGCAGGGCGTCGAAGCGCACGGCGACGTCGGCCTGACGACGGAGCTGTTTGTTGAATTCGGCTTCGACTACGTGCGTGGCACGCTGAAGGGCAGCAACCAGCCGCTGCCGCGGATGCCGCCGTTCAGGAGCCAGATCGGCCTGCGCTACCAGCGGAACGCGTTTCAGACCGGCGGCACCGTGATCCTGACGGCGAAGCAGGACCGGCTGTTCACCAACGAGACGGAAACCGACGGCTACGCCCTGCTGCGGCTCTACGCCGCCTACTCCGTGCAGTCAGGACGAATGGTGCACACGATCACCGGCCGCGTGGACAACGTGACCGACGAGCTCTATCGGAATCACCTCTCGCTGATCAAGGACCTCGCGCCGGAGATGGGCCGGAACGTCAAGCTGCTCTACAACGTGACGTTCTAGCTATTTGCCCTTGCAGGCGACGCGAACCGACTCGATCTGCCCCGCGATTCCGCCTGGGAGCCGGCGATGCGCGGTGTCGCCGTGGAGCTGCAGAGTGGCACCGCGGAAATCCTCGTCCGCAAACGCGGTGACCGTCGCCGTGGGACCAACGCGAACGCTGACGATGCGGTTCTGCCAGCTCCGGTTGTTCGACATCCGCCGCAGGCTTGCGTACTCGCGCGGGCCGTTGATGTAGTCCGACATCCCGGCGTACTCCGCCGTCTCCCACACCTGCATGTAACAGCCGTCCGGATTTGGCATCGTGCGGAAGATCGAATCAGGCGGCCGCAGGGCCTGGTTGTCCCCCCTGCCGGCGCAGGCAGAGACGAGCAGGACAACGGCGGCGAGAGACGGACGCAACGACATCAATGATGACACGATCCAGCAAGCAACTCCTCGAGCCGCTGACGCGTGCCGTTCGGAGACTCGTCGAAGTCGATCTGGAATCCGAAGCCGCGGCCTGGCTGCACGTGCGCGACGCTGCCGGAGAGCGTCACCTCGTCGCCGGCAACCACCGCGACGAGCGTCATGCGCATGCCGCGCGGGAACTCCGCCGCGGTCGACACGAAGCAGCCGCCTTCGCTCAAGTCGGTCAGCCGCATCGCCGCGTGCGAGAACGCACCTTCCGCTCTGCACGTGATCAGGACGGGCCGCCGCTCGTACTTTCTCCGTTCCCCGTGTCGTTGTGTCATGCCAGTGTCTTCGGCAGAGCCGACCAGCCGCAGCAGTGGTCGGTTGCACGAAAAATCGGCCGGATTCGCCGGTGTGGTGCTCCAGATGACACAGGCTGACAGTAACGCCCGGCGATGCCTTGATCGCGATCAATCGCCGCGAAACCACGAGGACACCAGCCGGTGGAAGGCACATTGCTACTCGAATGCGGGTACACATCGCTGCACAACCGTCATTGACGGTCCCGGCTCTCAGTAATGTGGCACTTCGCGGAGACGAGCAATGTCAGAACGGCAGAATGAACGGCGCCGGCACCCGCGGCGCGGGGTTCTCCTCGACTGTCGCATCGAGGGCACTTCTGCGCACGCCACGCTGCGGATCACTGATCTGAGCGTGGGCGGCTGCTACGTGGATTCGCGATTTCCCGTCTCAATCGGCTCGAAGATCACCGTCAGAGTGCTCGCCGATCCCGAGGTGCTCCTGCCGGGGCGGGTCACGAGCGCGCAGCCGGGGTTCGGCTTCGGCATGGAGTTCGACGAATTGTCCGACGCCACGTGCACGCAGCTGCTCGCGCTGATGGCGCGCGCCACGCTGCAGATGGCGTATTGATCGCCGCCAGGCGCGTCCCGAAAAACTCAGAAGAAAGGTCTCAGAAAAACAGCCCGATGATTGTCGATCCCCGACCAGCCAGGTGCCCGTCGTGCGGCTTTGGCGCCGGCGTGTACATCGATGAGCGGGACCGCCGCGCCGCGTCGAGCCCGGTGCGATGCTTCTCGTGTGAAAAGGAAGCGTCCAGCGGCGAGTGGTTTGCGGCCGGAGCCGTCGAGCGGCGCCAGAGCACGCAGGATCGGCGGCGCACCGTGAGAAGCGATCGCCGCCAGAAATAAATCCGGCGCAGTGACAGGCCGTTGTGAAGAGGGGAGGGCCCGGTCCTCCACTTTTTGCGTTCTAGCCAGCCGCCATCCAGCCCCACCCGACTGCAAACGTCACCACGAAGATGAACGCACAACCGGCGAAGTGCCGCTCCCTCGACTCGCCCGGTTGCCTCCATGTCAGGGCACCAGCGGTCACTCCCACGGCCATGCTGAGCGCCTCGTAGACCGGCGTGTCGGGAAGGAGCAGGAACGCCGCACCCATCACGATCCCTCCTACGATGCCGCCGATGAGGATCGTCCGAAGCGTGGACATGACAGACCCTCCCTTAATTCGAGAAGATACACCGTGTCCCGTATCGCGCGGCCCCCGGCGGGCACCCCGTCTGGCCGTCCAGAGCCATCTGGATATACGTCCCAAAGACGCAACCCGCGACGGCGAGCCCGCAGCCGATCAGGACACAATTCATGGTGAACGGCCCCAAGATCCAACACTTCAGACCGACGCCGATACAGGCTCCCGCCGAGCAGCCGAGGACACTCCTGATGCCGTGATTGTAGGCCGTTGCGCCGTCATACAGTCCGGGTTGGGTCACGCTACCGGAACTCCACACGTTCGCGGCATTGACATCTTCCGTGTCGTTCCGCATCTGGGTGCCGCCCTCTCCGTAGTTGCCGTAGGCGTATTCATGCACCCCCACGACGCCCTCCCACGTCGCAGGGTCGCCGTCGTCCCACGCAGAACTCCAGATCACTCCCTCGGCGGTATAGAGCTGATCGTCTATCTGTGCCGCATGGGCCGTGGGCATGAAGAAGTTCATCAGTCGTGCGAGGGCTGAAGGCGGTTTAACGACCGCTGCGTTTTGCGACTTCCGCTTCTCGACCTGAATGACGACGGTTTCACCTTCGATCCCGGTCGCGGGCTTGAACCCCTTTGCAGCAAGCGCGGCGACGGCGGCGGTGTGGATGTTGCGCCACTCCGGGTTGCCTCTGCGCAGCGTTGTAAGGAAGGCGTCTGCATCCCGCCCCTCCAGTCTGCGAACCCGCCTGTCACCCGCTGGCGTCTGCGTCCACACGCCTGCCTGTAGCTGAGGGCCGCACGTTGAGTCGAGCGGGCCTTTCGGCACCGTCGAGGAGGTGGGCACCGCCTTTCGTGGCGTCGTCTCGATCGCGAACATCGGATTGGTGGGAGCCAACGTGAGCAGGGCACACAGGGCAATGGCAGTTGCACGAGGTTTTCTCATGGCCTGAGTCTCCGGGTTAGGGGGGAATTCCCGGAGCTGAACGATTGGCATGACCTGAGCCATGGCCGTCCGCACCCCGGCGATCGCGCACTGCGTGCGGAAACTCACGGAAATCAGCGGAGATCGCGTCCCATCGCCATCGAAGTCCGCCCACTGATGTCTGACGATTGGGTAGCGACTCCCCTTCGACGAGCGACACGAATCGCGCAGCAGCTCGCATCGCTCCGGAACGCATCGAATCTGACGTGTTGTACGCGGCTCAAGGTGTTGAGTAGCTGCTGCCCGGACTGCACTCAGGGACGGTAGTAGCAGGTCAAACAGTCGAACCAGAAAAGCGCGCGTGCTCAGTCCGGTGTAGGACGTTCGATGTGGTCGATGACTAGCACCTCGATCGTCGTTCGGCCGTCCTGCACCTGCAGGCCAAGTTGTTCCGTGATGGCGGTGCGAATCGCCGGCCCGCTGTCCCCAGTTGCCTGCAAGGGATCGGAGGCGAATTGCAGCTCGATATCGAAGCGTTGTTCCGCGAGACCGGTGCCGTCGATCACGGGACGTTTCAACTGGTTTGCCAGCAACGTCAGGATTCGCGACACTGGCACATCACCGGCCGATATTCGCATGTCGGTTCCGGGGACGAGTCGTGTGTGATCGAAGATCGGCAATAGGACCACGTTGCACGCGAGCCGATCCGCGTTTGCCTTCCGAGCCGGATCGTTCGGTCGTGGGCCTCCGGCGCGGAACGCTGTGCAATCCACGGATGGTGTTTTCAGGCCGCTGCCGAGTTTTCCGTCCCCGCGCTTCACGAGCACGAAGGCGGGCACCTGGCGTTGTTCGGTATGCAGCGCGAGCTTGAACCGCTCTGCCAGCAGCGCCCGAGCCATCTGCCGGATGTCCTCAGCGGTCGCCGTAGGGTTTGTCCTCGCTTCGATATCGTATAAGTCGCGCACGCCCTCCAACCACTCCGGCGCGCCAGCTATTTGCACCGAAAGCGGATGACCGGGATAGATGTTTCGCAGCACAGCGATCAGCGGTTGGTCACGAATGCGCCAGATGCCCGGCTGCGGTATGCCCACGAACGGCTGAAGCGCCCGGTCGAGTATCGGCGGACTCCGCTTTACAGAGGCGACTTCGAAACGGTGCTTGGCGGGCTGCTGCTGCCCTGCGAGCGTGACAGCCAGCACGCAAATAGCTGCGATGCTCAGGCCAGCTTCTTTCACGCTAATCTCCACGCGCGATTCTAGCGCCGTTGCAGTTCAGACGATCGCAGTCCCGCTTCGGCGTTGGGCCTTCTCCGAGCTTCTCTTCTATGATCCTTGACAGGCAACGCGCGGGGATTCGGGCGACGAGTAGCTGAAAGATGTCCCGTGCGAGCATCGACGCCGCAATACCTTTGGCAACAAATGAGGACTCCGGCCCGATGATTACGACACTCTCAACCATCGTCCTGCTCGGCGCCTTCCAGACGCCCGCGGCTCCGACTGTCCCACCGTCGCAGGCGGAGGTCGAGGTGCGGAAGTCGGTGCAGGCGTTTTATGACGCCTACAACGCGCATGAGTTCGACAAGCTCGCGGAATTCACGACCGAGGACTGGACGCACATCGCCCCAGGCGGCATTGTCAGGCGTGGCCGCCCGGACGTGCTGGCTGCGCTCAAACAGGTGCACTCGACGTTCCTCAAGGGCGTCACCGACACGCCTGAAGAGATCGCGGTCAGATTCGCCACAGCAGATGTTGCAGTGGTGACCGTCCGAAGCCGCACCACGACTTTCACCACACCCGATGGCGTCACACACGAGAATGAGGGCAGGGTCAGGACGTTCGTCATCGTCAAGCGCGACAATCGGTGGCTCATCATGCAGGATCAGAACACCGTGCGAAATACGCAATGAAGCGGACGTCCTCCCGGCGTTGCCGCACCTCATTGTCACGAATACTCCATCGACGCCCTGAACGCGAACTCGGGTCACGTTCAGGGCTTGCCGCGATCCGTCGTCGCGATGGTCCCCTCGAAGAACCCCGTAACTGCGCCGGTGGCGAGGACGAACGTGCGGCCGCCGGTGAAGCGTCCGGTTGCATTGGCGAACCGTCCCGTTCCTCCTGTAATGGTCGCTGTGTCCACTGTGGAAAGAACGCCCGGTGCAATCACCGTCGCCTGCCCGACAAAATCAGCAGTCAGCATGTCGCCGTTTGCGGCGCTGAACTCGAACCTCCCGGTTCCGATCCTCGTGACGGGGTTCACGACGTGCGGTACCTGCAAGGTGAACCGGCCGAGATGAGTAGCGTTGCCGGTCGCGTCAATGAAACTGGGTAGAAGTGGAGGTGCAGTAGGCGTGCTGACTGTCAGCACACCTTCGAACGTCCCTTTGAAGGGAACCTCGGTGATTTTGAACGGGCTCGCGTTGCCGTCGCCGGTGGCAGGTCCATCCGAGCCCGCCGAAATAATGGACGGCGCGGCCGATGAGGAAGACGCCGGACCGGCCAGCGAGATCGGTTGATCGCACGCGATAAATAACGGGGCCAACAGGGCAGCGGCAGCGACGAGCGAGATACGCATCTTTGGTCCTCCCTTGCGAAACGTGAATCCACCCCACAGAAATCCAACCGCGCCGGCCGTACCGATGACGCCGTGAGAACCTGACGACGGTGATACACCGGCCTGCTTGCCAAACCCGAAGCGCTGCGGGTGGCGATCAGCGTGGTTCGCAGATTCCGGCATCGAGCCGCAGGAAACGTGCGGCGTTGTTACAGAGGATGTCGGCCTTCTGCTCCGCGGACAGGAAGTCCGCGGCCACAATTGCGTCGATGCCCATTTCGATCTGTTCAGGAAAATCCGACGCGAACATGACGCGTCTGCCGAAGCCGTTCTCCACCAGACTCTGCAGATACTGGTAATACCCCGCCCTGGGGACGATGCGGTCGGACTGCAACCCGCCGGTATCGACGTACACATTGGGATGTGCGTAGAGCAGCGCCATCATCGACTCGAGGCGCGGCCAACCCGCGTGCATCACGAAGAGCCGGAGACGCTTGTGGCGCAACAGCACCTCCTCCAGCAGCATCGGATCGCCGTACGCCATCCGGTAGTTCGGGTGCTTCATCGGCGCTGGGCTCGATTCGTACGCCGCCCCCGGCGGCCCGGGGCCCATGTGGATGCCAACGGGAAGATCAAACTCTTCGGCAAGCGCCCAGTACGGCTCCATTCGGGGGTCGCCCGGCGCGACTCCCATGAACTGCAACAACACCTCGCCAAAAGCCTTGATTCGTCCGGCTTGAACCTCGCCGCGGAGCCAAGCGAGATCTGGAAAATCCGTGGACACGTCGAAGCACGGCTCACCGGAAATGACGCCCCTCCCGCCCGGGCAAGGAAAACTCATGGCCGGCAGATACCGGTTCGCCATCGTGTCGAGTCTCGCCCAAGCGCGCAGCTCGGCGACGTTGGTGGTGGCAACCCAGAAGCGCACGTTCAGCGCGTCCATCACCGCCGGCCCCTTCTCGCTCCGGATATGCGTGTGGACGTCGATCACCGGCGGTCGCGGCGGCGTATTCTGCGAGGCATAGAACGTGGACGAGGACAGCAGACCCAGACTGACGAGAAGCGAGATTACGCGTGCCATTGACCCTCCACAGCAAGCCGGCGTGCCAGAACCGTCGAGCGAAACCGCGCGATCCGAGATCGAGATCGTTTTATCCAACCAACCAGGCGGCAAAGGTGCGCCACGGATCGCTCATGCCGACTAGCGTCCGCACGGGAATCGACGCCAAAATGCCGAGGCCGACGAGCAAGCTGATCCAGCGGTATTGCGCATGGCACCGAAAATCCCTGACAGCGGGTGCGAGCACCAGAGCGACAAAGAGCAGGAGGCCGATCGGCCACCCTGCGATGATCGGCATGCGCGTGGTCGCGGGCGGCACGAGAGCGCCGATCGTCGCGAACAGCATGAGCCGTTTGTGCACACCGGGGCGACGTCGCAAGGCGAGACCCGGGATGACAAGCCCGGTGAAGACGACCATGTCCCCAAGAGGAACCACCATGAAACCGAGTGCATCCGCAAACGGCCCCCCGGGGGGAGTCCACCCGCCATGCGCGCCGTGCACGGCTGTCATGATCCCTGTGACGACGAGGAACGGGACTAGCCCGGCTGCCACGAGACCCAGCCGCTTGTGCAAGGCCGTCCGGCCCGCCGCCACCAAACGCACCTGCACAAGCAGCAGAAGAATCCACACGCTGAAGCCGGTTGCGTGTAGATGAACGATCAACCGAAAAGATGGGGAGATCGGCCGGCCGGCCAGTGTATGGGTCGCACGCGTGATCGGCCACAGGTAGTAGGTCGCTGCGAAGCCGACGAACACGATGGCAAGCGCCGCGAGCGCCATGGTGGTAAAGAAGCGGCGCTCGGCAACACCCGAAACCTGTTCACGTGTGGTGGGCATGACGACGTTCACGTTTTGGAGCGCCTCTACGCGCAAGATGCCGATCGGTGCGACATCGAGGCAAGTACGAACCCGTTACGAAGGCCGCTGTTACGGTTACGTACGCGCGTTTTTAGCCGTTCGGACCGACGTCAGTGGCCTCGTATAATCGGCACCCGTGGACACCAGCCAGGCCTCTCCGGCAGCCGTTCAAGCGGAGCTTGAACGGCTGCTCGCCAGCGAGACCTTTCGCGGGGCGGAGCGTTCCAAGACGCTGCTCCGCTTCATCGTCGAGGAGGCGCTCCAAGGGCGGAGCGACCGCCTGAAGGACTACACCCTCGGGGCCGAGGCGCTGGGACGGGGGGAGCAATTCGATCCGCGGGTCGACCCGATTGCCCGCGTGGAGGCGTCACGACTGCGTTCGCGGCTCGACATGTACTACGCCACCGAAGGTGCCGGCGACGCATTGCGCATCCTGTTACCGAAAGGCGGATACGTCCCGCAATTCGAGGCACACCCGGTCGCGACGACCACATTCCCGCCGGAGGCGGTTCCGGCACAATCCGCAGCTCTCGATCCCCCTCCCAGAGCACATCGACTGCGCCAGCGTCCATGGCTCCTCGCGGGAATCGCTGTTGGCCTGGGGCTACTCGCGGTGACGGCGACAAGTACGTTCGTGCGTGAACCCTGGCGTGCCCCGGCGGCTCCTGAAGCGCGAGCTTACATTCCGACTCCGCCCACAACCGATCCGGTGTCGATCGCAGTCTCGCCAGACGGCCGCGCCATCGTTTTCGTCGCCACCAAAGGTGGACGCTCGCAGTTGTGGCTGCGGCGGATGCACTCGTTTGAATTCCGTCAGCTGCCCGGAACCAATAACGCCTCGCTTCCATTCTGGGCACCCGACAGTCGATCGATCGGGTTCTTCGCTGAAAGCCGGATAAAACGAATCGACATCGAGAACGAAGTAGTGCGTGACCTGTCGAGAGCGATTGTGCCGGCGGGTGCGACATGGAACCGCAATGGCGTGATCCTGCATCCGATCGTGACGGACAGCCCGATCTTTCGCACATCGGTCGACGGAGCACCACTGACGCTGGTCACTGAATTGCTCCCCGGACAGACGGGGCACCGCGCGCCGGTGTTCCTGCCGGACGGCCGGCGGTTCCTGTTGTATGCGACTGGCTCTCCAGACGTCAGCGGGATTTACCTGGGTGAGCTCGGCACGACGACGATTCGACGTCTCCTCGCCGCCGATGCACCAGCCGTCCTGGCGCCACCGCGCCACCTGTTGTACCTGCAGGGATCGAAGCTGCTTGCGCGCGAGTTCGATCCAGAAACGATGACGCTCGTGGGCGAGGGCGTGGCGGTGGCAGACGGAGTGATCACCGAGGCCGCCGCGGGCCTGCCTGCCATGTCCGCTTCGGCGACAGGAACGATTGTCTACCGGACGGGCCAATCGGGCGTACAACGGCAGTTCGCCCTGGTTGACCGTGCGGGCAGGCAGCTTCGGCGCATCGCACCCGCGGCCGCGCGTCCGTCTTATGCATCGATCTCCCGTGATGGGCGTCTCGCGATCCAGAGCACCTTTGCAGGCAATACCGATATCTCGATCTTTGACGTGAATCGGGGGACACCCGCGCGTTTCACCGACGATCCGCAACCGGACATCGCGCCAGTGTGGTCGCCGGACGGGGATCGCATCGTCTACGCCTCACTCGTCGATGGCGCATTCCAGATGTTCGAAAAGCGCCTGGACGGCACGCCGGCCAGGCTGCTGCTGCGGACGGCGCAGAGCAAGCAGCCGACGGATTGGTCGAGGAATAGGAACGGTAGCCACCTCCTGTTTCGCACGGTGGCTGCGAACTTCGATATCGACATCTGGGCGCTGCCACTCGACCGCGATGGGAAGCCCGGCAACGCCTTTCCCGTCGTGCAATCACAGTTCGAGGAACGCGATGCCCAGTTCTCGCCAGACGGCAATTGGATCGCGTATCACTCCAACCGCGATGGGCGCCACGAGGTCTATGTGGAGCCGTTTCCAGGGCCGGGTGAACGCATGCGTATCTCAATCGCTGGTGGCGCCCAGGCGCGATGGCGAGAGGACGGACGAGAACTGTTCTACCTGACGCTCGAGGGAATGCTAACGGCTGTGCCGATCTCCGTGCGGCCCGACGGTCGCGCGATGCAGCCGGGCCCTGCCGAACCGCTTTTTCAGGCAAACGTCGGCGATATCCTGAGCATCGCACAACAGCAGTACATTGTGACGGACAGGGGTCAACGATTCCTGGTCGACAGCGTCGTCGAACAGACCGCGGCGCCCATCTCGCTCATCTTGAACTGGAGAGCGCGCGGCGAGTAGCCGTCCGGTAAGCAGTCCGACCCGAATTACGGCTCGAGCCGGGTACGTCAGCGCGACGGTGCCTGGGTGTGAGCGCTATCGATTACGACAACCTACACCCTCTCCGCGAGGATCCAGAGCGGAGGCTGGTGAGCCGCGAAGGAATCGAACCTTCAACCCGCAGATTAAGAGTCTGCTGCTCTGCCAATTGAGCTAGCGGCCCACTCGGTGGTGCCCCTCGACTCGGGCGTCTGACGGCCCTCGCTCGGGACAGACGAACCTCCATTGTAAGTGCCGCGTTACACGAGGCGCAAGACTCGGCAGGATCCCTGTAGACTGAACCACAGCCCTCGAGTGCAGATTCTCGTTGCCGAAGACGATCGCGATATCGCGACCCTGATCGCCCACTACATCCAGAAGGCCGGCTGGCACCCGCACGTCGCCACCTCCGGCGACGACGCCCTGGCTCATGTGCGGACACAGCCGGTGGATGTCGCCATCCTCGATGTCATGCTGCCGGGAATCAGCGGCCTCGAAGTCTGCCGCGTGCTCCGCGCCGATCGCAACACGGCAATGCTGCCAATCATCATGGTCACGGCCCGCGCCGAAGAAACCGACCGAATCATGGGCCTGGAGATCGGCGCCGACGACTACATCTCCAAGCCGTTCAGCCCGAACGAGCTGATGGCCCGCATTCGCGCGCTGGTCCGCCGTACCCGTCGTTCCGAACCGGAAGAGACCCTTCTGACCCTCGGCCCGCTCAACGTCGATCTCTCGACGCACACGATCACCGACGAGGGCAAAGAGGTGAAGCTGACGGCCAAGGAATTCATGCTCCTGCGCTACTTGCTGCAGCATCGCGGCCGCGTTCTGTCGCGGGATCTGCTGCTCGGCGACGTGTGGGGCTACCGCTACACCGGCGGCACGCGTACGGTGGACGTCCACGTCCGCCGGCTGCGCGAAAAGCTGCCGGTGCTCGTCGATCGCCTCGTCACCGTCAAGCAGTTCGGCTACAAACTGGTTGCAGACGACGGCGAGGCAGAGTCCTGACCGGGCGAACGTGCGCACAAGCTTCCGCACGAAGGTCTTCATTGCCGCCCTCGGCGCCGCCGGCGTCTCGCTCATCGTCGCTGCTCTGCTGCTGTCCTGGCAGGTCCGCGATCGGCAGCGCGCCGCCATCGTCCAGCGGCTGACGGACGAAGCGCGCCTGATCGCGCAGCTGATTTCGTCCGCCTCGTCGCTCGACGAGGCGGCGCTCGACGATGAGGCCGACCGCCTCGGCCGCAACAGCGCCAGCCGGGTCACGCTCGTCGCCGAAGACGGGCGGGTCGTCGGCGATTCGTCGCAAACGCCGGAGCAGCTTCGCACGCTCGACAACCATGGATCGCGCCCGGAAATAGTCGGCGCGCGCGACACCGGGCTCGGCGTCTTCCAGCGGTTCAGCGACACCGTCGGCACCGACATGCTCTATGTCGCGACGCGGGCCCGCCATCCGGTCGTACGCTACGTGCGACTCGCACTTCCGCTGACAGAGATCGACGCACAGCTGGCGGCGATTCGAAACCTGACCCTCGTCGCCCTGGCCGTCACCATACCGATCGCTCTCGGCATCGCCTGGGCGCTCTCGGCGCCGCTCGGGCGCCGGGTCCGCGAGATCGCCGCCGTCGCCAATCGCTACACGGCAGGTGAATCGTCCCGGTCGGGCATCGACTACGGTAACGACGAGCTCGGCACCGTCGCGCGCGTGCTCGATGCCTCGATTCAGGAGCTGGGGCGGCGCGTGGACGAGCTGTCACGCGATCGTGCGCGCAGCGACGCCATTTTCAAGGGCATGGTGGAAGGCGTGCTGGTCGTCAGCGGCGATGGACGTCTGCAGCTCGCCAATCGCGCCGCGCAGCAGATGCTGCGCGTCGATGGAACCGCCCTGGGTCGGCATTACCTCGAGGTCATCCGCCATCCGGATATCTCGGCCCAGCTGACCACCGCGCTCGGCGGCGAGGACGTGGAGGCGCGCGAGGTCTCGCTGGCACGGGACCCCGGCCGGATGTTCGTCGCCCGTGCGGCTCCGGTTGCCGCAGGCGGAGGCGGCGGCGCGGTGCTGGTGCTGCACGACGTGACCGATTTGCGCCGCACCGACCAGATCCGCCGCGATTTCGTCGCCAACGTCTCCCATGAGCTGCGGACGCCGCTGACCGCCATTCGCGGCTACCTCGAAGCGCTGCGCGACGATCCGGCCGACACGGAGAACGCCGAACGCTTTATCGACATCATCTGGCGGCAGACCAGCCGGATGGAGCGGCTGGTCTCGGATCTGCTTAGGCTGGCGCGGCTCGATGCGCGGCAGGAAGTGTTGGAACGCGTGTTGTGCGACGTGCGCCAGATCTTCCAGGCGGTGATTGCCGACCTTGCCCCGTCCATCGAAGCCAAACGGCAGCGCGTCGTGCTGGATGTCGCCGGCGAGTGCCGCGTGCCGGCGGATCCGGCCAAGCTGCACGACGTGATTCGCAACCTCGCCGAGAACGCCGTGAACTACTCGCCGGATGACACCGAAATCCGCCTTCGGGCACAGCGCGCCCACGGCTCGTGTCTGATCGAGGTGATCGACTCTGGCCCCGGACTTCCGGCGGGCGATTTAGCACGGGTCTTCGAGCGGTTTTACCGGGTCGATAAGTCGCGTTCGCGTCCGGGCACCGGGCTGGGCCTGGCGATCGTGAAGCATCTTGTTGAGCTCCACGGCGGCACGGTGATCGCCGCCAATCGATCGGAGGGCGGGGCCGTATTTACGGTGACGCTTCCGGACGGGTCCGCCTGAAGGCGGACACTACGACGACGGCATACGGTGCGCCTGAAGGCGGACGCTACGACGACGACATCACGCCGCGGCGGCGGCGCCCATGTTCGACCAGTCGAATTCGTAGTAAATCCAGTTCGTCTTGTCGAACTCGAGCGACATGCCACCGGCTTTCGCCTTGAACGTCCCCTGGCCGCACTCGCCCTTCTTCCAGATGAAACCATCGGGCAGGTCGAGGTTGGCGAGATGCTCCTCACCGGTCACCGGGTTGATGAACGCCTCGCCGCGGCCTTCGCCGATGCCCTCCATCGTGAACGTGCTGCGGCGGCCTTCGCCTGTGATGGTGATTTTTGCCTTCTCGAGGCCGACGACTTCGAACGTTGGGCCGAGCAGTTCCCAGGGCATCCCGCCCAGCTTGCCGGTGAAGATCTGCGCCAGCATTTCGATCTGCTTGTCAGTGGTGGCAGGGTCGACCACGAATGCGGCCTTCCCGTTCCCCTCGTGGATCGCTTTCGGCCAGTGGACAACGGCAGCGCACCTGACACCGGCCAAATCGACGTCGCCGGCTTTGCCTTCGAGGATGTGGCACCCGACCAGCGCGCGGCAGCTCCCGTCCTTCGAGTTCGGAACGCCGGCGAAATTGCATCCGCACCCGAACGCGCAGTTGCAGAATTCGTAGCCCTTCCCTTTCATGTACCACTGGGTGGTCGCGGCCATGAGCGCCTCCTGAAAGAGGCGATTATATCGCCGCGCCTATTCGACGCCTGGGCTAGCTGAAGCGCTCGGCGCTGCGCAGCATCGCGCCGGCAACGGCGTCGGTCCTCTGCAGGAAGACGCCGTCGCATTCGACGAGAAACCGCACATCGACGAGGGCAGCGAGCAGCGACTCGCACACGAGCTGATCGAGGTTCCACAGCCGCTGTGCCTGGCGGCACGTCAAGCGAAGTCCCGGCATCTCGCGGAACTCGGCCTGGATGCGACGCAGCATGTGATCCATCCCCGTTCGAGCGATCGGCAAATCCTGGGGGATGCTGTCCATAGCGCGACGATACGCGCCGCCGATGACGGCCGCGTTGAGGCAGCCTCACCGCCATGTAACGGTCGCACTCTCAAAACGGCGTACTTAACTCGGCGGCGGCACGCGCGTTGCGACGTGATGCATGACGAGTCATATCGCGCGACAGAGCCGTTAGCCCGTTAAGGAGACACAGATGGCCGCACAGACGCTGCACGAGCTGTTCGTTGAAGAACTCCGCGACATGTACGACGGAGAGAAGCGAATCATCAAGGCGCTGCCGAAGATCGCCAAACACGCGCAGTCGGACGAACTCCGGTCGGCGCTCACCGAGCATCTTCGCCAGACGGAAAAGCAGGCGACCCGGCTCGAACAGGTCTTCAAGTCGATCGGCGAGACGCCGCGCGGCAAGAAGTGCGACGGGATCGTCGGCATCCTCGAGGAAGGCAACACCATGATGGAAGAGCTCGAGGAAGGGCCAATTCTCGACGCCGCATTGATCGCCGGCTGTCAGAAAGTCGAACACTATGAAATTGCGTCGTACGGCACGCTTGCCTACTTCGCCGAACTGATGGGCCACGAGCGGGCGAAAGAGCTGCTCGGCACCACGCTCGACGAGGAGAAGGCGGCCGACGAGAAGCTGAACACCATCGCCACGTCCGAGGTGAATCGCGAAGCGCTCATGAGCGGCGGCGAGGACGAGGACGAAATGGAAGAGGACGAGGAACGGCCGCGCGCGCGGCGCAGCGCGTCGATGGGAATGGCGAACGAACGGTCGTCGTCGCGGGGCCGTACCGGCTCGTCGCGCAAGACCAGTTCGTCCCGCGGCCGGAGGCGGTAACGCTCTATCCGACTGGTTACATAGACGTTACACGCACGTCACACACTCGACATACTGATGATGTAGCGCGACAATGACCGTTCATGCACGGACGGTCAGGTCGCGGACTCGTGGAGCGAGCCTTGTCAGACTCGCTGCGAACGGCTGCGGCGTGGGCTACGGCCG
This sequence comes from Vicinamibacterales bacterium, assembly GCA_035711805.1. GTDB lineage: Bacteria > Acidobacteriota > Vicinamibacteria > Vicinamibacterales > UBA2999 > Gp6-AA40. The sequence continues at coordinate 47,583 of DASTBV010000037.1, forward strand.
CCGCAGCCGTCATTACCGTCGGGAGCGGAAGCCCGGCAGCGAGCCCGTCGAGCGCTTCCGTTCCACTGCATATTCTTCTGACACTGTCGTCCAACCTGACATCGATGACGCGGCAGACGCTCATCTCCGAGGCCGAACGCATCTGGCGGCACGAGCAGGTGAACATCGAGTGGACGCGTCCCGGGCACACGGTCGAGCATCCGGACGCGCCGCTGCGCGTTCTGGTGATTTCCCGGCCGGACTCCGACACGCCGCTTCATCGCGGGTGGCCTGTCGCTGAACTGATCCCGGAGGCAATGCCGCGCGCGGTGGCGTTCGCCTGGATTTCCGGTGCGGAGCGCGTTGTCGACGAAGCAGCGCGATCCAGCACTGGCGACGCGCGCACGCCGCGCGATCACCGGCTCGGCCTCGTGCTGGGACGCGCCGTGGCACACGAGATCGGACATTTTCTGCTCGCCACCGGCACGCATGCCGAGCGTGGGCTGATGCGGGCGTCAGTCGATGCACGGGAGTTCGCGGGGCTCGGCGGGGAAACGTTCAGACTGGATCCTGATGCCAGCACGTGGCTCCGGCGGCGTCTGAGCACAACGCCGGCAGGGACGGCGCCGACGAGCGACGGATTTTCCTACACGTCCGACACGTGGCTTGCTCGATGAACCCGTGCGGACGTTGCCGTCCGCACGGGCGTCGAGATTAGAAGCGGAGTCGGGCGCCGAACTGCATCACGCGAGGCCCGCCGACCGAGTCCGTGATCTTTCCGAAATCAGTCGTCGAGCCGCCGATGACGTTGTTCGGCAGCGCGTAGTTCACCGTGTTGAAGAGATTGAATACGTCCCATCGCACTTCGAAGTTTCGCGACGCACCCAACCCGAACCTCTTGGCGATGCTCAGGTCAACGCGCCGCTGCCAGAACCCGCGAAGGACATTCCGTCCGAGGTTGCCGAATCCGAAGTTGTTCGGATAGCCGCCCGCCAGGCTCGTCGGCGAGCAGAGCACCGACTTGTTGAACGCCGCCTCGGTCGGATCGTCGCCGTGCTGGCGCAACTCGTCCAGGCTTCCGCAGAGGCTCGGGCGCCCGAAGCCGAGGCGATAGAGCCCGCCCGACCCGCGCACCAGGTCGTTGTACTGCGACGCGTTACCGAGCTCAGGCTCGGCTGAGAAGATCGAGTACGGCAGCCCCGACTGGAGCTGCACGAAGCCCGATACGCTGAACCCGCCAATCACGCCGTCTCCCGGCACCTGCCAGACCCAGCTGCCGCTGAAGCGGTGCGGCCGGTCGTAATCGGCCAACGCGAAGTTGGCGTCAATGTTTCGGTTGTCACCCTGGACCACGAAACCGGCGTTCGGCACATCCGGCTTGCCGCCGCCCGCCGTGCTGCCCGGATCCGACGAGCTCGTGTCCTTCGCGCGCGAGTAGGTGTAGGCGACGTTGAATTGGATTCCGTCGGACATCCGTTTCGTCAGCCCGAACTGGATCGAGTTGTAGCGGGAGCGTCCGCTGTTGCCGAGGATCACGGCTTCCGGAACGTTGAATCCAAGGACCGGCGTTCGCGCCTCGAACCCGATGACCGCCCCGGAAGCGTTCGCCAGGTTGTAGTCGAGCGCCCCGCCGAGGCTCGGATTCGCAAAGCCGAACGCGCGGCCGACGCCCCGCTGCCGTGCCGTCGCGCCGGCGTTGAGCGCGCCGTTCGGGCTCCCTGCGGCGACGTAGGCCTGATTGAATCGCTCGAAGATATGGTCAGGCGTCGAAGGATCGTTCAGGTCGTAGCCCTGGTTGAACGCACGCGATTCGAGGAGGTCTGTGCCCTTGCTGCCGACGTAGCGCACCTCGACCATCAGGTTGGAGGCCAGCTCCCGCTGAACGCCGAAGTTGTACTGCTGGATGTACGGCGTCCGGAGGTTTCGATCGACGGCGCGGAACTCGAACGTTTCGGCGATGTTTCCCCGAAACGGCTGGCCAGTCGCCGGATTGGTTGGATTGATCGTGCCGTCCGCGCCGCGCGTCACGTTCGTGCCGTCGCGAATCTGGTACGTTCCGCTGGCACCGCCGGTTCGCACCACCTGGTTCGGCAGGTACTGGTTGAACGGGAAGGTCGGATCCTGCTGCGACCACGCTCCGTTCAGCGGCACGGCGCTGCCCGGGAAGGTAACTTCCTGTTCGCGCAGGAACGGATAGTTGCTGAACACCGTGTTGATGAACGCCGCCGACGGCCGGTCGTAGAAGATGCCGTAGCCGCCCCGGAACACGAGCTTGCCGGCGCCGCCGGGTGTCCATGCGAACCCGACTCGCGGAGCGACGTTGTTCCAGTCCTGTCCCTTCAACGTGTGCTTGTTGTCCACCTTCCTCGAGGCGGCGATGGCCGCATCGATCGCCGCGTATCCGGTGTTCTGCACGTTCGACGGAACGATGAATGCGGTGACCGGGTTCTCGGGGTTGGTCAACGCCTCGAAATCCACGTTGCCGATCCGGCCGTTGACCTCCTCGGGAAGTCCGAAGAATTCGTACCGCAGCCCCGCGCTGACGGTGAAGGACTGCGACAGCCGCCACTCGTCCGCGATGAACGCATTGAAGTCATTGAAGCGGAACTGTTTGTCGGTGATGCCGAACTGGGTATCCGCTTCGGTCGCCAGGCCCCGTAGCAGCTGCGTGAAGTTGTCGAACTTCTCGAACTCGGTGGCCTGCTCCTCGGGAAGATTGGTGTCGAACTCGTTGCGCCGGAACTCGCCGCCCAGGCGAATGGCATGCCTGGAGGTCGTCCAGCTCAGCGTGTTGCCGATGGTGTAGGTGCGCTGCTGGCGCTTGTTGAAGCTGTCGTTCGGACCGCCGAACGAGAAGCGCTCCATCGTCCCGCCCGGCCGCCCGATATAGTGGCCGAGGCGCTGCGTCGCGATGCTGTTATCGAAGAACGTCGCCGGGTTGGCGACGCCGACGCCGGCGTTGGTCAGTTCCAGGAACGGATCGTCGAGCGACCGAGAATTGCGAAGGAAGAAGATGCCGCCGCGCGCTTCGTTGACCACGTTGCTCGACAGCACGTGCGTATCCGAGATTGCGACAGTCGCGTTACGATCGGCGCGCTTCAATGTGAACGGTGACACCAGGCTTGACGGATCGGGGAACGGATCGTAGCCCGGGAACTTGGAGAAGAAGCCGGTGCCACTCAGGCGGTTGTCGTTCGTCAGCGTCGCATCCAGTTTCAGCGTGAATTGATCCTGCTGGAATTCCGCCGGAACGACGTTCCGCTGCCGCACGAACGGATTGCCGCCCACGGAGTTTCCCGCATTGATGTCGTTGCCGATCACCGTGCCGCCAGCGCGCGGCGCCGCGATCACGAAGTCACCAGTCACCGGATTCCGCAGGTTCAGGAGATTCAGCGCGACGTCGGAAATGCACGCGGTATCCGTCGGGCTCGCGCACTGGGCCTTCGGTATCGAGCTGAGGATCCCCGGATTCAGCTGCGCGAACGCAGCGAGGATGTTCTCTTTCGTGCGCACACCCTGAATCAACTGCAGCGCCTGCGGCATTGCGCTGATGCTGCTGGCCGTCGGGACGAATCCCGTCTCCGCGTCCGTTCGCTGATAACCGGTGAAGAAGAACAGCTTGTTGTGCCGAAGCGGACCGCCGACCGTGAAACCGCCTTCGTTGCGCCGCGCCTTCGGCTTGTCGATGCCGTCCTTCTCGTAGAAGAAGTCATTCGAGTTGAACCGCTCGTGCTGGCCCGAGTAATGGCCGGTTCCGCGGAAGCTGTTGGTGCCGCTGCGCGTGACGAGCTGGAAGTTGCCCCCTCCCGATCGCCCAGTCGATGCGTCATACATGCTCGTCTGCAACGTGACCTCCTCGAGAGTGTCGGCCGCCGGCGCGATGTTGTCGCTCAGGGCACCCTCGTTCGTGGTCAGGTTGGTGGCGTCGATGCCGTTGAAGAACAGGCTCGTGCTCGTCGTTCGCGTGCCGTTGACCGAGGGCGAGATGTTGCCGGTGCCGTTGATCAGTACGGGCGGGAGGTCAGAGCTGACTCCGGCTTCGGAGGACAGCAGGTGCGTAAAGCTGCCGGTCGACGTTGGAATGACTTCGAGCTCCTCGCCGCTGAGCCGCCGCGCCGTCGCCGGCGTCGTGACGTTCAACAACGCGGCGTCGGCTGTCACCCGTATCGTCTCGGTGAGTCCGCCGATGTCGAGGCGAACCGGCACCGAGCGCGTCACCGCGGCTTCCACGTTGACGCCGCTGCGGACAAGCTTCTTGAAACCATCGAGCTCGAAGGACACTTCGTAGGTCCCGGTCGGCAGCGCCGCGAGTCTCCAGTCTCCCGACTCGCTCGTCACCGTCTGCTGCGTCACGCCCGTGGCCACGTTTACCGCCAGCACCGTCACACCCGGCAGCACGCCACCGCTCGCATCGGTGACGACGCCGTTCAGCGTGCCGGTCGGACTGACTTGTGCGGCAGCAACTCTCGCACCGAGGATGCCGCAGGCCGCGGCGAGGACAATGGTGAATACTCGGCGCACCGCTCTCTGAGTCCAGCTCAGAACCGGCCGAGACGAAACAATTCGCATCTAGAACCTCCGCAGGAACCGAATCGCGGTTCGGAATGGAAGAGCCTGCTGATACCAGCTCTCGGAGGTCACTGTAGAAAGCGGTCGTGATCGTCCCGTAACGAGTGCGTTACGGCCGCGTTAATTCGCATCGGGGCGATCGACGTGGGGCGAGCCTTGTCAGGCTCGCCAGCGCTAGTTCGCGCTGTGTTCGTGGATGAGGCGCTGGAGGTGGTTGTAAATCTGCTGTTTCAGCACAGCCGGGCCGGCGTTACGGAATACGCCGACGGTAATCTGACGATCGTCGTCGTCCCAACCCTCGACATTCACGAGGATTTCGACGTAGCTCGTCTCTCTGTTGCCCGGAACGACACCGGCAACCTTGAGATCAGGGGACGCTTCGCGCGCGGCTTCCGCAGCGATCTGCGCAACCGTTCGAACGGCCAGTCGGTTTTCAATCACGATTCGGATCGTTATATGCGATCCGACGCATCAAGATCACATACCGCGAAAGAATTTACCTTGCCGTTACACGCAGGCTGGTCCGTTGCGGAAGAGCGTGATGGCGATGTCGATGTTGCTGCGCAGCGCCTGGCGGACCGCCGGCCAGTTCTTGTCGCTGCGCACCAGCGTCTTCCACGAATGGAGATGCTTGGGCTTGTGGAAGTCGCTGTTCGCCACGTAGGGGTAATGCTTGAGGCTGGTGACGGAGAAGAGATCGTCGCGGTTGGCCGCTTCCCACACGTCAACCAGATCCGACAGCTCCTCGCGATGATCCCAGAGGTAACAGGTGCTGATCTCGATCCGCCTCGTCGTCGTGTGGTGAGGATGGCAGGCGAAGCTGAGCGCGCCCTGACGGCGAATCTCGCGCAGGATGGCGTCGGCGCTCTGATCGGCGCTGATGTACTTCTTCACCCCGAGGGCGATGATGTGCGAGTTCTTCTTGGCGCGGATGCCGTTCTGCGTCACCTCCGCGCCGGGAACGACGAGCATGCCGTATTTCTTCAGCGCGCGCTGGCCTTCTGATTCGATGTCCGCCAGGTAATCCGCGAAGTCGTGCTCGCGCACGCCGAAGGCGCGGCGGCCGAGCGTCGCGATCCGACCGGCCCGCGCCAGCAGATCCTTCTTCATCAGGATGTGGTCGGTGATCGCAATGACGTCGAACTTGCCGGTCTGGCCGTACAAATCGACGACCTCGCGCACCGTGAGCTTGCCGTCGCTCCACTGCGTGTGCACGTGAAAGTCACAGAGGAGGAACGGCTCGTAGCCTGGCATCCGGCGCTACGTCCTCACGTCTACGTGCGACGTATCGCGGGGGCGGTGATGCAGCAGCTCCGACGTGAAGTTGCGGACGTAGAGCCGGAACACGGCGCCCTTCCCCATCGCGTTGTAGCGCCGCGCCGAGGTGTAGAGGTAGCAGTCGTGAAAGATCTCGACGCGGCCGATGGCAAATAGGCGTCGCCCGAGGTTGGTGTCCTCGCCATGAAATTCAATCGACGTGTCGAACCCGCCGATCGCCTCGAGCGCGTCGGCCCGAACGGCGAAATTTCCGCCGTAGAAGATGGTGCCGATGCGCAGCACGTACTTCACGAGCAGCTGCGTCGCCGGGGCCAGCGTGAAGTCGTAGGCGCGAATCAACAGCCGTCCCCACCAATCCCAGTCGTAGTACCGATAGGGGCCAGACAGCGCGATGAGCGACGGGGCCCGCAGGAACCGCCGCTCGACCCGTTCGAGCCAGGTCAGCGGCGCGCGGCAGTCCGCATCGAGGTAGACCAGGATGTCGCCGGTGGCGGCGCGGCGGCCCGTCTCGCGCGCGACCACGAGCCCTTTGCGCGGCTCGTCCACCACGTGCACGTACGGAATCTGCCGCGCCACGGCGCGCGTCTCGTCGGTGCTGGCATTGTTGACGACCACGATTTCGTCGGGCACGCGCGTCTGCGCGAGCAGGGAATGAAGGCAGGCGGGAAGAAAACGGGCTTCGTTATGGGCGCAGACGACGACGCTCAGTCGGAATGGCTGCCGCGGCGTCATCCCTGCGCCAGACCACCCGCCTTCGCGCTCAGGGCGCGCCGGCGGGCCTTGCGGGGCAGCCGTGGTATACCCACGTGCATATCCGACAGCGTAAGAGCCCGATGTGACGCCGGGATCACCGGGAGATCACAAGCCGGTAAATCTACCTTCGTAACCTAGATTTAACCGTCCCGTGACGCAGCAGAAACCCCGGCTGACTACGGTCGCTCTGTGGGTACTCGTGTTCTCGTCGTCGAAGACGAACAGGATATTGCCGGGCTCATCAAGCACGCGCTCGAGCGCAAGGGCGATATCGAAGTGGACGTCGCCGGGGCCGGCGACCAGGCGATCCGCGCCGTCAGCGAACTCCCGCCCGATCTGATCGTCCTCGACCTCAATCTCCCCGTGTTGAGCGGCGTCGAAGTCTGCCGGATCGTCCGTTCGCGTCCGGCAACCTCGCACATTCCGATCATCATGCTCACCGCCCGCGCCACCGAGAGCGACCGCGTGGCCGGACTCGAGCTTGGAGCGGACGACTACATCACCAAGCCGTTCGCGCTGCGCGAGCTCGTCGCGCGCGTCCGCGCCGTGCTGCGCCGCGGCGGCGCCAACGACCGGAAGGCTCCTGCGGCGACGTCGTACTCCGGCACCCACTTGATCGCCGACTTCGACGCGATATCCGTGCGGGTCGATGGCTCGCAGGTCCGGCTGACGCGGCGCGAATTCGAACTGCTGCGCTACCTGGTGGAAAACCGGAACCGCGTGATCTCGCGGGACCGGCTGCTGGAGCGCGTCTGGGGATGGGACGACTCGGTAGAAACGCGCTCCGTGGACGTGCATATCGGCCGGTTGAGGTCGAAGCTCGGCGTTGCGTCCAGGCAGATCGAAACGGTAATCGGACTCGGCTATCGCTTCATCGATTGACCCGAACGTCGAACGACTCGAACGACTCGAACGTTTCGAACGTTTCGAACGTTCCGAACGTTCCGAACGTTCCGAACGTGTTACATGGATTTAACATCGCGGTAACGGACGCGAAATTCCCAAACAGTACCGTGAATTCATGACGATGCAACGGTATCTGTGTGCCGCATGCCTATGCGCGGCTCTTGCGGCCAGTGGCTGTGGTCGCGGAACCCAGGGCGAGCCGGCGGCCGATGAGTTGAGCGGCATGATCCGCGTCGACGGCTCGAGCACGGTCTTCCCGATCAGTGAAGCGGTCGCCGAAGAATTCAAGCGCGCGAATCCACGGGTCGACATCTCGGTCGGCATATCCGGGACCGGCGGCGGGTTCCAGAAGTTCTGCCGCGGCGAAACGGACATCAGCGACGCTTCGCGCCCGATCCGGGCCACGGAGATGGAGACCTGCCAAAAGGCCGGCATCGAGTTCATCGAGCTGCCGGTGGCATACGACGGTCTCGCGATTGCGGTGAATCCGAAGAACTCGTGGGCGACCTCCATCACAACGGCCGAGTTGAGAACGCTGTGGGAACCAGGCGCGCAGGGGAAGATCACCCGCTGGAGCCAGGTGCGCAAGGGATGGCCCGATCGGGAGATTCGCCTCTTCGGGGCCGGCGTCGATTCGGGGACGTTCGATTACTTCACCGAGGCGATCAACGGCAAAGAGAAAGCCAGCCGCGGCGACTTCACCTCGAGCGAGGACGACAACGTCCTGGTGCAGGGTGTTGGCGGCGACGAGCTCGCGCTTGGATTCATTCCTCTCGCCTACGTGGAACAGAACAAGGACCGGCTGAAGGTGGTACCGGTGGATGATGCCAAGGCCGACAACGGGAACGGCCCGATCCCGCCCTCTGTTGAAACGGTCCGGAACGGGACGTATCAGCCCCTGTCGCGCCCGCTGTTCATCTACGTCGCCCGCAAGTCGGCCGATCGGCCGGAGATCCAGCGGTTCGTCGAGTCGTACTTCTCGCAGCCCGAACTGATGCGCGAGGTGGGCTACGTCGAACTGACACCGCAGATTTACGACCTCGCCAGGGCTCATTTCACCGAACGACAAGTCGGCACGGCATTCGGTACCGGCGGGTCGCAGGTGGGAATGACGTTGGAGGCTCTCCTCTCGCGGCAGAAATGAGGCGCTTCGAGTTCGTGATCGAGCGGGGCCTCTTCCTCTGCGCCCTGGTCTCGGTCGGGACAACGGTCGGCATCATCGCCGTGCTGGCAGTGGAAACCGCGGCCTTCCTGCGCGAGGTGCCGATCGTCGAGTTCCTGTTCGGCACGGAGTGGACGCCGCTGTTTTCGACTCCGCGCTTCGGTGTCCTGCCACTGGTCGCCGGCACCGTCCTGGTGTCGCTCATCGCCATGCTGGTCGCGCTGCCGATGGGCCTGCTGAGCGCGATCTATCTCAGCGAATATGCGCACTCGCGCGTACGGCGCGTCGTCAAGCCCGTACTCGAGCTGCTGGCCGGCATTCCGACGGTGGTCTACGGCTACTTCGCGCTGCTCTTCGTGACCCCGCTGCTGCAGGAATTCATTCCGGGTCTCACCGCGTTCAACGCGCTCAGTCCCGGCATCGTCATGGGCATCATGATCCTGCCGCTCGTCTCGTCGCTCAGCGAGGATGCGATGCGCGCGGTCCCCAACGGTCTGCGTGAAGGGTCGTACGCGCTGGGGGCGACCAGGATGCAGACCAGTCTCCGCGTCGTCGTCCCGGCGGCGTTCTCGGGCATCACCGCCGCGTTCATCCTGGCAGTGTCGCGGGCCGTGGGCGAGACGATGATCGTCGCCATCGCCGCCGGCCAGCAGCCGAGTCTGACGTGGAATCCGCTCGTCCAGGTCGAGACGATGACCGCCTACATCGTGCAGGTGAGCCTCGGCGACACGCCGCAGGGCACGCTCGAGTACCGCACGATTTTCGCCGTGGGCATGCTGCTCTTTCTGAGCACCTTCGGGCTGAATCTCGTCAGCGCCTGGCTGCGGGCGCGCTATCGCGAGGAATACTCGTGAACATCAGCGTGCGCCGGTGGCTGGATATCGCGTTCCAGATCGTTGCGCTGCTCGTGCTGGTTATTGCGCTGGCGTCACTCGCAGCGCTTCTCGTCGACGTGTTCCGGGACGGCATCGCTCGTCTGTCGTGGGACTTCCTGACCGGTTACCCGTCGCGGCGCGCCACCCAGGCCGGTATCTTCCACGCCCTCTCGGGAAGCGTGTTCGTCATCCTGCTGACGGCGGTGCTCGCGCTGCCGGTCGGCGTCGCCGCGGCGATTTATCTGGAGGAGTACGGCCGGCGGAATTTCCTGGCTCGCGCGATCGAACTCAACATCACCAACCTCGCCGCCGTCCCGTCGATCATTTACGGCCTGCTCGGACTGGGGGTCTTCGTACGGCTGATGGCCATGGGACGCAGCGTGATGGCGGGCGCAGCGACGCTGGCACTGCTGGCCCTCCCCGTCGTCATTCTGTCCACACGCGAAGCGCTGCGCGCCGTTCCGGGATCCATTCGCGAAGGGTCGTACGCGCTCGGCGCCACCAAATGGCAGACGATCTGGCATCAGGTGCTCCCGGTCGCCGCACCGGGGATCCTGACCGGATTGATCCTGTCGCTCTCCCGCGCCATCGGCGAGACCGCGCCGCTCATCACCATGGGCGCGCTGACCTACGTGTCGTTCGCGCCCGACAGCGTCTGGTCGTCGTTCACCGTGCTGCCGATTCAAATCTTCAACTGGGTGTCGCGGCCACAGCGTGACTTCCACGCCAACGCGGCGGCGGGTATTCTGGTGCTGATGGTCCTGCTGCTGGCAATGAACGGCCTGGCGATCTGGCTGCGCGACCGCTACCAGAAGAAGGTGACAGGGTGAGCGCAGTGGCTCGTACGGTTCCGCCGTCACTCGGCGACATCGCGTCACGACAGACGCCTCCAGCCGAGACGCCCGGACCGTGCAAAATCGAAGCATCGCATTTGAACTTCTACTACGGCGCGAAACGCGCGCTCGAGGACATCTCGGTCCAGATCCGGCCGCACGTCGTCACCGCCTTCATCGGCCCGTCGGGGTGCGGCAAGAGCACGTTCCTGCGGACCATCAACCGCATGAACGACATCATTCCCGACACGCGCGTCGAGGGGCAGGTCCTGATCGACAGCGCGAACATCTACGGCGCCGGCGTGGACGTTGTGCAGTTGCGGCGGCGCGTCGGAATGGTGTTCCAGAAGTCGAACCCGTTCCCGAAGTCGATCTTCGAGAACGTCTCCTACGGGCTGCGCATCAACGGAATGGTCAGCAGCAAGTCGGAGCTGGGCGGACAGGTCGAGGAAAGCCTGCGCCAGGCGGCGCTGTGGGACGAGGTCAAGGATCGGCTGCATGAATCCGCGCTGGCGCTATCCGGCGGACAGCAGCAGCGGCTCTGCATCGCCCGCGCGCTGGCCGTTCGACCCGATATCCTGCTGATGGACGAACCGGCCTCGGCGCTCGATCCGATCGCCACGCAGCGCATCGAGGAGCTGGTCTACGACCTGAAAAAGAAATACACGGTGGTGATCGTCACCCACAACATGCAACAGGCGGCGCGGGTGTCGGATTTCACGGCGTTCTTCTGGCTCGGCCGCCTCGTCGAGTACGACCGTACGGACAAAATATTCACGAATCCAACCGAAAAGTTGACAGAGGATTACGTGACCGGGAGATTCGGTTAGTGGAACAGACGGTACGTCACTTCCAGGAGGAGCTCGAGACGCTGAAGGGGCGGCTGCTCGAGATGGGCGGGCTGGCCGAGGAACGGGTCCGCGCGGCCGTCGAAGGGCTCGTCGCGCGCGATCACGGGCTGCTCGACAAGGTGCTGACGGGCGACGAGCCGATCAACCGGCTGCACATCGACGTGGACAACCGCAGCTTCCGTCTGCTGGCGCTCTATCAGCCGATGGCCACCGATCTCCGCGCCATCGTCGCCGCGGTGAAGATCAACAGCGACCTCGAGCGGGTCGGCGATCTTGCCGTCAACATCGCGGAGGCGGCCGTACGGTATCTCGGCCACGCCCCGGTGAAGCAGCTGATCGATATCCCGCGTATGGGAACCATCGCGCAGACGATGCTGCGGGACGCGCTGGATTCATATGTGAAACGCGATACCGAGCTGGCGCGCTCGGTGTTGAATTCCGACGACGAGCTCGACGCGCTGAAGACCCAGGTGTTCCGGGAGCTGCTCACCTACATGCTGCAGAGCGTGGAGACGATCGAGCCGGCGCTCGACCTGATCCTCGTCTCGCGCCATCTCGAGCGCATCGGCGATCACGCCACGAACATCGCGGAGGACGTGATCTTCATGGTGTCGGCGCAGGATGTGCGGCACCATCCGCCGGCGACGCCGTAATTCTTTCTTCCTCTTCCGCCGGAAGGCGGAGGCGACGAGTCCGGGTATCAGCTCTTGGCTGGTGTCGTCGTGACCTTTGTGCCCGGGCGGATTTCATCGTTGCCGCGTCGCACGACGACGTCGCCTTCCCTGAGATTGCCGAACACCTCGATCACGTTCCCATTCACCTGACCGCGCCTGACGTCCACCCACTCCGCCACGCCGTTGCGCACGCGGACGACGAATTGGCGCTCCGAGGTCCGCACCACGGCGGTCGTCGGCACGAACAACGTGGCTTGTGCCCGCGAGACGGGCCATTGCACTTCGGCAAACATGCCCGGCGCGAGCACCTGCTTGGCATTCATCACGTCCAGTTCCACCTGCATGCTTCGCGTCTTCAGGTCGAGCGAGTGCGAGGGGCGGGCAATGACACCCTGAAACGTCCGATCGGGGAACGCGGATACCTTGAAGTCCACCCTGGTGCCGTTCATGATGGCGCCCACGTACGCTTCGGGCACCGGCACGGTCAGCCGCAGACGCGTGATCTGCTCGATCCGGAGCATCGCTCCGCTGGACTGGCTGACCAGGCTCCCGGGGTGGACGTTGCGCTCGGTGATCACGCCATCGAAGGGGGCGTCGATCTCGAGGTACGCTTCCAGCTCGGTGACCGCCTTGAGCGCCGCCTCCGCCGCGGCGCCGCTGCTCTTCAGCGCCTCGACCTGGGAGCGCAGCGCCTCGAAGGTCCGCTCGGCGATCTCGACGTCGTTTCCCGCGACGACACCCGGCGTCTGGCTCGCGGCCTTCAGGCGTTCGTAGGTGCTCTGCGCCGACACCATCTTCGCCTGGGCTTCTGCCTGCTGCGCCCGCACCGCCTGGACCTTCGCTTCCGCCTCCGCACGCTGGGCGCGGAGCTCGGGGGCGGACAATCGCGCCAGCACCTGGCCACGCTTGACCCACGAGCCGCGGTCCACGGCCACCGACTGCACGAACCCCGACACCTTGGCGTGCAGGTTCACGCCCTGATACGGCGTCAGGTCGCCCGGAATCGTGATGGTCTTGTCGAGGGCCTGCGAGACGACCTTCGTCGTCTCCAGTGACGGGGTACTCTGGCCGGACAGCTGCGCCGCGCTTGCGGCGAGGACGATCACGCAGACGGGAACCAGTCGTACGCGCGTCATGCGGTTTCTCCTGAATGATGGCGGCTCATGACATCGTCGGGATCGAGAGACGGCGACGCGGCGGTCGCCCGACGCTGGACGAGCGCGAACAGCGCCGGCAGCACGAGGAGCGTCGCCACGGTGGACGCGGCGAGGCCGCCGATGACGGCACGCCCGAGCGGCGCGAGCTGCTCGGCACCCATGGCTGTCGGTACCATCCCGGCGATCATGGCGAACGTCGTCATGAGGATCGGCCGCAGGCGACTCGTCGCGCCCCGCGTCGCGGCGACCCCGGCGTCTGCGCCCTGCTGACGGTATTGCTCGGCGAAGGTCGCGAGCAGGATGGCGTTCGCAACGGCGACGCCAATGGCCATGATGGCGCCCATGAACGACTGCACGTTCAAGGTGCTGCCGGTGAGCAGCAGGCTCAGCGCTACCCCGGCGATGACCGCCGGAATCGTTCCGATGACGATCAGGGCGATCTTGAGCGACTGGAAGTACGCCGCCAGGAGCAGGAAGATGGCGACCACGGCTAGACCGAGGCCGGATCGCAGACCGTCCAGGGTCTGCCGCATCGGCGCGACCTGACCCCGCACGGTCACCGTCACGCCGGCTGGCGGATCGCCGGTCCTGGCAACGGCGGTGAAGACGTCGTCGGACGCCGAACCCAGGTCAGCGCCGGCGACGTTGGCCGTCAGCGTGACCATGCGCTGCTGGTTGTAGCGGTGGTACTCGCCGATGGCGGTTTGCTGCGAGATCGTCGCGACGTCGCCGAGGAGCGGTCGCGGCGCACCATTCTGCATCACCGGGACATTGAGCACGTCTTCCATCGAGGACATCTCATGCTGCGGGATCTCGACCTGCACCTGATAGGCGATGCCGGAGTTCGGATCGGCCCAGTAGTTCGGCGTCACGAACCGGCTGGACGAGGTCGCCGCGACGAGCGACCTGCCGACCTGATTGACCGTCACACCCAGCTGTCCGGCGCGCTCGCGGTCGATGTTGACGCGCAGTACCGGGTAGTCGAGCGCCTGCCCGAACTGCAAATCGCGAAGCGTGTCGATCTTCGCCATCTCCGACTTCAGCTTGTCGGCGTACTGGCGGTTGTTTGCCATGTTCGGTCCGGCGACGGCCACCTCGATTGGCGTGGGCGATCCGAAGCTCATGACCTGGTTGACGAGATCCGCGGCCTCGAAGGAGACGATCGCGCCTGGCACGATGTCGTCGATCTTCGCGCGCAGCAGTTCCTGGAGCTCGCCTGTGGACACCTTGCGTTCGGGCTTCATGGAGATCAGCATCACCGCCTCGTGCGGGCCACCGGTCCACAGATGAATGAGATTGACCGGATAGCTCGACGGCTGCGAGCCGACAAAGCCGAGACTCGCCTGGACATTTTCCGGACCCACCGCCTCGGCGACGGTGTCGAGCACCCGCAGCGCCATCCGCTCCGTCCGCTCGACGCGTGTGCCGGTCGGCGCGCGGAGACGGACCTGAATCTGTCCCGAGTCGGCGCTGGGGAAAATCTCCGTCCCCAGCGCGCCGCCGACGAAATAGACCGTGGCGCCCGAGATCACGAGATAGACCGCGAGCACCGCCCAGCGCAGGCGCACGAACGAGGTCACGACGCGGCCGTACCGCTGCCTGAATCGATCGAACGGACCGCCCTCGTGCGATCGGTGCAGCCCGCCGCCGATCCAGGTGTAGAGAATCGGCACGAACGTGAGCGCGAGCACGTAGGAGGCGGCCATCGCGAACCCGACGGACAACGCCAGCGGCACGAACAGCGCCCGGCCGACGCCGACCATGAAAAACGACGGCGCAAAGACAGCAAGGATGCAGAGCATCGCCAGCATCATCGGGACGGCCACTTCGGCGACCGCATCGACGACCGCACGCGCGCGCGGCTTTCCGCGCGCCAGGTGCGTATGGATGTTTTCGATCGCGACCGTCGACTCGTCGACGAGGATGCCGATGGCCAGCGTGAGTCCGCCGAGCGTCATGATGTTGATCGTCTGCCCTGCTCCCCACAGCGCGACGACCGCGGCGAGCAGCGCCAGCGGAATCGTCAGGACAACGATGATCGAGCTGCGGAAATGCCGCAGGAAGAGCAGAACCATCAGGCCGGTCAGCAGCGCGCCAAGGGTGCCTTCGGTGACCAGCGCGCGAATCGCGTTCCTGACGTAGCCGGACTGATCGAATGCGAAGTTGACGGTGATGTCGTCGGGAATCGCCGCCCGCATGCGCGGCAGCTCCGCGGTGACCGTCTGCACGACAGAGAGTGTCGAGGCGTCGGCGCGTTTGGTAACCGGGATGTAGACGCTGCGTTTACCGTCGATGAGCGCATAACTGGTCAGAATGTCTGAGGCGTCCTCGACGTAGCCCACGTCGCGGAGAAACACGGTCGGTCCGGCGCCCGTGCGGACGGGAATCTCCATCAGCTCCTGGATGTTCGGCACGACCGAGTTGGCCGGCACCATGTTCGTGAAATCGCCGATGCGCACGTTGCCCGACGGGGTCACCACGTTGCCCAGCGTCAGCGCCTGGACGACCTCCTCGCCCGACATGCGATAGGCGCGCAGCCGATCGGGATCCACGCGCACCACCACGGTGCGCTGATTGCCGCCGAACGGTGGCGGGGCCGACACTCCGGGCAGCGTGCCGAACAGCGGGCGTATGCGATTCAGGGCGAGATCCTGGATCTCGCCCAGCGCCCGCGTGTCGCTCGAGAAGACGAGGTAGCCCACGGGCACACTGCCGCCATCGAAGCGCGTGATGAACGGTGGCACCGTGCCCGGCGGCATGAAGGCGCGCGAGCGATTGACGTAGCCAACCGTCTCGGCCATGGCCTGGCTCATGTCGGTGTCTTCGTGGAAGAAGAGCTTCAGGAGCGTCGCTCCCTGAATCGACTTCGACTCCACGTGCTCGATGCCGGTGATGTAGAGGAAATGGTACTCGTAGTAGTTGGCGATGTACCCCTCCATCTGCGCCGGATCCATGCCGCCGTACGGCTGCGCGACGTAGATCACCGGCGTCCCGAGGCTCGGGAAGATATCGACCTTCATCCGCTGGATTGCGAGCCACGACATGAGCGCAACGCCCACGATGACGATGAGGATCGTGATCGGGCGCCGCATTGCCGCACGTATGAGCCACATAGGTATTCCTTTGATTCAAATCCCAGATCCCACAGTTCACCGTAAGAGTTCCGCGAGATCGCCGCGAGCCGCAGCGTCCGCGACAAGCGCTCGCCAGACGCCGAGGCGGGCGACGGCATCTCCGACTTCCGCCTGCAGCAGCAGCCGCTGCGAGTCGGCCACTTCGACGATCGTCGCCAGCCCCGCGTCGTAGCGTGCCCGCGACTGCTGTTCGAGTACCCGCGCTGAGGCCAGCTGAATCGGCGTGTTCTCGGCGACGCGGCGGGCGCCGTCCATTTCCGCACGGGCCTGTTCGGCCTGCGCGGAGAGCTGCTGCACGATGCGATCGTAGGTCGCGGCCTCGGCACGCTCGGTGCTGGCCTCCATCCGCCGCCGTTCGCGCAAGGAGAACCAGTCGAAGAGCGGCAGCGTGGCCGTGAAGCCGACCGCCCAGTTCGGCGTATCGAAGTCGAGACCGTGGCTGCCGCCGAAGTTGGTGCCGCCCGCGCCGCTGGCGGATGCGCCGGTCCCACGCAGCGAAAACGCCGACTGGAGGTTGATCCGCGGGTAAAACGAATGGCCGAGCACCTGCTGCATGGCGCGGCTCGACTCCACGGTCGCCATCTGTGTCTCGGCCAGCGGATGGGCGGCCGGAGCGGGAGGCGCGGCCGGAGCGACCGGAGGCGTCGAAAGCAGCGGCGCCTCCGTAATCTGAACGGCTGCAGGGGCGACGCCGAGCCATTGCGCGAGGCTTGCCCGCGCAATCTGCTCCGCCTGCTCGGCCTGGATCACCTGAATGCGGGCGAACGCCAGTTCGGCCTGCGCGCGGGAGTCGTCGGCGCCCGGCCGGAGCTGGTTCTTCACGAGCACGGCAACGGAATCCGCGAAGACCTGCTGACGCTCGACGTTTGCACGCGCGGCGCGCACCGTCTCGCGGGCCGCGGCAAGGCGCAGAAACGCATCGGCGGCGCCGACGCCGACCTCGAGCCGCGTGAGCTGAGCGCCGGCCGT
Source organism: Vicinamibacterales bacterium (assembly GCA_035711805.1). GTDB lineage: Bacteria > Acidobacteriota > Vicinamibacteria > Vicinamibacterales > UBA2999 > Gp6-AA40. The sequence continues at coordinate 64,723 of DASTBV010000037.1, forward strand.
CGCGCGCGTCACCAGCGTACGCGACAGATCGACCGACGCGCCCCGCAATCCGAAGTCGAACGCTTCCCACGACAGCAGCAGCGCGTTCGCGGTGCCCCAGATGCTCGATGATGACGCGGAATCAGAGGCCGGGCCCGAGATGGCTGGCACAACGGTGCCCGGCAGGAGCAGACCCGGGACGTTGTTGCGCGTGGCGCGGTTGACCTGCAGACTCCACTCGAGACGTGGAAGATAGGCGGTCTGGGCCAGGCTCACGCCCGACTCTTGTGTCGCGACGCGCGCGGCCGACGCGCGAATGGCCGGATAATTGTCCGTCGCATACTGCACCGCCTGCTGCAGGGTCACGGGGAAGGCCGGCTGCGGTGTCTGCGCCGCGACAGCCGCCGCTGCCGCGAGGACCAGCGCGGGGATCGTCGGAACGAACGTGTGACTGCGTGTACGCCGATATGTCATCGTATGCGACTCGGTGGACTGGGGGACGGCGCGGCGGACCGCACCGCGAAATCGGCGGGATGTTACTACAGTGGCCGTAGTCGGGGATCGATATAATCGGCGGGCAGCG
>DASTBV010000038.1:0-61245 GCA_035711805.1 Vicinamibacterales bacterium
CGTGCGTGAAACCAGTTCCGCAAGTCCACCGGGCGTGTCCACGTACCTGTTCGTCTCGTCCTTCCGCATCTGATTCCTTCGCCGTCTGTTTGCGCGTAACGCTCGCGACGGAAGTTCGTCTACGGGTGTTCGCGATTCACAGTTCCGTTTTCTTGGGCGAAGGAATATGTCCCGACAGTGCATCTTCGGAGTTGTTCTGGCGCTGATCGCGCCGGTCGCGAGCGCCTACCCACAAGGCGCGCCGCTGACGTTGCGAGCTGCTCTCGACGAAGCAGCGGCTCGCAATCCCGAGCTGGTGGCGTTGCGCCAGCAGTATGAAGCCGCGCGCAGCGTGCCGGCGCAGGAGCGTTTTCTCGGGCCGCCCATGCTCGAAGCGCAAATCTGGGGCTGGCCGATCGCGACCGCCAACCCGGTGCGCACCGACATGTACATGTTCACGGTCGAGCAGGAGATTCCGGGTCGCGGCAAGCGCGCGGCCCGAACGCTCGTCGCTGAACGAGACGCCGAGCTGACACGCCAGCAGATAGCGATCCGCGCGAACCAGATTCTTGGCGAGCTCCGCCAGGCGTACATCGATCTGTTCTTCACGCGCGAGACGTTTGTTCAGTACGCGCGTCAGGCACAGCTGCTCGACAACGTCGCCGGGAGCGCGACGCTTCGCTACGCGGCTGGAGAAGGGGTCCAGCATCACACCATCGTGGCGCTCGTCGAAGTCGCCAATCTCGAGAAGGAGCGCATCGCCGCGACAGGGCGTGCGCAGGCCGCCGAAGCTCGCCTCAACACGCTCCTGGGACGCCCGGTGTCACAAACCGTCGAGGCGCTCGCACCGATCGTCGCGACGGTGTCGCCGGATGACGCCGAAGAGCGTGCGCTGGCTCGGCACCCTGACGTCGCCACGGTCGCGGCAGAAGTGGCACGGGAAGAAGCGGAGCTCGAACGCCTCCGCGGAGAGCGGCGGCCGGATTTCGTCCTCGGCGGCGGCTACATGCTGATTCCCGGAGAACCGGGTGCCTGGACGGCACGGGCGGGTATCAGCTGGCCGAACGCGCCATGGTCGCGCGGCCGTTTGACGACGGCGATTGAGGCGCAGTCGAAGCGCGTCGACGCCGCCAAAGCCCGGAGCGCTGCCATTTCCGCCCACCTGCGCCAGGTGGTTCGTGAAGCGGTCGTCAGTCTGAACATTGCGGAACGCCACGTGCGCCTGATCGAGTCCACGGTTCTTCCGCAGATCGAGCATGCCTTCGAGCTGACACGATTGGCCTACGGAACGGGCGAAGGGTCGTTCAGCGAGATCCTGGATGCCCGCCGAACACTGTTGTCGACACAGCTCGAGGCTCTCGAGGCGCGGGCGAACGTTGCACGTGCGCGGGCCGACCTCGAGACCGCCGCAGGTGTCCTATGACACAACGATTGCTCCTGCTCCTCGCCGGCGTCGCCGTCGCAATCGTGGCAGCGGTGCTGGCCTTTACTCCCGCGGGCCGGATACTGCGTCGCGGCGATGCCGTGACCGTCGCGACACCGGCTGCGCCGTCCGGCACCAGCAGCGAGGCGCACGCCGGTCACGCCCAGGCCGAAGCGCCGGCGCGAGGCGAGGTCGTTGTCGATCCACGGCGACAGCAGCTCATCGGCGTACGCATCGTACCGGTTCGACGAACAACGATCGGCGGGGAAGTGCGCGTCCCTGGCGTCGTGCGTTTCGATGAAAGGCGTCAGGCGGAGATCACGACCAAGGTTGACGGGTGGATCCGCGAACTCCGCGCCGATTACACCGGCCGGATGATCACCCGCGGCGAGCAGCTGTTTGCTCTCTACAGTCCGGCGCTATTCGCCGCGCAGAACGAATATCTGTTGGCCCATCGTGGACACGCCAGCGCGGCAGGCGCGGAGATTGACTCCGTTCGCGATCACGCCGCACGGCTGGTTCAGGCCGCCCGCGAGCGATTGCTGCGCTGGGATCTGTCCGACGCCGACATTCGTGCGCTCGAGGAGCGAGGGAGCGCCAGCGACGTGGTTCCGTTTCGTTCGCCGGTGAGCGGGACGATCGTCGAGAAACTCGCCGTCGAAGGGATGCGCGTGACCGCCGGACAGACGCTGTTCCGTGTCGCCGATCTGTCTGTCGTATGGGTCGAGGCCGACGTGCCGGCACAGGACCTCCCGAACGTGCGCGTTGGCCAGAACGCGCGCGTCACGCTGCAGGGATTTCCCGAGCAGCCGCTCGTCGGCCGAACGATCTCGGTCCTGCCGACTGTGCAGGAGCAGACGCGCACGGCCAAAGTGCGGATTCAATTCGGCAATCGCGGCGGCCGCTTCAAGCCAGGCATGTTCGCGGACGTCACCTTCACCGGGCAGGCCGCGAATGCGCTCACAGTACCAACCGACGCGGTGCTCGAGGCGGGCGCAGACCAACTGGTGTTCGTCTCCCTCGGCGAAGGCCGGTTTGAACCACGCGCTGTGAGCGTCGGGCGTCGCACGCGCGACGAAGTCGAGATTACGAGCGGACTCGAGGAGGGCGAGCAGGTCGCCGCCGGCGCAGCGTTTTTCCTCGATTCCGAGAGTCGACTTCGTGCGGCGGTTCAGAGCTACGAGGCTCCTCCGGCCCAGGCAGTCGGCGCCGGCCCTTCGGCGCGGATCGACATTACCTTCCGCGCGCAGCCGGACCCGCCGCGAACGGGTGAAAACACGTTCGAGGTCGTCGTGCGCGACTCAGGCGGACAGCCCGTCAACGACGCTGACGTGTCCGTCACGTTCTTCATGGCCGCGATGCCGGCGATGAACATGCCGGCGATGAAGAGCTCGGCGAAACTGCCGCCCGCGGGCGGCGGGATCTATCGCGGTTCCGGTCAGGTCATCGCGGCCGGCCGCTGGGATGTAACCGTGGACGTGAGCCGTGCCGGGCAGCGCCTCGGCAGCCGGCAGCTTGCGGTGGTGGCGCGATGATCGAACGGCTCGTCGAGTGGTGCGCGGGCAACCGCTTCCTCGTCGTCACGGGGGCGGTGATGCTCACCCTCTGGGGCATCTGGACGATGCGATCGATTCCGGTGGACGCCGTTCCGGACATTTCGGACGTCCAGGTCATCGTGTCGACGGAATGGCCGGGCAGGAGTCCGGATCTCATCGAAGATCAGGTCACCTATCCGATCGTGTCGGCGCTGATCTCCACACCGCGCGTCAGAAGCGTGCGCGGGTTCACCGATTTCGGCATCTCGTATGTCTACGTCATCTTCGACGACACGACGGACATGTACTGGGCGCGCAGCCGGGTCGTCGAGTACCTGCAGGGCATTCGCGGGCAGCTTCCCGAGGGCGTGAATCCCGCCATCGGACCCGATGCGACCGGGGTCGGGTGGGTGTTCGAGTATGCCCTTGTCGATGAAACGGGCCGCCATTCACTCGCCGACCTCCGCAGCTTTCAGGACTGGTACCTCAAGTTTTGGCTCGCGTCCGTGCCGGGTGTTGCGGAAGTCGCCAGTATCGGCGGGTTCGTCCAGCAGTATCAGGTGACGGTGGACCCGGTCCGGTTGGCTGGCTACAACCTGGGTATTCGTGATCTCGTCGAGGCCATTCGCGCGAGCAACAACGACGTCGAGGGTCGACTGCTGGAGTTCGCGGGCCGCGAATACATGGTGCGCGGCCGCGGGTATCTGACATCGGTCGCCGACATCGAGGAGATCGCGCTCGGCGCCAGTGCAGGGGGCACGCCGATACGAGTGGCGGATGTGGCGCGTGTCAGCCTGGGGCCAGATATCCGCCGCGGCGTCGCCGAGCTCGATGGCCGCGGTGAAGTCGTCGGCGGCATTGTCATCATGCGGTTTGGCGAAAACGCGCTGCGGGTGATCGATCGCGTCAAGGCGAAGTTGCGCGACGTCCAGGGGGCGATGCCTGAAGGAATACGGATCGTGCCCACCTACGACCGTTCCGGCCTGATCAACGACTCACTCGCGACGCTGCGGCGAACGCTGATCGAGGAGGCGATCGTCGTCTCGATCGTCATCATCATCTTTCTGTTCCACCTGCGCTCGGCGATCGTGCCGATCGTCGCGCTGCCGATCGCGGTGGCGGCGTCGTTCATTCCCATGTATTACATGGGCGTCAGCGCGAACATCATGTCGCTCGGCGGGATCGCGCTCGCGATCGGCGTCCTCGTCGACGCCGCGATTGTGATGGTCGAGAACGCCTACCGGCACCTCTCCGAACCGCGAGAGGACGGCACGATCGTGCCGGACGAAGAGCAGCCGCGCGTGGCCGTCGCCGCCGCGACGCAGGTCGGCCGCGCCATCTTCTTCTCCCTCGCCATCATCGTCGTGTCGTTCGCCCCCGTCTTCCTGCTCGAGGCCCAGGAAGGCCGCATGTTCCGACCGCTGGCGTTTACGAAGACGTTCGCGATGGTGGCGGCGGCACTGCTGTCAATCAGTCTGGTGCCCGTGCTGATGGCGTTCTTCATCCGCGGTCGACGGCTCCGGCCTGAATCGGAGAATCCAGTCTCGAGGTTCTTCACGTTCCTGTACGCGCCGGTGTTGAAGCTGGCACTGCGCTGGCGATGGGCGGCGCTGCTGATCAACTTCGCGGTCATCCCGCTGACGGTTCCGCTGCTGTTCGTGATCGGCAGCGAATTCATGCCGCCGCTGTACGAAGGCTCATTGCTCTATATGCCAACTTCGCCGCCAGGCTTGTCAATCACCGAAGCGACGCGACTGCTGCAGCAGCAGGACAAATTGCTGCGGCAGTTCCCCGAGGTGGAACGCGTCTTCGGTACTGTCGGTCGTGGCACCAGCCCCACGGACAACTCGCCGATGGGCATGGTCAATACGACCGTCACGCTGAAGCCGCGGTCCGAATGGCGCGCCGGGATGACGCTCGAGGCGCTCCAGCGGGAAATGGATGCAGCGCTGCAGTTTCCCGGGTTCCCGAATGTCTGGACACAGCCGATTCGCAACCGCCTCGACATGCTGCTCACCGGGATCAAGACCCCGGTGGGCATCAAGATTTTTGGACCGGACCTGGCGGTCATTCAGCGAGTCGGCCAGGACATCGAGCGCGCGCTGCAGGCGGTCGAGGGCACGCGGAGTGTCTATGCCGAACGAGTGACGGAGGGGTACTTCACGGACATTCAGATCAACCGTGCGGCGATCGCACGCCACGGCCTGACGGTCGCCGATGTGCAGGACGTCATTCAGTCGGCCCTCGGCGGTGAAAACGTGACGCGGACGATCGAGGGACGCGAACGATACCCGGTGAACGTGCGATATGAACGGGACTTCAGGCAGTCCATGCCCGATCTCGGGCGCGTGTTCGTCAAGGCCCCCTCAGGTGCGCAGATTCCACTCGGGCAGCTTGCCGATATTTCCTTGACGACGGGGCCGGCGATGATTCGCGATGAAAACGCGCAGCTGGCCGGCTACGTGTACATCGATACGGCGACGCGGGATATCGGCGGCTACGTCGACCGCGCGCGACAAGCGCTTGCGAACGGCGTCAGGCTGCCGGCTGGATACACGCTCCAATGGACGGGACAGTACGAGTTTCAGCTGCGCGCCCGCGAGCGGCTGCGCATCCTCGTCCCCATCGTGCTGTTCATCATCTTCCTGCTGCTCTACATGACGTTCCATTCTGTCTGGGAGGCGACGATCGTGATGCTGTCCGTCGTCTACGCGATGACCGGCGGCGTCATCCTGCAGTGGCTGCTCGGCTACAACTTTTCAGTTGCGGTCTGGGTCGGCTACATCGCGCTGTACGGCGTCGCCGTCCAGACCGGTGTCGTCATGGTCGTGTATCTGCACGAGGCGCTCGATCGCCGGGTGAGGCGGGGTGGCGGGATCAGCGAACAGGACATCTGGGACGCGACGGTCGACGGATCGATTCTCAGACTTCGGCCCAAATTGATGACCGTCTCGGTGGTGATGGCGTCCTTGATCCCGATCATGTGGAGCAGTGGTGTCGGCTCAGACGTGATGAAGCCGATCGCCGCCCCCATCATCGGCGGCATGATCACGTCGACGATTCACGTGCTGATCATCACGCCGGTCATCTTTTACGTTATGAAGCTGCGGGCGCTTCGAAACGGCACACTCCGCGTGTCCACAATGGCGCGGGCTTCAGGCGTCACGTAGCTCGCACAGGGCGCTACCGCGTCGGTCGGCGGAGCGGTTCGAGACCAGCAGAATCTCGTCATTCCCGGCGCGGCGGTCACGGTCGCTGCCACCGACACTGCCCTCACCAGAACCGTCACGTCGGGCGCCGACGGTGGATTCGAGTCCGCGGGGCTCCTGCCGGGGGAACACGTATTGACGATCGGGCCGGCGAGTAAGGCCGACCGCGCGCTGGATCGCGAAGTGCCCGTGGGGGCCGTCGATCTGCATTTCCGGGTCGACGCGTTCAACCTCTTCAACACGGTGAACTACGCCACGCCGAACCGGTTCGTCAACACGCCGCAATTCGGCACGATTACGGAAGCCGCGACAGCCGCGCGGCAGATCCAGTTCGTGATCCGTGCGACCTTCGAGCGCGGATTTCGCTTCCCAGGCGCGAACCCTGCGGGTTCGCGAGGCGAGCCTGCAAGGCTCGCCCCACAACATCCGCGCTGGGCGCATTTGAAAAATGCGATAGTCGGGGGCGTGATCAATCGGCCGTCGCCTGAAACGACGCGCTTCCCTTGCCGGCGGGGCCGTTCCACTCGAGTGTGAGCTGCCACCCGCCGGACATGCTCAAGTCTGTTTCGGCCGTGTAACGTCCCGGCGTCTTCGCAGGCTCGAGAAAGACGCTGCCGAGCATGTCCGGCAACCCGGCCATCGGCATCGTCGCCCCCGCCTTGACCGCGCCAACGTCAACGAGGTCGTCTCCCCGACGGAACTCGACGGTGAGCGTGTCCTTGCCGTGGCTCAGCGTGCCGTCGCTCGAAAGCAGCACGACGTCAACGCCGTTGGCGTGGACGCGCTGCAGCTCGATCATGTCCGAGTGGGTCGTGTCAGCCGCGCGGCACGACGAAAGCAGGATCAGCACGAGTGAGGTGATGCGCTTCATCACCGGATTCTGACACCAGGCCTGACGAATTCTTCAGGAACTCTTCAGGATGCCACCGTGCCGCCCGACGCTAGCATGGGCGGGCGATGTTCAGAATCAGCGCTGCGATGGCTGCCGTCGTTCTGCTGTTCCTGGCACAAACGCCGGCGTCGGCCCAGAGCACCGGCTCGATTGCCGGAACCGTCGAGGACGACACCGGCGGTGTTCTTCCCGGCGTGACGGTCAGCGTCACCGTTGCCGGCGCGCTGATTCCCGATACCGTCACCGATGGCAGCGGCGCGTACCGGTTCGACAAGGTCCCGGCCGGAGCCGCCGAACTGACGTTCCGTCTGATCAATTTCAGCAGCGGCCGGCGCATGGTGACGGTGACGCCGGGCGGCACGACAACCGCCAACGTGAAGATGGTCGTGGCCGTCAGCGCCGACATCGTCATCACCGCGCCGCGTACGTTTCGGAATCTGGCCGAGATCGAGAATCCGGCGGAGAACCTGGTGGGGATCGCCTCGGCCGGCAGCGAAGGCGCCATTACGGCAGCGCAGCTCGCGGTGCGTCCGGTGAACCGGGCGACCGAAGTGCTCGAGACCGTTCCCGGCATGATCATCAGCCAGCACAGTGGAGAGGGAAAAGCCAATCAGTACTACCTCCGCGGCTTCAACCTCGATCACGGCTTCGATTTCGCGCAGACGATCGCCGGCCTCCCGGTCAACATGCCGACGCACGCGCACGCGCAGGGCTACGCGGACGCAAATTTCCTGATTCCCGAGCTGGTGAGCGGCGTGCAGTTCCGCAAGGGACCGTACTACGCCGAGAACGGTGATTTCTCGTCCGCGGGATCGGCCAATATCAATTACTTCAACGTCCTCGAGCGGCCGATCGTGACGCTGACCGGTGGATCGTTCGGCTACGGCCGCTTCCTCGGCGCTGTCTCGCCGAAGGTCAGGAGCGGCCACCTGCTTGGCGCGTTCGAGTGGGAGCGCGACAACGGGCCATGGGTCAGTCCGAACAACAAAGACAAGTTCAACGGCGTCGTCCGCTACAGCCAGGGCGATCAGCGCAACGGCCTGTCGTTCACCTATCTCGGCTTCCGCAATCACTGGCACTCGACCGACCAGATTCCGCAGCGCGCGGTCGACAGCGGAGAGATCAGCCGCTTCGGGTTCATTGAAGAAAGCGATGGCGGCGAGACCTTCCGCCACGCCGGAATCGTTGACTGGCAGCGGTCCGGGGGCAGCAATTCAACGCGTGTGACTGCGTATGCCCAGCGTTACGGCGTTCAGCTGTTCCACAACTTCACATACTTCCTCAACGACCCTGAGAACGGCGATCAGTTCGAGCAGTACGAGCGCCGCTGGATGACAGGCGCGAAGCTGACGCACCGTCGATTGCTGCGAATCGGCGGCAAGTCGACCGAGAACGCGTTTGGCGTAGACGTGCGCAACGATTCGGTGGGCGGACCGCTTGGCCTGTATCACACGCGCGCGACCGAGCGCATCGGCACCATCCGAGCCGACGAAGCGGATCAGACCTCGGTTGGTGCCTTTGCGGCCTCCGAGATCGAATGGAGCCGCACGTTCCGGACGACGTTCGGCCTGCGCGGCGACGTTTACAGGTGGAACGTCGAGTCGGACAACCCGATCAACTCCGGGAAGGATGCCTCCGGGATCGTCAGCCCGAAAGTGTCCGCGGCGTTCGGGCCATGGGGCGGCACCGAGTTCTATGCGAACTGGGGCCTGGGATTCCACTCCAACTCGGGTCTCGGGATCAATCTTGCCGTTGACCCTGTGACGGGCGATGCGGTCACGCCGGCGCCGCCGTTCGCGCGCGCCGACGGCGGCGAGTTCGGCGTCCGCACGGTCGCCATTCGCGGGCTGCAGACGACGGCAACGCTCTGGTATCTCGGATTCGACTCCGAGCTGATTTACGTCGGGGACTCGGGAAGCACCGAGGAGGGCCCGGCGAGCCGGCGCTACGGCCTCGAGATCACCAACTACGTCTATCCAAACCGATGGACGTCGATGGACTTCGACCTCTCGTTTTCGCGCGCGCGATTCGTGGACGTGGCTCCAGGTGAAGACTTCATTCCCGGTGCGCTGAACCGCGTCATCTCGGCCGGCATTTCCGTCAACCCGCCCGCCGCTGTCACGCGAGGCCCGTTTGGCAGCGTGCGTCTGCGGCACTTCGGGCCGCGGCCGTTGCTCGAGGACAACAGCGTCAAATCGAAGTCGACGTCGATTCTCAACGGCGAGCTGGGGTATCAGTTCTCGAGCCGTGTGCGCCTCACCGCCGAAGGGTTCAACCTGTTCGACGCCAAGGTGTCGGACATCGACTATTTCTTCGAGTCGCGCCTGCGCGACGAGCCCGAGCCGGTTGAGGACCTTCACTTCCACGCCGCCATCCCGCGTTCGGCGCGCGTCGTCCTTCGAGTGTCGTTCTGATCGCAGTGCGTCGCTTCGTCGTCTGTGCTGTCGCGTGCGCCGTCACATTGAACGGCCGCGCCGCCTCGGCGCAGGACCTGGTGAAGTCAGTCCTCGGTTTCCGCTTCTAGCCCCTTCGTCGACAACTACAACGGCTCATTCGCCCACCCGAGAAGCTTCCACTCTCCATCTCGTCGGACAAAGAGACGGATATTGTGGAACGCCCGTCCGTCTGAGGTCGTTACCACGCACTTGACGATGGCGCGGTGAGCGTGCACCTCGACCGGCTCGATGATCTTCGTGACGCGCGCGTTGCCAGCTGTCACCTTCTGCAGGAAGGCGACCTGGTCGTCGACGGTTTGTGACGCGTCGGCCCGTTGAAACGCGAGCCGAGGCGCCAGGACCTTGGAGAGTGCCTCACGGTCGCCGCGCTCCTCAGCCTCTCCGATCGCGACATTGATGTCGTGAAGCAGCTGTTCGTCGTCAGTCATAAGAGTTCTCCTCGCTGCCGAGTAGTCTGCCGCGACGACATGACGGCCTCCGCACGGAAACGGCCGCGGTTGGCGGCTCTCTACGGCCCCGCTGGCAGCGATTTTTCAGGCACGGATCGTGAAAATTCCATCTCGAAAATGGAGGCATGACTTTATGAAGGTCAGCCATTTGCTTACGGTCGCGCTGCTGACGGCTGCCTGCGGTGGAGACCCCGCGCCGGATCGCTCCACCTACGAGGCGAGCGAGCCCGCGGCGACGCCAGCCGCGACGACCGGTGAAGCGGCCGAGCCGTTCTCACCGGCGCCGGACCCCGCGGAGAAGGGCCCGCAGATCTCCAGCGCGCCGCCGGCGCCGCTGGTGGCACCTGAGGCGAGAGCGAAGGGTGTCAATCCGCATGCGGCAATCCTGGCCGATTTCAAGGAGCGGGTCGACGCGTACATGAAGGTGCGCAAGGACGCCATCAAGGACGCGCCGCCGCTGAAGGAAACGTCCGATGTGACGAAGATTAAGGCCGCCCAGGACGGCATGGCTGCGCAGATCCGGGCCGCGCGCCCGAACGCGAAGCAGGGTGACGTCTTGACACCCGAGATCGCCGCGCAGTTCCGCCGGCTGCTGTATCCGGAGCTGAAGGGTGATGACGGGCGCGATGCGAAGGAGATTCTGAAGGACGACGCGCCGTCCGCGGCGAGCATTCCGTTCAAGGTGAACGCGAAGTATCCGGACGGCGCGCCGGTGCCGACGGTGCCGGCGAATCTGCTGCTCAATCTGCCGACGCTGCCGGAGCCGCTGCAATTCAAGATCATCGGCAGGCATCTGATTCTGCTCGACGAGGATGCGGACGTGATCGTCGACTATACGTTGAACGTGATCAGATAGGGCCGGAGGGGACACCATGCGTCGATTACTTACCGTCTTTGTACTGATCGCGGGGCTGCCCTTTTCGATCGCCGGGCAGGAACTGCGCGTTCCGAACAAGCCGGACTCGGTGAAGTTCGCCGTCATCGGCGACGCGGGGACCGGCAGCAGTGCGCAAAAGGGCATCGCCAAGGAGATGGCCACCTGGCGGACGCGCTTTCCATTTACCTTTGTCGTGATGGCCGGTGACAACATGTACGGCGGCGAGAGGCCCAGGGACTTCCAGAAGAAGTTCGAGATTCCGTACAAGCCGCTGCTCGACGCCAACGTGAAGTTCTACGCCGCGCTCGGCAACCACGACGACGCCGCCTTGCAGCGGAACTACAAGCCGTTCAACATGAACGGCGAGCGGTTCTACACGTTCAAGCCGAAGGACGGAGTGCGCTTTTTTGCGCTCGACAGCAACTACGTCGACAAGACGCAGCTGGAGTGGCTGGACAAGCAGCTGGCGGCGAGCGGATCTGAATGGAAGATCATGTTCTTCCACCATCCGCTGTACTCGTCCGGTGAAACCCACGGATCCGCAGAGCTGCAGCGTGATCTGCTGGAGCCCCTGTTCGTCAAGCACGGGGTCAACCTGGTGCTGACGGGGCATGAACACTTCTACGAGCGCCTCAAGCCGCAGAAGGGCATCCAGTACTTCATCATCGGGAACTCGGCGAAGCTGCGGAAGGGCGACCTGAGCAAGTCGGGTCTGACGCTGTTTGGCACCGATCGCGAGTATTCGTTCATGCTGATGGAGATCTCCGGCGACGAGCTGTTCTTCCAGACGATCAACGAGAGGGGACAGACGATCGATACAGGAAGCGTCCGTCGGGTGGGCAAGGTTGAGCCGGCGCCGGGCCGCACAACGCAGCCGGTCGTTCCACAGGCGAGGCCGACTCCGGCACAGCCAGGACCACGGCAGCCCGAAAGCAAGTCGACTCCCAGCAAGTAGACCGTCGCAGGGCGCCCCTTCAGGGGTGCCCTGCTCGCAGTAGAATCCGGGCCATGCCAAAGCGTTTCATCGTCGGCATGGCCCTTCTTTTTTGCGCCGCCGCGTGTTCACGCGAATCACAACCGGCCGAATCATCGGCCCCGCCCGCCGCGCCTGCACCTCCGGCCGCGGGACGCCTGTTCGTCACCAATGAGACGAGCGGTGACATCACGGTCGTCGATGTAGCCGCCGCCAAGACGATCGCCACGATCCCGGTCGGCAAACGGCCGCGCGGCATCCGGTTGAGCCCCGACGGCACGACGCTGTACGTGGCGCTCAGCGGTTCGCCGATCGCGCCTCCCGGCGTGGACGAGAGCACGCTCCCGCCGGCGGACAAGAAGGCCGACGGCATCGGCGTGGTCAGCGTCCGCGAGCAGCGGCTGCTGCGAGTGATCAAGGCCGGATCCGATCCGGAACAGACGGCGGTCAGCAAAGACGGCTCGCGCCTTTTCGTTGCCAACGAAGACACCGGTGAGCTGACCGTCGTGGCGATCGATGACGGCCGGGTGCTGGCGACGTTCAAGGTCGGCGACGAACCGGAAGGCGTGGACCTCCGGCCGGACGGTCAGGTGGTGTACGTGACGTCCGAGGACGACAGCCAGGTGACGGCCATCGACGCCGTGGCGCTGAAGCCGCTCGCGACGGTCAAGGTCGGCCGGCGGCCACGGTCCACAGCGTTCCTGCCGGACAGCTCGCGCGCGTATGTCACCGCCGAGAACGGCGGCGAAGTGTGGGTACTCGACGCGATGAAGCACACGGTCATCACGACCATCACGCTGACCGGGGAAATGGTGCGCCCGATGGGAGCGGTCGCCTCGCCGGACGGGTCACGGGTGTTCGTCAGCACTGGACGAGGCAAGAACGTCGTGGTGATCGACGCGAAAACGAATCAGCCGGTGTCGTCAACCGAAGTGGGCGAGCGGCCGTGGGGGATAGCGGTCTCGCCGGACGGCAAGACCGTCTTCACCGCGAATGGACCGTCGAACGACGTGTCGATCGTCGACGTGGACAGCCGATCGGTGAAGGCGCGCGTGAAAGTCGGCGAACGGCCGTGGGGCGTTGTCTTCGTGCCCTGATCCGCTATTTCGCCGGCGTCTCCGGAAACGCGGGCAGCTCCGGAATCTTTTCGTTCGGATACCAGTAGGCGCGGTGGCAGCCTTCACAGGCGTGCTCGATCGCCTCGCCAACCTCGAAGACCTTGTCGGCGTCCTTCTTCTCGGCCGCCCGCGCCGCAATCATCGCGGCGGCGTACAGATCGCGAGCGTGCTTGTAGAACGCCTGCGGGTCTTTGGCGATGAGCGCGTCCATTTCCGGCCCCTCGAGCTCGATGCCCGGCACCTCTGATTTGTGGTCGTCTGGTGCCACCTTGCGGCCGGGAATCATCAGCAGATTGGCTGCTTCCGCGAGCGTAATGGCTGCGCCTTTTACCCTGGCCCATTCCTCGTCCGTTGTCGGCCGCGTTTCGACAAGTCCCTTCTCGCTGGCGACTGTCGTCACCGACAGCCAGACCACATCGGCGTTGGTGTCGATCACGTTCAACATCAGGTCCTTGATCGTGAGCTCGGTGGCGAACGGTGGCAGGGCAGCTTCGGACGCGGCAGCCTCGCCGCCGCGGCGGCATCCGGCGGCGATGAGGACAACGAGCAGCGCGACGCTGGCACACAGGACGAGGGGCGTTCTCCGCATGATGGCGATCTTAGGTCACACCCGCCGCCGGACGTTCCTGAACTCTTCGTGAATTCTTTGTCAGGTTCGCCGAGGCTTCGGACCTGAAGTAAACTCAGTGGGTTTCTTAGCGAATCGGACTCATCACGGGGGACTATCACGACGATGCGTTGGGCTGTGACACTCCTGACGGTGGTTTTTATAGTTGCGCTCATGACGGCCGGCGCCGGGGCTCAACGGCGCGGCGGCGATCCCAAGCTGGCGGCACGGAAAAATCCGGTGGCGGCCAACGCGGCCTCGATTACGGCGGGCCGCGCGCTCTACGCCAAGAACTGCCGCCATTGCCATGGGCTCCGCGGCAAGGGTGACGGACCGCTCGCACCCAAGGACCCGAAACCCGCCGACCTGACCGACGCGAAGTGGGACCACGGCAGCAGCGATGGCGAGATCTTCGCGCTGATCTGGAACGGCGCGCCCGCCCCGAAAAGCGAGATGAAGCCGATGAAGGGGACCCTGACCGAGAAGAACGTCTGGGAGATCGTCAACTACCTGCGCACCATCGGTCCCGCGGCCGCAGCGAAGGCGCCGGCAAAATAACGCGAGTGCGCAGCGCTCTCGTTGTCAGCGCATTGATTCTGGCCGGCAGTCTCGGCTGCCGGATGTTCGACCCCGCCCCGCGACCCAACGCGTCGGTTCCGCCGGTTTTGCCCGGACAGAGCACCGGCGTGTTCACGACGGCACGTTCGACCTTCGGCGAAGCCGTCGAGGACTTCATCGGCCGTCAGGAGCGGAAGCCTGAGCAGCCACTCGAGTTCCCGCACAACGTGCACGCCGGCAAGCAAATCGGTTGCACCGAGTACTGCCACGAGCCGGTGACGACCGGTCCCGTCGCGGGCCTGCCGAGCGTACGGACGTGCATGATCTGCCACAACACGATCGCGACCGACCGGCCGCGCATCCGGCAGCTCACGGCAATGCGCGAACGCGGCGAGGACTTTGTCTGGCGGCGGGTGTTCGACTACACCTCCGAGGCGCACGTCCGCTTCAATCACGCGCCGCACATCCGCGCGAAGGTCGAGTGCGCGACGTGTCATGGGCCGATCGCGCAGGGGACCGTTGCCGAGCGCAACGTCGATATGAACATGGGGTTCTGTGTGAACTGCCATAGCGAGCGCAAGGCGTCTATTGATTGCCTCACCTGTCATTTCTGAGTGAGGCGAATAATGCAGAAGTCAGAATTCAAAATTCAGAAGGCGTCCAGCGAACTGCCTGCATCCTGCATTCTGCATTCTGAATTACACGGGTTCCGCTGATGGATCGCCGTTCCTTCATCAAGCTCACCGCCGTCTCCGGCACCACGGCCGCGCTTGCCAGCTGCGGCAACCCGGATCATCAGCTCGTCCGGTTCGTGCCGGACGAGGACATCGTCCCCGGGCAGGCGGTGTGGAAGCCGGGCGTCTGCCCACTGTGCCCGTCCGGATGTGGCCTGACGGTGCGCGTGATGGACGCGGACGCGGAGGTTGTGCGTGATGGGAAATCAGGCGTCGTTCAGATCCTGGCAGCCAAGAAGCTGGAGGGGAACCCGAGTCACCCGATCAACCGCGGAGGTCTCTGCGCGCGCGGCCAGGCTGCGATCCAGGTGACCTATCACCCCGATCGCATCACGCAGCCGCTGAAGCGGACCGGCAATCGTGGCGCCGGAACGTATGAGGCGGTGACGTGGGACGCCGCGATCGCGGAGGTTGTCGGCTCGCTGAACACACTCGCCGGCGGCGGGAATGCCCGTTCGCTCGCGTTTCTCGGACGGCCCGGCAACGGTCATCGCCAGGCGCTCATAGCGGAGTTCCTGGCACGGTTCGGCGCGGCGGCGCCCGTCACCTACGAGCTATTCGCGGATGACGTGTTGCGGCGGGCGAACGGAATCAGCTTCGGATCGGCGCAACTGCCGACGTTCGACCTAGCGAACACGCGCTACCTGCTGAGCTTTGGCGCCGATTTCCTCGGCACGTGGAACGCGCCCGTATCGCACGCGCGCGGTTATGGCGACATGCGCCAGGGACGGCCCGGCGTGCGTGGCCATTTCGTGCAGATCGAATCGCGCGTGTCGCAGACGGGTGCGAGCGCGGACGAATGGGTCGCCATCCGGCCGGGGACCGAAGGCACGCTTGCGCTCGGCCTCGCGCACGTCATCATGCGCGACAAGCTGCAGGCTGCAGCGGCAGCCGCATCAATCCCGGGCTGGGGCGACGGGCTGCCGGACTACGCACCGGAGCAAGTCGAGAAGGTCACCGGTGTCGCGGCGGCGAAGGTCGAGCGGCTCGCGCGCGAGTTTGCAGGCCGGGGCCCCGCCGCGGCGGCTGTCGGCGGCGCGGCGCTCGCGCACACGAACGCACTTTTCACCGCCGTCGCGGTAAACGCATTGAATGCGCTGGCGGGCACAGTCGGGAAGCCGGGCGGGCTGCTCTTTACTCCGCGGATGGACGTGGCCGCCGCAGCTAGGATCGGTCGCGGGCCCTCAGCTGCTGTGTCGTTGCAGCAGTGGTCGGCGGGGCTGCTCAGCGGCGGCGAACCGGCGGCGCAGGCGCTGTTGATAGACGGGATCAATCCAGTCTTCACCGCGCCACGGGCGTGGAACGTGCGCGACGCCATCGCGAAGATTCCGTTCATCGTCAGCTTCGGCAGCTTTCTCGACGAGACAAGCGTGCTGGCGGATCTCATTCTGCCGGACCATTCGTTCCTCGAGTCGTGGACCGAGAGCGTGCCCGAGTCGGGTTCGTCCGTTGCCGTCGTCAGCGCGGCACCCCCGGTGATGAAAGCGCTGCATCAGACGCGAGGGACTCCGGACGTGCTGCTCGAAGTGGGCCGTCAACTCGAGAAGCCGCTCGAGCTGCCCTGGCAGACGTTCGACGAGATGCTCGCGATGACGCTGACGCCGTTGCCGGCCATGACGGAAGGCGTCGATGCGTGGACGGATGCGCAGGAAAAAGGTGGATGGTGGGGAGAGTTGCCCCAGGAGGTCCGCCTGAAGGCGGACACTACGACGGCCGTTCGCCTGAAGACGGACACTGCGACCGATGTAGTGTCCGCCTTCAGGCGGACCCAACCGGAGTTCGATGGCGATCCAGCTCAGTACCCGTTTCATTTCCTGCCCTATCCGTCGAACCAGTTCCTCGACGGATCACTGGCACACCTGCCGTGGCTGCAGGAGATGCCGGATCCGCTGACGTCAGCGATGTGGAGCAGCTGGATTGAGATCAATCCGCAGACGGCCAGCCGGCTCGGCATAGGCCAGGGCGATCTCGTCGAGGTCACCTCGCAGCATGGGACGCTGCGCAGCGCTGCCTACCTGTCGCCGGGAATCGCGCCGGACGTGGTCGCGATGCCCGCCGGTCAGGGGCATGCGAACTACACGCGCTATGCGAGCGGGCGCGGCGAGAACCCGGTCGACGTGCTGGCGCCGACGACGGAAGAAACAACCGGCGCGGTGGCATGGGCGGCAACGCGGGTGAAGATCGCCCGCGTCGGCCAAGGGGACGGGCGTCTGATTCTGTTCGCCGGCGGCATGCGCGAACACGTGGAGCACGGAAGGTAACTCCCAATTCCCAACTCCCAATTCCCAAAAAAGGGATTGGAAGTTGGGGGTTGGAAGTTGGGAGTTGAGATGCCGAACTGGGGAATGGCCGTCGACCTCGATCGCTGCACGGGATGCGGCGCGTGTGTGACGGCCTGTCACGCCGAGAACAACATCTCGACCGTCGGCGCCGAGCAGGCGGCACGCGGACGCGCCAAGCACTGGATCCGCGTCGAGCGCTACTGGGAAGGCGAGTTCCCGGAGGCGACGCTCAAGTTCCGTCCGGTCATGTGCCAGCACTGCGACAACGCGCCGTGCGAGCCGGTCTGTCCGACCTACGCGAGCCATCACACCGAGGACGGCCTCAACGCGCAGGTGTACAACCGCTGCATCGGCACACGATATTGCGCGAACGCGTGCCCGTACAACGTCCGGTTCTTCGACTTCTTCAACCCGTCGTGGGACAAGCCGCTGCAGCTGCAGTTGAATCCCGACGTCTCCCTGCGTGAAGTCGGGGTGATGGAGAAGTGCACGTTCTGTGTGCAGCGCATCAAGGCGGCCACTATCGCCGCCAAGGCGGAAGAACGGGAGCTCGAGGACGGCGAGCTGCAGACCGCGTGCGCGCAGGCATGCCCGTCGCGCGCGCTCGTCTTTGGCGACCTGAACGATCCGGAGAGCGACGTATCGCGCCTGTCGCGGTCGCCGCGCGGCAGCAAGCTGCTGGAAGAGCTGGGGACGAAACCAAAGGTCACATATTTGTCAAAAGACCGGTAATGCAAAATTCAAAATTCAAAATGCAAAAGAATCCAGCCGCTCCCATTTTGCATTTTGCATCTTGCATTTTGCATTGGAGGCGAAGCCTCCCATGAGTCATCCTCCACATCAGCAGATCAACCGGGACCTGCTGCGTCCGCTGCTGCAGACGTCGTGGCGCTTCTACGTACTGGTCGCGCTGCCGGCGGCAATGGTGTTGACCGGGCTGGTCAGCTGGGTGAGCCAGATGACGTTCGGCTTCGGCATCTCCGGCATCCGCTGGCCGGTGTACTGGGGCTTCTACGTCACCAACTTCGTCTTCTGGATCGGCATCAGCCACGCGGGAACGCTGATTTCCGCCATCCTCCGGCTGGTGAACGCCGGCTGGCGCCGTCCCGTGACGCGGTGTGCGGAGGTCATCACGGTCTTCGCGCTGATGATCGGGGCGATGTTCCCGATCATCCACCTCGGGCGGCCGTGGCTCGCCTTCTGGCTGATCCCGTATCCGAGCGAGCGCCTGATCTGGCCGAACTTCCGGTCGCCGCTGGTGTGGGACTTCTTCGCCATCAACACGTATCTGACCGGCAGCCTGCTGTTCCTGTACCTGCCCATCATTCCGGACTTCGCCGTTGCCCGCGATCGTGCCACCGGCCTGCGCCGCCGCATCTACGGGGTGCTGGCGCTGGGCTGGCGCGGCACGCCGAAAGAGTGGCACCGGCTCGAGACGGCGATGCAGATCATGGCGATCGCCATCATCCCGGTGGCGGTGTCGGTCCACACCATCGTCTCGTTCGACTTCTCGATGGCTCCCGTGCCGATGTGGCAGACGACGATCTTCGGGCCGTACTTCGTCGCCGGCGCGATCTTCAGCGGCATCGCGGCGCTGCTGCTGGCGATGGCCGCGCTGCGGCGGCTGCTGCACCTCGAGGCCTACCTGCATCCGGTGCATTTCGAGAACCTCGGCAAGCTGCTGCTGGTGATGGCGCTGCTCTGGGGATACTTCGTCTTCAACGAGCGGCTCGTGACCTACTACGGCAACGAGCCCGCCGAGATGACGGTCTTCTGGCAGACGCAGCGCGAGTCGTTCGCGCCGCTGTACTGGACGATGGTCGTCTGCAACTTCGTGCTGCCGCTGATCCTGATGGGCATCAGGCGGTTCCGCACGATTACCGGCTGCATGATCGCGTCGATCGGCGTGCTGATCGGCATGTGGCTGGAGCGCTTCCTCATCATCGTGCCGTCGCTCGGGCACAAGTACCTGCCGTACAGCTTCGGCACCTACCGGCCGCAGCCGGTCGAGATCATCATCACCATCGCGACGTTCGCCGCGATGATCCTGCTCTACGCGCTCTTCTCGAAGGTCGTGCCGATCATCTCGATATGGGAATTGAAGGCCGGCGATCATCCGCCGCCTGACCTGATTCCGCCGGCAACGGAAGAACATCCGGTCGGGGAGTTGCGGCTGTGAGGGCGCTCTATGGCCTCTATGCCGATGGCGCGTCGGCCCAGCAGGCGGTCAATCGCCTGCGCGCGGCCGGTCTGACCGATCGCCAGATCACCATCATGTCCGCGCAGCCGATGGAGGACTTCGAATTCGGCCACATCGACCGGAAGAGCCGGCTGTGGTGGATCGCCTGCGGCGGCGGGCTGCTGGGCATGTCGGCCGCGTTCGGTCTGACCTGGCTGACCGAGATGTCGTGGCCGATCGACGTCGGCGGCCTGCCGACCTACGCCTGGTGGCCGAACCTGATCATCATTTTCGAGATGACCATGCTCGGGGCGATCCTGGCGACGGTGATCGGACTGGTGGTGTCCGCGGGACTGGGACGACGCACCGGCTTCTACGATCCGGAGGTGACTGACGGGAGCATCCTCGTCGGCGTCGAGAACCCGGCGCCGGATCGAGTGGCCGACCTCCAGAAGGCGCTCGAGAGTCCTCCAGGGGCGCGCATCAAGACGATCCCTGCAGGGAGTTGAACGGAGGCAACGGTTTCACAGGAGCAACGAAGGAACGGAGACGGAAACGGAGACGAACGGAGTTTCTTCAACCACGAAGGACACGAAGATCACGAAGCAGAAAGGCCGTTCGATTGGCCGCCGAAGGCGGCCTGCCGCGACGTGAGAGCCGCCAGGTACAAACCGCTCTGAATTCCCGAGGCGGCTTGTATCTGGCGGCTCTCACGTCACGACTGTCGGCGCGCTTTGCGCGCCGACCAATCGAACGGCCTCCGTTTACCTTCGTTCCTTCGTTGCTCCTGTGGAACCGTTTCCTCGGGAACCTCCGTTCCCTCTCGCCAGCGTCAGCTGCGATCCGGATACACGTTGAACGTTCTGCCGTTCCACTTCAGACGCTCGGTCTTCACTTCATAGACCTTCGCGTCGCGATGCCGGTGGCCCTCCGCCGTGACCTGGGCGCCGACCGGAATCATGCCTTCCTTCAATCCGGCTGCCGCCACGCGGTTGCCGGCTGACAGCACGATGTTCCACACCTGGCCCTCCGCGCGAATCCTCATCGTCGCGTGCGGACCGGCCAGGCTGACCGGCGTTTCGACGGCGCCGGAGATGCTGAACTCCTCGGTACCGTAGTTGCTCCATCCGTGATGAGCGGCGAGCGGCAGCGCGATGAGCGGGAGGGCGAGCGCGGTGGCGAATGCCGTTCGTCTGAACCTGCGAGCCTGAGCCATACGAACCTCCGCCTCGTAGTGTAGCGAATTCCGCCAGCTCGGCTTGTGGACTTCCGGCTGAAGCCCGGCAGCTACGTGTCGGCGTTACGGTCGATCAGCAGAGCAATCACATACGTAACCACAGCGGTCACGGCAACGGTCACACTGACGATGATTGCGAGCTGCAAAGTGACTCCCTAGAAGGCGTTCCCGAGGAACGGAAGCATGCGGCCGAAATACATCACGAGGAGCCACGACACGATCGCCGTGGCGCCGGCGATCTTCACGCGGATGGGCGGATCCTGGCCCGCCTGCGCGTGGTGCCACGGTCCCTCGAACACCGTGATGTAGAGCAGGTTCAGGCCGGCGACCATCAGGAAGATGATCTTCCAGAGGAACGAGATGTTCGCGCCGTACTGCTCCGGCGTCCCCGTCACGAACATCATGCCCGTGACCACGTTGATCGCCAGACCCAGCGCCGCCCACGGCAGCAGGCGGTGGAAGGCCGAGTACGGCGCGGTGCGCATGAAGCCCAGCAGCCGCATGTTGACGAGGAGGATGACGCCGAGAATGAGCCACAGACCCATGAAGTGCAGCGCCTCGGACGCGGGCCACATCCAGTTCCGGTCCATGTACGCCTTGCCCAATCCGCGCCCGGTCAGCCAGCCGACTTCCGCCTCCGGAGGCGCTTCTGTCGCCGCGCCCTCCGGGGCCGCTTCGGGGGCCGCTTCCGTGTCAGCCGCTGCCTGCGCGTCGACGATGATCTCCGGGTGACGAATCTCGCCGCCGAGGTTCGCCGTGCGCGCCGCCGTCACGAACGACAGCGCAGAGAACACGAATACAACGGCAACCATCGTCGTCGGCCAGGCGCTGGTTCGCCGCCACTTCCACAGCGCGAGCCAGGACAGGGCGCCGGCGAGCTGCATCAACACGAACGTCCAGAGCGCCGCGGTCCAGTGCGCGTCGACGAACAGCTGGGAAATGTCCGGCATCTCGAGCAGAGTCTGCTGCGCGCCGACGCCGCTCAGGTAGGCCGGGAACGTGAACAGGGCGACGACGTAGGTGGCTTCCAGCGCGATACGTTTGAGATCGTCGCTCTTGCGGACGAAGGCAATGATCAGCAGGACGAGGGCCGCGGCGCCGCCGATCGTCGGAATGTGATTGAGCAGCAGATGCAGGTGCGGAACATTCATGTTCATCGCGTCACCTCAGATGTACGCAATGAGGCGGCCTGCGGTTGTCGCCCCGATCCAGAGGACCAGCGAGGCCATGGCCAGCGTCCGTGCGTTCGACGGGAGCGCGCCGTCCGAAACTGCCGGACTGCGGAAGATGCGGCTGCGCATCATCTGCATGTTGACGACCGCCAGCGCGACGAGGATCAACTTCACGTAGAAGACGGTCTGGTGCAGCCGCGTCACCGGATCCGTCACCAGCAGCGCCAGCCCGGAGAGCGCGCTCACGACGAAGCCGAACCACATGATCGGAAAGAGCCGGTCGAGCGGCTCGATCGGCACGCTGCGCCCGAAGCCGAGCACGCGCAGCGCCACGGCGGCGTTGACGCCGGCAACCGTTCCGAGGCCGAGTGTGTGCAGGAACAGAATGGTCGGATATCCGAGAAGCGACCCCGACTCGCCGACAAACCGGGCAAACGCGCTCTGCTGGAGCGATTCGAGAAATGGATCCATGCGTCCTCGATGAAAGGTGACGGGGGATTGTATATCTACGGCGATCGCCTTGGTTTCAACCGGGCGAGAAATTCCCCCGGCGTCTCGATCCGCATCTCGTAGCGGAGCGCCGACAGGAAGTGGCGCCGATTGTCCGTCACCACCACCTCGGCGCCTGCGGCGCGGGCGATTTCGGCGATATGCGCATCGTAGATCCGGCCGCCGCCAATGCGATCGCGGGCGCCGGCGCGCAGCGTCGGCAGCCGCTCCGCCGGCGGAAGGTCGTGCACGGCCATCCGCGCGAAAACCTCCTCTTCGAGGAGTATCGCGGCGTCGGCCGGATCGAGCCGGAATTCCGGGGGGAGGCGGGTGCTGACGGAGTAAAACTCCAGACAGCAGTGCCATGCGGTCGCGGCGCCGCTGACCCGCTTCTCGGCGACCGCGTGCAACAGCGATTGCGCCGGTGCGCTCTGCGGGCCGAAGTCGATCAGGCCGGCGAGCAGCACGCTGGTGTCGAGGAACGCGGTTACGGCCACCGGTTGCGCTCGTCCTCGACGATCGCCGCGATATCGACGCGCGGACGCTGATCCGCCGGAACCGTCGGCCGTGCAACGCGCCGGCGGCCGATCCTGACCAGCCGCGGACCGGCGGCTACGCGCTGCAGCCGGATGCCGACGTCCTCCTCGGTAATCTCCACTTCCGCGCCCGGACCGAGCCCGGCCCGCTCGCGGATGGCGGCCGGAATCACCACCCGGCCAGCCTTGTCAATGGTGGTTCGCATGGTAATACGATACCATTCCGGACGTCCGCCTTCGCCGAGAGCGTTCTATCGGCCTCCGGCGGACACGTCGGCGCGGACGATGGAGATCTGCGCGGCGGGGAAGTCCAGGCGCAGCAGGCGGCCGCGGTCGGCCCAGAGCTCGACACGCGTCGGCCGCGGCCTGACTTCGATGAGCACGTAGTGCTGCGCCGGCAGCGATCCGCTCCTCGTCCGGACGCGCTCGGACGTGACCGTCTCCACGAGCGCACGCGTTTCCCCGGTGGGCGGCACGAAGATCGGGAGATCGCCGCGCGCGCCGTCGCCAGCCAGACGCGCGGCAACGGCTTCATAAGCGCCATACGCGCGTTCCGGGAGCAGGATCGTGTTCGCCGATACGCTGGTCGATCGAAAGCGGGCTTCGCCGGCACGCACGACGTCAATCTGCGCCGTGATCCGCCCCACCGCGACGTGCACGAGGACGTCGTCCGGCGCCTTCATCTCCAGCGTCATCCAGCGGCCGAACCAGTTGCGGTCGTACAGCAGGTCGAGATTGGCGATCCGTACCGGCACCGCGCCCTTCGACTGCAGTGAGCCCGTGATGCGCCATCCATCGGTGGTCCGCGAGACGCTGGTTTCCATCGTTCCGACGCGCTGCCCCTTCTCGTAAACCACGAACGACGCCTTTCCGGGCGTCTGGGCGGAAACGCGTGACGGGAGCAGGATGACGAGCAAGAGCAGAAGACGCCACATCGCCCTCATCGTGGCCCCGTCTTTCTCGAAGGGTCAAGCGTCCTACTGAACTAGAATCCGCACCAATGCGCGCCTTCTTCGTGGCGGCTGCTCTCTTGGCGGTGGCGGGCGCGCCGGCAGGCGTCCAGGCCCCCGACAACCGTGGCGCGGACCTTGTCAGGTCCGCGGTCATTACCGGCGCCACGCTGATCGACCCCACCGCCGCTCCTGTTGCCGACGCCGTCATCGTTATCGGCGGTTCGCGGATTACCCAGGTCGGCACGGCCGCCTCGGTGAAGCCGCCCGCGGGCGCGGACGTCATCGACGCGCGCGGCAAGTTCGTGATTCCGGGACTTGCCGACATGCACAACCACCTCGGTGCAGGTGGCATGAGTCTCGGGCCCCAGCGCGAGAACTACGTCGGCAACCTCGGCCGACTTCTCGCCGTTGGCGTCACGACGGTCTTCGATCCCGGCGTCGGCGAAAGTGATTTCGCCAGCCTGAAATCGGCAGCCGCTGCGGATGCCGCGCCATATGCGCGATTCTTCGGCACGGGTCCGGCCATCACGATTCCTGGCGGATCGTTGGGCGAGCAGGGCCCCGCGCCGACGACAGTTGAAGACGCGCGCGCCGTGGTGCAGAAACTGAAGGCCGCCAACGTCGATGCGATCAAGATTCACCGCGATGACCTGGCCTGGGCGTCGAAGCGCACGATGCAGCCGATGGCGCTGGACGTGCTTCAGGCGCTCGTCGACGAGACGCATCGCCTCGGCCTTCGAGCGTATGTTCACGCGCCGCAGCTGCTGCGAGCGAAGGAGGCCCTGCGGGCTGGCGTGGACGGCCTGATGCACGGCATCGTTGACGAGCCGATTGATCAGGAGTTCATCGCCCTGATGCAAAAGAACCGCGCCGTCTACGTGCCGACGCTCGGGATGTTCGAGGATGTCGCGGACGTTGGCGCGTTCGGCAAACGCCAGGCTCCGTATTGGGATCAACTCGGGCTGCAGCCACCGGGGATCTACCAGTTCCTGACCTCGCCGCAGGGCGTTCAGATTTTTCAGTCATTCCTCAGCAACACCGCGTTTACGAAGGAACATCTGCCGATACTCCGCGGCAACCTCCAGCGGACGTTCGCTGCAGGCATTCCGATCGTCATGGGCAGTGACACCGGCTTCTTCGGGGTATTACTTGGCGTGGCCACACCGCTTGAAATGGAGCTGATGGTCGAGGCCGGCCTGACTCCGGCGCAGGCCATCGGCGCGGCCACGATCAACGCGGCGCGCATGATCGGCAGGGACAAGGAGCAGGGGAGCGTCGAGGCCGGCAAGCTGGCCGACCTCCTGATTCTCGACGCGAATCCGCTGGATGACATTGGTGCGATCCGCCGCCTTCACCGGGTGGTGAAGGGCGGCGTCGTTCACGATCCCGCGAAGCTTCCGAGGTAGCGGGTAGCTAGGTGGTCGGTTGCGGCGCAGGCTGCGTCGCGGCCTTCACCTTGTCCTTGTTCTTCGACAGCCACTGATCGAACGACTGCAGCTGGGGATTCAGCTTGCGGGTCTCCTCGATGCTGCGGGCGCCGTTCACTTCCTTGGCGAAGTCGCGGTAGGTCTGGAACATGTTTCCGTATTCATCGGCGCCCGGGAAGCCGAAGCTGCGGAACAGATCCGCGTCCACCGCGTTGAACTGCACCGGGCTGATGCCCAGCCCCTTGGACAGCTTGTCGCTCATCTCCTGGAAGCTGAGGCTCTCGCCGGCGATCCCGACCGTCTTGCCGATGTACTGCTGGCCGGCCTTGAAGATCCCGAACGCCGCCTTGCCGATGTCCTCGCCGGCGATGGCGGGCAGCTTCGCGTCGCCCATCGGGAAGGTCCAGCTGTAGACGCCCTTGTCGTCCTTCTTCGGCGCCAGGCCGAACATGTAAAGGTTGTCCCAGTAGAACGACGTCACCAGGTAGGTTACCGGCAGGCCCTTGAAGTACTCGTCGGCCTCCGCCTTGGCGTCGAAGTGCGGCACCCGGTACTTGCCCTGGAGGATCGGCATCCGCTTGTCGTCGGCCGACATCAGCTTGCGGGTGTCCTCGAGGGTGGACCAGATGACGTGCTTCACGCCGGCGGCCTTCGCGGCGTCGGCGATGTTCTTCGCCTGCGCCTTCTCCTTCTCGCCGGAGAAGTGCTCCCAGAAATTGGTGACGCCGTAGACGCCGTGAGCGCCCGCGAACGCCTTCTTCAGGCTCTCGACGTCGTCGAGATCGCCCTTGACGACTTCGGCGCCGGCCGCGGCCAGCTCTTTGGCCTTGTCCTTGTTTGGATCGCGCGTGATGGCGCGTACGGCGAAGCCGCTGTTCGGGTCAGCGAGAATGGCGCGGACGAGCCCGCCTCCCTGCGTCCCGGTTGCGCCGGTGACGGCAATGATTTTCTTGTCAGCCATCAATTCATCCTTCGTGTTGTGGTTTGAGAATCCCTACCGCGCAACCGCTGCGCCGGCGCCAACCAGTTCTCCGCGCACGATTGCGGCGCCGTCGACGAGCGCCTTCAGCTTGGCCTTGGCCACGTAGCGGGACAGCGGCTTCATGCCGCAATCCGTGCTGAGCGTCAGCTTCTCCGGCGGCACGACGTCGAGCACCTTGCGGATCCGGTCCGCGACGGTCTGCGGCGATTCGATCATGTTGGTGCGGATGTCGAGCACGCCGCACTGCAGGCCGACGTTCTTCGGCAGGTTCTTCATGAACTCGATGCCCTTCATCTCGCGGTTGGCGTAGTCGAGCACGAATTCATCGATCCCCTTGGTGTCGAAGAAGTACGGCAGCACCGTCTGGTAGCCTTCGGGGAACGCGCCGCTCAGGATGTCGTTGCCCCAGGCGTTGCCGAAGCAGAAGTGCCAGCCGATCTTCGCGTTGACGCCTTCGCAGCATTTCTCGATGACGTCCTTGATCCACTTGTAGTCGTCCTTGTTGCCGGTGAAGAGCGGCAGCCAGGCGCCGAGGTCCTCGATCTGGAGATACTGAGCGCCAGCTTCAACCAGGTCCTTCATCTCCTTGTTGAAGATGGGCACCAGGGCGTAGCTCAGCTCCTTCGCGTCCTTGTAGTGCTGGAAGTAGACGTGCCACGCCAGGTTGACCGGGCCGGCGCCGACGGAGACCTTGATCGGCCGTGTCGCGTAGCGCTTGGTGATCTTGTAGAGATCGGCGAGACGGATGGGACCGTGCTTGACCGGGCCGCTGTTGATGACGCCGCCCCAGTCGTCGAGGATCTCGACGACGCGATTGCGATCCGTCGCGCCGATGGTCGACGGATGCTGCTCGCGCGACTGCTCGAACCCGCCGATCCGCTCGTACATGTACCAGCAGAACGCCCCGATCGCGCCGACGTAGTCGTCGTACCACATGTTGCCGTCGGTCACGATGTCGAGCCCGGCGGCTTCCTGGTCGCGGACCACGGTTGCGACCGCATCGTCGTACTCTTCTTCGAATCTGACTTCCTTGAACGCAACCCGAATGTCGCGCCCGAGCAGCTGGTGGGTGTACCAGGACGGTCGCGGGTAGGAGCCGACCATCGTGGTCGGGAGCAACTTGTCAACGATCTTCGTGGCCATGTGGTCCTCTGTGATATGTGCGTATGTCCTTGGGGCCGAAGCACCCGTGGCCGGAGCCGTTAATCATTGTTCAATGGACGCAAGGGGTGCAAGGGGTTGAACGGGTTCACGAGGTTCAAGAGGTTCAAGAGGTTCAAGTGGTTCAAGAGGTGCAAGAGGTGCAAGAGGTGCACGAGGTGCAAGGGGTGCAAGGGGTTCAGGGAGTGGGAGCCGTGCGCGGCGTCCGATATGATGGACGGCATATGTCGAGTCGCATTCATATTCTTGGAATCCTCGTCCTCGCCGGCGGACTGTTGACCGCTGCCTGCGGCGGCGGCAGCACCCCGGAACCTCCCGCGGCGACGGCGAAGGCGGATGGACCCGGGGTCGTGACTGGAAAAATCACCTTTGACGGCGAACCGCCGGTCCGGACGCCGGTCAGGATGGCCGCCGACCCCAACTGCAAACCGGGGCCCGAGTCGTTGTCGGAGACGATCATCGTTGCCCAGGATAGAGGGCTGAAAAACGTCTTCGTCCACGTTAAGGACGGGCTCGGCAATGCCGTGTACGCAACGCCAACCACACCCATCAGGCTTGATCAGGAGGGCTGCCGCTACGAGCCGCACGTCTTCGGTGTGTTCGTCGGCCAGCCGGTCGAGATCAGCAACAGCGACCCGACGCTGCACAACGTCCACGCCATCCCGAAGAACAACGAGGAGTTCAACTTCGGCCAGCAGGACAACAAGGCGCCGATTGTGACCAAGACGTTCAGCAAACCGGAAATCGGCGTCTCGTTCAGGTGCGACGTGCACGGCTGGATGCGCTCGTATGCCAACGTCGTGACGCACCCCTTCTTTGCCGTCACCAAGGACGATGGGACGTTCGAGATCAAAGGACTCCCGGCGGGAACCTACACGATCGAGGCGTGGCACGAGCGGTTGGGGACGCAGACGCAGAGCGTGACGATCTCGGATGCCGCCCCGGCCTCGACGGCGACATTTACGTTCAAGCCGGCACAGTAGAGAAGGCCTATGGGTTAAGGCCTAAGGCCCAAGGGCTGGTCAAGGCCCAAGTGCCTTGTTCCTAGACCAGCCCTTAGGCCATGGGCCTTCGGCCTTAGGCCTGCTCTATTCCTAGACCAGCCCTTAGGCCATGGGCCTTCGGCCTTAGGCCTGCTTTATTGCGGCGTAAGTGCGGCGGCTTCCTCGTCTAACCACGCCTGAAATTGCTCTGCCGTGTGGATCGTGTAGAAGGCCTTCATGCGGTAGTGGGCGAGGCCGCACAGCTGCGAGCAGGCGATTTCCCAGCGCCCGGTCATCGTTGGCGTAAACCAGACCGGCTGCACGACGCCGGGAATCGCGTCCTGCTTGACGCGCATCTCCGGAATCCCGAGGCTGTGGATCACGTCCTTGCTCGAGAGGTGGATGATCGCCGTGCGTCCGACCGGCAGGTGCAGCTGGTTGATGGTCGTAATGTCGTCCTTCGCCGCCGCATCGCGGCGATCGAGTCCAAGCGGGTTGTCCGGATCGACCAGCGTGATCGACGTCCTGCCGAACCGGCCGTCGGCCCCCGGATAGTGGAAATTCCACGAGAACTGCTCGGCCACCACACGCACTTCGACGGTGTCGTGGTGCGGCGGCTCGGCGTCGACGTTGGCGCTCCAGAACGGAATCGAGAAGAACGCCAGGAGCGCGATTTCGGCGGCGAGCACGCCTCCTTCGATGACGCTGGCGAAGCGCCCGCGCGCCCCTTGATACGACGCGCGCGGGTGGCGGCCCCTCCGGAAGCGGACCAGCACGAACACGAAGAACGCTCCCCAGCCCACAAACAGGACGAGCATCAGCCAGTGGACGAGCGCCATGATGCGGTCCACATCAGCCGCATGCGCCGATGCCGCGACCGGCAGCCCCAGCCACTCGATCACTAGGCAATCCTCCGCTCGTCTTCACGTCGGCCCGACGTGTCCACCTGTCGCCGCGCACCGTGGTCGACCAGATGCGCGGCGGCGCGCGAGCGGCGCGCCAGCGTGACGAAAAAGCGGGCGAACAGCGCCAGGACGATTGCGGTCACGCCCAGGAGCACGCCAATGCCGGCGTTCAGCGTCTCGCGCGCGACGGGATCAGCGCCGGTAAAGCAGACTGGGCACATCAGTGAACTCCCTCGCTCGGTGCGGTTTTGGGGGCGTTCCCAAACGCGTCGAGGAAACGCGTTCCGACCAGACGGTCGCCCTCCGTCCATAACAGAAACGCGAAGAGCGCCGCAAACAGGACGCCGGTCAGTCCGAGCGACCAGAAGACCAGCGGCTTTTCGCCCTTGAGGTGCATGAAGAACATCGCCACCAGCGCGGCCTTGAACGTTGCGATGGTCACCGCAACCGCCACCGTTGCGCTTTCGGACAGGTCGAGTGACGCCACGGCCACCGTGACGACCGTCAGCACGAGCAGGGCCGCGAAGACCGCCAGGTAACCACGTATCTGCACCGCGTGCGCGGCGCCAGACGAAGGACTACCGTTCACGCTTCCACCTTCTCGGTTCCCTGTTCGTGTTCTGCGTTCGGTTCGCTGTCATAACAGGTACAGGACCGGGAACAGGAATATCCACACCACATCGACGAAGTGCCAGTAAATCCCGGCGATCTCCACGCGGTTGGTGAAGCGCAGGTGGTCTTTCGTCCACATGCGCGCGCCGGGGCCGATCAGGTAGGCGTTGACCACCATGCCGGCGATCACGTGAATCGCGTGCAGGCCCGTCATCGTGAAGTAGAGCGCGAGGAAGTTGTTCGTGGATGGATACAGCCCGTGCGAGAACTTGTCGCTGTATTCGATCCATTTCACGACGAGAAACAGCGCCCCGCCGAGGAGCGTCAGCCCCATGAACAGCCGGTAGCGCGAAAGTCTGCCGCTTGCCGCTCCCGCCCACGCCAGCACCATCGTCACCGACGAGCTGATCAGGATGACCGTGTTCAGCGTCGCCAGCGGCACGCTCAGCGTCGCCGATTGGTCGGGCCAGACGGGTGCACCGCTGCGCAGCAGGACGTAGGCGGAAAACAGCGAGCCGAAGAGCATCACTTCCGACGCGAGAAAGAGCCAGATCCCCAGTTTCGGGCTGGTCAGTCCGGTGTCGGGTCGAACGGTGGTCGTGTAGGGAAGCGCGTCCATCAGCGTCTGCCGACCTCTCTCGAGTCAAGCCACGAAGGCACGAAAACACGGAGATATCGATTCGTCATGCTCCGTGACTTCGTGACTCCGTGGCCATGTGATCCGCAACATGCTGCGGGACGAAATCGGCAGACATGCCAGGAACGCTGTATTCGTACGGGCTGCGATATGCCCGGGGTGCCTCCTCGAAGTTACCGTGTGCAAGCGGCGGCGTGGGCGTCGCCCACTCCATCGTCGTGGCCTCCCACGGGTTGGTGGTGGCTGCGCGGCCGCGCGTGATGCTCATGAACAGGTTGACGACGAAGAAGATCTGGAACGCGCCGAGGAGGAATGCGGCGTGCGACATCATCGTGTTCATGAACAGCACCGGTTCGGCGAACTGATAGGCCGCCCCGCCGTCCCACAGCCGGCGGTTCACGCCCGCAAGCCCCTGCAGCAGCATCGGGAAAAAGATCAGGTTCATCGCCACCAGCGAACCGGCAAAGTGAATCTTGCCGAGGGTCTCGTTCATGTGCCGGCCGGTGATCTTCGGGAACCAGTGATAGATGCCGGCGAAGAGCGCGAAGATCGTTCCCGGCGCCACCAGGTAGTGGAAGTGGCCGACCACGTAGTTCGTGTCGTGGAGCGGGATGTCGGTGGCCGCCAGCCCGAGCGGCAGGCCGGTCAGCCCGCCGAGTCCGAACATCGGCATGAACGCCAGTGCGAAGAGCATCGGCGTGTTGAAGCGAATCGACCCGCCGTAGAGTGCCAGGATCAGCGCGCTCAAGATAACCACGGACGGGATCGAAATGATCATCGTTGTCGCCTGGAAGAACGCGCTGATGGTCGTGCCCATTCCCGTCAGGAACATGTGGTGCGCCCACACGATGAACGACAGGAAGCCGAGCACGAAGAGCGAGTAGACCATCAGCCGGTAGCCCCAGAGCGGCTTCCGGATGTTCGTGGTGATGACTTCCGCGATGATGCCCATGGCGGGGAGGACCAGGACGTACACCTCGGGATGGCCGAGGAACCAGAACAGGTGTTGCCAGAGGAGGACGCTGCCGTCGCCGGCCACCTCGACGCGCTCCCCGCTGACGACCAGGCCGCTCGGCAGGAAGAAGCTCGTTCCCGCGAGCCGATCCATCCCCTGCAGCACGGCGGCCGCCTGCAGCGCAGGAAAAGCGAGGAGGAGCAGGAACGCGGTGATGAACTGCGCCCAGACGAAGAACGGCAGTCGGAACCATGTGAGCCCGGGCGCCCGCAGCTGGACGATGGTCGTGATGAAGTTCAGCGCGCCCAGCAGCGACGAAAAGATCAGGCAGAGCATGCCGAGCAGCCAGAACGTCTGGCCCGACGGCGCGAAATCGGCAAGCGGTGGATACGACGTCCACCCGGACATCGGCGCTCCGCCGGGGGCAAAGAAGCTGGCGAGCATGATCACGCCGCCGGCGGCGTAGAACCAGTAGCTGGCCAGGTTGATGCGCGGAAACGACATGTCGGGCGCGCCAATCTGCAGCGGCACGAGGTAATTGCCGAACGCGCCGACCGCGAGCGGCACGACGCCGAGGAACACCATGATCGTGCCGTGCAGCGCCCCGAGGCCGTTGTACATCTCCGGCGCGATCCAGGCGGTCCGGCCCGGGTAGGCGAGCTGCCAGCGCATGATGACCACGAGCGCGAAGCCCACCAGCAGGAAGAACAGGCTGGTGAACCCGTAGAGAAGACCGATGACCTTGTGGTCGGTGGAGAAGAGATGCCGGAGGAACAAAACCGAGCCATCTTATAATGCCGCCCGAGTTCGAGTGGCCTGGGTGGCCTCCTGGGTTGCCTGGGTTGCCTGGGTTGCCTGCGTTTTTGCCCGGGCGACCCAGGCGACCCAGCTACCCAGGCAACCTATTCTAAGGAGCAGGAATGACTAATCGATTCGTCATCGCCGCGGCCGCGGTGCTCGTCGGTCTCGCGGCGGGCGCCTGCAGGTCGAACACGACCGAGCAGGCCGCGACCACGGACACCCCCGCGGCTTCCTCCACCGAATCGCACGAAGGTCATCAGGCGGCGAAGGTGTACTTCAAGGAGCCGAAGGATGGTGCGACCGTCTCGTCGAAGTCGACCCTGAAGTTCGTATTCGGCGCGGATAACTACCAGATCTCACCCGTGCCCGCGGACGCGAAGGAAGCGCGCCCCAACATGGGCCACTTCCACCTCGGCGTCAACACCGATTGCCTGCCTCCGGGCACCATCATCCCCAAGGCAGAAGAAGGCGACAAGCCTGGCACCGCCGGGAAGTGGGTCCATTTCGGCAAGGGGACCGACACCTTCGAGATGGCGCTGAACCCCGGGGACTACAAGTTCGCGGTCGAAGTCGGCGACGACCTGCACCGGGCCGTCGAAGGCATGTGCGAAACCATCAACGTCAAAGTCGAGTAGAGGAGAGGATATCGATGCGGTTCGTCAGGATGACCCTCGCGCTGCTGGCCCTGCCGGCGGCAATCGCTGTTTCCGGTTGCAACCGTCCGGCCCAACCGCCGGGCACCGACGCGGTTCCGAGCGCCACCGCGCCCGCCGGTGCGCCGGCGCCGTTGACGGGCGAGGCTCAGATCGAAAGGGGCCGAATGCTGGTGATTGGCGGCGGCTGTCACGATTGCCACACGCCGAAGAAGTTCGGGCCCGCGGGGCCTGAGTTCGACTACGACCGCGCGCTGTCCGGTCATCCGCAGGACGTCAAGATCGCGGCGCCAATCAAGAACGATCCCAAGAGTCCATGGCAGGTCCACGCGAACGATCACCTGACGGCATGGACTGGCGCGTGGGGCGTGTCGTTCGCCGCGAACATCACCGGCGACATGAACACCGGCATCGGCATCTGGACCGAGAAGATGTTCATCGATGCGATGAAGACGGGGAAGCACATGGGCACCTCGCGCCAGATCCTGCCGCCGATGCCCTGGAACTTCTACGGGCAGCTGCCGGAGGAGGATCTCAAAGCGCTCCTTGCGTATCTGAAGTCGACGAAGCCGATCGCGAACCGGGTGCCGGTGCCGCTGGGCCCGGACGGCAAGCCGATCGAAGAGCCGCAGTAGACCGTGGAGGAGCCATTCTGAATTCAGAATTCAGAATGCTGAATTCAGAAGAGGCTTCCTCCAGCCCCCAACATCTGCCGCCGGACCATCGGAATCGGCGGTCCCCCGTAGGTGAGAAACGTGTCGTGGAACTCGCGCCACGCCGTGCGGCCGCCGCGCGCGGCCGACCAGTCGTCGCGCAGCTTCCGGATCATCAGCTTGCCCATCGTGTAGTTGAGATACGCGGGATCGTAGGTCCCGCGCGCCGCCTGCTGCCGCGCGTTGCCCGCATCGAGGAATCCGTCTTCGCGGAAGAGCCGCTCCGACTCGGCGACGGTCATGCCCTTGGTGTGCAGCCCGATCGCCGAGAGCAGCCGCACGGTCCTGTACAACGAATTCATCAGCTGCCCGACGTGGGTCTCGGCGTCGCCCTTCCCGAGCCCGAGGTCCCACATCAGCTCTTCGACGTAGAGCGCCCACCCTTCAGCGAAGGCGTAGCCGACGAACAGCCGGCCGACCAGCGATTTCGTGCGATTGGCGTGCAGGAACTGGAGAAAGTGCCCCGGCCACACCTCGTGGACGGACGTGAACAGCAGATCCGCTTGACCAGGAATGTAGGCGCGCCGCTCCGCCGCCGTCCATGCCGGATCGGGCGGTGCGATGTAGTAGATCGACGGCAGCTGCTTCTCGTACGGCCCGGGGATGTCGATATATGCGGAGTTGGCGCGGTTATACGGCGGCGATTCGGCAACCAGCGCCTGCTCCGGGCCTGGAATCGTCACCACGCCGGCGTCCTGGACGAACTGTTTCAGCATGTCGAGCTGCACGCGGGCGCCGGCGACGGCCCCACCCTCAGGCTTGTTGTCCTGCATCTTTGCCATGCACGCGTGCAGGGCTGCCCCCGGGGCGAAGGTCGCGCACGCGTCGCGCAGCGCCTGCAGATCGCGCTGCAGCTCCGCGCGGCCTGCCGCTTCGATTTCGGCGACCGACGTCGTGACGCCTTCGGTCGCTTTCAGCATCCGCGCAAACCTCTCGGCGCCAAGCGCGAAGTTTTCCGTGGCCGTGCCGCGCTGCGACATGAGCCATTCGGCCAGCTCCGACATCGCCTTCGCGGCGCCTTCGTTTGCGGTGGCGAATTCCTTCTGCAGGGCGGCATCGGTAACGCCAGCGAACACCTTGGGCACGTCGCTGCGGTAGAACTCCGCATAGCCCGAGAATCCGGACACGCCGCGCTCGAGGACCGTGCGCGCCAGCGGCGGGCGAAGGTTCGCGCGAATCTGGGCCGCCGCGCGCGGTACCGCGCGCGCGTAGGCGATGTAGGCGCGCAAGCGCTGCTCGAGCGGCGCGTACTCGCGCGTCAGATACACCCCGGGATCGAGTGCCCCGAGGTAGAAGGCCGGATTGCTGAACGGAAACTGCGCATCCTCGAGCCAGAACAGTTCCTTGTCGAAGTAACTGATCAGGTAATCGCGCTCGAACGCGTCGGCGCCGCTGAGCCCGGGCACGGCCGCCGCGCGCGACCGTGCATCTCGCAGCAACTTCACCCCTGCCGCGATTCCCTCTTGGCTCCAGTCGGGGAGCTGGCCGTCAAACTCATGCCGCCCCTGGTACACCGCAAATGCCGGCTGGGCCCTGAGGAATGCTTCGATGAGCGCGTCGCGTGTCGCGGCCCACGATGCGGCGGTGTTGTCGCCGGTGTTGGCGGTATTGTCCTGACGCTGGCAGCCGCTGACCGTCGCGCACAAGAGGACCAAAAACAGGAACGTTCGTCGCATAGAGCGTTGATTATGTCCCGTCGTGGTGTCCGCCACGGTCCGTCGTAGTGTCCGCCACGTTCCGTCGTAGTGTCCGCCTTCAGGCGGACCTCGATATAGAATCCGTGGCCACTACGGATGCATCACTTCGGCAGATTCGATGAGCGCGCGCTCGCGGCGAACCCGATCTTCGAGGGGCACAGCCGCGGCTACACCACCGCCCCATTGATCAACCGCGCGAGCGGCTCGGTGCACACGGGTCTCAGCATCGACCAGCTTTCGCCCGGCGGCACGGTTGACCCACACGTGCACGCGTTCGAGGAGGGGATGTACGTCCTGGCCGGCGAACCGATCGTCCTGATCGGGTCCGAAAGCTACCGCCTGCGGCCCGGGGACTACGCCGCGCTCAAGGTTGGAACAGCGCACGCGCTTCGGGCAGGCGATCGCCCCGTGCGATGGTTGCAGATGGCTGCGCCGCAGCCCAAGCCGGCCGGCGCGGAGCGCGACACGTTCTTCCTGAGGTATCGTTCGATTCCCATGGACGCGCCGCCGCTCGACCTCGACGATCGGCGCGGCAACCTGCTCGGCCACTTCGACGCCGCGCAGATCCCCCCGGTCGGGCAGCGGCCCAAGGTTGCCGCCGGTCTCGAGGGCGTCTTCCTGAAATGGATGATCGACGAGGATTTCGGCGCGCGGCATCACCGGCTGCTGTTCATCGAGTATCAACCCGGCGTCGGCATCGGTCTCCATGACCACACGTTCGAGGAGGCCTATTTCATCCTCGAGGGAGAAGTCGAGGCGACGCTGGACGGGCAGGTCTACGGCCTGAAGCCCGGCGACGTGGTGTGGACCGGCGTCGGCTGCGTCCACTCGTTCAAGAACGTGAGCTCGATGCCGGTGCGGTGGCTCGAAACGTTTGCGCCGCAGCCGCCGAAGGAGAACGTGTTCCGCTTCATGGCGGAATGGGAAGCCAAAGCACGCGAGTTGGAGGGTTAGGGCAATGAAC
Source organism: Vicinamibacterales bacterium (assembly GCA_035711805.1). Taxonomy (GTDB): domain Bacteria; phylum Acidobacteriota; class Vicinamibacteria; order Vicinamibacterales; family UBA2999; genus Gp6-AA40. The sequence continues at coordinate 36,149 of DASTBV010000038.1, forward strand.
GGGTACACCACCGGCCGGAAGCGGCCGTTCACCGGCGATGAATATCTCGAAAGCCTGCGCGACGGACGCGAAATCTGGATTTACGGGGAGCGCGTGAAGGACGTGACCACGCATCCCGCGTTCCGGAACACGGTGCGGATGATCGCGCGCCTGTATGACGCCCTGCACGATCCCGCGCGCCGGGACGTCCTGACGACGCCGACCGACACCGGCAGCGGCGGCTACACGCACAAGTTCTATCGCGCGCCGCGGAATGCGGAGGAGACGGTCGCCGACCGCGACGCCATCGCGGAATGGGCGCGTGTCTCCTACGGCTGGATCGGCCGCAGCCCCGATTACAAAGCGGCCTTTCTGGCGACGCTCGGCGCGAATTCGGCCTTCTACGAGCCGTACGAGGAAAACGCGAAGCGCTGGTACGCGCGGGTGCAGGAGGAGGTCTCCTTCGTCAACCACGCCATCGTCAACCCTCCGGTCGATCGCGATCGCCCGCTCGACGAAGTGAAAGACGTGTACATGCACGTCGAGGAGGAGACGGACAAGGGGCTGGTCGTCAGCGGCGCGAAAGTCGTGGCGACGACGTCGAGCCTGACGCATCTCAACTTCATCGCCAACAACGGTGCGCTGCCGATCAAGACGAAGCCGTTTGCCTTCGTCTGCATCGTGCCGACCGGTGCACCTGGCGTCAAGCTGTTCTGCCGGCCGTCGTACGAGATGACCGCGGCGGTAATGGGAACGCCGTTCGACTATCCGCTCTCGAGCCGCATGGACGAAAACGACTCCATTCTCGTGTTCGATCGCGTCCTGGTGCCGTGGGAGAACGTGTTTGCCTACGGCGATATCGACAAGGTCAACACGTTCTTCCCACGGTCGGGTTTCCTTCCGCGCTTCATGTTCCAGGGGTGCACGCGCCTGGCGGTGAAGATGGATTTCCTTGCCGGCCTGCTGCTCAAGGCCGTCGAAGCGACCGGCGCCAAGGACTTCCGGGGTGTCCAGGCCCAGGTCGGCGAAGTGCTCGCCTGGCGGAACCTGTTCTGGGCGCTGACCGACGCGATGGCGCGGACGACCACGCCGTGGACGCCGGGGTATGTGCTGCCGAATCTCGATTACGGGCTGGCCTATCGCGTGATGTCGAGCCTGGCGTATCCGAAGATCAAGGAAATCATCGAGAACACGCTGGCCAGCGCCTTGATTTACCTGCCCTCGAGCGCACTCGATTTCAAGGTGCCGGAGCTGCGGCCGTATCTCGATCAGTTCGTGCGCGGGTCGAACGGCTACACCGCGGAAGCGCGCGTCAAGCTGATGAAGCTGTTGTGGGACGCGATCGGCACCGAGTTCGGCGGCCGCCACGAGCTCTACGAGCGCAACTACTTCGGCAACCACGAGAGCATCCGCTTCGAGACGCTGATGGTGGCCGACATCACGGGCGCATCCGCGCGCTACAAGGGTTTCGCCGAACAGTGCATGGCCGAGTACAACCTGGACGGATGGCTGGCGCCCGACCTCGTGGCGGCGGACGATGTGAGGGTGACGGGACGCAAGGTGGTGACGTAATTCAGAATTCTGAATTCTGAATTCAGATCGTGTTCTGCCTGAATTCTGAATTCTGCATTCTGCATTCTGCATTCTGCATTTCCAGGTATCTCCATGCTTGAAGGCATCGATCGCACAGTTGATCTCGTTGGCGCACGGACGTCCGGGCTCACCGGCGCGACCGATCGTGATGTCGTCGCGGCCATCCGCCGATGCGATACGGCGGCGCTGGCTGCCACCGACGGTCACTTCGCGGCCATCGCGTGCGACGGGCGAACGGTGCGGCTGGCGCGGACGATTGGGATTCCGCTTCGCTATTTCGTGGCGAAGATGTATCACGGCCCGTTTCTGGTGGTCTCCGATCGCATCGACCGGATCTTCGACTGGTGTCAGTCGCAGCGGATCGGGTGGCAGTTCGACCCCATCTACACCCGCATGGTGCCCGCGCACTACGTGGTCGAGCTCGATCAGGTCGGATGTCCCGATCCGTCGCCGCGCTATCAGCGTTTTTTCGAGCCGCGGATCGCTCAGGGATCGGCGGACGTCGAGGAGGCCGGCGACGCCTACATCCGCGCGGCCTACGCTGTCGTCCGGGACTGGTTGTCCCGCGTGCCGGCAGGCGAGCGCGTTGGCGTCGCGTTTTCCGGAGGCATCGACAGCACGGCAACGCTGCTCATGGCACAACAGGCGTGGCGCGAGCTCGGACGCGACATTGATTCGATTCGAGCGTTCACCCTCGATATGGGCGGCGGCGGGGATGCGGCCCAGGCCGAGGCCGCCGTTCGCGCCCTCGGGATGACCGAGGCGTGGGAGCGCGTCGTCGTCTCGCCATCCGAGTACGACCTCGAGGAGGCGATTCGCGTCGTCGAGGATTACCATCCGCTGGACGTTGAGTGCGCCGCAGCGGGGCTGTGCCTGCTGCGAGGAATCCGCCGCCGTGATCAGCGTCTGACGTATCTGCTCGACGGCGATGGCGGCGACGAGAACCTCAAGTCGTACCCGCTCGAGGACTCCGATCTGACGCTGTCGAGCGTGCTGCGCAACCCGCTGCTCTATCAGGAGGGGTGGGGTGTTGATGCCATCAAGCACAGCCCCGTGTATTCCGGCGGCCTGTCCCGGGGATATGTCCGGACATATGCGCCCGCGTCCGCGCTCGGCTTCACGGCGTTCTCGCCGTTCAGCGTGCGATCGGTCATCGCCGCCGCGGCCGCCATTCCGTTCGAACAGGTGCTCGGCGGGCGCATCGAGCGGCTCTACACGCTGAAGCAGGATGTCGTGCGCGCCGGCATCCGGTCCGTGCTCGGCATCGAGATGCCGGTCAATCCGAAGCGCCGGTTCCAGGACGGCGCCGGTCCCGCCCGGCCGCGCGCCACCAAGACGTGGTGTCGGAACGTGTTCAACCGCATCTGGGAAGAGAGACTGCGCGACACGCCCGATGCGCTGGATCGGCGGTCCGGGAATGAAGTGCCGGTTGGGAGGTAGCGGAGGGGACGAAGGGCCGTTTCCTCCGTAACCTCCCTGTCTCTAACAGACGGATGTCAGTAATCAACGACCAATGGGTGATCGAGCGGCGCGGACCGAAGACGCCTCTCGATCCGATGCGCCCATATGCCGCCGTCTTCGAAGAGGAGCTCGATGCGGACGGCGTGCTGGCGCCGACCGCGGTCGTTTTCATCACCAATCGCGAATGTCCGTTCCGCTGCGTGATGTGCGATCTGTGGCGCAACACGCTGGACGAGACGGTCCCGCCCGGCGCGATTGCCGGTCAGATTCGAACGGCGCTGCGCGAACTGCCGCCCGTACGCCAGATCAAGCTCTATAACGCCGGCAGCTTCTTCGATCCGTCGGCGATCCCACCGTCGGAAGACGAGGAGATCGCGAGGCTCGTCTCGGGTTTCGATCGCGTCATCGTCGAGGCGCATCCTCGGTTTCTGGCCGGTGACTACGCCGAGCGATGCCTGCGCTTCCGGGATCGGTTGCGTAACTTCCGCCTCACGGCTGAAGCCACGACATCGGACGCGAACGCCACTGTTGAGGTCGCGATCGGACTCGAGACGGCGCATCCCGAGACGCTCGCCCGGCTGAACAAGCGGATGACGGTCGCCTCGTTCAGGAAGGCCGCCGCCTTCCTCGCCGGGCACGAGATCGACCTCCGCGTCTTTGTTCTCCTGAACCCGCCGTTTCTCTCCGGTGGCGAAGCGATCGAATGGGCGCAACGATCGATCGACCTTGCCGCCGACTGCGGTGCAGTCGTCTGCTCGGTAATCCCGACGCGAAGCGGCAACGGTGCGATGGAGGCACTCGGCGATGCCGTCGAGCGCCCGCGCCTTCCGGCCCTCGAGCGTGTTGTCGAATACGGCATCTCGACCGGGCGCCTTCGCGTATTCGCCGACCTGTGGGACGCTGGGCAGTTCTTCGATTGCGAGTGTTCGCCTGCCAGACGGGATCGATTGCAGCACATCAACCGGACGCAGACCGTGCCGCCACCCGTTTCCTGTGGTCGCTGCGCATCAAGTGACACTTCTCACTTGAAAGTTGTCACTTGATCACCGACTTCGACGTCGCGGTTGTGGGCTCGGGGTTCGGCGGCTCGCTGATGGCGATGATCGCGCAGCGCCTGGGCTGCCGCACCGTGCTGCTGGAGCGCGGGCGCCATCCGCGATTCGCAATCGGCGAATCCGCGTCGCCGCTGGCCGGCATCCTGATCGAACAGCTTGCCGATCGCTACGGTCTGCCGCGAATCCGGCCACTCTCGACCTACGGGTCGTGGCAGCGCTCCTATCCCGACGTCGTCTGCGGGCTGAAGCGCGGCTTCACCTATTTCCGGCACGAACGGAACACGTCATATCGCGCCGAAGCCGATCGGAGGAACCAGCTCCTTGTCGCGGCAAGCCCGAGCGACACGCTGTCCGACACGCATTGGCTCCGCTCGGACGTCGATCATTTTCTCGTCCGCGAGGCAGTCTCCGCCGGCGTCGAGTACCTGGACGAGATGCAGATCGAGACGTGGGACCGCGACGAGGGTCGCTCGATGCTCAGTGGCCGGCGGCGCGGTGCGCGGGTTTCGATGCGCGCTTCCCTGGTGATCGACGCCAGCGGCCCGAGCGGTTTCATCAGTCGCGCGATGAACGTCCCGAACCGCGGCTTTGCCGGCTATCCGAATACGCAGGCGCTGTTCTCGCATTTCACCGGGGTCGCCCGCTGCGATCGGATGCCGGATTTCGCAGGCGAGCCCGACCCGCCTCCGCAAGGCTTCGGCGAGGCTCGCCCCACGATCGATAAAGAGAGCGCACCGTATCCGATTGACGATGCAGCGCTGCATCATGTGTTCGACGGCGGCTGGATGTGGGTGCTGCGGTTTGGCAACGGCGTAACGAGCGCCGGGATTGCGGTGACAGACGAACTCGCCGCCGAACTCAAGCTCGCCGACGGCGAGCCGGCGTGGCGTCGATTCCTGGCGCTCTACCCTTCGGTCGCCGCGCAGTTCTCCGCAGCGGAGCCGACCCGGGAATTCACGTGGATGCCGAGGCTGTCGTGGCGTGTTGAACGCGCGGCCGGCGAGGGGTGGGCGATGCTCCCGTCGGCCGCCGCGTTCATCGATCCGCTGTTTTCGACGGGGATCCCGTTGACGCTGCTCGGCATCGAGCGAATTGCGCGGATTCTCGAGAACGGCCGACCCGAACGTAGGGTCAGGCTCGCCAACGCGGACGTGACGACGTCCGCGCCACGCGGTGCTTTGAGCTCATACGCCGACATCACGCTTGCGGAAGCCGATCACACGGCGCGATTCATCGCCGGCTGCTATGCGGCGTTCTCCAGCTTCGACCAGTTCACCGCCTACTCGATGTTCTACTTCGCCGCCGCCAGCTTCAGCGAAATGGCGAGGCGCTTCGGCGTCAATTCCGGCGCGGCGCGCTTTCTCGGCGCCGACCGGACGGCATTCGCCGAGGCGCTCGCCCGGCTCTCACCGCAGTCGCACGGCCCCGCCCCGGGCTACGCAGCCGCCGTTGCGCGCTCCGTCGAACCACTGAATATCGCCGGACTGTGCGATCCCGGCAAGCGCAACTGGTACCCGGTCGACGTGCGCGACATCGTGCGTGGCGCGCGGAAATTGGGTACGGTATCGTTCCAAACCTCCAGTCTGGCCGGGGAATATCGATGACACGAACGGGTCTGTGTGCAGCCGCGCTCGCGGTGCTCGCGCTGGGAGCCGGGGCGTCGCCTGCCGTCGCGCAGGTCGAGCTCTCGGGCGTGTGGCAGCCGCGCTATCACGAGGACCTGCCCGAACGTATACCGGGTCCTGAACTGCGCGATTACCTCGGCCTGCCCATCAACGACTCTGCCCGCCAGTTCGGCGACAGCTGGGACCCCTCGCGCATCACGCTGCCGGAAGAGCAGTGCCGCGTGCACGTTTCACCGTACATCCTGCGCGGCCCGCTCAACCTGCGCATCTGGGTGGAAAAGGACCCGAAGACGCAGGAAGTGCTGGCGATCAAGATGTACAGCAGCACCTACGAGCAGACTCGGACCCTCTGGATGGACGGGCGTCCGCACCCGGGTCCGAACGCGCCGCACACGTGGATGGGGTTCTCCACCGGCCGCTGGGACGGCGACATGCTCATCGTCGAAACCTCGCACCTCAAGCAGGGGTGGATTCGCCGCAACGGCATCGCGATGAGCGACCGCGCCACCTACACCGAATACCTCGTGCTGAACGGCGACATGCTGACGCACATCGGCGTGCTCGTTGATCCGGTGTTCCTGACCGAACCGCTCGTGCGAAGCCAGGACTTCATCCGCGCCCAGCGGGATCTGCCGGCGCAGACCTGGTTGTGGGTGTGCGAGCCGGTGGTCGAGATCGCGACGCAAACCGAAGGCGACGTGCCGGCCTACCTTCCGGGTGAGCACCCCTTCAAGGGCGAGTTCGAAACGAAGCACCACCTGCCCGAGTTCGCCGCCCGCGGCGGCGCCGAGACGATGTACCCGGAATTCAAGGAGCGCATCCGCGAGTGGCTCGTGAAGAATCCTCGGCCCGCGCCGGCGAAGGGAAAGTGATGCGGCATCTCTTTCCCCGGACCATCCGCATCGCCGCCGTTACCGCGGCTGTAATCGCCGGCGCCGCTGGCGCCGCGGTGACACGCGCCGGCGCGCAGCAGGCCCAGAACTTCGACACCCGAAATTTCGACGGGGTGCAGCTGGATATTCAGCAGGTCAGCGGCAACGTCTACATGGTCGTCGGCGCCGGCGGCAATACCACGGTGTTCACAGGCCCTGAAGGCGTCATGGTCGTCGATACCCAGTTCGCTCCGCTCAGCGGAAAGATTCTCGACGCGATCAGGACACTCTCGGATCAGCCGATTCGCTGGATCGTCAACACGCACATGCACGGCGACCATACGGGGGGCAACGAAGCGATTGCCAAGGCTGGCCGCACCCGTGCCGGCGGCAACGTCGTCGGCGACATCGGCGCCGCGGCAACCGCAACCGCGCGCATCATTGCCCACGAGAACGCGCTCAATCGCATGGTCATGCTCGATCCGCCGCTGCCGTCGGCGGCGCTGCCGACCGACACGTTCTTCAACGCCCGGAAGGATCTGCTGTTCAACGGCGAGGCGATTCAGATGTTCCATCAGCCCGCCGCACACACCGACGGCGACCTCCTGATTCATTTCCGCCGCGCCGACGTGGTGTCCACGGGAGACCTCTTCACGACGGTGATGTATCCGTTCATCGACGCCGCCAACGGCGGTACGATCGACGGCTATATCAAGGCACTCAACACCATTCTTGCGATCACCGTCCCGAGCAACGTCAACGAAGGCGGCACGATGGTGATCCCCGGGCACGGACGGCTGTCCGACGAACAGGATGTCGTCGAATACCGCGACATGGTGACGATCGTCCGCGATCGCATCCGTGAATACGTCAGGCGCGGAATGACACTCGATCAGGTCAAGGCGCGGAAGCCCACGCTCGATTTCGATCCGCGGTATGGCAACGACACCGGATTCTGGACGACGTCGATGTTCATCGAGGTGATTTATAAGCAGATGCTGGCTGCGAACCCTCCGAAGACCGCAAAACCGGCGACACCATCAAGGCGGACGAACAAATGAGAGCGGCTGTCGTCGTCGTGGTGCTTGCGCTGTCAACGAGCGCGGCGGCGCAGCCGCCGCAGGCCGGCCGTGGTGGGCCGCCACCGACGGGACGCGCCGGTGCGCCCGTCGATCTGACCGGCACGTGGGTCTCGGTGGTCACCGAGGACTGGGAGGCGAGGATGGTGCCTCCGGTCAAGGGCGATTACACGACGATCGCTCAGGTGATGACCGCGCAGGCGCGCAAGGTTGCCGATGCGTGGGAGCCGTCGATGGACGGACGATGCGAGGCGTACGGCGTGGGCGGCGTGATGCGCATGCCCGGACGGCTTCGCATCAGCTGGCAGGACGATAACACCCTGAGGATCGAAACCGACGCCGGCGCGCAAATACGGCTGCTGCATTTCACGACGGGCACACCCGCTCCTGGTCCGCGCACACTGCAGGGATATTCCGTGGCCGAATGGCAGCTCGGCGGCGGGCAACAGGATGCGTTCCTCGGCCGCGGAGTCGGCCCGGCCGGTGGCGCGCAGCGCTGGGGCGGATTGAAGGTCACGACCAGGAACATGCTCGCCGGCTGGCTGCGTCCGAATGGGGTGCCGTACGGCGACAGCGCTACCGTGACCGAACACTTCACACGTTTGACTCACCCCGTTGCGGGCGACTGGTTCGTCGTGACCACCGTCGTCGAGGACCCGCACTACCTGACGCAGCCGTTCATCACGAGCACGAACTTCAAGAAGGAACCGTCCGACGCGAAGTTCAAGCCGGTGCCCTGCAGGAGCTGACGTCGCGGAGCTGACCGATGACGACACTGACGAAGCTTCTGTCGATCGCGGCGCTGGTGGCATCCAGCGCTGCGCTTGTCACTGCTGGTGGCTCCGTTCCTTCCGGCAAGCCCGAAGAAGCGGGTTTTTCGACCGAGCGCCTCGGACGTATCAAGGAAGCCGTCCAGCGCCACATCACCGCCGGCCAGGTGCCGGGCGTCGTCACACTGGTCTCGCGGCGGGGTAAGGTCGTTCATTTCGAGACGCATGGATTGAACGACGTCGAGGCCAGGAAGCCGATGCCGAAGGATGCGATTTTCCGGCTGGCCTCGATGAGCAAGCCGATCAGCGCTGTTGCCGTGATGATGATGGTCGAGGAAGGGAAGGTGCGGCTGAACGACCCCGTGTCGCGCTTCATCCCCGAGTTCAAGCAGGCCAGCATCGCCGTGCCGAAAGGCTCTTCGACTGCCGCTCAGGGTGGGCGGCCTGGTGGTGCAGGCCGCGGTCGCGGCGGTCCGCCGCCCGAGGTCGATCTCGTGCCGACGCGACCGATCACCGTGCGCGATCTCCTGACGCACACCTCGGGCCTCATGAGCGGCGGACCCGGACAGCAGACGGCGCCTGCGGGCGCACAACGGACGCCGCAGGACACGCTGGCGACATACGTGCCTCGCCTCGGCGCCGTCGCGCTCGATTTCCAGCCGGGCACACTGTGGCGCTACAGCGGCCTGCACGGTTTCGACGTGCTCTGCCGGATCGTGGAAGTCGCGTCCGGACTGACCATCGACCGCTTCATGCAGCAGCGGCTGTTCGACCCGCTGGGCATGAAGGACACCGGCTTCACGATCACGCCGGCGCGGCAGCCGCGGATGGCGATCATGTATCGGCGGGTGCAGAACGACCCCTCGACGGCGCTCGCGGCAGGTGGATTCGAGCGTCAGGCCGATCAGGGTGGACTCAGCAGCCCGACGTATTTCTCCTGCTCCGGCGGGATGGTCTCGACGGCCGAAGACTATCTGCAGTTCGCGCAGATGCTCGTCAACGGCGGTGAGCTGAACGGCAGGCGGTATCTGAGCCCGAAGACCATCGCGCTTCTGGCCTCGAATCACACCGGCGATCTGGTGAACGGCCAGTTCGGCCGCCCGGCGCGAGGCATGGGGTTCGGCCTCGGCGTGCAGGTGGTGGAGGATCCGGTCGCGGCCGATCTGCGCCAGTCGAAGGGGACGTTTGGCTGGGCCGGCGCCTATGGCACCAACGTCAACATCGATCCGCTCGAGAAGATGGTCACCATCATCATGATGCAGACGTCGACGCCGCAACTGCAGCGCGACTTCGAGAACGCGGTGATGCAAGCCATAATTGACTAGACACGACTTTCACCGCCACGGGGCCACGGAGACGCGGAGACACGGAGAACATCTGGTTTTTCCACTCCGTGCCTTCGTGCCTTCGTGGCTTTATCGGGGCACCACGTGCAATCCACACTTCGCTCATTTGATCTCGCGCACCTCGCGCACCTCGAGCTGCTGACACCGAAGCCCGACGACAGCCTCAGGTTCTTCGTCGACGTGATGGGCATGACCGAAAGCGGCCGCCGCGGCGAGTCCGTCTACCTGCGCGGCTGGGACGACTACGAGCATCACACGTTGAAGCTGACCGCGTCGAAAGCGGCCGGGATGGGACACTTCGCGTTCCGCGCGACGAGTCCCGAGGCGCTTCAGCACCGCGTCGGCGTCATCGAACGATCGGGGCTCGGCCGCGGCTGGACGGATGGCGATCTGGGCCACGGCCCCGCCTATTCGTTCACCACGTCCGACGGCCACAACATGGAGCTCTATTACGAGACCGAGTGGTACAAGGCGCCGGCGGAGCTGAAGCCGTCGCTCAAGAACCAGGCGATGCGGTTCCCGGCACGTGGTGTCAGCGTGCGGCGCCTCGATCACCTCAATCTGCTGGCGGCCGACGTGCCGGCGCTGCGCATGTTCTTCGAGGACGTGCTCGGCATGCGCGTCACGGAAAAGATCGTGCTCGACAACGGCGAAGAGGCTGGTGTCTGGGTGACGGCGACGAACAAGACCTACGACGTCGCCTTTACGCACGACCATTACGGCGCCATGGGCCGGTTCCACCACGCCACCTACGCGCTCGATTCGCGCGAGGAGGTGCTGCGCGCCGCCGACATCTTCCTCGAGAACGGCGTGCACATCGAGACCGGGCCGCACAAGCACGCCGTGCAGCAGACGTTCTTCCTCTACGTCTACGAGCCGGGAGGCAACCGCGTCGAGGTCGCGAACGCCGGAGCCCGGCTGATGCTCGCCCCCGACTGGCAGCCGGTGATCTGGACTGAAACCGAGCGCAAGAAGGGGCAGGCGTGGGGACTCAAGACGATCGAGACCTTCCACACGCACGGAACGCCGCCGATCGACCAGTACACCGGCCCGATCAAGAAATAGCGTCCCTGGTCCTTCGTTCTTGGTTCTTGGTCCGTGCTGTGGTCCGATGTCCTTGGTCCTCAGAGGGTACAGGGACCAAGGACTAAGGACGGACGCAGGACCATGGACGGACCACACACCGAGGACCACGGACAAAGGACGCCTCCGCTGCGGCTGCTCTCGTCGATGGCCACGCGCCATCTGCTGGCCGATCTCGTATCCGCGTTTTCGGACGTGATTGATCGTGGGGCGGACCTTGTCCGGTCCGCCGAGCCCGCGGTCGATGTCATCTCCATCGGCGGCGTCGAGGCGGCAAAACGTGTTGCTGCCGGAGAGTCATTCGACGGTGTCGTTCTGGCTTCCGGTGCGATCGATCGGTTAATCGCGCAAGGCCACGTCGTCGCGGGCAGCCGCGTGGACATCGTCAAGTCGCCGATGGCGGTGGCGGTCAGGATGGGCGAGTCGCGCCCGGCGATCGACACAGAGGACGCGGTCAGACAGGCGGTCGCGTCCGCCTCGACGATCGGCTATTCGACCGGCCCGAGCGGCGATCACCTCATGGCGCTGTTCGATCGCTGGGGTATCGCCGCCGACGTGAAGGATCGGCTCGTTCAGGCACGCCCTGGAATTCCGGTCGCGTCGCTCGTCGCCAGCGGTGAGGCGGCGCTCGGGTTCCAGCAGCTCAGCGAGCTGATGAACGTCGACGGCGTCGAGGTCGTCGGGCGTCTCCCTGCCGCCATTCAGGGAACGACGACGTTTTCCGGCGGCATCGCGCAGGTGTCGGCACAGGCGGAGCGCGTCCGCGAGGTGCTGGCGTTCATGGCGTCGCCGGCGGTGGCGGATATCAAGCGCCGGCACGGCATGGAGCCGGCGTGAGGCGCGCCCGTTTCCTCCGGAACCTCCGTTTCCTAATCCGGCGCAGGCCGCTCGAATCGATCCACGACGAACATGTCCGCGCTGACGCGCCGGCGCTCGAGCCGGAGGCCCAGCTGCTCCTGTATGGCGGTGAACAGGGATGGAAGATCGTCCGTGGGGGACGCCTCGTTCGACCACCGAAGGTCGATGTCGTAGGGCCCTGACAATCCGGTTTCATCCGTCACCGGCCCGTTGACGGCCACGACCAGCTGCTGAATCAGGCTCCACATCGGGACGCCGGATGCCCTGAACGCGCTGTCGCCGATCCCGCCCTGCGCGCAGGCGCGGATGGCCGGTGTCTTCTCGCAGTCGAGCGGCGACGCCTTCAGATTGCGTCCCAGCGTGCCGCGTTGAACCGGCACCAGCGCAAAGCCGTCCACGAGGCGAGCCTCGCGATGGAAGGTCAGCCGGAAGCGCTCGACGAGCAGCGCCTGCAGCATCGCCGACATCTGCTCGCGCCCCGTCGCCGAGCCGGGCGCGGGCTTCGCGTTGATGTCGTAATAGGTGTCGTTCGCCCACGCCGGCACGCCGACCAGCTGGAACGGTTGCAGGCCGTAGGCAATCGTGATCAGGAATCGCGCCCGCATCCGCTCTGCGCGCAGGGCGCCATCAGGCGATCGCCGCAGGCCGCTGGGCCCGGCCGGCTGTGTGTTCTGCCTTACTGACGCAACCTCGAAGGAGACCTGGGCAAACGTGTGCGTGCCCAATGTCAGAAGCGCCGCGACAAGTCCGGCTCGTATTCCTCGCATCGCTTGAGATCATAACGATCAAACGACTACCAACCACCAACTACCAACTACCAACTACCAACTAAAAAGGGCCCGGCAGCGCGTTGCGCCACCGGGCCCTGTGATTGGTCCGGCTAAAGCCGGACACTACGAGCGGTTGCTTAGAAGCTCACCGTGAAGTTCAGACGGACGAACCGCGGCGCGTAGATCGACGTCGGGTTCAGCCACTCGCTGCCGACGGGGCCGTAGTCGCCCTCGTAAGCAGTCGCGTAGTTGGTGTTGAACAGGTTCCACAGATCGACGCCGACGTCGGTCCGTGTGCGTCCGAGGCGAACGACCTTCGCGAAGCGCATGTCCACCTGGGTTCGGCGGTTGCTGGCGAAGAGCCGGTGGTCCGGGTCGGTCAGGCTGATGGTCGAGTTGCCCGTGGACAGCAGTCCGGGTGGGAGCGTGCCACCCAGGAGCGTCCGGACCTGGGTGTTCGGAATGACCAGATCGGCATCCAGCTCCAGCGGCGTCTGCGAGCGGACGGTCGCGCTGACGAGGACGTCGATTTTCGGAATCGTGTAGCTGCCGAGACCTCGGATGGTCGTCTGCCAGGGGTCGGCATCATGGCAACCGCGCGGGTCCGGGTTGTCGAAGTTGATCACCACGTTGCAGTCATCGTCGACCCGGCGGCCGGTCTGCGTGCCGAGCGAGACGAAGAGGCCGTTTCGCATACGCGCGTTGACATTAAAGTTGACGCCGTCGTAATAGGCCTCACGCTCCTTGCCGTCGACGCTGACGTTTTGTTCGCGCCTCAGGTTGTTCTGCGTCGGTCGGGTGCTGTTGTTCAGGAATATGGTGATCGGATAGCCGCCGCCGCCGGGGAGGCGCGAATCCGTCGGCGCCGTGATGGTGTAGTTCACATAATCGGTCGTTTCCCGATTGAGGAGATCCGTCCTCATGAAGCCGTGGAACGTGCGGTGGATATAGCTGACCTCCGCCGACACACGCGGCAGGACTTCCTGCTGCAGCGTGACCTCGGTCTGGTAGTCGTGCGTGCGCACGCCCCAGCCCTTGAGCAGGTCCGCATCCACGACCGTTGCCGCACCCGGCTTGCCGAAGTTGGCGTCGTTGCCGGTCACGATCGCACAGGTGTCCACAGCGAACACCGCGGCCGTCGGACCCTGCGCCGCGTTGTTCAGCAGATCGCAGTCCACGACCTTGTCGCCATCGTTGTCGGCCCAGTTGCGGTTGACGGTGGCCACGATCGTGGCGCCCTTGTTCGTCGACGTGAACGGCGGGTCGTTCGAGGCGAAGCCGAGGTACTTGCCCCAGCGCAGCTTCAGAGCGGTCCTGCCGTTGCCGAACACGTCATAGCCAACGCCGATGCGGGGGCTGATGTCGTTGTACGCATTGACACCTTCGGTCTTCTCGAAGGTGATGACCGTCGGGTTCAGGAACGAGGTTCTGGACACGCCGTTCCCTTCGACCGGCGCGTAGCTGCTCGCACGATCCCAGCGGACCGCGCCCGACAGCGTCATACGGCCGCGGGTGTACTGGTCCTGCGCGAAGATGCCGTGCAGCTGCGTCACGGTGTTGTTGCTCCGCGTCGGCAGCCGGTAGGTGACACGGTTCATCACCCCGCGCTGCGCCCGGTACAGGAGCTGGTTCTCGGCCGCGATCGTCTCGTCGAGCTGACGCAGCCAGTAGTACTGGTAGCCGACCTTGATGTTGTGCGAGCCGGTCACGTACGACGCGCTCCCGTTGGCGCTGTTGGTCGCGCCCTCCGCGTATCCCCACTGCTCGAGCCCGCGGTAGGTGTAGTTGGCCGCCGGCGCCCACTGCAGCTTGGTCGGGTCTGCCGCTTCGGCGCATCCCGGGTTCGACATGCTGGCGCCGGTGTCCTGGACGCACCGGAGGTTGGTTGACTGCTCCTGGACGGGGATCATGTTGGTGATCCCGTCCGGCGGCGGGAAGCCGAACGCCGGGTTGTAGCGGAAGGCCGTCATGTTGGCTTCGAGCAGCAGCTTGTTCGTCATCGGCATCGTCCACTGACCCTGCGTCAGGTGGAACGGCCATTCGAAGTAGCCGGTGCCCGCGGTGCCCGTCGATTCCGGCGACTGCGTTGTCGAGCCGAGGCCGACCCAGTCGTCGCCGCGCGTATGGCAGGCATCGCCGCCGGCGAACAGGTTCGTGCCCTCGCAGCGCTTCTGGTACTCGTAGTTGACCTGGATCCGACTCTTGCCGGCCTGTCCGGCAAGGCGCGCGATCGCCATCTGTCGATCCTGCACTCGACGCGAGTTAACCTCGCTCGGCATCCAGTCCCACCGGTTCGCAAGGCCGACGTTGGCATTACCGCTAACGCCTTCCACCGCTGTCTGAGTGTCGAGGTTGCGGTACTGCCCGAAGAACCAGAGGCGATCGCGAAGGATGGGGCCTCCGTACGACATGCTGGCGTCGTGCGCCTGGATGATCCCGGGTGCTTCGTCGATGCCTACCGCCCTCAGCTCGTCATTGAGGTTGTTGCCCTTCGACCAGTCGCCGGCGGTGCTGAGGAACGCCGTGCCGCGGAACGAGTTGCCGCCCGAGCGCGGGATGATGTTCATGATCGGACCGCCGGTGTCCGTCTCGCCAAGGCCGCCGCCAACGCGGACTGCAACTTCCTCCACGCCGACTGCGTCGTAGACATACGACGACACCCCGCCGCTGCGCGCAGCGCCAACGGTCATGCCGTTGACCGCCATGCGCCCTTCGTTATTGGCGCCGCCATTTGCCGAGAAGAAGGTCATCGTTGGAGAGAGGGCGATACCGTTGTTGTCCACGGTCAGCCCGGCTGTCGCGTTCAACAGTCCCCCGACGGAACGCGTGGCCGGGATGGTCTGGATGACCTCCTGATCGAGCACGACCTCTTTTCTCGCGCTCTGCACGTCCACCACCGGCGTCTCGCCGGTCACGGTGATCGTTTCCTGGATCCCGCCGACGTTCATCGTGACCGGGATGGTCAACGTCGTTGTGCCCGACAGCGTGATCTCTTCGCGCCGCACGGTGTTGAAGCCGGGGAGCGTGAAGGTCAGCGTATAGACGCCGGCTCTCAGGTCGACGATGCGGTACTGACCGCTGTCGTCTGTGACCGCCGTTTTGACTTTCTCGATCAGAGCCGGACTTGCCGCCTCGACCGTGACGCCGGGCAGCACGCCGCCCTGGTTGTCTCGCACCGTTCCCGTGAGCGTCGCCTGGGCGGACGCCACCGACGGGATCAGCAAGACAGCAAGTAGCACGAGGTACTTGACTGAACGCATAGGCCTCTCTCTTTTTCCTAAAATGCCGCAACCACCTGCGGCAGGGACCGCCACGCAGACCCCCGCTTCCGCAGAACCACGCATGGAGAAGTGCGCCTGGGGGGCGCACGCACGGAGACAAGATACGCGCAGTTTACCTACTTTACAAATAGCCTTTTTTTTGCCGCGCCAGACTGGGCACTTGGCACGGCTTTTTCCCGGCGCGGGCCGCCGTCGGCGACCCCGTTGCTCCCCCTTCGGGATCCCACAGATGACGTTCCGCCTCCCGATGATCCACAATCTGTCGTTTGTCCGTTTTCCGGCGGGTCCGCCTGAAGGCGGACACTACGAAGGGTGTTATCGAACAGGAGTAGCTATCCGTTATGAGTCAGAACCTCGAACAGCTGTTACAAACCGTAAAGAATCCCGTGGATATGCTGCGGAATTCGAAGATTGGAGCCTACGTGTATCCGGTCGTGCCGTCGGAATTCACGAACTGGCGCGATGAGCAGGGGGCGTGGCGCAAGTCGGCGGTGCTGTTCGACCAGTCCCACCACATGGCGGAGCTCCTGGTGACCGGGCCCGACGCCTCCAAGATGCTGAACTACCTCGCGAGCAACAGCTTCAAGGGGTTCGTGCCGGACAAGGCCAAGCAGTTTGCCCCGCTCAGCTACGACGGGTACGTCATCGGCGACGTGATCCTGTTCTACCACGCGGAAAACGAGTTCAATCTCGTGGGCCGCGTACCCACGGTGAACTGGGTGCAGTTCCACGCCGAGACCGGCGGCTTCGATGTCAAGGTGCGCCGCGACGATCGCTCGCCCTCGCGCCCGGGCGGCAAGCCGGTGACGCGCGTGCACTACCGCTACCAGATCCAGGGACCGAATGCCTGGAAGGTCATCGAGAAACTGAACGGCGGCCCGCTCCCCGAGCTGAAGTTCTTCAACATGTCGACGATGAAGATTGGTGGTCAGTCGGTCCGCACCCTGCGTCACGGTATGGCGGGCGCGCCTGGCCTCGAGATCTGGGGTCCGTACGCCGAAGGCGAGAAGATCCGCGATGCGATCCTTTCCGCCGGCGAAGAGTTCGGCCTCGTCGCCGTCGGCTCGCGCGCCTATGCGACCAACACGCTGGAGTCCGGCTGGATTCCGTCGCCGCTGCCGGCGGTGTATACCGGCGAGAAGATGAAGAAATACCGCGAGTGGCTGCCGGCCACCAGCTACGAAGCCACCGGGTCCATCGGCGGCAGCTTCGTCTCGAAGAATATCGAGGACTACTACATGACGCCGTACGAGCTGGGGTACGGCGTGATGGTCAAGTTCGACCACGACTTCATCGGCCGCGAGGCGCTCGAGAAGCGGGCCAACGAGCCGCAGCGCCACAAGGTCACCTTCCTGTGGAATCCGGACGACGTCGAGAAGGTGTTCGGATCGCTGTTCCGCCCGGGAACCGACCACTACAAATACATTGACGTGCCGCTGTCGAACTACGCCTCGTCTTCGTACGACGCGGTGATGAAGGGCGGAAAGGTCGTCGGCCTGTCGATGTTCAGCGGCATCAGCTACAACGAGCGGTCGATGCTGTCGCTCGGCGTGGTCGATCCCGACATCAAGATCGGCGACGACCTGATGCTCGTCTGGGGCGAGGAAAACGGTGGAACCGGGAAGACCACCGTCGAGCGCCACAAGCAGGTGGAAATCCGCGTCACCGTGAGCCCCGTGCCTTATTCCAAGGTGGTCAGAGAGTCGGGCTATCGCCCTCCCTCAAGACCACCCATGTAAGGCCTAAGGGCCAAGGCCGAAGGCCTAAGAGAAGGACGAAGCCCGCACCGTCTCTCGTCCCTCTTAGGCCTGTGGCCAAACGCCTGAGGCCTTGACCAGCCCTTATTCCTTGGGCCTTCGGCCTTAGGCCTACTAGAATCCCGCAACCATGACCGATCCTCGCGACCTGATCGCCAAATCGCCGATGAGCACGCGCCAGGTGCTCGTTGTCGCCATCACCATTGCGCTCAATGCGCTCGACGGCTTCGACGTGCTGTCAATCAGCTTCGCGTCGCCAGGGATCATGGCGGAATGGCAGATCACGCGAGTGCAGCTCGGCTTCGTGCTGTCGATGGAACTGATCGGCATGGCGCTGGGATCGATCTTCCTGGGCAGCCTGGCCGACAAGATCGGACGCCGGCCGACGGTGCTCGGGTGCCTCGTTGTAATGGCGACGGGCATGTTCATGGCGACGACGTCAACCGGCATTCTCGGCGGACTGGTCACGCCGGTCTTTGCCCTGTTCGGCTCCAACGTCGACGTGCGCCTGGCGGACCTCTCGGTGTGGCGCATCATCACAGGCCTGGGCATTGGCGGCATGCTCGCCGCGATCAATGCCGTCGTTGCCGAGTTCTCGAATACGCGGCGCCGCGACTTGAACGTCGCCATTATGTCG
The DNA here is from genome assembly GCA_035711805.1 of Vicinamibacterales bacterium. Lineage (GTDB taxonomy): Bacteria > Acidobacteriota > Vicinamibacteria > Vicinamibacterales > UBA2999 > Gp6-AA40. The sequence goes on from DASTBV010000038.1 coordinate 54,315, forward strand.
ATCGGCTATCCGGTCGGCGCCGCGCTCGGCGGCTTCATCACATCCACCGGACTCGAACTGGCCGAATGGCGCTCGGTGTTTTATTTCGGCGCCACCGTCACGGTCGTCATGATTCCGACGGTGTACTTCCTGATGCCCGAATCGGTTCACTGGCTTGCCCGCAAGCAGCCGGCAGGCGCCCTCGACCGAATCAATCGAACGTTGACGCAGTTCGGTCACCCGGCGGTCGCGGAGCTGCCCGCCGTGTCGGCTGATATCCGCAAGCGATCGAGCGGAGACCTGTTCAGGGCGCCATTGCTGGTCACGACCGTGCTCGCGACGATGGCGTACTTCTTCCACATCACGACGTTCTATTACATCGTCAAATGGGTGCCCACGATCGTTGTCGGCATGGGCTTCGCCCCATCGTCCGCCGGTTACGTGTTGAGCTGGTTGAACGTTGGCGGTGCGACTGGTGGAACGGTTCTCGGTCTGTTGTCGCAGCGTTTCAGCGTGAAGGCGCTGACGATCACCGTGATGCTGCTCTCGACGATCGCCGTGGCGCTGTTCGGCCGCTCGCCAGCCGACCTGACCAGACTGATCCTGATCTGCATGGTGTCAGGGTTCTGCACGAATGCTGCGATTACCGGGATGTACGCGATTTTCGCGAAGGCGTTTCCAACGCACGTGCGTGCCTCGGGCACCGGTGTCGCAGTCGGCATCGGCCGCGGCGGATCGGTGCTGGCGCCGATCATTGCCGGATTCCTGTTCACGTCATACACGCTCCCGACGGTCTCGCTGCTCATGGGACTGGGCTCGCTCGTCGCGGCGATCGTGCTGCTGAACCTCCGCGTCGAGGAACGCCATTGATTGGCGGCACCCCCGAAAGGGGTGCCCTGCGGATCCGGATCGATACGGCTTGAAGCGCAGCGGGAGCCGAATCCTCACGACGCACGTCGGCAGCCTGATCCGGCCGCCGGAACTCATCGAACTCGGAAGGGAAGTCCGTCAGAGCCTGTCTCGCCGTAGCCCCGGGGGGGCGGCGGCGGACCGCTACCACGGCGCGCTCGCGCGGGCCACCGAAGACGTGGTGCGCCGCCAGGTCGATGCCGGCGTGGATCTCGTCAACGACGGCGAGTACGGCAAGTCCAGCTGGTCGAACTACGTGCTCGATCGCCTGACCGGCTTCGACGCCAGCGGCGACCGCCTGTTCGAGGCGACGTGGTTAGGACGCGATCGGATCCGCTTCCGCGAGTTCATGACAGAGCATTACCCTCGCGGGGCCGCCAGCGCGCCCGGCCACGTCTGCGTCGGGCCGATCACCTACACCGGGCATGACGCGATCCGGCGTAACATCGCCGACCTCACGGCGGGGCTTGCGGCTGCCGGCGTCGCGGACGGCTTTCTCACCGCCGTCGCGCCGGCAAGCACGGGCTACGAAGCCGCCAACGAGTACTACGCGGACGATCGAGCGTATGTCTTCGCCATTGCCGACGCGCTGCGCGAGGAATACCTCGAGATCGTGAACGCCGGTCTGACCCTGCAGGTCGACGATGCCGTGCTGGCGAATATGTACGACGAGCTCACGCAGCAGAGTGAGGCGACGTATCGGGAGTGGGCGGAGGTGCGCGTCGAAGCGCTCAACCACGCGCTGCGCGGCATCCCGGAGGAGCAGGTTCGTTATCACATCTGCTTCGGCAGCTGGCACGTGCCGCACATGGCCGACGCGGCGCTGGGCGACATCGTCGATCTGATGCTGCGGGTGAAGGCGGGTGCGTACTCGATCGAGGCGGCCAACGCGCGGCACGAGCACGAGTGGCGCGTGTGGCAGACGGTGAAGCTCCCGCCCGGCAGAATCCTGATTCCCGGCGTCGTGACGCATCACACCATGACGGTCGAGCATCCGCGGCTGGTGGCGGATCGCATCGTCAGATTTGCCGGACTGGTTGGACGTGAGAACGTGATCGCCGGGACGGACTGCGGCTTTGCCCAGATTGAAGGCCTCCGGCGCGTGCACCCGCAGGTGATGTGGGCGAAGCTCGAGGCGCTGGCCGAAGGCGCGCGTCTCGCGTCGCGAGAGTTATGGCCGTAGCTTCCGGCTTCACGCCGGAAGGCCGGAGCGCGATCGTGAGGCGCTCGAGGATCCTCGCCACCGCAGCGATCGTGGCGACGGTTGTCCTCGGCGCGCAGACGTGGCACAAGGCGTTCCGTCCCGGCGGCAACGATCTCACCAGCTATCTGCTGTCGGCCCGCGCCCTGTGGGATGGTGAGAGTCCCTACGGCCTGGACACGCCCTTCCCGTATATCTATCCGCTCTTTCTCGCCTTCGCGATGGGCCCGCTGGTGCTCCTGCCGTACGGCGCCGCGGTGATCGGCTGGTTCGCGGCGTCGGTTGCGGCGCTCGGTGTCGTCCTTCGCCGGACGGCCGGCTCGGCGCTGGCCGCCGCGGCGGCGGTCCTCGTGACGTTCAACGTCATCCAGAACAACCTGCTGAACGGCCAGGTGAACTTGTTCGTGGTGTTGTGCTGCGTCGTGGCGGTAGCGTCGGCAGCTCCGCCTGAAGGCGGACACTACGTCGGCGCGGCGTCGCACCACCGGAGAGCGTTGACCGCAGGTGCGTGGCTGGGCGCCGCCATCGCCCTGAAGCTGATGCCGGTGTTGCTGGTCGTCCACTTTCTGGTGCGGCGTCGTTTCGGCGCCATTCTTGCCGCGGGTGCGATCGCTCTGGTGCTGGCGCTTGCGCCCGCTCTCCTCATCCGCGGTTCGGTGGAGTCCGGCTTCAGCCGGATGACCGCGGTTTACTCGCAGTACGCGCGCGAGCTGCTGATGCCGATGATGACTTCGCCCGCGGGAGACGCCTCACTGGCGTACTCCGTCGCGAGCGTCGTGCAGCGCGTATTTGGCATCGCCCCGGCATTGTGGATTGACATGCTCTGCGCGGCGGCCGTGCTCGGGACGATCGCTGCCGTTGACGTCGGGAGATGGCGCCCGCGCGGTGACGATCTCGCCGCGGGCGCCGCATATCTGGCGGCAATCACTCTGATCTCGCCGAAATCGGAGACGCATCATCTCGCGTTCGCGATTCCGGCCGTTGCCTTGTGCTGTGCGTGGGTGTTCACGGAGGGTTGGAGGGCGGTGCGGTTGCCGGCGCTGTTGTCAGCCGGGGCGTTGGTGGCGGCGCCCTTTGCGGGCGCCGCCGAGGGTCCGATGGTTACCGCCGCGATGGTGCTGCTGATCGCGGCGGTCATGCAGCTTCCTACCAGCTGTATTCGGCAGCGAGCCTGAACACCCGCGGGTTCATGTAGGCGAACGGCGTCCGGTACCCGGTCACGCCGGGAACGAACACCGTGTTGTAGAAGAGGATCGTGTTCTGGTTCATCACGTTGTAGATGTCCAGGCCACCCATTACCCGTTGGCCGCCGAAGCGAAGGATCTTCTTGAACGTCAGGTCGAGCTGCCGGTTCCGGCCCGGATAGAACGTCCCGGGCTCGTTCAGGTTCACCGTGAACGGTCCACCCGTCAAATTACGGCCGATCTGCTGCGCCACAGCCTGCCCGGTGGCATCGATTGCGGTGAACGTGAACGTCGCCGGGAGTGAGCCGCCGAGCTGGTCGGTGCTGGCGTTGTTCGGAGTCCCGTTCAGGATCACGCGGTCCCGATAGACGCCGCTGAGCAGCACGTCGAATTTCGGAATGGTGTAGGTTACCAGGCCGTTGAACCCCGTCTGCCACGGCGATTCCTGACGGCAGTACGGCAACAGCGAAAGATTGTTGCCGAAGCCGATCGTCGCCTCCGGCACCTGCGCCCGGATGTCGCAGAAGTCGTTAACGACCTTGCCAGTGCTGGTGCCGCCCGAGAAGGTAACGCCCTTGACGTTGCGGACGTTGAAGGTCACGTCCACGCCGTCGAACACGCGCGTGTCGTCGCCGACGTCCTTCGTCGACCTGATGAGCAGGTTCTGCGGACGTGCAAATGCTGCCGGCGTCAGGTTGTAGAGGGGGCCGATCTGATGGCCGCCGCCATTCGGTAGTCGCGCATCAGTCGGCGCGGTGATGAAGAAGGGGGTCAGATCGTCCGGCCCCACGGCAAGGTTGTCGGTTACCGTGCCGCCGGTCGTGAACATGGTGAACGAGCGGCGGTGGTAACCGACTTCAACCGACGCGCGCGGAAAGATCTCCTGCTGCACGGACACGCTGAACGACCAGTCCGCCGGCCGCTTGCCCCAGCCACTGGCGAGAGTCGGGTCGAAGTTCGCGCCGACGAACTGGTTCGAGCCGAACAGCACGTTGCTGATTCCGCCGCAGAAGTCGACGCCATCAGGTGCGCCGCCGGCCACTGTTTGCGTGCCCTGCGCTGTGGGGACCGTCAGGTCGCAATCCGGAACGAAGTCGCCGTCGTCGTCCTGCCAAGTGCGGGTCACCGATGGGTTGAAGAACCCGGCGCCGGCGCCACCGGGGATCCGCAGCGACGGATTGGCATTCGCCAGCAGGTTACTTACGCTCGCGCCCTGGAGATACTTCCCGAGGTTGACCTTCAGGGCTGTCCTGCCGTTGCCGAACAGGTCCAGTGCAGCGCCCATCCGCGGCACGATGTCGTGATACCCCGTGACACCATCCTGCCGGTCGAAGCTGACCCCAGGGAAGAATCGGCTCTGCGGCTGAGTGACGGCCGGGAACCAGCTCCACGGGTTGTCGTAGCGCAGCGCGCCCTGCAACGTGAGGCGCTTGATCGTCCACTGATCCTGCGCGAAGAACGACGTCATCATCGCCCTGCCGTTGACGAAGTACGGGTTCGCGTACTGCGTGATCGAGCTTGGCCGGCTCGGCACGAAGGTGCCGTTGGCCAACCGAGTACCGCCGGTCAGCGTGTACGCGAGGCTGTTGTTGTTCGTGAACTCGCCGCGGTCGTCCTTCCACCAGTTGCCCTGGTAGCCGAACTTCATGCTGTGCGAGCCGGTGATGTACGAGCTGGAGAAGAACCAGTTCGCGCCGTCGGTCTTGGCCACCAACCAGTTCTGTGACCGGTAGGTCATCGTGCCGATCGCGCCGGTCGGGTTGATGATCGTCGCGGTGTCGGTGACACGGACCAGGTCACGGCCCGGGTTCGGATCGAGCTCGCGCACACCCCACTGGTAGTACGTGTTGCCAAGACCCGCTTCAAGCAGCAGCCGGCTCGTCACCGGGTTGGTCCAGCGGGCTGTCTGCACCCGCTGCGGACTGAATTCGCCGTGGCCATCGGCGTCCGGCGCTACGTTCGGCGAAGGCGAGCCGCTGAAATTGGCCGTGCCGGAGCACGTCCGGCACACCGGCTGCTCGTCCCACGAGAAGCTGAACTTGTTCCGCTGCGACGCCTGCCACGTGATACGGGGCGTGTAGTTTTCCCAGTGACGATCGTAGAACGCGGGCCTGTTGAAGTCCGGGTCGTAATAGAACGTCGCCGGGTTGCCGGCGTTGTTGTTGTAGTAGACGTTCAGGATGTTGCGGCGCGAGCCCTGCTGGCGCACGCTCATGTAGAACCAGAGCTTGTCCCTGACGATCGGGCCGCCGACCGACCCGCTGACGTCGTAGACGTGATACGTCGGGTTCGGGGCGCCAGCGCCGAGCGCCTGCAGCTCCGCGGTGTAATTGTCCGATTGCATGTCCTTCGAGAAGCCGGACGCCGCAAACAGCCCCGAGAAGTTGTTGCCGCCCTGCTTCGGGACGATGTTCATCTGGACGCCCGCCGTTTCGGCCTCGCCCAGGCCGCCCGACGTTGTCACGGTCACTTCCTGAGCGTTGCCGATGTCGGCGGTGTAGTTCGGCGGCTGATTGCCGCCCGGCGGGTTGCTGATGTTCATTCCTTCGACGGTGAGGCGCGACTCGACGCCGCGGCCGCCGTGCACCGGGAAGATCGCGAAGACCGGGCCAGTATTGACATCGGTGATGTTCGACTGCAGGCCGGGTACGGTCGTGAGCAGGTAGCTGTAGCTGCGCACCGCGGGCAGGTTGCGCATCGTCTCGTTGTCGAGCGTGATCTCGCGGCGTGTCGACGACACGTCGACGACCGGCGTCTCGCCGGTGACGGTGATGACTTCCTGCACACCGCTGACCGGCATGTCGATGTTGATGGTGATGACGCCCGTGCCGCTGACGTTGAGCCCCTCGCGGCGCGTGGTGGTGAAGCCGGACAGTGTGAAGGTGACGAGATACGTTCCGGGCCGCAGGTCTTCGATCCGATAACGGCCATTGCCGTCGGTGATGGCAGTGCGGACCTTTTCGATCAATGCCGGGCTGGATGCTTCCACAGTGACGCCGGGAAGCACGGCCCCCGATGTATCACGTACTTCCCCCGCGATGGCGGCCTGCGCCCACGCGAGTGTCGGCAGACACAGAACCATCACTAGAAATGAGAGAGTCCTTACGGCTCGTCGCATTGAGTCTCCTCCGTGTCGAAACCGCGATTCGGCCAGCCGTGCTCTGACAGGTTTTTGATGGCGCCCCCCGCAAGGGCCGTCGGTCTCGTGCGTGTTTGGAATCCACACGCGGGCAGGGTCATGACGAGACCGACAAGTAATGTCGCGCTCGCTGGCGTGAGCGTCAAGCTCATGGACACGCGTTGAGGACTCAAGCTGGGCTGTGAAGTAGAATGATGGGCTGCGAACGGCGCAGTCCGAGAGAACCCCTCACTACGCTGACTCGGAACGCAAGACTCAAAACTCAAAACTCAAGACCCAAAACTCAAGACCCAAAACTGACAACTGACAACTGACAACTGACAACTGACCATGCTCAAAGCGACCGCTGGAAGGATTCTGCCGACGACGATCACGGGCTCGCTGCCGCGGCCGAGTTGGTATACGGAAAATCTGGGGATCAAGTCGTTTCTCGACGCGATGGTGATCTCGCGCTTCCGCGAGCAGTATGTCGACGCGCTGTCGGTGTATCTGCGGGAGCAGGAAGTGGCGGGGCTCGAC